>JAXGZS010000002.1:0-342758 GCA_040776805.1 Clostridiales bacterium | reverse complement strand
ATCCGCTAACGCGCATTTTGTCTACAGTCTGAGGCAGGCAGTCCTATGGGCTGTCTGCCTTTCTCTGCGCAGGGTGAGAATATTTGACGTCTATGGGCCTTTGGCGGCGTGTTGCCGTCAAAGACGAGGTTCTTTTTACAGCGGATCCAGGTTAGAATCTTCGGTCAAGCACCCGTTTCGTTTTCTTTTCGCTCCGGGGCAAGCTGCCCAGGGGCAGGGCTTTTGCCTCCGGGGTCATATTGACGGCGCGTTTAAACCGGGTCATAACGCTTTTTTCCAGTTCGCCGTAACGGTTTTCCGATACCGTACATTCAAAGGAAATCAGCATCTGATCGCGTCCGTTGATGTGGTCGATCTCGATCAGGTATTCACTGCTGATGCCGGGAACGCTTTTTAAGATCTCTTCTACCTGAGCGGGGTACATATTGACACCCTTGACTTTAAAAAGATCGTCGCTTCTGCCGATGATCGTATCGATGCGCGGATAAGGGGAGCCGCAGGGGCAATCACCGGGGATGATCCGGGTCAGATCGTGGGTGCGGAAGCGGATCAGCGGCGCACCTTCTTTTTGCAGTGTGGTGATGACCAGTTCGCCGAATTCACCGTCGGGTAGGGTCTTGCCGCTGATGGGGTCGATCACTTCAATATAGACGTAGTCGTCAAAGACGTGCATACCACAGTTTTGGGCGCAGCTGATGCCCAGGCCGGGACCGTAGATCTCGGTGAGGCCATAGATATCGTAAAGTTCAATCCCCAGTTCGGAGCTGATCCGGCGGCGGGTTTTTTCACCCCAGCGTTCGCTGCCGATGATACCTTTTTTCAAGGCCAAGGCGGAACGGCAGCCCCGGCGGGCGATCTCTTCCGCCAGCAGCAGCGCGTAGGAAGAGGTGGCACAGAGCACCGTGGTTTTGATGTCTTGCATAAAAGTAATCTGCTTATCGGTGTTGCCGGGTCCCATGGGAATGGCCATGGCGCCCAACCGTTCGGCGCCGGCCTGAAAGCCGATGCCCGCGGTCCACAGTCCGTATCCCGGGGTGATTTGGATGCGGTCTTCCTCGGTGACGCCGCCCAAGGCGTAGCAGCGGGCAAACATAATAGCCCAATCATCGACGTCTTTTTTGGTATAGGGGATGATCACCGGCGTCCCCGTCGTTCCCGAGGAGGAGTGGATGCGGACGATTTCCCGTTCCGGCACGGCGCGAAGGTTTAAGGGATAGGCGTCCCGCAAGTCGCTTTTATCGGTAAAGGGGAGTTTTTCGAATGCTTCCTGGCTCGCCATGGCGTTCAGATTAAGACCGGCGAATTTCTTGTGGTACAGACCGTAAGGGAGCGTTGCCAGGCGTTCAGCCTGCTCCTTGATGATCCGAAAAGTCTGCTCCGTCATTTTCATGGTTGCTTATTCTCCTTTTGCTGCCGCAGCGCCGAGCTGGAGGGCTTTTTCGTTGATCGGGACCATCTGTGCGGGCAGCTTTGCTCTAAGGACGGCGGTAATTTCTTCAAGGCTGAGGCCCAGGCGGCCGCTGGCCGCCGCGGTGCCCAAAAGCGCCGTATTCAATACTTTGTCGGAGCCGCAGGCTTTGCAGATGCTTTCCCCGTCCACCACGATGACACAGTGGGCCTGTTTTTGCAGACTTTCGAGGAAAGGTGCGGCTTCAAAGGAGGTTCCCGCCAGCGCTGCGGTGACGGGTTGGATCGCTTTGGCGCTGACCACCACAGCGCCGCCTTCCTTCAGGTAAGGGATGCAGCGCAGGGCTTCTCCGGGCTCAAAACCGATGAGCAAATCGGCGCCACCTAAGGGAATCAGCGGTGAGACGGTGTCTCCGACCCGTACATGACTGACGACACAGCCGCCGCGTTGGGCCATACCGATGGTTTCGGAGGTGCGGACGAAAAGCCCTTTTTCCATGGCGGCTTGGGCGATGATGCGGGAGGCGAGGACAATTCCCTGGCCGCCGACGCCGCTCAGCAGACAATCGAGTTTCATCTTGTTACCTCCTCAATGCAGCCATGGGGGCAAACGTCGGCACAGAGCATACAACCGTTGCAAAGATCCTCGTTGACCACGGCAGCCTTGTTAGCCAAAGCAAGGGCGGGACAGCCCAGTTCTTTGATGCACTTTTTACATTTTCGGCAATCGCTGATTACGGCTTTCGTTTGGGGTTTGAACAACGCGACGCAGGGAGCGCGGAAAACAATACAGCGAACGCCGCTTTCCTTCACCGCTTCTTCCACCGCTTTCACGGCGTCTTTGAGGTTTAAGGGATCCACCACCCGCACGCTCTTTACATTGCAGGCAGCGAGGAGTTTTTCGATGGATATTTTTTCGCCAAGATCTCCCATCAATGTTTTGCCCAGTCCGGGATGGGGCTGATGCCCCGTCATCGCCGTGGTGGAGTTATCGAGGATACAGATGATTTCATCGCTTTGGTTGTAGACGGCATTGATGACATTGGTGATCCCACTGTGGAAAAAGGTGGAGTCGCCGACGAAACCAAAATGGACGCTTTGATCGCCGCCCCTTGATAACCCTTGGGGAATGGAGATCCCCGCCCCCATGCAGAGACAGGTGTCGGTCATATGGAGGGGCGCGGCGTTGCCCAAAGTATAACAGCCGATGTCGCCGCTGAACACGGCTTTTTGGTCCTTCATGGCCTGTTTTACGGCGTAGAAAGCAGCCCGGTGGGGGCAGCCGGCGCAGAGAATCGGGGGCCTTATCGCCAAGGATGGCGCCTTCCCGCTTTCCGCGGGCAAAAGGGGTTTTTCAAGGCCGCACAGATCGGCAAGTTGGGCGGCAATGATCTGTTCGCTGTTTTCTCCGGCAATGATGGTGTGACCGCTGTGTTTGCCGCAAATCTCCACGTTGAGGCGGTGTTTGCCGCAAAGGAAAACCAGGGCTTCCTCAATGACGGGATCGAGTTCTTCAAAGACGATAACTTGATCCAATCCCTCCAAAAAAGTGAGGGCGAGTTTTTCGGGAAAGGGATACGGCGTGGCGACGGTCAGTGTTTTACAATCGAGATGCAAAGAGGATAGCGCTTCTTTGGCATAGGCGGCGCTGACGCCCCCTAAGGCCACGCCGAGGGAGCCGCTGCCGCTGATTTCGTTATAGGGATAGGCGGAAAGGGTATCGCCGAGTTTTTGCTCTCTCAAGAAAAGGCGGCGTTTTGCTTCATGGGCAAGGCGGGGGAAAATCACCCAGCGGCTGTCTTTGACGAAGGTTCCTTGGTTTTCGTGAGCCTTGACTTCTGTCGTGTTGATCACGGCGCAGCTATGGCAAATCCGGGTGGTGGGGCGAAAGATCACCGGGCCGCCGATTTTTTCCGAAAGATAAAAGGCGTCCTGAATCATCTCATAGGCGTCTTCCGGGGTGACGGGATCAAAGACGGGAATTTTCGCGTATTTTCCGAAATGCCTCGTATCCTGTTCCGTCTGGGAGGAGATGGGGCCGGGATCGTCGGCCACGAGAACCACCAAGCCGCCTTTGACGCCGATGTAGTTGACGCACATCAAGGGATCCGAGGCCACATTCAGTCCCACCTGTTTCATGGTGACGAGGACGCGGCTGCCGGTATAAGCGGCGCCGGCGGCGACTTCCAGCGCTGTTTTTTCATTGACGGACCATTCCACGTATACGCCTTCCGGTTTTCGTTTCGCGGCGGTTTCCAACACTTCGCTCGACGGTGTGCCGGGGTAGCCGCAAAAAACGCTGACTCCGGCGGCCAAGGCTCCCATAGCGATGGCCTCGTTCCCCATGAGTAGTTCTTTCATGATGATTCTCTCGCTCTTTTCTTCGCCCTTCCCAATGATTCGTAAAATGCAACGAAAAAGGCAGTCTTTAATTAAAAATCATAGCACAATTTTGGCGAAAAAGGAAGAGGATTTCGAGGAAATCCCATTGTCCTTTCTTTGAGTTTCTTTCGCGCCGTGGGGCAAAAAACCGCCTTTGGGATGGTCTCCCAAAGGCGGTTTGGTGTGTCGTCGGTCTTTTCCGTTATTCCGACGCATTCATCTCTTTTTTAATATAAGGTACGATGTCGTCTTTTTTGATTTGCAGGACGTAGGCGAACTCATCATAGAGGATGCTTTCCGCTTCCTTCATAAAGTGTTCATCGATGATGTGCTGCTTTTTGCCGACTTTTTGCTGTTCTTCTTTTCTCGCATAAAGTGTTTTGATGAGCCGCATCATTTCGCCGCGGTCGCCGCTTTCGATGATCCTTTTGTAGGTGTCCTTGCGGTGTTTTTCATCTTCAATGCCGATGACGTCCTGGCAAGAGATACCATCGATCAGTGACTTTACCTCTTCTATGGAAAGAAGCGGGCGCAGTTTTTGCGCGGATTCGTTCTTTATGGGAACAAAAAAAGTGCTTCTGTCGTCAAAAATTGGTTTCAGGATATAATAAGTTTCTTCTTGCCCACTAAAATCTTTTATGGTGACATCCGCGATTCGGCAAACACCGTGTAGGCCGTAAATGACAACGCAATCTTTTTGATACATTTTTTTGCCCCTTTTCCCGGAATGTTTTCCGCGTTTCCGGATCGCCCTGTTTGGTAACACCTTGGTTTTTTCGGTTGTAGCTGGTAATGTTAAAAAAAAACATAGCGATAGCGCTAAGTTTAAGGATCCTTGCGATAACCTCTCATTACATATTTATTATAACACAGAAGCCGGGGAAATGTAAGGGGAATTTTTAATCGTCTTGTAAACATTTTCATTGGCTGCTTACGGCCTTGTAATATCGAATTTCTTGATCCGGTGGTAAAGGGCTTCCCTGTGGATATCCAGAATTCTGGCGGCTTGGGAGATATTCCAACCGGTTTCCTTTAAGACGCCGGCGACCAGCTCTTTCTCTGTGAGGCCAAGAATGTCACGGAGGGATTTTTCGTTTTCCGGCAGGTGCAAGTGACGTTTGATTGCCGAGGATTCCTTCTAAATGGTCGCCCAACCCCTCGCATCCTAATAAAATAGAACCCTTCCATTTTTTTGCGGAAGGGTTTTCGCGGTTTCGGTGAAGATGATGCCCGTCGGGGATGGTGCTTTTTGATGTTTTATGCTAAAATATTTAATTAGGAAAGATGAGGGGCAGCATGGAAACGGAACGAAAAATGAAGCAAAGCCGGTTTGTGTCGATCATTATTTTTATCATTGCCGTAGACTGGATGGCCTGTGATATCTTCCTGCCTGCTCAACCCGAGATCAAAGCCTATTTTCAGACTTCCGCGTCCACCTTGAATTTGGCTCTTTCCATCTATTTTATCGTTTCCGCGATCAGCGTTCTCTTCGGCGGTCCTTTGAGCGATCGTTTTGGTCGAAAAAAACTGCTGCTCCTCGGCGTTGGTGTCTTTACACTGTTCGGATACGGTTGTGCCGTGGCGCCGAATGTGTGGTTTCTCATCACCTGCCGGGGCGGCGCGGCCTTGGGCGCAGGCTTTATTTCCGCCATCGGCATGGCTATGGTCAGGGATTATCTGGAGGAGGGCGTTTTTCGTAAAGCCATGGCGGTGATCCAATCGGTGATCGTTTTAGGCCCTGTGGCTTCGCCGTTTCTCGGTTCTTTTGTACTGATGTTCGCCGGCTGGCGCTGGGTTATGGCGACCTTGGGTATTTTGGGCAGCGTCAGTTTTGCTTTTGCCTGTGCTCTGCCGGAAACCCTACCGCCCAAACGCCGCGTTTGCGGCGGCCTGCTGCCGGCGCTGAAAGGCCTTCTCTACGTTGCCAAAGACAAGTATTTTTCCGTGCTGTTGACGATCATTTCTCTGTTTGCCGTACCCTTTTTCGGCTTTGTCGCCGTCTGCTCCTATATTTGTATCACCGATTTCGGCATGACTTATCTGCACTACAGTCTCTTTTACGCCGGCATCTGCGTCATTTCTTTTTCCGCGCCCTTTGTTTATCTACTCCTGGATCGGAAAATTTCCGGCAAGGCTCAGCTGCATATTTGTTTTGTCCTTTTCGCCCTTTCCACGGTGGGACTGGGACTTTTTGGCAAGATCAGCCCGTTGTTGCTCTTTTTGGCCATCGTGCCTTACACCTATGCCGAAGGGATTTCCCGGCCCCTTGGCATGGTGCTCCTGCTGAATCAGCACAAGGATACCACCGGCGCCGCTTCGGCGCTGACTTCCTTTGTGACCTCGATCATCGGTACCATTGGCACGGTGGTGGCGACGCTTTCCTGGGGCAACTACATTGACGGCTTGTTTTGGATTTTTTTCGGCTGCCTTATCCTGGCTTTGGCGCCTTGGGTCATGTTATTGCGGGCGAAGACGTCTTTACAGTGATGAGCAAGAGGCCGTCTTGTCCAAAGCCCCTGTAAATTTAAGGGGTTTTTTCTTTTCCATTGCCTTTTTTGAAATCCCGTGCTATATTGAGGTCAGAAAAGAGTAGTCCCTACCGGAGGTGTTTTTGTGGCTGAGTCGAGAGCATTAGAAGAAAAATTGAAACAGGCCGAAGAGCGCATCAAAGAACAGGAACAGGTCATTCGCGGCCTTGAGCTGCGTAAAGACCAGTACGATTCGATCATGGAAAATATGCAGGAGCTGGTGGAGCGTTCCGGCCCCGATTATTATTTGCTCTATGTGAACAAGTCCCTGGCGAATTTTTACGGTGTTACCCAGGAATCACTGATCCATACCAATACGATGGAATTGGTGCTAGAGGAGGATCGGCAGAAAATTTATGAGTTGATGAAAAATGTCAACGCTGAAAATCCTTATTACCATTACGAATACCGCGTTCGCATCGGCGAGCGGATCTATTGGATGGAAAGCGTGGGCCGCGGTTTTTATGAGGAAGACGGGACGATCATCGAGTATCAGGACGTCAGCCGTGATGTGACCCATTTTAAAAATATGGAGAGGGAACTGAAAAATACAGTGGAGGAGCGCACCGCCGAACTTTGGCAGGCCAACCGGAAACTGCTGCAGGTTAACGATTATTTGCAGAGCATCCTTGCGGGGATTTCCGAGGGGATCCTGGTCATCGACGAACATGGCCACTGTGAATTTTTGAATTACGGCCCCAACGATCTCTGGAAAGATGCGGCCCGGGAAATCTGCGACTATTTTGGCAATCTGCTAAACGGCAAAAGCAGCAATGTGCTGAATTGGATGTTTTTGAAAAAACGCGCTTTTACCGATACGGAAATGCGTTTCGTCTCCGAAGGCAAGGATCACTCCTTTGTTGTTTCCGGAATGCCCCTTGAGGCGGAACACGATACCATGACAAAGGGCATTCTTGTTTTGAAACCCATGACCCAGGTGCATCAAATGGTAACCAGGATGAGCGGGAACCAAGCCCGGTTCCGCTTTAAAGACATCGTCACCATCAGCCCCTCGCTGCAAGAGACGATTTTTTTGGCCAAACAAGCCGCGGCCAGCGACTGCAACGTGATGATCGAGGGAGAAAGCGGCACGGGGAAAGAGCTCTTCGCCCAATCGATCCATAATGGCAGTTCCCGGCGAAACGGCCCCTTTGTGGCGGTGAATTGCGGCGCCATCCCCAGAGAATTGGTGGCCAGCGAGTTATTCGGTTATGCGGAAGGATCCTTTACCGGCGCGAAAAAAGGCGGTAAACCGGGGAAATTTGAATTGGCCAAAGGCGGCACTTTGTTTCTTGACGAAATCGGTGATATGCCTCTTGACCAGCAAATCGCGCTTTTACGCGTGATTCAGGAGCGCTCCGTGACCCGAGTCGGCGGCGAACGGGAGATCGCCGTGGATGTCCGCATCATCAGCGCTTCCAACCGCAACCTGCGAGCGGAAGCGCAAGAAAATAATTTCCGGGAAGACCTTTTTTACCGGCTCAATGTCATCGGTCTGCACGTGCCGCCGCTGCGGGACAGAAAAGAAGATATTTTGCCTCTTTTCTGCTCCTTTTGGGCGAAAGCCACCGGCTGCAAGGCTGAGGATTTTCTGGAGCTGCTCCAGCCTGAGGTCATCGATGTGCTTTCCCGTTATGATTGGCCGGGAAACGTCCGGGAACTGGAAAACGTGGCCGACCGTATGATGTATCTTTCCGGCGGCAAGGAAATTACCGTCCAGTATCTGCCTCACCATATTTTAAAGGCGGTTTTAAGAAAGGACGTGAAAAAAGACCTTCCCGCAAGCCCAGCCACGGCGGCTGCCTCCATTCAGGACGTGAGGGCCAAACGCAAAGAAGTGTCGCTTTCCCTGGAACAGCAACGGCTTTACTCCGCCCTGGAGCAGGCCGGCGGCAATATCAGCGCCGCCGCTCGGGCCTTGGGCATTTCCCGGGCAACCTTTTACCGAAAACTTCGCTTAACGCGAAAAGAAGGTTCATGAGTGTCACTGCAATGTCTCGCGATTGTATATAAGATGTATCATGTTTGTTGCATGATTTCGCCAAATTGTCTCATCGCGGCGTTCTATTTCTCCGCGAAAAGAATGGTTTAAAAATCTTTATACGCTGTTATGGTCGGTCTCCCTTGGAAAGAAGGGGAGGCCGACCATTTTTTGGCACAAAATTTGCATTAAAGTATAGCATCAATGCAAAGGAGGCGTTACATCTTGTTTTCAAAATTAACTATCTTGAGTCCTGAGGAGCAGAAAAAAATCCACGAGACTACATTAAAACTGTTGGCCACCGTCGGTGTCATCATCGGCAGCGATGAGGTTCGCGCTATGCTGCAAAAGGAAGGCGCGCAAGTCATCGGTGAAAATGTTCGTTTTCCCGCGGAAATGGTAACCGAAATGCTGAAGCAATCGGTTCATAGCTTTCCCCTGGGCTCTTACAACGAAAAAGACCGCCTGACCGTTCCCTCGATAACCCATCCCTTTACGACCACGGCGGGATACGTTCCATACGTTTACGATGAAGAGTTAGGGAAAGACCGCTATGCCACAGAAGAGGATCTGAGAAGGCTCTGCCTTTTGGCCGACGCCATGCCTGAAATGAATTGTTTTTGGCCGTTGATGCTCCCCGGCGAATATGGCGGGGAATTGCAGGAATTCAAAGCGACGGAAATCGCCCTGCGCAA
The DNA here is from genome assembly GCA_040776805.1 of Clostridiales bacterium. GTDB lineage: Bacteria > Bacillota > Dehalobacteriia > UBA7702 > UBA7702 > UBA7702. The sequence goes on along the minus strand of JAXGZS010000002.1, from coordinate 333,765 downwards.
TATGGGCAAGCACATTCAGTGTTCCTCCGCTTCGGGGGAATTGGCCCGCTACCAAATTGAAATGGCCCGGGCTGTTGCCGGCGGCAGCGACGCTTTCCGCAAAAACCCGGTATTGTCCCTGCTTTCCGCGCCGACCACTCCTCTGGCCATCGAACACGGGATCGCCGAAGCCATTGTGGAATCGGCCCGTGCCGGCGTGCCCATTTTGCCGATGTCCTTACCGCAGATGTCCACAACCTCCCCGGCGACGTTTGCCGCCGATACGCTTTTGGTCAACGCAGAAAACTTGGCTTGTCAGCTCATTGCCCGCGCCGCCGCGGCAGATGCCCGCATCTTCTATTCCTCCGACGCCGGTGCGCCCAATCTTTTTGACGCGGGGATCGATTACGAAAACCCTGAATATGTGCTTTTGGCCGCCACTGACTGTGACATGGCACGTTTCTACGATCTGCCCAGCGCCATGGGTTGCAGTGTGGAGTTTAAGGACTTTTCCACCAAAGCCGGTTTTGAACGGAACGTTTTCCGTTGCGCCCTCAAACTTTTAACCAGAGTGGACGTGGCCTGCTGGGTGGGAACGAGGAACAGCTGCTTGAGCAGTTCTTTGATCGATGTGATGCTGGACCTGGAAGTCTGCCGTCACGCCAAAGCCTATTTCCGCAATTTCGAAGTAAACGACGTAACCTTGGCCTTGGATGTCATTGCCGAACGGGGTCCCCGCGGCAATTACCTTGATCATGAGCATACCTTTAAACATTTCAGAGAAAATATCTTTACGGATAAAGCAGAAAACTGCTATCTCTTTGCCGACGGTTACGCCAACTATCGTCAGGCCGCCAAAGAAAAAATGGAAACGATCATCGCCGAACATCAAGCGCCGTCCTATGACGAAGCCCTCGTCAAAGAACTTGACCTGATTACGGCCAGAGCAGAAAAACAATTGACCAATAAATAATAAATATAATATATAAAAGGAAAAAGAAAGGAAAAAGTAAACATGAAAAGAAACTTAGAGATAGGAAGGACATCGTATAGCGGTTTTAGTCTCAATGTTCTTAGTGACGACGACTGTTTTAAAATCCATCTCGATAGTCTTGAGCTGCTGGAAAGCGTCGGTCTTTTCTGTGAAAGCGACCGTGCCCTGGAGATTTTTGAAGCCGGTGGTTGCCGCGTTGACTACAAAACCAAGAATGTCCGGATTCCGGCCTGGCTTGTGGAGGATTCTGTTCGCAAAGCTCCGCCCCGGGTTCTGATGGCGGGCCGCGATCCCAAACATGACGTGGTTCTGGAAGGCGGCCGGGTCAACTTCCTTACCTTTGGCGAAGGAATCATGGTCGTCGATCCCTATACCGGTGAGCGCCGTCCTTCCACCAAGCAGGATATCGGCGACGTGGCGAAATTGTGCGACGCTCTGGAAAACGTCGACGTCATCGAACAGACCTTGAACGCCAGGGACAAAGATGAACGCGTGGCCATGCTGCATAACGCCGAAGCTACCTTGAGCAACACCACCAAGCACCAAAGCCAGGGTGCCGACAATGCCCACCAGGCCAAATTGGCCATCGAAATGGCTGCCGCCATTGTAGGTGGCAAAGATAAGCTCAAAGACCGTCCCATCATCTCCGGCGGCGGTTGTCCTGTGAGCCCCTTAACGTTACCCGAAGGAAATACGGAGCAACTGATTGAATACGCTTTGGTCGGTTTGCCCTGTAATCCTTTGTCCATGGCGATGGCCGGCGGTTCCACCCCCGTGACGCTGGCCGGAACCATGGTGGTACATAACGCCGAAATTCTCAGCTATATCGTTTTGATCCAACTGGTCAATCCCGGCAACCCCTGTACTTACGGAAGCTCCACCACCATTCTTGACTTGCGCCGTGCCGTGGCCACCGTTGGCTGCCCCGAATTGGGGATGATCAGCGCTGCTGTGGCGAGAATGGCTCATTATTACAATATCCCCAGTTTCGTCGCGGGCACCTAGGCAGACAGTAAACTCTCGGATATTCAAGCAGGTCACGAAAAGACTCTCACGGCCATGTTGGCGGCATTGGCAGGTGCCAATCTCATTTACGGGCTGGGGATGTTGGAATCCGGTATTACCTTGGGCTATGGCCAGATGGTCATGGACGCCGAGTTTGCCGGCATGATCCGCTACGTTCTCCAGGGCATCCCAGTCAATGACTACACCTTGGATTGCGACTCCATCCGTCGCGTCGGCCCCGGCGGCAACCATCTTACCGAACCGTTGACTGTGGCTCATACCAGAGGGTATCAGTCCATGTCGAAGTTCATTGACCGCAATTTGATGGATAATTGGCTGTTAGAAGGTGGCGTCGATCTGAAAACGAAGTGCGACGAAGAAGCAATAAGAATCCTGGAAACCCATCAGCCGGTACCGCTGTCGGATTACGCCGCGGGAACCATCCGGGAAATTGTGCAAAAAGAAGAAAGAGACCTCGGCATCATAAAATAAACGATGAGGCAGTCGAAAAACCGCAGGTCATACCGTGCGGTTTTTCGGCAGCCCAAGGAAAATCAAATCGATAAGGAGATATGATTATGAGTACTGAAGTCGTTAAACCAAAACCGCTCAGCGCGAGGGATCTATTCTTGGGTATCATCTTGTTCATGCTTTTCCTCGATTCCGGTACCGCCTCTTCGGCCATGGGCCTGAGTTCCATTACCTGGTACCTGATTTTGGGCGTGATTTTTTTCCTGCCTTCCGCTTTGACCACAGCGGAGCTGGGTTCCACCTACCCCTCTGAGGGCGGCCTTTACCATTGGGTGAAAATTTCCTTAGGCGCCAACAACGCCTGCCGGGTCGCCTGGTATTATTGGCTGAACAACGCGATTTGGGTCGCTTCCGCTACCATCTTCGTGATGGACGTGGTCAGCAAGATGATTACGTTATTGAGCGGATTTGAAATCCCGTTCTTTTGGTACCTCGCCGCTTCCTGCATTCTTGTTTGGGTCTATGTGTTTCTTGCCGCGCAGCCCCAAAATGAATCGACCCGCGTGCGTAACCTCGGCGGTATCGCCAAATTGACCATTGTCGGTTGTCTTGTGTTTTGCGCCATTGCTTTTTTGGTGAAAAACGGCGGCCAGATGGCGACGGAGTTCAGTCCTTCCGTCTTCAAGCCCACCATGGGCGCGGCCTTTGCCTTTTTCCCGGCCTTGATTTATAACGTCATGGGCTTTGACGCCATCAGCGCCATCGGCGGCAGCAATATCAAAGATCCCGGTAGAGATTTACCCCGCATGATTCTCACGAATCTGGTGTTAATCATTGCCATTTACATCATCTTTACCCTTGCGATCTGCACGATTACGCCCATGGAAAGCATCGACATCATCAACGGCATCCTGAATTGCTTCATTCTGACCTTTACCGGTAATCTTGGCATTGCTTTTTACGTCATCGTCGGTATCATCTTCCTTTATACCCTGATTTCCCAAGGTCCCGCCTGGATGCAGGCAGCCGGTTATATGGCAGTGGAATCCGCCGCCAACCATGAAATGCCGAAAGTTTTCGGTAGCACCACCAAAAAAGGCGCGCCTTTGGGCAGCGCCGTGATCATCGGCATCGTTTCCACCGTCGTCATCGTTGTTTATGGACTATTATCTTCTTTCGCCGGCGGTAGTGCCAGCGATCTCTTCTGGACTTTATTCTCTTTCACCAGTCTCATCTTCCTGTTGCCGTTTATCCTTTGCTTCTCGGCCTTCATTAAACTGCGTCTGACCGATAAGGATACGAAGCGTGCTTACCGTTTCCCCGGTCCCGATTGGTTCGGTATCGGTGTCAACCGTTTTTGTCAGCTGGTCATTATCTTTACCATGATGCTTTTCTTCTGGGTACCCGGTCAGCCCATGGATTGGATCGGCGGCATCGCCTTAGGCATCGGCTTCCTGGCCGGCGTTGGTTTGGGCGAGGTTTTCAATATCAACCGTAAGCGGATCGAAGCGAGAGAAAAAGAAGCTTCTAAATAGCGTTCGTGATCCGCTTGAAGAAAAGCCAAGGTATCGTTGGCGCGATAGCCTATGTTTCATAAGCAATGATTTAAAGGTAGGTGGGTTTTGTGGCAATGAAGAATCATGCGGTTATAAATAATCAAGATATGTTAAAACGTCGTGATATCTTTTTAGGTATGATTTGCGTGATGTTCTTTCTTGACACAGTGGGGCCTGTGGCATCCATGGGCGCTTCGGCAATTACCTGGTCACTTGTGATCACCCTGTTGTTTGTTCTTCCTTCCGGATTGATCATGGCGGAATTGGGAGCGAATTACCCCGCCGAGGGAGGCATGTATGCTTGGGTGAAAATGGCCTATGGTCCCCGCTGGGGCGCCCGTATGTCCTGGTTATACTGGGCTAATAACGCGATTTGGATATCTTCGACAACGATTTTTACAGCCAGCGTCTTTTGTCAGATTTTCGTTGGCGAAATCGGCTTTCTTTATGAACTTATCATGTCGATCACGCTCGTTTGGTTCATCATTTTCGTCAGTATGCGGCCTTTAAGAGCGACGACGCTTGTTACAAATCTTGCGGCTGTTTTTAAAATTGTCGTAACCGTCGGCATGGCTCTTATGGCGATCATCTATTTGTCCAAAGGGCACGTGGCAGCCAATGATCTTTCTCTAAAGGCTTTTACGCCAAAAGTAAATGAGAGCTTTCTTTTTCTCTCCGCGCTGATTTATAACTACATGGGGTTTGAGGTCATGTCTTCATCGGGAAACCGCATCAAAAACCCCCGCAAGGATATTCCCCGGGTTACAATCATCAACGCCTTCATGGTATCGGGTCTTTACATCATTGCGATACTCGCCATCATTATCATCGTGCCGGCAAAAGATATGTCCATTGTGAACGCGATTATGAATTGCTTCCTTTTTGCGGATTTATCCGCGGCAGTAAAAGCCGTCATTGTTTATGGCTTTGGCATCATCTTCTTATCAATCCTTTTTGCCCAGGCCATCACTTGGATCTCGGCGGCAGGCCGTTTGGCCGCCGGGGCGTCGAAAGACGGTGAACTGCCCCGTGCTTTTGGTGTGATGCACAAGAAAAACGATACTCCCAAGGGGGCGCTCTTGATTACGGGCACCGTTGGTACTGTGCTTGCTGTTATTTATAGCTTCGTTGCCACCAATGCCGCGGATCTTTTCTGGAGCCTGTTTTCCTTTACCAACATCATCTTCTTGATCCCTTACATTATCAATTACGCGGCGTTTTTAAAGCTTAAAAAAACGAGACCGGGAACGGAAGGGGCCTATAAAGTACCGGGGCCGCCCTGGGTGAGCATGATTTTTGCCCGCACCGGTCAGTTTGTGCTTTTGCTCACGATTTTTGTGATCATCTTTACCCCCGGCTCTCCTCTGAACCTGTTTTCCTGTGGTATGCTGATCGCCGGTACCCTTTTGGTGCTTGTTTTAGGGGAAATATTCATTCGCAACTCGCAGAAAAAGGGTAGACTATAATTTAAGGCTTTCTTAACAGCATAAATGGCTTGTAGATAAAAACAAGACAATATATAAATAGATGGCAAGAGAAGGCCGAAAACAAAACGAAACGAAACGAACGAAACAAAACGAAAGGGGTTGTCAATCGTGACAACCCCTTTCGTTTTGTATTGTTTTCATTTTAATTATCTGATAATGAACCGATCGTATGACGGGGGATCCGGGTTTGTATCGCGGCCGGCTTGTCCCGCGTCATAGGCCTCTTTGTAGGGGGCGTAGGCATCCTGAAAGGCCTTTAGCGTCGATTTCAGTCCGCCTTCTTGAGGAACGCTGGAAACGTCAATTTGTTGCAGCATACCGTCGTCTTTCTGCTGAAAAGTATAATATAACTGGCCGTCTACGGTGTACTGCCAGACCGGCCGCACCTGGTAAAACATGATTTCCGGGTAGATTTCCCACAAATCAAAGTAATAATTGGGATTGTCGGGATAGCCACGGTACTCGGTCACCTGCGTGGTCGGCGTCACGATACTGTTTTGTTCCTCTATACTGAGGATTTCGGCGTTTTGGTCAGCGGCGAAATGCCGGTCGATGATGGTGGGCCCAAGATGGAGAAATTGGGGATCCTTTCCCGGTACCGTATAGGTGAGGCTGTGAAAAGAGAGGATATCCGCGGCCATGGTCTCTACGTCCAAGGTCAGCAATACCTGGGCAAGGTAGTAGTCGGCCTCCTCAATATCGGCAGTGGACATGATTTCACTTTTCACCACTCGGATGGCGCCGCTGTTGCCCAAGGTGAAAGCGGTTTCGGCCAGATCTGTTTTGGAAATCGAGGCAGGGCAGAAGAACTCCATGTCCAGGGTGATTTCCGCTTCGTCGGGAGACACGGCGTAATAGGTGTAGGTCTGTGCCGGAATCATGGTCTGATATTTGGAAGCTTCATCGTCTTGATTGCCGCAGCCCACGGCCAAAAAAGCCATGAGCAGGGAGCAGAGAACGATCTGGATTCTTTTCATTGAAAACGCTCCTCACTTGCGGATAATCACCGCCAATCGAATTGAGTGTCTGTATAGCAATGTAGTTGTTCTTTATATTGAGTATCTGGGTTATAACCGATTGAGAAGGGGCCAAAACCGATACTGATAGAAGTATTCTTTAAAGAGGCATAATGAGCATAAGAGCACAATGTTTCAAGATATGGCATGTTGCCTTGACGTTTCATTATCGCTCTGGCCGCGCCTTTGTAACAAAACATTTTTGCCGTTGGTGGTGTTGTAGCTGCTGTTAGCAAGTTGTGTGAAGTTTTTACAGCATTAAAATCCACTCGATCATTATTGGTGAATCCAGTTGTTGTCATTGTTGTAACTCCGGTCATTGTATTTCGCCTATACAATGTGTATCTACATTGATTATGTTCAGAATAAGGCATGAATGTCATGCCTTGACGCCAGGCGAGAACGATAACACCTTTAAAACAGCAGAAGGGGGTTTTTGACCATTCCAAGACATAAATACAGCCGCATAGGTATAATTTGCACCCGATGCGTACAAAAACTTCTCAATTTTTGATGTAGCTGTAAAGTTATTGATATTAGCGGACATTAGTTGGGCATCGGTCGCGTTAGGATCCTTAAGTATAGAAATTTCTTTCGCTGTATAACCCATGTTAGACAATTCGTTGTCTGGTAACTTAGCTCTTTCCCGAATCAGATCAACATAACTATTATCTTTAATCATACTAATTTCCTGCTGGCTATAACCTTTTATTGTCAACTGTGATTCTGTCATTTTTTTTAAATCATTAAAAATCTCAGATTCATCAATCACCATTGTATCGGTATCTTTGTCACTTACTGCATCAATAGATGTAGTAGGGTCTATTCCCGTATCATTTATGTTGTTTTCAGTGTTTGCGGAAACACCGCAAGGCAGACATAGAAAAAATGCAAAAATTACGATGGTTAAAACTGATTTTTTCATAATTTACTCCTTTTTTGGCATTTCATTGTTTGCATGTGTGATTACATAATGGTGAACGTTGTTATAGACAGAATATGTTCTGCACGGCCCTCCCTTCTTTAGAATAACCATTTGTCTGTGATTTTATGGTATCACATTGCTATTTACCTGTCAATATAAATAGTTATATGTAATTTCTTGGATTCTTATTAAAACTTTTCAGTTGAAACTTCTCTAGTTTCTTGTTTTGATGGTATGCAAAAAACAGGAACTCAAAAGTATAAATTTTCTTTTTCAGGTAAAAATAGAAAGAGGAAAACGACCTTTAGGAGGATAAGATATGAAAGCCACAGGAATCGTGAGACGCATTGATGATCTCGGCCGCGTTGTTATTCCCAAAGAGATTCGCCGCACCATGCGGATTAAAGAAGGCGACCCCCTGGAAATATACGTTGACAGGGAAGGCGAAGTCATTCTGAAAAAATACTCCCCCATTACTTCCCTCTCGGACTTTGCCAGAGAATACGCCGACGCCCTGAGCAATTCCATCCATACCACCGTGCTGATTGCCGACAGGGATGAAGTGATCGCCGTCAGCGGCGGCTCGAAAAAGGAATTTCTGCATCAGCGGATCGGCGCGATTGTTGAAAAAGTCATGGACGACCGACGCACCTTGGTGGTCAACCGTATCCATGAAGAAGTGAACAAAAAGGCCTTTTCCATTTTAGACGGCGAAGAGGAAAATGAGATGGAGTGCTTCTGCATCGCCCCGGTGATTCCCGGCGGCGACGTCATCGGCGCGGTGCTGATCTGCTCCAAAGAAAAAGGCGTCGTCATGGGCGATTTGGAACAAAAACTTGCGGAAACCGCCGCGGGGTTCCTCGCCAAACAACTGGAACAATAAGCGGAAATTTTTCGTCGCCGTCATGCTGTGTGGACGTATCAAAAAACCGCGTATGGCGGTGTGTTAGCCGAGGGAGATAGATGATAGAGACAAGGCGCTTGCGCTTTGTCTCTTTTTGTATTATAATAATTACATTATAATCTTATGATTTTTTTTGTATGCTACTCGGAAAACGTTAAAATGTAAAGAAGTGATATAATATGAATTTTTTAAGAAAACTACCAATTCCCATGGCAGTGAAAGCGAAGTATCCTCTTTCCGAAGCTTGTGCCAACCTCAAGGAAAAACGGGATAAGGAAATTGCCGCGATTTTAAAAGGGGAAAGCCAGCGCCTTTTGCTGATCGTCGGCCCTTGCTCCGCCGACCGGGAAGACGCAGTCATGGAGTATGTTCACCGTTTGGCCAAGCTTGGAGAGGAAGTGCGGGAGAAGCTCCTGCTCATTCCCAGAATTTATTGTAATAAGCCCCGTACCACTGGCAAAGGCTACAAGGGCATGGCCCATCAGCCCGATCCCAGCAAAGAACCGGATATGTTGGAAGGGCTTGTTTCCATCCGCAAAATGCACCTGAGGGTCATCGAGGAAACCGGTTTGACCAGCGCCGATGAAATGCTCTATCCGGAAGACTACCGCTATCTTTCCGATTTGATTTCCTACTTGGCGGTGGGCGCTCGTTCCGTGGAAAATCAACAGCACCGTTTAACGGCCAGCGGTCTTTCCATTCCCGTGGGCATGAAAAACCCCACCAGCGGTGATCTCAACATCATGATCAATGCCGTAACAGCGGCGCAAACCGCCCATATGTTTATCTATCGTGGCTGGGAAGTGGTTTCCCACGGCAATCCTTTGGCCCACGCGATTTTAAGGGGTTCTGTGGACCGCTACGGCAAGATGTCTCCCAATTACCACTACGAAGACTTGATGCAGCTTTTTTACCTCTACGCCGAAGGGGAGCTGATCAATAAAGCCGTCATCGTTGACGCCAACCACTGCAATTCCGGCAAGGAACCCTTTGAGCAGATCCGCATCTGTAAGGAAGTGCTCCACTCCCGCCGCTACAGCAAGGATGTCGCAGGCCTTGTCAAAGGGTTGATGGTGGAAAGCTACCTGGAAGACGGCTGCCAAAGTGTGGGCGGTAAGGTTTACGGTCAATCCATCACCGACCCTTGCCTCGGCTGGCAAAAAACGGAGCGCCTCATCTATGAACTGGCGGATCAGGGATAATCATTAAAGTTTCATTAATATTCTTAAAACAAGCGAAAGAAGCCGCATATGGCCTCCTTATGACAACGGCGGCGCTTTTTTAGGCGAACCGCAAAAGTTTGCATATTTCCCCAAATGTGATATAATGTCTCTGTTCTTATTTCTCGACACAAAAAAGGATATAATATGTACAGAGAAGAAAATTATAACCGGGAACCGGAAGGGCAGAGCGGACGCCGTAAATCTTCTGCACCGCCGGTTCATTCTCATAAAGAGCGACGCCGCCGACAATTGCGGGATGTCGCTGCCGAGAATTCGGTTTTTGGCGGCCACCGCCAAAAAAACAGCGTATACGGCGACGAAGGCCGCAATACGCCCCAAAAATCCCGTCCCCATAAAAGGGGAAAAGGGAAAAAAGTGCTGAAAATCATCGGCTTGATCCTCCTGTTTTTCATAGCACTTTTCGGGATCACCTATTTTTATCTCTTAGGCAGTTTGGACACGCAGCGTTTTCCCAAAGACGACGCGTCCTTGGGGATCACCGCCCCGGGAGAAATCGGCGTGCTGAATATCGCCTTTTTTGGCGTGGATACCAGGGATCATACTGATACGGGACGTTCCGACGCGATCCTGATTCTCTCGGCGGATCTGATCCACGGAAATGTGAAAATGACTTCCATCCTGCGGGATTCCAAAGTACCCATTGACGGCCACGGTGAAACGAAAATCAATCATGCTTACGCCTACGGTGGCCCTGAATTGGCGGTAAAAACCCTGAATCAGGTATTTAAATTGGATATCAAAGAGTACGCCACCGTCAATTTTGAGCAATTGGTGGATATTGTCGACGCCGTCGGCGGCGTGACGATCACCATCACCGACGAAGAAATGAGCACCATCAATATTATGATGGATGACGCGTTCCCCGACGGAGAGCATCTGACTTCTTCCGGCAGCGTTTTGCTCAACGGTCAGCAGGCCATCTGTTATTCCCGCATCCGCAAGATCGATACGGATAACGCCCGGGCCGGCCGCCAGCAGGAAATCCTGAACGCGATTTTTGAGTCGTTGAAAGGCATGAGCAAGCTGGAATATCCGAGGTTCGTGCGCCGCTTTTCCGCCATCGTGGAAACCTCATTGAGCACGGCGGATATCATGAAACTTGCGCCGCTTATGCTGCGGGATTTCGCCGTTGTGCAAAATACGATACCCGATGAGAATTATGAAACCGATCTCAGCGGTGGTACGGATAGCGACGGCGTTTGGTATTGGCATTACGATCTTGACGCCGCGGCAGAGCGGCTGCATTCCATCATCTATGAGGAAAGTCAATAAAGCTTACCTATCATCCCTTGAAACAAAAAGTAGCGCCTCATTTTCGAAGATTCTTCGGAAATGAGGCGTATTTTTATTCTTTTATTCTGTTCCCAAGGTGACGACGACCAATTCAGGGCGGTTGTTGATCCGCAGGGGATCGAGGCTATTGCCCAGGCCTCGGCTGACCACCATTCCGGTGGAGCCTTTTTGGTAGAGACCGTTTTGATAGGCGGGGAACCGTCCTTGGTTCGGTGCGTACAGTCCGCCGATCAGCGGCAAACGTACCTGACCGCCATGGGCGTGGCCGCAAAGGGCGAGGTCGATGCCGTGATCCACGTAAAGATCAAACAATTCCGGGCGGTGGGAGAGCAAGACCGTATAGAGATCCTCCTCCTTTGCCAGGCTGCTCAGTGCCTTATCGGTGATGAGCCGGTTTTTTATCCTTCCGTGTTCTCTGCTGAAGGTGGGGTCGTCCAAGCCCCAAAGGCGGATACGATCGTCGCCCCGTTTCACCGTCGCTCCCGCGTTTCTTAAAACAACGGCGCCCTGATCCAGCAAAGATGTCTCAAACTGGGGGTAAGCGGCGATCCTTGATTCATGGTTGCCGGTGACGTAATAGACCGGGGCGATCTTTGCGGCGCCTTCGATGAAGGTCAGGGCCTTTTTTATATCGGTGCGGCGGGAGTCGATGAGATCGCCGGTGACGGCAATCAAATGGGGAGACGATGCGGCAATAGCCTTCAGCAGGTTTTTTTGCTTGCTGCCAAATTCCGTGTTATGCAAATCGGAGACATGGGCAATGACGAAGCCGGCGAAGGAGGCCGGCAGCGCCTTGCTGACAACGCGGATTTTTGTTACTTTGATCGTCGTGTTCCCCCAGTAAAGCCAGAGGAAGAGCACGGCGGCGAGTAGGAAAAGAATCGGTTTGAGCATGGTTTTTCCTTTGATCTATCATTTTTAATCTCTGATTTTTTATTTTTTAAAGTCATGCATGATCTGATGTCTGTTGTGATTATAACACAACGGATGGTCTTCCGCCATAGGCGAAACGACGCGCCTTTCCCGGGGCGATGGCCGATCTTTCGACCTTTCTTTTGTGCGCGGAAACTTGTTCTCCGCATATAATACAGTAACCGCATGCAAAGAAGGGGATTGCGTGAAAAAAGATATCAGCCGTCAACCGGCCAAATTAACGCCATATTTAAAGGAAACCGTCTGGGGCGGGGAGAGACTGGGAAACCGTTACGGCGGCAGCCAAATCGGTGAAGCCTATCTGCTTTCCGCCGTTTCGGGCCAGGCTTCCCTCACCCAAGAGGGAATTTCCTTTTCACTTATTTAGAACAAAGCACAGAGATCCGGAAAACTTCCCTCTGCTGATCAAAGCCATCGACGCCGCGGAACCCTTATCGATTCAGGTACACCCTGATGATACTGCCGCGAAAAAGGTGGGAGGCAAAGGAAAACACGAACTTTGGATCATCGACCGTTGCCGGAAGGACGCCGCTGTGTTCGTCGGTTTTCGAGAGAATGTTTCCGTCCTTGATATTGTGCGCCGCTGCGCCGACGGCACCATCTTATCGTTGCTTAACCGGATTCCCGTTTCCGGCGGCGAGGCGATCTTCGTGCCCGCCGGTACGGTCCACGCCATCGGCGGCGGTGTCTCCCTTTACGAGATACAGCAAAACGCCGACCTTACTTACCGTTTGTACGATTACGGAAGGGGCAGAGCCACCCAGTTGGAACAGGCCCTTGCGGTGATCAAGCGTAACCGGACGACGCCGTTGAAGACGATCCTGAAAGACGGCCTGCTTTTTGAAACGAAAAAGGGTTTTCCCTTCGTCATCGACCACTGTTGCTTTTTGGGGGATGTTTGCTGCGCCGCCCGGGAAGACGCCGCGGTGCTGTTTTTGTCCGGCTGCGGTCACTTTTCAGCCGGTGACTGCCAGTGGGACTACACCGCCGGAGATTGTTTCTTTATTCCCCAAAACAGCCGCTTCACCTTATTGGGCCAAGGTGAGGCGTTGCACGTTGCCGCAAAAGGCTGATTTTTTTGCCGGGGGCAGGAAAAAGGGGATCATTGTCGTATTTTATTATATATCCGATGATACGCAGTGAGCGAGGAAAGGAAGAGACAATGGCCGAAGAACGGGGTTTTAACGAAAAAGAAGAGCTGTTAGAGGATGCAACGGAGGTACAAAACTGTTACGCCGACGACGATGAGCACAGTATCATCTGCCTGAAATGCGGTGAAAAAAACGGCAAAGATGTGGATGTTTGCTGGAATTGCGGCTATCTGCATCACGGCGAAGAGCAGTGTATCGGCCTTTATCCCTGCATGTACGAAGTTGAGGGCTTTAAACTAAATCCCGAAGGCATTATGATGATCACCGAAAAGCGGCTCATCCTTTATCTCGTTGACGACGTGCTGATGAAAGAAGAAAAGAAAAAGATCAAAGGCCTTTTTGTGGATAAATATGAAAAGGTCTTGGAAAAATTAGTAGCGCCGGAAAAATTTGAAGGCATGACCCCCACGGAGTTTTGCGCCTGTTACACAGGAAACAGGGAGTTACCCTATGAATCCTTCTACCGTATCGTCTATAAGAAATCCTATTTCTATCGCGGCAAGGGCGCCCACGGTGGCGGCAGCGGCAGATGGCGCTATCCCTCCCTCTTCATTGAAGACAATGAAAAGGTTCACCGCATTCAGCCGAAAGTCAACGGTGAATTTCCCAAAAAGGAAGCGGCCCTCATCGCCTTGCTGGAACGGCTCTTCGGCCATTTCATTGAGGTGACCCGAGGTACCGTGGAAGATATGAAAAAATAAAAAGGGATCTCCCCTTGTAAAAAAATAACCACCCGCCAATTCGCAATGATAAGATAAAAGGAGACGCTTTTTTCGTGTCTACTTTCTCTTGACCAGAGCACTAAACGGGTGGTTGTTTTTTACTGGAAAAATTAAAATTTTATCAGTTATCGTTGAAAAGAGAAGGATCCTATAGTATAATATAGATAAGTTTTTCCGAATCATCAACGATATTTTTCAGCTTTTCGAGGTGCGGTCATGGACTTGCTTCAAAAAAAAATACAAAGCGACGGAAAGGTTTTTGCCGGCAATATCCTTAAAGTGGACAGCTTCCTGAATCACCAAATCGATGTAGCATTCATGGATCAGCTGGGCAAGGAAATTGCGCGGCGTTTTTTGTCCGCCCAGGTGACCAAAGTGCTGACCATCGAAGCCTCGGGCATCGCCGTCGCTTACCCCGTGGCCCGGGAACTCCATTGCCCCATGGTTTTTGCAAAGAAATCAAAAACGAAAAATTTAGGCTCTTCGGTCTATTCGGCGCCGGTGGAATCTTTCACCCATGATTGCGTCTATGATATCAGAGTTGCCAAAGAATACCTTTCCGCCGATGATGTGGTGCTGATCGTCGATGATTTTTTGGCCAACGGTAACGCTGTGCGGGGGTTGGTGGAAATTGTGAAACAAGCCGGGGCCGCCTTGGCCGGGGTTGGCATTGCCGTGGAAAAAGGTTTTCAAAACGGCGGCAAAGAACTGCGCCGCGAAGGAATCCGTGTGGAATCCATGGCCATCATCGAAGAAATGGACGCCCTCGGCGGCGAGATCACCTTTCGTGACGAATCATCTGCAGATTATTAAGGTGCTGCCTTATTAATAAAATTAAAAAACTTTTAGGAGGAAAAAATGAAAAAGACAAAAGTAATTCTCGTACTTCTTCTTGCGCTCATCGTTGTATTTTCTTTTGCGGCTTGCGGGACGTCTGAAGAAGAAGCTCCCGCCGACGATGCTTCCGCCGGTATCCCTGTGGAAGACATTAAAGTCGGTGTGATCCATATCGGTGACCCCGCCGACGGCACCGGTTATTCTTACATGCATGACCAGGGCATTGTCGGTATGCAGGAAAATCTTGGCCTCAAAGATGATCAGATCGTCCGGGAACTGAATGTTTCCGACTCCGACTCCTCTGCCATCAAATCCGCCATTGAAAACTGTATCGCTCAAGGCTGCAATATCATTTTTACCACCAGCTACGGCTATATGGATACCACTGCTGACATGGCGGACCAATATCCTGACGTATATTTCTCCCACGCCACCGGCTATAAGTCCAACGACACCAACTTTAATAACTATTTCGGCCGTATCTACCAGGCCCGCTATCTGACGGGGATCGCCGCCGGCCTCAAAACCGAATCGGATAAGATCGGTTATGTCGCCGCTTACGGTACCGAATTGGCGGAAACCTGCTCCGGCATCAACGCTTTCGCCCTCGGTGTACAGTCGGTCAATCCCGATGCCGTTGTGTATGTGAAATCACTAAACAGCTGGAGCGATCCGACCAATGAAACCGCTTACGCGGAAGCCTTGGCTGAAATGGGCTGCGACGTCATCGCCCAGCATTGCGACAGCGCCAATCCGCAGATTGCCGCTGAAAACGCCGGTATCTACGGTGTTGGTTACAACTCCGATATGAGTGCCGAAGCTCCGGAAGCGGAATTGACTTCCGCGATTTGGAACTGGGACGTTTATTATACCAAAGCTGTTCAGGCTGTGATCGATGACACCTGGACTGATTTGGGCAACTATTATGGCGGCATTGCCGACGGCTTTGTGGACGTGGCTCCGTTGACCACCCTCTGCGCTGACGGCACCCAGGAAAGAATCGACGCGGTGAAAGCCCTCTTTAACGCAGGTACCTGGGACGTGTTCTCCGGTGTGAAGCTCACCTTCAATGAAGACGGCAGCGTTGTGGAAACCGATGGCGACCTTGTAGATAGTGAAGACAACGTTATCGTGAAAGCCGGCGACGCTTCCGTGGAAGATTCCGTGATCCAGGGGACGATGAATTACTTCGTCAAGGGTGTGGAATTAAAATAAGTTAGAAACTTTAAGGGAAGGGGTGCTTTAGGGCACCCCTTTGCTTTGAAAGGATGAAATTAGTGGCAGAACAGGAATCCAGCGCAATATCTTTGCATGGTATCAGCAAATCCTTTGGCTCCGTTGTGGCCAACGACCATATTGACTTATCTCTCCGCAAAGGGGAGATTTTAGCGCTTTTGGGTGAAAACGGTTCCGGCAAAACCACTTTGATGAACATGCTGTCGGGCATCTATAAGCCGGACAGCGGCGAGATCTACGTTCATGGCGAACGCGTTTCCATCAATTCTCCCGAAGACTCGAAAAGCCTCGGTATCGGCATGGTACACCAGCATTTCAGGCTGGTGGAAAACTTTACCGCCGCGGATAATATCTGGATCGGCAGTGAAGAGGAAGCGCTCTTTCTGAAAAAAGACCGTTACGCTAAAATCCGCAAGATCAGCAATGATTTCGGGTTTGAAATCAATCCCGAAAAAAAGGTCTCGGACATGTCTGTTTCCGAAAAACAGACCATTGAGATTTTAAAAGTGCTCTATTACGGCGCGGGCATCCTTATTTTGGATGAACCCACCGCCGTTTTAACGCATCAGGAAACCCAAAAGCTCTTTGCCATTTTGCGCAAAATGAGCCAGGCCGGGTACTCCATTATCATCATTACCCATAAGCTCAACGAAGTATTGGAAATCAGCGACCGGGTAACGATTTTAAGAAAAGGCCGATCCATCAATACGGTGCTTACCGCCAAAACCGACGCCCAGGAACTCACCAATATGATGGTAGGGCGTGCCGTGGAACTGATGATCGACCGTCCCCAATTCGATTTTGACGAAACTTTGATGGAAATCTCTCATCTCTCCATCCGCGATGAAGAGGGTGCTTTGGCCATCGACGATATTTCCTTTGCCATTCGCAAAGGGGAAATCCTCGGCGTGGCCGGGGTCACCGGCTGCGGCCAAAAAGAGCTCTGTGAGGCCCTGGCGGGATTGATTCCCATTGAAACAGGTTCGATTTTATACAAAGGGGAGGCCATCCAAGGCGATTCTCCCCGGGAAATCATCAAACGCGGCATCAGCATGAGCTTCATTCCCGAGGACCGTCTCGGCATGGGGCTTGCCGCGTCGTTAAGCATCACCGACAATATGATGCTGAAAAACTATGTGAACGCCAAAGGGCCTTTTGTCGACCGGAAGCATGCTCGGCAAACAGCGGAAAAAGTCATTCACGATCTTGGGGTGGTGACCCCCGGTGTGGAAACGCCGGTACGCCAGCTTTCCGGCGGCAACGTCCAAAAGGTGCTCTTGGGCCGGGAGATCGACGCTGACCCCGCGGTGATCATTACCGCCTATCCTGTCCGCGGCCTTGATATCAACTCTTCCTATGTGATTTACGACACCTTGAACAGTCAAAAAGAACGGGGCGTGGGTATCCTTTTCGTCGGGGAAGACCTCGATGTTATGCTGGAGCTTTGCGACAAGATTATGGTGCTCTGCCACGGTCGGGTCACCGGCATCGTCGATGCCAAAGAGGTGGACAAAGCATATCTCGGCCTTTTGATGACCGACGCTTTGGCGCAGCGGCCGGAAGATACAGAATCCGAAGCTTTTGACCATGTCGATATCAAAATTGATTTTGACCAACGGGCAAAGGAAAGTTTGACGGCGCCAAAAAAGAAAAAACGGCGGGAACCACCGATCCATCTTTCCAAGCGGGATCCTCTGACCAAGAAACAAAGCTTTTTCTATTATATGATCGCCCTTGCTGTTTCCCTCTGCCTCGGCGGGCTGCTCGTGGCGGCTCTCGGCGTGAATCCCTTTTTCTATTATAAAACAATGGTGTTGGGCTGTTTCCAAAACACCATCTATTTGCAGGGTTTTGTGCGCATCGTGATACCCCTCGCCATCACCTCTTTGGGGATTGCCTTTGCCTTTAAAATGCGCTTTTGGAACATCGGCGGCAACGGCCAGTTTATCATGGGCGCCATCGGCGCCGCCACCGTCAGCCTGGCCCTGGGCGACGTCCTGCCCGCTTTTCTGATGTTGCCTTTGGCTTTTCTCGCCGGAGCCCTCGTCGGCGGACTTTACGGCCTGATCCCGGCGATTCTCAAGGTTAAGTTCAATACCAATGAAACGCTGTTGACCCTCATGCTAAACTACGTTGCCTTCTATTTCTTGACCTATCTGAAAAATACGATGTTTTTTCGCAAGCTCAGCGATACCGGCGCCGTACTGCGTCCCGACTTTAGGGCGCTGCCGGACAGCGCCTGGCTGCCCCAAGTGAAGCTATTCGGCGTTTCCCTGGATAGCTCCGTATGGATCGTCTTCTTGATGGTGATTTTGGTTTGGCTCTATTTTAAGAAGTCGAAACAGGGATTTGAGATCAGCGTGGTCGGCGACAGCAAAAACACCGCGCGTTACGCCGGGATGAACGTTAACCGCGTTGTCTTGCGCACCATGTTCCTTTCCGCCGCCGTTGTCGGCATCGGCGGCATGTTGCAGGTGACCGGTTCCGCCACGGGCCACATGCTCAGCGACGGCATCACCGCTAACGTCGGCTTTACCGGTATTATTGTAGCCTGGCTGGCCAAACTCAACGCCTTTGGCGTACTCATCGTAGCCCTGCTTTTGGGCATACTGCAAAAGGGCGCCTCTGTGGCGGAAAGCACCTATTCGATTTCCTCTTCGGCTTCGGATATTTTAGAAGGCGTGATCCTCTTTACGATTTTGGCGGCGGATTTCTTCATCCGCTATAAGATCACCTTATCTACAGCGAAAAAAAGAAGGGAGGACGCATAAATGGATGTGTTTGTCAGCTTCTTTTATTACGCGATTCGCATGGGTACGCCGCTGCTTTTTGCCACCACCGGCGAAGTCATTACCGAACGCTCCGGAAATTTGAATCTCGGTGTCGAAGGGATGATGGCCATTGGCGCCATCTGCGGTTACTGTATGGGCTGCTATGCCAACAGCTTGATCGTCGCCTTGTTGGCCTCCTTTGCCGCCGCGGCGCTGGCCGCGCTGATCTATGCGGTTTTGACGGTAACCTTCCAAACAAATCAGACCGTCACCGGTCTGGCGCTGACTATTTTCGGCAACGGCATTTACCTCTTCATTGGCCGTATGCTCACGAAAACCGACCATTTTCCCAGCCTTTCCTCACTGCCTCATTTGAAATGGATTGTGGCCGATAACGGCATTCCCGTTTTAAGGGACATTCCTTACCTGGGCAAACTGCTTTTTTCCTATAATCTTTTCGTTTATCTTGCCGTGGTCATCGCCATCATCGCCTGGATTTATATATTAAAGACGAAAACGGGTTTAAGAGTGCGGGCCGTCGGTGAAAACCCCGGCGCCGCCGATGCTTCCGGCGTGAACGTCAACCGCGCGAAATACATCAACATCGTTCTCGGCGGCGGTATTTGCGGCCTTGGCGGCTGTTATATGGCTTTTGTCACCAACGGCGGCGCCTGGAATGAAGCGTGGATCAACGGCATGGGCTGGATCGCCGTGGCTTTGGTGATCTTTGCCAACTGGAACCCGCTGAAAGCGATTTTCGGTTCTTTCTTTTTTGGCATGTTCAATGTGCTGATGGCCTGGAAGGGTAATTTGAGCGACGCCTTCCCCCACGTTTTGGGCTGGCTTTTCCTGATTCCCAACGAATTTTATCAGCTGCTGCCCTTTTTGATTACCGCCCTGGTGCTGGTTTTTGAGTCGGCAAGACGCCGCAGAAACAGCGCCGAACCGGGGTATCTCAGCGTCAATTATTACAGGGAAGAGCGTTAAACGACGCCTTGATATGATTTTGTTTTTTACTCCGGCAGCGAGGCTGCCGGAGTTTCTTATGGGCAAAAGAAAAGATGATTTTTTCACGTATTTTTGTTGACTTTTATGAGATCAATGTTTATACTGAGGTTGTAAATTAACAATCATAAAAGGAGGAAGGAAATGATGAAAAAATCATTTGGCCTTCTATTGGCGACGGCGCTGTTTCTTTTGCTGTTTGCCTTGCCTGTGAGCGCCGGCACCACCGGCGACGGTTTTGTTTATGACGGCCCTGATGGGATGCTGTGGATTACCGATTATGTCGGCAGTGGCGGAGAGGTTACCGTTCCTTCCGCCATAGACGGCGTTCATGTTGCGGGTATCGGAGCCTATGCCTTTGCCGGTTGTAGTAATATTACCAGCATGACCATCCCGGACAGTACATTATTTATCGAAAATTATGCTTTTAGTAACTGTACGGGCATGACTTCGTTAACAATTGGCGAAAATGTCGATTACATCGGGGAAAATGCCTTCGAAAACTGCATCCATTTATCAACAATTTCATGGAATATTAGAAACGGCGGTGTTCCAACTCATAGCGGCCCCTTTAGTAATGCCGGTACTGCCGGCGCCGGTATCAGTATCACCTTCGGCGATAGGGTGGAAGTCGTTCCCGAAATGCTATTTGTTCCGGAAAAGGACAGTCTTGCTCCCCATATCGTATCGGTAACATTGGGTAAAAAAGTAAGATCAATTGGTCATCTCGCATTTAAAAATTGTGAGATCACTTCCATTACAATCCCGGACAGCGTCACGAGAATCGGTTCATCTGCATTTTATGGTTGCGATTTGACTTCGGTTCATCTGGGAACGGGCATAGAGTTCATTTATTACAATACCTTTGCCCATTGCCCTTTGACTTCTGTTACGATTCCCGATAACGTCGCCTGGATAGACTCCTACGCTTTTAATGACTGTTCACAATTGACATCCGTGACTTTTGGCTCCGGCCTTTCCTATATTACGTCCTATGCCTTTTTGAACTGCCCTAAATTGAAAGAAATTTTTGTACCGAAAAACGTGCTCTACCTTAATCCATATGCTTTTGGTTATTATTATGACGACGCGGATCTATACAAAGGGGATCTGACCATTACCGGTTATACCTATTCGGCGGCGGAACAATATGCCAAAGACAACGGTTTTACGTTCATTTCTTTGGGCGGCGCTTTCGTTGATGTGGCGGCGGGGAAATGGTATGAACCGTACATCGACGACCTTGTGGTTCAGGGAATTTTTAGCGGCTATGCTAACGCTGACGGCACCCATTCTTTTCGGCCGGACAAAAAGATTACCCGGGCGGAATTCGCTGTGATTCTGGCAAGAGCGGCCAAGGTAGATTTGACAGCCTATGCAAACAAGTCTTCTTTTTCCGATGTATCGGCTTCAGGCTGGGCCGGGCCGTCCATTGAATGGGCCTACCAAAGCAGTGTTGTTTTCGGCCTTGGTAACGAAAAATACGCGCCCAACGCCAACATTACACGCCAGGATATGGCGGTGATGATTTGCCGCTTTGCCGAAGCGCAGTCGATGACGCTCTCTCCCGTAGAGGACGCAATCGTCTTTGCCGATGGGGGCGACATATCCGATTACGCTTTAGACGCCGTGACTTCTCTGCAGCGGGCGGGCATCATCAGCGGCAGCGTAAGCGACGGCAAAGTTCTCTTTCAGCCGAAAAAAGGCGCCAGCCGCGGGGAAGCGGCTAAGCTGATCAGCGTATTGCTGAAATGATAAGACCTTCGTAAAATGAGGGCTTAGGAATTAAAAAACTCCACAAAAAGAGAGTCGATTTCCGATTGAAACCGGAAATCGACTTTTTTGCGGACTTCTTTAAGGGTAAGCCCCTTTTTATGGGACAAAAGGAGGTCTTTCCTTTGTCAAAGATAGGCGCTTCCTGCTTTTTTTATGTTACTTTGTTGACATTATTGTCGAATTGGGATAGGATGGGGTTATGAGTCAACGCACATAAGTGATCAAGGTGACACAGGGGGAGAAATGAAAAAAGAATTCTTCGTCCTGACATGGGCAGTCATTGTATTTTGGCTGTTTTGGGCATCGCCGGTGAGCGCGCAAATCGCCGGCGGTTACGAATACGCAACCTTGGACGGCACGGCGTCAATCATCGGCTATCAGGGGGAGGGCGGCAATGTGACCATTCCTTTAGCCTTTGACGGCATTCCTGTCACCAGAATTTCTGCCTTTGCTTTTGCGGGCTGCGACAAAATCACCGCCCTGACGATTCCCGATACCGTAACCTCCCTCGGCGAGGGCGCTTTTCTTGGCTGTACGTCGCTGACTTCTCTGACCGTCGGCGTCAACGTTGCTGATATCGCAACGGGGGCCTTTAGAGACTGTACCGTTTTGACGAATATCCTTTGGAACGCCGCCCATGTCCGCGATTTTGCCGCTGCCGATCAAGTCTTTGCCAATGCCGGTACGGCCAAAAGTGGCATGCGCGTCGTCTTCGGCGACAGTGTTGAGACCATTCCTCCTTATCTCTTTTTCGCCGAAGGCGCGTATCCTAACATCAGCGCGGTGGTCATCGGCAAGCACGTGAAAACCATTGGAGATTATGCCTTGCCTTACTGCCAATGTACCTCCCTGACCATTCCCGACCAGGTGGAGACCATTGGCGAAAACGCCTTTGTCAACGGAAACTTCTCCTCTCTGACTTTAGGCCAGGGCTTGCGAAAAATTGGTAAAAGTGCTTTTTTCTGTTGTGAAAAATTAACCGCGGTGACGCTCCCCGGCAACGTAACCACGGTGGATAACAGCGCCTTTCGCTTCTGCTCAAGGTTATCCCAAATAACCCTAAAAGAGGGCGTTGAGGAAATCGGCATCGTCGCTTTTGCCGATTGTCCCGCTTTGAGCGCTGTGACGATCCCCAAGAGCGTCGCGGTCATTGGCGAGGAGGCTTTTGGTTATGATTTTTCCGGCGCCGCTCCCGGTTGCGTTGATTTGACGATCAAGGGTTATACATATACCGTGGCACAGCGTTACGCCGGGGAAAACGGTTTCCCCTTCGTTTCTTTGGGCGGCGTTTTTAGCGATGTGCCGGCAGGGGCCTGGTATGGTTCTTTTGTCGACGATCTGGTGGCCCGGGGCATCCTCTCCGGGTATGCTGACGTTGACGGCACCTATTGCTTTCAGCCGACCAAGAATATCTCCCGGGCGGAATTCGCCATGATTTTGGCACGGGCTGCCGGTGTTGATCTAACATCCTATGCCGACGTTAGTGCCTTTTTAGATGTCAAGTCTTCCCATTGGGCGGCGAAGAGCATCGCTTGGGCCAGCCAACAGCATATTGTATACGGCGTCGGCAACGGCAACTATGCGCCGGAGGATAACATCAGCCGTCAGGATATGGCGGTGATGATCCTCCGCCTTGCCCGGGCCAAAGCCATCGAACTGCCAAAATCCGCCGCGGCCATCGCCTTTGCGGATCAGAGCGGCATCCCTACCTACGCGGCAGGTGCCGTTGAGGCCATGCAGCGCGCCGGTATCATCAACGGCGTTGTCAGCGGCGGGAAAACTTATTTTAAAGGATCTGCCTGCGCCAGCCGGGCGGAGGCGGCCAAGATGATCAGTTACCTGCTTTCCCTTTAAGGGCAAAGCGGTCGTGAAAAAGAGGATAACCCTTGTTCTGGGCTATCCTCTTGCTTATGTCAATGTTTTCGCTTTCTCGTAAGCGGCGCGTACCGCTTTGGTAAACGCTGCCTCGCTGTAAATTTTTTCAACGTCCATATGATAATAGTCAAAAGGGTCGTAAGCGCGGCAGAGCGCCTTCATTTCCTCCTCCATCAGCCAGGAAAGGCGGGATTTTCCAGGTCAAGGCGTTTCGCGTAAAAGGAATAGGTCACGGGAAAATCGTAAGAGAAATCCTCGGCGTTGATTTCGCCCTTTAAAAAAGATTCAATTTTTCTTAGTACGGCGGTGGTATTCATGACTTTATTATAACAACTTTTATTTTTTACCGCAAGGTAGAAATTTCCTGCCGGGATTCACATAGCAAACCGCCCTTTGCCGCAAAATAAAGGTACGTTTTGCTGAAAACAGCGGGAAAGAGGCCTCATTTTGCAAAAACAAGCCATTCATGTCCATTCGGAAATCGGTAAGTTAAAAAGGGTCTTGCTGCACCGACCCGGCAGGGAATTGGAAAACTTGATGCCGGAATACCTCGACCGCCTGCTTTTTGACGATATTCCCTATCTCAAGATCGCTCAAGAAGAGCACGACCATTTTGCGGCGCTCCTCAAAAAACACGGTGTTAAAATCTGCTACCTGCAAGATCTGATGGCTGAGGCCCTCGTTGATGAAGAGGTGAAAGCCCGGTTCATCCACGATGTTTTGGAGGAGACGGAAATCTTTACCACCAGGGAAAAAGCGCTGATGACGGAGTACTTTTCGGCGTTGCCCAAAAAGGAGATGATCCAAGGTGTCATGGCCGGGGTACGAAAAACCGAGCTCGAAGCGGTCATGGGCCGTAGGCCCACAGACTTTCAGCGCAATGCGGCGCGGGATTATCCCTTTGTGATGGATCCCATGCCGAACCTTTATTTTACCAGAGATCCCTTTGCCGCCGTAGGCGATGGGGTCACGATTCATCCGATGTTTTCCGTAACTCGGAGCAGGGAAACGGTTTTTGCGGAATTTATTTTTTCCTATCATCCCCTTTATAAAAATACAAAAATATGGTATGATAGGTCAGAACCGTTTTCTTTGGAAGGCGGCGATCTGCTGATCCTCAACGAGAGCACCGTGGCCGTGGGCATTTCCCAGCGGACAAAGGAGCGCTCCATCACCAAATTCGCCCGGCGGCTGTTGTCGGAAGAGAACGGTTTTCGTAAGATTTTAGCCTTCAATATTCCGAAGCAGCGTACATTTATGCATCTTGACACCGTTTTTACCATGGTGGATCGGGATAAATTTACGGTGCATCCCAATATTCTGCAGCAACTGGACGTTTTTATCATCGAGGAAAAAGAAGGAAAAATCGTGATCCGCCTCGCCGAGGGATCTTTGGCGGATATTCTCAAAAAACAGCTGGACCTCAACGACGTGCAATTGATCCGCTGCGGCAGCAACAGCGTGATTGACGCCGCCCGGGAACAGTGGAACGACGGTTCCAATACTCTGGCCATTGCCCCCGGTAAAGTGGTGGTCTACGCCAGGAATGCCGTGACCAACGAAATTTTAAAGGACGCCGGAATCAAAATTTATGAGCTTCCCGGTTCCGAATTATCTCGGGGCAGGGGCGGCCCGCGCTGTATGAGCATGCCGCTGCTGCGGGAGGATCTGTGAAGTCTTTCGGTGTAAGGAGGAAAGATACGATGTCTGTCAATCTGAAGGGGAGAAGTTTTCTGACGCTGATGGATTTCACTCCCAAAGAGATCCGCTATTTGCTGGATCTTGCCGCCAATCTCAAAGCCAAGAAAAAAGCGGGGATCTGCGACGATCCGCTGCTCAAGGGCAAAAATATGGTGCTGCTCTTTGAAAAAACCTCCACCAGAACGCGCTGTGCCTTTGAAGTGGCCTGCCTTGATGAAGGCGGTCACGTGACGTTCCTCGACGCCAACAGCTCCCAAATGGGGAAAAAAGAATCCTTAGAGGATACGGCGAAGGTGTTGGGCCGCATGTTCGACGCCATTGAATACCGTGGTTTTGATCAAAAAGTCGTAGAGGATTTGGCGAAATTCTCCGGTGTGCCGGTGTTCAACGGTCTCACCGATGTGGATCATCCCACCCAGATTTTAGCGGATCTGCTGACCATCGAAGAACATACCGACAAACCGTTAAAAGAGGTTAAGGTCGTTTTCTGCGGCGATATCCGCAACAATATGTGTTATGCCTGGATGTATGGGTGCGCCAAAATGGGGATGCATTTTGTGGCCTACGGCCCCAGCGCTCTTAAAGTTGATGAAACGGTTTTATCCGCCGCCAACGCTGTGGCCGCCGTCACCGGCGCCACCATTGAGATCACCGACGCTCCCGAGGCCATCAAAGGCGCCGACGTGATTTACAGCGATATTTGGGCTTCCATGGGAGAGGAAGCGCAGATTCCCCAACGCGTGAAATTGCTGACGCCTTTCCGCGTTACCATGGAGCTGTTATCCGCCACAGGCAATCCCGACGTGCTCTTTCTCCATTGCCTGCCGTCGTTCCACGATTTTGAAACGAAAATGGCCAAGGAATGGCAGGCGAAAGGGTACGACATCCGGGAAGTCACCGACGAGGTTTTCCGCAGCAAACATTCGGTGGTTTTCGACGAGGCGGAAAACAGGATGCACACGATCAAAGCGGTGCTTTGCGCCATGATCTGAGGCGGCTTTTTAAAAAGCGGAGATACAAAAAATAACCGTTGCGAGGTTTTTCGGGACTTTTCGATTTTTTTCGGAAAGTCCTGTTTTCTTTGGTCTTTGCCTATGATATAATAAATTTGTATTTTTTGAGGAGTGTGTCTTTTATGAAATCCATACGCAGGAATTTTTTTGTTTTATTGCTGATCGCTTTTTTGCTGATGCTTTTTTCCGCCCCTGCCATGGCCGCGGCGCCTTCGGTAAACGCCTATTCCGCCGTGGTGATGGATTGCGATACCGGCGCCTTTTACTACACCAAAGATGCCGATACCTTGCGGGTTCCCGCCAGTATGACGAAGCTGATGAGCGCCTATATCATCTTCGAGGAGCTGAATAAAGGCACCATCAGTAAAAACTCCGTGGTGACGATCAGCGCCGCCGCGGCGAGTGTCGCCGCCACCGGCGGTTATTCCAACGTGCCTCTTTCTCAAGGGGAGAAATATACCGTTGATACCATGGTGAAACTGATGCTGCTCCCCTCGGCCTGCGGCGCCTGCCACGCCATGGCGGAATATATCAGCGGCTCGGAAGCGGCCTTTGTGGCGCGTATGAATTCCACCGCGGCCTCTTTGGGCATGAAAGCGAATTTTACCAATTGTCACGGCGGCATCGATCATTATGTCACCGCCCGTTCCATGGCGCTTTTGGCCTATCATTTTATCAATAACTACCCGGATATTCTAAATTATACGTCTCTGCAAACCTTTTCCTTTAAAGGAAAGACCTATCGAAATACGAATAAATTTTTAGGCAGCGACTACTATGCCGGTGTGGACGGCCTGAAAACAGGAACCAGTTCCGCGGCGGGAAGCTGCATAACGGTGACGGCAAAACAGAACAACCGCCGCATTATCACGGTTGTGATGCATTCCAGCGACCGCTACGGCGATGCAAGAGCCTTGTTGGATTACGGGTTTTCCTCGGTGAAGACCAGTGACGCGGCGGCGGCTTCCGCATCCCTTACCCTCTCTTCCGTGACCCCCGCCATTCGTCGGGGGGCTGATTTTACCGTCAAAGCCACGGTAGCCCAAACCGCCGTCCCCTTTGTGGCTTCCGGCGGTTGGCAGGTGAACGGTACGACGGTGGCGACCTTTGAAAACAGCCCCATGCAGGCAGGTACGGTTTTAACACAGAAGCTCAACCTTGATTCCTATGCCAACGGCGATGTTACCGTCGCGTTCTATCTCAACCTGCCCAACGGCGCTGCAAAAACGGTCTCCTCGTTGTTTTCTTTCAGCGCCGAAGCCCCCTGCGCTTTTCGTGATATTGATCAACACTGGGCCGAAGACGCCATTACGCAGCTGAAAAACGACGACGCTCTCAACGGTTACGCCGACGGTACCTTCCGTCCCGGCAATGCCATTACGAGAGCGGAATTTGTCACGGCGCTGATCCGTACCATGGCAGCCAGCCAACTGCTGGAGATAACCGACAAGAGCGCGGCCTTCGGCGATGTTCAGGGTACCTGGTCGGAAAAATACGTTGCCATCGCCGCGGAAAACAACATCATTGACGGCTATCCCGACGGAACTTTCCGTCCCGGTCGGAATATCACCCGCCAGGAAATTGCCGTGATCATCGGCCGCGCGTTCCAAATGACAGAAACCGCGGAGACAGAAACGTCTTTCAGCGATGACGATACCATCGCCGCCTGGGCCAAAGCTTGGGTGGCCGCGGCGACGGCCAACGGTGTGATCTCCGGTTATGCCGATCATAGCTTCCGTCCGGCAAACAACGCCACAAGGGCGGAAAGCGCCGCTTTGCTCATGCGCTCCGCGGCTCTATTGAACGCCGCCGACGGGGTTTGACGGCGCTCTAAAAAGGGTGTTGTTGATACGGAAAAGGAGCCGTTTCTTTACATGACAAAGAAACGGCTTTCTTAAGCTCATCCCGGCGGAGATCGCAGGTTAAGACGGCCCTTTCGGTGGATACGGTTGTTTGACAACAGCAAAGTAACTATGATAAACTTGCTTTATTCCTATGGCTTCCTAATATATTGAAGGATGGAATCGAAAAGAAAAGAGGACTGAGGATGGCGTACAAAGATTTGCAGGCCTTTATCAAAATATTAGAAGATCGGCATTTACTGCGCCGGGTCGGCGTGGAGGTGGATCGGACTCTGGAAATCACGGAAATCGCGGACCGCGTGATGAAGCAAGAGGGGCCGGCCATTCTCTTTGAGAAGGTGAAGGATTCCCCCTATCCGCTGCTGATCAATGCCTTTGGCTCCTGGGAGCGGATAAAGCTGGCCTTTGAGCTGACGTCTTTGGACGATGTGGGCAAGCGGATCGAGGAACTCCTCGATATGTCTCACTATACTTCCTGGCCGGCGCGGTTCGCCGCCTTGCCGGAGCTTACCCCGCTGCTGCGCATTTTCCCGAAGAAAGTCAAACACGGACCCTGCCAGGAGGTCGTTGAAAAGGAACCGGACTTGACCGCTTTGCCGGTTTTGCATTGCTGGCCGGAAGACGGAGGCCCCTTTGTAACTTTGCCTTTGGTTTTTACGAAAGACCCCGAAGACGGCACGCAAAACGTCGGTATGTACCGTTTGCAGGTTTTTGACCGCAATACCACGGGTATGCACTGGCACATCCATAAAGACGGTCGGCGCATCTATGAAAAATACAAGGCCCGGAGCAGCCGGATGCCTGTGTCCGTTGTCCTCGGCGCCGATCCCGCCACCATCTACGCGGCCACCGCGCCGCTGCCGAAGTTCGTCGATGAACTGCTCTTTGCGGGATTCCTCCGCAACGCGCCGGTGGAAACGGTGCGGTGTGTGACCAATGATATCCGTGTTCCCGCCCACGCCGAGTTTGTGTTGGAAGGTTATGTGGATATCGACGAAACCCGCAGGGAAGGGCCTTTTGGCGACCATACGGGGTACTATTCTCTGGCTGACGATTATCCCGTGTTTCACGTGACTTGCGTCACTCATAAAAAGAATCCCGTGTATCCCTGCACCATTGTGGGACGTCCGCCCATGGAAGACTGCTATTTGGCCAAGGCCACGGAACGCTTCTTCCTGCCGCTGCTGCGCATGATCTATCCCGAGGTTGTGGATATCAGCTTTCCGATGGAAGGCGTTTTTCATAACTGCGTCATTGTATCGGCAAAAAAAGAGTATCCGGGGCACAGCCGCAAGATCTTTCACGGCTTTTGGGGCATGGCGCAAATGATGTATACCAAGATGATCATTCTCGTGGATGAAAAGAGGAATCCCCATGATTATGCCGCCGTCTTTAGGGATATGATGGAGCATTGTGATTTTACCCGCGATCTCGTGCTGGCGGAGGGGCCTCTCGACGTCCTGGATCATTCCTCGGCTCACCCCTGTTACGGCACAAAGTTGGGCGTGGACGCCACCACAAAAGCAGCGGCGCTGCCCCTGACGTCTTTAAGCAAGGCAGCTGCGGAGGCTTTGGCGGAACAGCTGACGGCCAACGACCCGCATATCAAAGGGGCGGCCTGTTTTGGCGGTGCTTTGGTGGTGGCTTTGACCAAAGACCGGCCGAAAGCCGCAAAAACTCTGATCGATACTTTATTTTCGTCGCCCTCCTGCGCTTTTGCTCGGGTGATTGTGGTGATCGACGGGGAGCTGGATCCCACGGATCCTTCTCTTGTGGCTTGGAAGATCTTCAATAATATCGACGCCCGGCGCGATCTCTTTTTCGACGCTGCTGACGCCGGGGGCCGTATCGGTGTGGACGCCACCAAAAAACTGCCCTTAGACGGCCATACCCGTCCCTGGCCCAATGATATTGTCATGACTGACGCGGTCAAAGCCAAAGTATCGGAAAGGTGGCAGACCTATGGCTTGGACTGAAATCAAAACGAAAATACGGATGTACGGTGAACTGGTCATGTTCTCCAATTCCCTGTTTTCTCTGTCCTTCGGCATTGTGGGGATGCTCCTTGCCGCTCACGGACTCCCCGCTTATGCCACCGTTTTTTGGATCTTCGTGGCGCTGCTGGCGGGGCGTACCGGCGCCAACGCCTTAAACCGGGTGGCGGACCGGGATATCGACGCCAAAGATCCCCGCACCGCGGGACGGCACATTCCCGCCGGCAAGCTGCGCACCCGGGAAGTCTGTTATTTGATCCTTGTTTGCGCTGTGCTGCTTTTCGTCGCCGCGGCCTTTTTGGGCCGGATCTGCGTTTACTTGCTGCCCGTTGCCGCTGTTTTATTTGTGGTCTATTCCTACGCCAAGCGGTTTACCTGGCTTTGTCATTTGATTTTAGGCCTTTCCTGCGCTGTGGCGCCGGCGGGAGCCTGGATCGCCGTGACCGGGAGGCTGAACTTTGTCGCCTGTGTCTTATGTCTTGCCGACGTGCTGTGGGTGGCGGGATTTGATATCATTTACGCCATCCAAGACCGCGATTTTGACGCCAAAGAGGGGCTTCATTCCATTCCCGTGCGCTTTGGGGAGAAAACGGCGCTGCTGATTGCCGCCGCCTTTCATGTCGGAACATTTTTATTGTTGTGCTCCCTGATTTTTCTGACGGAGCTTACCTGGTTTTACGGGATCGGCGTTTTGCTCATCGGCGGTTTTCTCTTCTACGAACACCGCCTGGTTTCCCCGGATCATTACGGAAAGGTGATTTTTGCTTCGTATCAGGTGAATCAGATCATCAGCGTTGTTTTATTGATTTTCGTCGTCGCCGATTTATTTCTGTAAAAATCATCAGAAATGATATTAAAAGAAAGAACATTGCAAGAAAAAGAAAAAGAAAAAAAAGGAAGAGGAATCAACATGTTGAAAAAAATGCTCATGGCACTTTTATGCGTCTCTTTATTATGGGGCTTTGCCGCCTGCACCGGGGAGGATCCTCAGGAAACGGCGGAAACCTTAAACGAAGAGGAGCCCATCGTCGTCGGAGTTCTCCCGGATACTCAGGCCCTTCCCTTTATCGTCGCCCAGCATTTGGGCTATTTTGAAGCAGAGCAGGTCGCCGTGGAAATCGAGGCCTTTACCTCTGCCGCCGACCGGGACAGCGCCCTGCAAAGCAAGGCGGTGAACGCGGTGACCACGGATTTGATTGCCGTGGCGCTGTTTCGCCAAAGCGATCTCGATTTAGAAGCCATTCTTTCCACCGACGGCAGCCAGCAGATTTTGGCCTCGGTGCAGAGTAACATCACCTCGGTGGAAGAGCTTGACGGCAAAACATTGACCCTGTCGGAAAATACCATTATGGACTATGCCAGCGACCGGATCTTGGCCCACTACGGCGTGGCCAAGGACCACGTGACCTATTCTTACGCGCCCCAGATCACCGTGCGCATGGAAATGCTGATCAACGGCAGTGTGGACGCGGCGACGATGCCGGAACCCCAAGTCAGTGTCGCCAAAGACAGCGGCGCAATGGTGCTTGCCTCTTCGGCGGATTTGGGCCTAAACGCCACCTGCCTTGCCATGCTTTCTACGCTCACCGCAGATCATCCCGACGCGGTGGCAGCCTTTGTGCGGGCCTATAACAAAGCCGTGGCCTATTTAAACGATACGCCACGGGAAGAATATATGGATTGGCTGATTGCGGAAGCGGGTTTCCCCGAATCTGTAGACGATACCCTGGTTTTGCCGGTTTATCGGGAAGCGACGGTTCCCACCGAGGGGGATGTTGCCGACGTACTGGAGTGGATGACCAAACGGGAACTTTTAACGGCGAACCTCACTTATGCTGAATTGGTGAACATTGAATTTGCGAGGTAAAGACAGTTGATTGCAGTAGAGGATGTTTCCGTTTCCTATGAAGCGGCGGGAAAGCGCGTCAAGGCCCTGGAACATTTGCATTTGGAGGTCGATCATGGATCCGTCCTAGCCATGATCGGCCCTTCGGGATGCGGAAAATCAACGCTTTTAAAGGTGATCGCGGGACTTCATACCGACTATCGCGGCAAGGTTCTGCTAAACGGTTCCGTGCCTGAGCCGAAAAAAGATCGGATCGGTTTTGTACCCCAGCAGTACGGACTGTTGAACTGGGCCACTGCTTATGAAAACGCGGTGTTGGGCCTAAAAATCAAAGGCGATGATCTCAAAAAGGAAAAAGAGCATATTTCCTCCCTGTTAACGGATTTGGGCCTTTTGAGCCTGCAAAAAAAATACCCCCTGCAATTATCCGGCGGGGAGCAGCAGCGGGTGGCCATTGCCAGAGCCTTTTTGCTCAAGCCCCAAGTCTTATTGATGGACGAGCCTTTTTCCGCCTTGGATGCCATCAATCGCGAAAAGATGCAGAGTATCTTTCTTTCCCTCTGGGGAAAATATGCGGTGACCACGGTTTTTGTTACCCATAGCGTGGAAGAGGCTCTCTGTGTGGGACAGCGAATCGCTTTGCTGACGCCGTCTCCGGGGCGCATTGCCCGGGTGATCGATAACCCTCTTTTTGGCAGAGAGGAGCTTCGGTTATGCAAAGAATATTATGACCTTGCCCTGGAACTTAGGAGAATGGCAGGTGAGATATGGCAATGAAAAAACCCCGCTTTTTAGGGGAAACGACATTATGGGCCCTCGTCGCCTTGCTGATTTTTTGGTATCTTCTTTCCCAGGCTCTCAAGGTGGCCTTTTTGCCCTCCCCCGTGGCCGTAGTGGAAAACATCTGTCTTCATTTTGTTTCCGGCGGCATGTATCTGCATCTCCTGGCCAGTTTGGGGCGGATCGCCGTAGGCATTGCCCTTTCTCTGCTCCTCGGCTTGGCCCTTGGTTTGTCCATGGGTTATTTCCCCCGCTTTGACCGGATATGTTCGCCTCTCATTTATCTGCTTTACCCCATTCCCAAAATAGCCCTTTTGCCGTTGGTGATGCTGATCTGCGGTTTGGGCGAGGCGGCCAAAGTGACGATGATTGTGCTGATCGTGGTGTTTCAGGTGACGGTTTCCTCTCGGGACGCCGCCAAAGCCATTCCCAGGGAAACCTACGCCTGCCTTAACGTGTTGGGAGCATCTCATCAAACCATGTTTCGCCGCGTCGTCGTGCCGGCGACCTTGCCGGCGATCTTTTCTTCCTTGCGGGTGAGTATGGGCACGGCCTTATCGGTACTGTTCTTCACGGAAACCTTCGGCGCCCGCTACGGCATGGGCTATTATATCATGAATGCCTGGACTCGAGTGAATTATGTCGATATGTTTACCGGCATTGTTCTTTTGGGACTTTTGGGCTATGCTTTGTTCGCCTTCATCGACGGTCTGTACCGCCGCTGTTGCCGGTGGCAGCCCTTCGGGGAGAAGCAGGTTGGGGAAGGGGTTTCCCTCGAAAGATCGGTAAAATGAGATAAAGAGATAAAGAAATAAAGAAAAGCGCGACTTCGAAAAAATCCTAAGTCGCGCTTTTGTTTTTGCTTCTTTTGCTTATGCTCCCCAGCGAGGGAAAAGGTCGTGTTCGATATGGAGCAGATCCAATACCTTGCCTACGCTTTGGTTGATGATATCCTCCACTGTTTGGGGCCGGTGGTAAAACGCGACGAGGGGCGGCACGAGGATGGCTCCGGCCTGAGTTGCCTTTAGCATATTCTCCAAATGGATGGCGCTTAGGGGCGTTTCCCTGACCATCATCACCAGGGGACGGCGCTCTTTTAACGCCACCTCGGCAACGCGGGGGATGAGGCTTTCACTGTAGCCGTGGGCCACCGCCGATAAGGTCTTCATGGAGCAGGGAGCGATCACCACAGCGTCCGCCTTGAAAGAACCGCTGGAGACCGCTGCCGCCAAGTCGTCAGGTTCGTAGACCGTGTCCGCCAGGTTGATGACGGTGCTGAGGGCGTAATCCGTTTCCAAGGCAATGGTTTGTTTGCCCCAAGCGCTGATGATGAGAGCTACTTCGTGTTCTGTCTTTTTCAGTGTTTCCAGCAAGCGGATGCCGTAAATAACGCCGCTGGCGCCGGTGATGCCAAGGATGATTTTCATATGTTCTAACCTCTTTCGGGTCGCTCTCTTCGCCGTGACTGCCCTGGGCCAGGCATTCATGCTGCAATACGGGGCGGGCCATGATTTTGTTATTATAACATAAATGGGGTCTTACCGCAAATTGCGGTAAAATATGCTATAATAGACAAAAGATGAAACGCGAAATGAGCAAAAGACACGTGAAAAGGGCAAACGGATGCGGCGGCAGCGCTGTTGCGCGGCCCTTCGCCGAAGCGTTTCGTTTTGAGGAGGAGCCAAATGTTTAGCAGACGCTTTTTATAAAGGTTCCCTTCCGTAGCGTGCTGCCATTTCCGTCACGGTGCCTTTCACCTTTTCCCGGAGGTCAAGAGGTTCCAATACTTCACAGAAGGGGCCGTATTGGAGGAGCCAGCAAAACATCGCGTTTTCGTTGACGCGAACAGAAACATCGACGCAGTCTTCCTTTTCGTTGGAAAAAATCAGATCGGTGCCGAACCAGTCGATGACTTGATCGACCAGGGATTTTTGGGTGCGGAAAAGCACGCGCCGACTTTCGCCGGAAAACATATAGATGTGCTCCGCCATGTGCTGGGGTAGATCAAGGCCGTGCTCCAAACCTTTGACCTCCTTCATCGGTTTTGCTCTGCTGTCCATAATCTCGGCGCTTTCGATGTGATCGATACGGTAGTGGGCGATGTTATCGTGGTGCTGTGTGGAGCAGATCAGATAGTAGCGACCATTGGTGGCGGCAATCTGATAGGGGCTTACCGTATATCTCGCTTCCCGTTTGTGGTGGAGCTTTTTGTCGGTGCGGTATTCGTTGTAGTAGAAAGAGACCATTTTGTTATGGGTAATCGCCTCGTCGAGCACTTCGACGGTGTAAAAGACCTGTCGGTGATCGGTTTTCGGCACCGGCATGGTGGAGATATGGCGTACCCTGGCGTTGAAATGGCGATCCGTCAGGTTGATCAGCTTTTTGATCAGTGTTTTGCATTGGCTGCGGGGAATGTTTTTTGAAAAGAGCAGGGAATCAATGATCAGGCGCAATTCGCTATACTCGAAATCCCTGGTGTCGAGGTAATAGCCGTTGCGGCAGACAATGTCGTAACCGGCGTCGATGAGATCGTTGATGTTCCGGGAAACGCTTTTTCTTTCTGCTTCCATGTTGTAATCCCGTTTGAGCAAAGCGATGATTTCCTGCTGGGAAAGGTGGTGATCGTAATTGGTTTCTCTTTTTAAAATCTCCAGGATGAACAGTATCGTCAGTTTTTTTGGCGGGTCGATGAGCATAGAATTCCCCTCCTTTTCACGACGGTTTTCTTGGTGATACGGCAAAGGCTGTTACGGATCGAAAGGACCCCATAAGAAAAGACCGCGTGATCCTTTATAATGATATTATACATGATAAAGGTACCAAAAACATCCCAATGTTCATGATATTATCAAAAAGTGAGGCCTTTATGATTTATTTAGAACAATTTCAGACCGTGAGCCGGGAAGAAGAGGAGCTCTACTTAAACGACATCCGCTCTACCTGTTTCCAAACCTTCTATCCTTTCCAGGTGTTTTGCTATCGGGAGCTGCCGTGTTTTACCTTCGATCCGGTGACGATTTTCGCCGGCGGCAACGGCAGCGGCAAATCGACGTTGCTCAACATCATTGCGGAAAAATTGGGTGTCAGACGGCAATCCCTTTTTAATCGCAGCAGCTTTTTTGACGATTACGTCAATGGCTGCGACCACCGGCTTTCCTCCCGAAAGGAACTTCCCGGGAAAAGCAAAATCATCACCAGTGACGATGTATTTGACGCCCTGCTCCATCTCCGCGGCCTCAATGAAGGCATCGATACGAGGCGGGAGGATCTGTTTTGCGAATATACTGAGATGAAAAAGGCCAATGTGCGTCTAAAGACCCTCCACGATATCAACGACCTCAAAAAGAATAACGACGCCCGGAGAAAGACGCGATCCCAATATGTTCGGGAGCGGCTGATGCAAAACCAGAGGGAACGATCCAATGGCGAAAGCGCCTTTGCCTATTTTACCGAAGCCATTGAGGATCACGCCCTTTATCTCCTGGACGAACCGGAAAACAGCCTCTCCGCCGCATTTCAACTGAAATTAGCCCGTTTCATTGAAGAGTCCGCGCGCTTTTTTCACTGCCAGTTCATTATCGCCACCCACTCCCCGTTTCTTTTGGCCCTGCCCTTTGCGAAAATTTATGATCTCGACGCAACGCCGCCCCAAAACAAAGCTTGGACCGAGTTGGCAAACATCAAGGTCTATCGGGACTTTTTCAAAGAACACGAAGGGGAGTTTTCGTGACTGCTTTGGCGGCATGTACCAAAAAAGTCCCATAGGCTATGCTATCATTTCCCTTGTAAAGACCGCGCCTGCGCGGAGAAAGAAGGGGAGACAATGGGTTTGTTGCTATGGCTTGGTATCCTGATGGCGATGCTCTTGCTTGATCGCCGTTTCGTGGCGCAAAGCAGCGCTAAGCGCAGAAAACAGCGGAAAAAAAGGCTGTCTTTGGCCCGGCGGTAATGGGGAAGGCGAAGATTTTACAAAGAACGGAACAAAAAAATCATCTGATTTCGCCTTGTAACTCCTGTTTTTTATGTTATAATAAAAAAAACCGGCCCGTGAAAATGCGTGCCGGACAATGAAATTTCCTGACATTGAAATTTGTTTTGAGATGGAAGGCGTGAATAATGGGTTATGGTTGTGGCAAAACTTTGCCGCGACACCCTGTTGTACGGCAGCGCGAAGTCCGCTTGCGCGGTTGTCTGCCCTATGCGATGCGCCTTTCCGGCGCATTTTTTATTGTCTAACAGGCTGAAGGGGAGGTATCATGGAAACAAGAGTCGCCTTGATCGGCATTATCCTTGAAAAGACCGAAAATACCGATAAGCTCAACGCGATACTGCATCACTACGCCGATTACATTGTCAGCCGGATGGGCGTGCCCTATCGGGAAAAACAGATCAATATCATGAGCGTCGCCGTGGACGCGCCCCTTGATGTGATCAACGCCATTTCCGGAAAAATCGGCAGAATCGACGGCGTCAGCGTCAAAACGATCTACGCGCAAGTTTGATGCGCCCCTCAAGAGGAATATAATGAAACAAATCATTGACCGTTTACGGGAAAATCGCGATCTATCCGATGAAGATTTTCTAACGCTGCTCACGAAGAGCGGCGAAAAAGAAAAAGCATACTTGTTTGCCGCGGCCCGGGCCGTGCGGCAAAGCGTTTATGGCGACGATATTTATATCCGCGGTTTGATCGAAATCTCCAATTACTGTAAAAACGATTGTCTTTATTGCGGCATACGCAGGAGCAACCAAAAAGCTTCCCGCTACCGTCTCGACGAAAAGACGATTCTTTCCTGCTGCGATCTTGGTTACGACCTTGGTTTTCGTACCTTTGTTCTCCAGGGGGGCGAAGACGGTTGGTACACTGATGAGCGTCTTGCCGCCATCATCCGGGAGATCAAAGGAAGATACCCCGCCGCCGCCGTTACCCTATCTTTGGGGGAGCGCAGTGAAGAAAGCTATCGCCTGCTCTTTGAGGCCGGCGCCGACCGCTATCTGCTCCGCCATGAGACCGCTGTGCCGGAGCACTATGAAAAACTTCATCCGGCCAAAATGTCCCTAAAAAATAGGTTGGCCTGCTTGGAGACGCTAAAAAAGATCGGCTTTCAAGTGGGTTGCGGCATGATGGTGGGCTCCCCTTTTCAGAAAATGGAAGATCTCATGGAAGATCTCCGCTTTTTGCAGCGGTTTGACCCTCAGATGGTGGGCATTGGTCCTTTTTTGCCCCATCGTGATACGCCCTTTGGCGATCAGCCTCCCGGCAGCGTGGAGCTGACCCTCCTTCTGCTGGCGATCATCCGTCTGCTCCTGCCCTCGGTGCTGCTTCCTGCCACCACGGCTTTGGGTACGGCGGCGGAGGACGGCAGGGAACGGGGCGTTTTGGCCGGGGCCAATGTGCTGATGCCCAATCTCTCCCCCGCCGATGTGCGAGGGAAATACCTGCTCTATAACAATAAACGGAGCTACGGCGCGGAAGCCGCGGAAGGCCTCAAGGATCTAAAACGCCGCATGGAGCAGATCGGTTGTCATATCGTCGTTGCAAAAGGCGATTACAAATATATGCCCTAACGGGGAAACACAGTTGACCCGAAAGAAAGGAGAAATGATGTCCTATCAATATGACCCCAAATCACTCTGTGCCGATGAATTCATCAATCATGATGAGATTGTCGACACCCTTGCTTACGCCGAAGAAAACAAAAATAATTTGCAGTTGATCGCTGAAATTCTGGAAAAAGCCCGACTGCGCAAAGGTCTCAGCCATCGGGAAGCCTCGGTTTTGCTGGCCTGTGAGGATCCCGCGGTCATCGAGGAAATCAAAGCCCTGGCGGAACAGATTAAGATCGATTTTTATGGAAACCGCATCGTCATTTTTGCTCCCCTTTACCTTTCCAATTACTGCATCAACGGCTGCGTCTACTGTCCCTACCACGCCAAAAACAAGCACATTACCAGAAAAAAGCTGACCCAGGCGGAAATCGAGCGGGAAGTCATCGCCCTGCAGGATATGGGGCATAAACGCCTTGCCCTGGAGGCCGGGGAAGATCCCAAAAACAATCCCATCGAATATATATTGGAAAGCATCGAGACCATTTACAACATCAAGCATAAGAATGGCGCCATTCGCCGGGTGAACGTGAATATCGCTGCCACCAGCGTGGAAAATTATAAAAAACTTCACGACGTGGGGATCGGTACCTATATCCTCTTCCAGGAAACATATCACAAGGAAAGCTACGAAAAACTTCACCCCACCGGGCCGAAGCACGACTATAACTACCATACCGAAGCGATGGACCGGGCCATGGAAGGTGGCATTGACGACGTCGGTCTCGGCGTGCTCTTTGGTTTGGAACTCTATAAATATGAATTCGCCGGCCTTTTGATGCACGCGGAGCATTTGGAAGCCGTTCACGGTGTGGGTCCCCACACCATCAGCGTGCCCCGGATCAAGAAGGCCGACGACATCGACCCCACTGTTTTCGATAATGGCATCAGCGACGACATCTTCGCCAAAATTTGCGCGTTGATCCGCATTGCCGTGCCGTATACCGGTATGATCATGTCCACCAGAGAAAGCGAGGAGGTGC
Organism: Clostridiales bacterium; assembly: GCA_040776805.1. Taxonomy (GTDB): domain Bacteria; phylum Bacillota; class Dehalobacteriia; order UBA7702; family UBA7702; genus UBA7702. Next base: position 294,799 of record JAXGZS010000002.1, on the reverse strand, counting down.
GCAAAACCGTCCTTCACCTTGGCGTTTCCCAGATCAGCGGCGGTAGCCGTACCTCGGTGGGAGGATACGGGGAGGAAGAACGCCCCCACGACACGGAGCAATTTGATGTTTCCGACCAGAGAACCTTGGACGAAGTCATTCACTGGCTTATGGAAATGGGTTACATTCCCTCCTTCTGCACCGCCTGCTATCGGGAAGGCCGCACCGGTGACCGCTTCATGAGTTTGTGTAAGAGCGGTCAAATCTTAAATTGCTGCCACCCCAACGCTTTGATGACGCTGAAAGAATATCTGATGGATTACGCTTCCCCGGAAACGAGAGCGTTAGGGGAAGCTCTCATCGAAAAGGAATTGGCCCGGATTCCCCGGGAAAGAACCCGGGAAATCGCCATAAAAAACCTCAAAGCAATTGAAACGGGCAAGCGCGATTTCAGATTTTAAAAAAACGGTTTTAGGAGCATGTTATGGGACTCAATGATACACCTTCCGCCAGCCGCGTGCACATTGGTTTTTTCGGCCGCCGCAACGCCGGCAAATCCAGTGTCGTCAACGCCGTGACCAATCAGGATCTGGCCGTCGTTTCCGAAGTCAAGGGGACGACGACGGACCCTGTTTACAAAGCCATGGAGCTGCTGCCCCTGGGGCCGGTAATGATCATCGATACCCCCGGTTTTGACGACGAAGGCGCTCTTGGCGCCTTGCGGGTGAAAAAAACGCGGCAAGTTTTAAACAAAACCGACGTGGCTGTTCTCGTCGTCGACGCGAAAACGGGAAAGACCGCCGCCGATGAAGCCTTGATCCGCTTTTTTGAAGAAAAGGAGATCAACTATATCGTAGCCCTCAATAAGAGCGATCTCCTGACTGTGCCACCGATCCTCGGCGAAAGGGAGATCCTCATCAGCGCGGTGGAAAAATATCAGATCGAAGCTTTAAAAGAGCGTATTGCCACCCTTGCCAAAACCGAGGAAACAACGCTGAAAATCGTCGGCGATCTGCTTTGCCCCGGCGATTTCGCCGTGCTGGTGATTCCCATTGACAAAGCGGCGCCCAAAGGCCGTTTGATTCTCCCGCAGCAGCAGGTCATTCGGGATACTTTGGAAGCCGGTGGCATCGCCGTGATGGCAAAAGAATCCGAGCTGCGGGAAACCTTAACGAATCTCGCCAAAAAGCCGGCCCTGGTGATCACCGACAGCCAGGTCTTCGCCAAAGCCGCGGCGGATACCCCCGAGGACGTCGCCTTAACCTCCTTTTCCATTTTGATTGCCCGCTATAAGGGTTTTCTGAAAACGGCGGTGCGGGGTGTGCGGGCCATTGATACGTTAAAAGACGGCGATCGGGTGCTGATTGCCGAAGGCTGTACCCACCACCGCCAATGCGAAGACATCGGTACGGTGAAGCTGCCCCGCTGGATTCAGCAGTATACCGGGGTGCGCCCTGATTTTTGCTTCTGCTCCGGTACGGAGTTTCCCGAAGATTTGACAGATTACGCCATGGTCGTCCACTGCGGCGGCTGTATGCTCAATGAAAGGGAAATGCGCTATCGCGCCAACCAAGGCGACCGTCAAAAAGTGCCGGTCACCAACTACGGCATCTTGGTCAGCTACATCCAAGGCATCCTTTACCGAAGCGTGGCCATGTTCCCGGAAATCGCTCGCCTTTTGGAGGACTGATAGAGGAGAGCAGGAACGGTATTTTATCGGGGAGGCGTTTGGCTTAGGGCAAAAGCGGCAAGGTGTTGCCGCGCCGCAACAGAATGTTTCAGGGGGAAACAAATACGGTTGACAAAAAAAGGAAAACTGGTATAATGGTTTTAGCACTCGAACCAATCGAGTGCTAAAACATGAGAATAAGGTGATTATTTTGAGTAAGAAACAGTTTAAAGCAGAATCGAAAAAATTGCTGAATTTGATGATCAACTCCATCTATACCCATAAGGAAATCTTTTTAAGAGAGTTGATTTCCAATGCTTCCGACGCCCTCGATAAACTCTATTTCCGTTCCCTGACCGACGCCGGAGTGGGGCTGGGTAAAGACGATTTTGAGATCAAGATCCATCTGGATCGGGAAAACCGCCTTTTGACCGTGGCGGATAACGGCTGCGGCATGAGCGGCGACGAGTTGGAAAATAACCTTGGCGTCATCGCCAAAAGCGGTTCCATGTCCTTTAAGGAAGAACAGGAAGAACAGGGGAAAAATGAGGCGGCGGCGGAGATCGATATCATCGGTCAGTTTGGCGTCGGCTTTTATTCCGCGTTCATGGTCAGCGACCGGGTTACGGTGGAAACAAAAGCTTACGGTGAGGATACGGCCTATCGCTGGGAATCCCAGGGCGCCGACGGCTATACCATCGAACCTTCGGACAAGGCGGAGATCGGCACGGTGATCACCCTATATCTAAAGGAAGACACCGAGGAAGAAAAATACAGCGACTTTTTGGATTCCTTCCACATTGAAAACCTCGTAAAGAAATATTCCGACTATATCCGCTATCCCATCCGCATGGATGTGGCCAGGGAACAACCGCTAACGGGCGGTGAAAACGGGGAAACGGAAACCGTGGTGGAAACGAAAACCCTAAACAGCATGATTCCCCTCTGGCGTAAGAACAAAAGCGAGATTACAAAAGAGGATTACCAGCAGTTTTATCAGGAAAAGTTTTACGATTACACGGAGCCGCTGAAGGTCATCCACAGCAAAACCGAAGGGCTTCTGACCTATGACGCTCTGCTCTATATCCCCGGCCGGGCGCCCTATGACTTCTATACGAAGGATTATGAAAAGGGGCTCCAGCTTTATGCCAGCGGCGTCCTGATCATGGAAAAATGCGCCGATCTGCTTCCCGATTATTACAGTTTCGTGCGGGGATTGGTGGACAGCGCCGATCTTTCCCTGAATATTTCCAGAGAAATGTTGCAGCACGATCATCAGCTCAAGGCCATTGCCAAAGCCCTTGATAAGAAGATCACCAATGAGTTGAAGGCAATGCTGAAAAACGATCGGGAAAATTACGAGAAGTTCTTTAAAATCTTCGGCGTACAGCTGAAATTCGGCGTCTACGACGAGTTCGGCGTACACAAGGAAGAACTCAAAGACTTGCTGCTTTTCTATTCTTCCACGGAAAAGAAAATGGTGACCATCAAAGAATACCGCGAGCGCATGAAAGAAGATCAGGAAAAGATCTACTATGCCTGCGGCACTTCTGTGGCTAAAATTGATCTGCTGCCCCAAACCGACGCGGCCAAAGCCAAAGGCTACGAAATCCTCTACCTCACCGACAACATTGATGAATTCGTCTTGCAGATCCTATTGGAATACGATGGCAAGGGATTTGTGAATGTCGCCGCCGACGACACGGGTCTCGACAGCGAAGAGCAGAAGGAAGCGCTTAAGAACGAGAACGAGGCCGCCAAAGAACTCCTTGATTTCATGCATGAGGCCATCGGCGACGCGGTGAAGGGCGTGCGTTTCACCAATAAGCTGCAAAATCACGCCGTCTGCCTGACTTCCGAAGGGAAGATCTCTTTGGAAATGGAGCGGGTCTTAAAGAGTATGCCCACGGACAGCGGCGTCAAAGCCGACGTGTTCCTCGATATCAACGCCGCGCATCCTGTGGCCGGGAAGCTTAGGGAACTTTACGCCGCCGACAAGGAACAGGTAGCGGAGTACGCCAAAATCCTTTACGCCCAGGCTCGGCTCATTGGCGGCATGAGCGTGGACAACCCCGTGGAGTTGACGGATCTGATCTGCAAACTGATGGCTTAAAAGGTTTGGGAGAGCTTTAACACCGCGGCAAATCGCTGTTTATAACATAAATGAAAAGAAGAGGACGTCCTTTCCGTCATTTTATGGCGTTTGGGACGCCCTTTTTTGTTCCGCCCTTCGCCTGTTTGCCCCGGTGAAGTGGTTTGTGTGGGACAGAAAAAGCGGATATCCATAAAACCCTCGCCGAAGAGCGCTTTTCAACTGATTCCCTTCCTTATCATATAATGCAAAGAATCAAAGCAAAAAAAGACGAAAAAAATCTTGACAAGGGGAAGGCGCGTGATATAATGAACATATGAGCAGATGCTCATATGTTTGAATGTTCGGAGGATACGTACGAATGAGCCGGAAAGCATGAAACGAATCCTTCCCCAATCATTTATCTGAAATTATCCATCGGGAGGTATGAAATGAATCCATCGGATCATGATAAATCTTGTTGTGAGGTCGCGGCAAGCCATGAAAATCTCGCCAAAGAACTATTAAGCGGCATGCCGCCGGAGGAAGACCTTTACGATCTTGCCGATTTTTTTAAGGTATTCGGCGACTCTACCCGAGTAAAAATACTCTACCTGCTGCTTTGTTCCGAAATGTGCGTGGGGCATATCGCCGCCACCCTGGGGATGACCCAGTCCGCCATTTCCCACCAATTGCGTTTTTTGAAACAGATGAAATTGGTTTCAGCGAAAAGAGAAGGCAAAACGGTCTTTTATTCCCTGGCCGACGCCCATATCGAATCCATTTTAAGCCAGGGATACGAACATATCAAAGAATAGGGGAAAACAACATGGAACAACATCATTGCTGTCATCACGCGGAAGGCTGCGGCGGCGAAGGCTGCGGCGAAACGAAAGCCACCGGCGCTGATCGCGGCCCTGCCCCCCGGAAAAGAGCGCCTCAGCCGGTGCACGGCCCTGATTGCAACCGTCCCGGCTGCAATCGTCACACCAACAATTGCGGCGTTTGCGGCGAAAGCTTGGCCTTTTGCACTGGCTCCATCCCCGACGAAGGTGTGGAACAAGCCGTATATATTTTAGAAAACCTGGGCTGCGCCACCTGTGCGGCGAAGATGGAGCGGAAAATCAAAGAGCTTCCCGGGGTGGCATACGCTTCCATTACCTTCGCCACAAAACAGCTGCGCCTTGCCGCCGACGAGCAGGAGAAACTGTTGCCCCGGCTTCAGGAAATCGTCAGTTCCATCGAATCCGAGGTGCGGGTTATTGCCGGAAAAAAGACGATCGGCGCTGCCAAAACCGCTGTTTTCCAGGTGGAAAACTTGAAGCGCGCGGAGGACGGCGAAACCATAGCCGCGGCGGTCAAAGCCCTTCCCGGCGTTACCTGGGCGGCGCTGCATTTTCCCACAAAACAGCTGCGTCTTACGGCGTCGTCGCCCTCAAGGCTGCAACCGCAAATAGAAAAAATAGTGCGGGAAACGGATCCCGAGATCACCTTGACCGTAAAAGAGCAGGGCATGAAAAAGGAAGCAAAGAAAGAAGCGTTTTTCGCCAAAGCGGGCAATCGCGATCTTCTTCTCCTCGGCATCGGCGTCGTCCTTTTCCTGGCTGCGCTGTTGATCACCGCCAAACCCTTATTTTCTCTCGTTTTGTATATCGCGTCTTATCTCGTATTGGGCCGCAATGTTTTATGGACCGCCGTCAGGAATATCTTCAAAGGCCGTGTCTTTGACGAGAACTTTCTGATGAGTATCGCTTCCTTGGGCGCTTTTGCCGTCGGCGAGTATACCGAGGCCGTGGCGGTGATGATGTTCTTTTTCGTGGGAGAAATTTTTGAAGAGCGGGCCGTAGAAAAGAGCAGAAGCCAGATTATGGACGCTGTGGATCTCAGACCGGAAACGGTGAATCTGCTCATCGGTGACGAAGTAACGGTGATTCCCGCGGAGGACGCCGTGGTCGGCGATCTGATCCTCGTGCGTCCCGGCGACCGCATCCCCCTTGACGGCGTTGTGGTGGAAGGGGAGAGCCGCATCGACACCTCGGCGGTCACCGGGGAACCCGTGCCGGTGAAGGCGGTTTCCGGCAGCGAGGTGGTTTCCGGCTGTATCAATACATCGGAACAGCTGAAAATAAGGGTGGAAAAGGTTTTGAGCGAATCGATGGTGACGCGGATCCTGGATTCCGTGGAGCGGGCCGCGGCCAGCAAACCGAAAATCGACCGCTTTATTACCCGCTTCGCTAGAGTATACACCCCCTTTGTGGTGCTTTTGGCGGTGACCACGGCGGTGGTACCCTCTCTTCTCACCGGCGATTGGTATCACTGGATCTATACGGCCTTGACCTTCCTGGTGATCAGTTGTCCCTGCGCCCTTGTGTTAAGCGTGCCTTTGGCCTATTTTGCCGGCATCGGCTTTGGTTCCAGAAACGGCATTCTTTTCAAAGGCGGCGTTGCCCTGGAGGCGTTGAAAGACGCGAAAGCGGTGGTGATGGATAAGACAGGGACGGTGACCAAGGGAATTTTTGAGGTGACGGAAATCATCCCCGCCGAAGGTTTTTCCATGGATGATTTGCTGGCCGCCGCGGCTTCGGCGGAGCTTCCCTCCACCCATCCCATCGGCGCTTCCATCGTTGCGGCGGCAAAGGCCAAGTCACTATCGCTGAAGCGGCCCCAAGGCCTCCGGGAAGTTGCTGGCAGGGGAGTTGCCGCAACCTGGGAAGAAACGGAAGTTCTCTGCGGTAACAGGCAATTTTTGGAGGAAGCGGGATTGCCTGTCACAGATCTCCAAAGGGATTTTTACGGTACCGAAGTGCTGGTGGCCGTCGACGGTAAATTTGCCGGTCGTATCCTGATTGCCGATACCTTAAAAAGTGACGCCAAAGAAGCGGTGGCGGATATTGCCGCCCTGGGTCTCGCCACGGCGATGCTGACGGGAGACCGTCAAGAAGCGGCGGCGGCCATTGCCACGGCAACCGGCATGGATGAGGTTCACGCCAAATTAATGCCCCAGGATAAACTGACGATTTTGCAGCAGATCCGCAAAAACCGCGGTGCGGTGATGTTTGTGGGCGACGGCATCAACGATGCGCCGGTGCTGGCCGGCGCCGATGTGGGCGCCGCCATGGGCAGCGGCGCCGACGCCGCCATCGAAGCCGCTGATGTGGTTTTTATGACATCGGAAATGAAGGCCGTGCCGCGTGCGCTGAAAATAGCCAGAAAAGTGGGACGCGTGGCCTTGGAAAACGTCGTCTTCGCTTTGGCCGTCAAAGGCCTTGTGATGATCCTCGGCCTGTTGGGATTCGCCAATATGTGGCTGGCCATCTTTGCCGATACCGGCGTGGCGATGATCTGCATCATCAATTCCGTGCGTATTCTCTATAGTAAAAAGCTTTGAGGAAGCGGAAATTTGCGCGATGTTTTAAATTTCTGTTTTTTCCCCGCTGCGGCAGGATTTGACCGCCGTGGAAAGAATATAATGAAATTAAGATGTTAAGATGTCGAATGACGCTGATGCGGAGGCAAAATCATGGAAACAGGTTTGATTCATATTTATACCGGCGACGGCAAAGGCAAAACCACCGCGGCCATCGGTTTGGCGGTGCGCTGTGTGGGCAGCGGCCAGAAGGTCGTCTTTACCCAGCTGATGAAAGGAAACCATTCTTCAGAACGCAATGTGCTGGAGCAGATTGAAGGCGTTTATGTGGTTCCCGCGGAAAAGAGCTTCGGTTTTTCCTGGACGTTAAGCGACGGTGGCAAAGACGAGGCCAGAAAAGCGTATACCCGGCAATTTCAGAATGCCATTGAAAAAGCCAAAGCGGAAAATTGCCGCATGATCATTTTTGATGAGGTGATGTCCGCATATAATAACGATATGATCGACCGCGACGTGGTTCTTTCCTTTCTGAAAAGCAAACCGGCGGCCTGGGAGATTGTTTTAACCGGCAGAATGCCCGAACCGGAACTGGTGGCTTTGGCCGATTACGTTTCCGAAGTGAGGAAAATCAAGCACCCCTATGACGCGGGCGTCCCTTCCCGGAAGGGCATCGAAAACTGAAACAGTCCTTTTTAGCAATGATCCCGCGAAGAATTCTTGCGCTTCGCGGGATTTTTTATAAAAAATTTCATTAAAAATATTTACTTTTTTGGACGATTCTGCTGCAAAAAATTCAATTTAGCAGAATCGTCCTTTTTTTTGAAGGATTTTGCAAGCATTTCACAAATGATGTTGTTATAATTGAGGCACAAAAGACAAAAGGTTAAGGCAATAAAAAATAGAAGTTTTCCGCAAGCAAAAAACTTCTATTTCCTGTAAAACGCTGCTGCTACAACGTTTTACAGAGTTCCGCTGAAAGGAGGCAATGGATACCCCCAGGCTTCAGGAGATACGTCATTATAACATATCTCCTTACAAAAGAAAAGGTTATTTGCACGATATTTTTTATTTCGAGAGGAGATTGAAAGAGATGAGAAAAGAATTTACGGAATTAGCGTATCAAAGTGCCGACGAACTGATTTTTGGGAAATCGAAGCATCCTGTAACCTGCAAAAACGGCGTTGTGATCGGCGGCGGAGAGGTGATCCCCGAACTGAATATGACCTTGCCCAGAATGACCATCAGTAAAGATACCATGCCGCGGGTACTGAATCAATACACGGAAATGATGACCGGCGCTTGCGAAAGAGCCGTGGAGTTGGAAGCCCCTGCCGTCTGCTTTGAAATTGAACTGCTGCCCCCCTGCACCTGGGAACCGCAGTGGGGTATTGACGTCAGCAAAGTCGTCGTTGACATTGCCAAGGAGTATGAAGCCAAACACAGCGGTTTAAAGACCATCGTGCGGATTACCCCCGTTGACATTCGGGAAGGGCGCGGTTTGGAACATATGTATCATGGCGAGCATTGGGATCATGTGATGAAAACCTTCCGCGGCGCCGGCAAAGCCGGAGCGGATCTTTTGGCCATTGAATCCATCGGCGGCAAACACCTCCATGACGATGCTCTGATGATGTGCGATCTGCCTAAAATTCTCTTTGCCCTCGGTGTTGTGGGCTGCAAGGACATGGGTATTCTCTGGGAAGAAATCACAAAGATCGCCAAAGAAACCGGCTCCATCTCTGCGGGTGACACGGCCTGCGGGTTTGCCAATACCGCCATGGTGCTGGGCAACAGAAACCTGATCCCCCGCACCTTTGCCGCCGTTGACCGCGTGATGTGCGCTGTCCGCACCATGGTCGCCGTGGAAGCCGGCGCCATTGGCCCCGATAAGGACTGCGGTTATGAAGGCGTTTATCTGAAAGCCATGACCGGCACGCCCATTTCCATGGAAGGCCGTACCTCCGCCTGCGCCCATAGCGCGACGGTGGGCAATATCGTCGGCGCCATGTGTGATATGTGGAGCAATGAAAGCGTGGAAAACACACGCCTTTTGGGAGGCATGGCTCCTACGGTTTCCATGGAACAGTTGATTTACGACGCGAGACTGTTCAATACCGCGACAAGGCTGGGCAAAGCCGATGTCTTTAAACAGATTTCTGTGGAATCCGATGTGGCCCTTGATCCCCATGCTTATATCCTCGATCCCAAAGTGGTGATTGACCTTTCCAAAAAGATCATTGCCGCCAAAGGTCATTTCCAGAGAACCAAGGTTGCTGCCGCAGTGACCATCGAAGCCCTGAAGAAAGCCTACGGGGATAAGAGGCTCAACCTTACCTCTCGTGACGCCGCCTATCTTGACATCATGGAACAGCAGTTGGCCGCGGTAACCGACGATGAGGAAAAATTTACTGCCGAAATGATCAAAAACAATACCACGGCAGCCTTTGTCCCCGCGCAATACGATATGTAAGGCGTTAATATACTCCCTTTTGACGCCACCTTCCATCAGCGGAAAGGAAAGGGGAATCATCTCCTTCTTTCCGTTACGGTATGTTGTATCATGTAAGCAATGCAAGTAAACAATGCAGGGTAATGATCATAGGCGACGATTGTATTACGAAAAAAAGGGAAGTGGTAAAATGGCACCGGAAGAAACGTTATATACAGCCGACAGTGAAGAGAAATCTTTTTTGGAAAAGACGCTTCACTCTTTTTCTGTTTTCAGCGGTCTCAAAGCGCTGCTTGTCGACGATAACGGCGTGACTCTCGTGTCCACGGAAAACCAGGTCCCCGACGGCCGTTTTTGTAAACTGATCAAGGACGATCCGGAAGGTCACCGTAAATGCTGCCGTTCCTATGCCCGAGCCGGCCGGGAAGCGGCGAAATACGGGGAACCGTATGTTTTTCGCTGCCATGCCGGGCTGATCAACTGGGCAGTGCCGATCAAAATCGGCTCTCGCAATTGCGCCATCATTTGCGGACAAGTGCTGATGTGGGAAATTGAGGATTATTTCCTCGATGAGATCACGATGATGGTCAAAGACTTAAACGTCGATCTCGGCGAGGTGAAACTGGCTGCCTTGGAACTGAATTATCTCCCCTGCGATAAGGTGCAGGCCGTTTCGGAACTGCTTTTCGTCGTCGCCAATCAAATCATGAACGAGGAAGGCGGCGTTTTTTCGGAACAGAAGAGTATGACCGCGTATCAGGCAGTGCTTTCCGACAAGATGGCGGCCAATAAAAAACTGGAAACACTCTTTACCTTCGGCAATCACGGCCTCCGCCACAGCGATCTGAAAGACGCCGAGCGCTCATTGCTTGCGAAAATCCGCAGCGGCGATCAGGCCGGCGCCCAAAAGGAGCTAGACGCGATCCTCGTGCAGATTTTAAACCGTAACGCCAAAAGCGTCTGCGACGTCAAGGGACGTATCGTGGAATTGCTGGTGTCTCTGTCCCAAGTGGCCGTCGACGAAGGGATGAACGACGTAGATATGCAGGAACTCAACAGCGGTTTTTATGAGGAACTGTATCATAAAGAAACCACGGAAGAAATCTGTTACTGGACAAAAAGCATCGTTGATATTTATTCCGGAGAAATGCTGAAATCCCGGAATAAAGACAATTATCAAGCGGCCCGCGCCGCCGCGGAATACATCAAAAGGCACTTTAAAGAAAAAATCTCCGTCGCCGATGTCGGCAAAAGCGTCCATTTGAGCGGCAGTTATCTGAGCCATATCTTCAGCGAGACCTTTGGCCGCACGCTTACTGAATATCTTACGGATGTGCGGGTAGAGTACGCCAAAAAATTGCTGGCAAAACCGAAATTGTCCATCAGCGAAGTCGCTTATGAATGCGGTTTTGAGGATGTAAGCTATTTTTCCCGTGTGTTTAAAAAGGCCGAGGGCATTACGCCCCGGGATTTTAAGAAAAAAAAGATATCCATGGAGTGAGTGAGGTTATGTCAAGCGAAATCGAGAGTATTCAAGACGCGGTATTGCAAGGAGAAGCCAATAAGGTGCGCTTTCTGACGGAAATTGCTTTGAGTAAAAAGATTGCCGCCGACGAGATTCTTCACAGCGGCTTGCTGGCGCCGCTGAAAACCATCAGTGACAAACTGAAAAGAAACGAGGTTTTCATTGCGGAGGTCATCGTTGTTTCCCGGGCGGTTCACGCCGGTCTCCATGTGCTGGGCCCTCATCTGAAAAAAGCGATTGAACCCGGTCGCGGCAAGATCATCATCGGCACCGTCGCCGGGGATCTCCATGATATCGGCAAAAATCTGGTGGCCATGGCCTTGACGAGCCTCGGCTATCAAGTGATCGATCTCGGCATCGATGTGTACCCCGAAGATTTTGTGGCTGCCGTAAAAACCCATCAGCCGGCGTATTTGGCCATCTCGGCGATGCTGACGACGACCATCAACGAAATATCCAATGTGTTAAAAGCTCTCGAAGACGAGGGTCTGCGCAAAAAAGTCAAAGTCATCATCGGCGGCAATCCCGTGACCTCGGATTTCTGCTTTACCGTCGGCGCCGACGGCACCTGTTACGAATTGTCCGAAATCGAGGATATGATCACCTATATCGATCAGAAAAAAAGAAGCAAACGTTGAACAGAAAGAAAAGAGCTCAAAAAGAAAAGCCCAAGAGAAAAAAGGTAAGCAAGAAGAGAAAAGAAGGGGCTGACGCGTCATCGTTTTCAAAAGAGCGAGGGATGACGGGTAAGCCCTTTTCCCTTTTAAGGGGCGGCTAAACGGTGTTGACACCGTAAAATGGAGGATGTTATACTAAGCAGGGCTGACCAACCTGACACTTTGGCCGCGGCGCACATTTCGCCGCGGTCAGAATCATAAAAAAGGTTTGAGGGGAGAACAGATGCTTTCAAAGTACAGCGTGAAAAAGCCATATACCGTCATTGTGGCGGTGATCATCGTTTTGATTTTAGGAACGGTGGCCTTTACCGGCATGCAGTTGGATTTGCTGCCCAATATCAATTTACCTTACGCCATCGTGATGACTTCCTATACCGGCGCAAGCCCGGAAGAAGTGGAAACGGTGCTAACGAAACCGCTGGAACAGGCCATGTCCACGGTAAGCAACATCAAAAACGTTTCTTCCGTTTCATCGGAGAATTCTTCCATGGTGATCCTTGAGTTTAATCAGGATACCGATATGAATACCGCCGCCAATGAAATGCGGGAAAGAATCGATATGGTGATGCCTTACTGGGAGGACGATCAAATCGGTTCTCCCATGATCATGCAGATCAATCCTGACATGATCCCCGTGATGGTGGCCTCCGTTGATATGGACGATATGACTGCCGGGGAGTTCTCCGCTTTCGTCAGCAATAAGCTGATGTCCCAGTTGGAGAGCATTGAAGGCGTTGCCTCCGTTACCGCTTACGGCCTTGGGGAGAACAGAATTGACGTCACCATCGACGATGGCCTGATCGACGATATCAATGAGGTCATCGCCGCTTCCATCAACGGTGATATCGGCAAAGCCAAAGCGATGTTAAACAGGGCCAGAGCCCAAATTGAGGCGGCTTACGCACAGCTGGACGCCGTGGCGGCAGAAAACACGGAACAACTTGACGCTGCCGAGTCTCAGATCAGCGCCGGGTTATCCCAGCTGAACGAGGAGAAAGAGGGTCTGACCAAGGGCATCACCGCTTTGACCTCTGAGCAAACCGCCTTGAGCGGCGCGCTTTCGGATTTAAACGCCGAAAAAGAGGATTTGAACGCCCAGATCAAAACCTATACCGATCAGGGACAGCAAGCGCCTGCCGCTTTGACGGAGCAGCTTGCCGCGGTGAACACCGCAATTTCTGAGAAGGAAACCTCTCTTGGTGAAGTTAACGGTAAACTGACGGAATCCCAGACTGCCCTCGAGGAAATCGAAACCCAGATCGCGGCCTTAAATGACCAACAAAAAGCTGTGGACAGTGGTCGCGCGGCCTTAAAGGAACAGCTGGGCAGCGCCGAATCCCAACTGGATGCCGGTCTTTCCCAAATCAACAGTCACAACGGTCAGCTTTCCTCGGCGGCAGCCGCCGCCAAAAAGAAGGCGGACATCAAGAATTATATCACCAAAGAAATGATCAGCGGCATTTTGGCTGCCCAAAACTTCTCCATGCCCGCCGGCATCCTCGAGGCGGCGGAGGGAGATTATGCCGTCAAAGTCGGCAAAGCGCTGACCTCCATCGACGATATTAAAAATCTGCTCCTCTTTGAGCTCGATATTGACGGTGTCGATGATATCCGTGTCAAAGACGTGGCTCTTGTAGCAACCGCCGCCGCCGATGAATCCTATACAAAAGTCAACGGCAACAACGGGATTTTGCTGAGTTTTGAAAAACAATCGGAGTATTCCGCCACGGAAGTTTCGGAGAACATCAGCAAGGCCATGGTTTCCCTGGAAAAAGATAATCCCGGCCTGCATTATTACGACTTTATGGACCAGGGGGAATACATCAAAATCCTCGTCAACAATGTTCTCCATAATCTGTTGATGGGAGCGGCTTTGGCGATACTCGTACTGATGCTTTGCCTGAAGGATCTTCGCCCCACGCTCATCGTAGCCATCTCAATTCCCGCCAGCCTGCTCTTTGCCCTGGTGGCGATGTACTTTACCGGCGTTACGCTGAATTTGATTTCTTTGAGCGGCCTTGCTCTGGGTGTCGGTATGCTGGTGGATGATTCTATTGTCGTCATCGAGAATATTTACCGTATGCGGCGGCAGGGGATACCCGCCAAGGAAGCGGCGGTGGCTGGTACCAAGCAGGTCATTGGGGCCATTACCGCTTCGACCCTGACGACGATCAGCGTATTCGTGCCCGTTCTCTTTACCCGCGGCATGAGCAAGGATCTCTTTATGGATATGGGGCTCACCATTGCCTATTCTCTCTTAGCCAGCCTTTTGGTGGCGGTGACGGTGGTACCCTCCATGGCCTCCCGTACCTTGGAGCACGCCAGTAATAAGGAAAGCAAGGTTTTCGATTGGCTGAAGGCAAGATATGAAGCTGCCGTTCGTTGGTCCCTGAAACGGCGGGCGCTTACCATGATCCTCATCACAGTGCTTCTCTTTGGCAGCGCCGCGCTGAGCATTAGCCGCGGCTTCTCCTTCATGCCCGACTACACCTCAACGGAGTTGACGGCAACGTTGACCACGGAAAAAGAAGATCTCAGCGATAAGGATTTCTATGCCGCCGCCGATGATGTGACCGCCGCGGCGCTGAAGGTTCGTGGCGTCAGCGGCGTCGGTTCCATGAGCAGCAATGCGGATACCTCTTATGCTGCCATGGCCTCCAATGCCCAATCCATATCCTTTTATCTGGTTCTCGATGAGGATGCTCCCGCCGACAGCGACGAATTGAAAAAAGTCATGGCCGCCACCGCAGCGGAACATGACTGTGAACTTGATATGGAAAATAGCAACAACTTCATGGCCTATCTGGGCGGTACCGGCGTGACTCTGACCGTCAAAGGGGAGGATCTTTCCGCTATGTCCTCCTTTACCAAAGGCCTCGGCGACGCCGTGGCCGAAGTAGACGGCGTGGCTGAGGTTACCACGGACATGGAGCATCCCACCGCCCAGCTGATGGTGACAGTGGATAAAGATAAAGCCATGAAAGAGGGGTTAACCGTATCCCAGGTCTATATGGCGGTTTCCCAGGATATTGCTGCCGACAAAGCGGCTACCACGGTGATGGTGGATGGCAGTGAATACGCCGTCTTTGTCATTGACGGTGGGGAAGAAAAGATGAGCATCAATGACGTTAGTGACATTATCGTTGACGAAGAAAGTGACATCATCGTCGGCGATATCGCGGCGGTGGAGGAAGAAGACAGCCCCGCGTCGATTTACCGCGACGGTCAGCAGCGCTATATGACGATCACCGCTACGGTCAGTGACAGTTATGCCATCTCGAAAGTATCCGACGCGGTGGAAAAATGTGCTGATCAATATGAAACCCCCGCCGGTATCAGCGTGGAAGTCGGCGGAGAGAGCACCACGGTCAACGAATATATGACGGATTTGGTCAAGGCCATTGCCATGGCGATATTGTTGATGTATCTGATCATGGTCGCCGAATTCCAGTCGCTGCGTTCTCCCTTTATCGTGATGTTTACGATACCCCTTGCCTTTACCGGCGGTTTTCTGGCCTTGTTCCTCACCGGTTTTGACGTCAGCGTCATCGCCCTTTTGGGCTTCCTCGTTTTAAGCGGCATCGTTGTGAAAAACGGCATCGTATTGGTGGACTTTGTCAACATCCTCGTGGACAGCGGCATGGATACGACAGAGGCCCTGATCGAAGGTGGTAAAACCCGTTTGCGTCCCATTATCATGACGGCTCTCACCACAGTGCTGGCTTTGGTGACTTTGGCTCTGGGGATCGGCTCCGGTGCTGAAATGGTGCAGCCCATGGCCATTGTCACCATCGGCGGTTTGGTTTACGCCACAGTGCTGACCCTCATCGTGGTACCGGTGATGTATGACTTACTGCACAGAAAACGGATTCGAAAAAGAAGGGGCAAAGAAACGCAAAGCGGCGGGGAAACCGTTGAAGCGTTGACGGAAACGATTCAGGGTGCTCAGGATGCTCAGGATATGAATGAACCACAGCTCTTTTCCGAAAGTCCTAAGGATGCGAAGAGAGATTAAAAAATAGAAGAACCATTGCGAAAAGCTGAAAAACCCTTGCGTTTTTTACAGAAAAAGATTCGGTGTCTGAACAATCAGATGCCGAATCTTTTCTTATATGCTGTCAGAAAATTTACGAAGCAATGGAGGGTAAGATGTTGTTTTACCGCCTTCCCCTGGATTGGAAGAACGGTTTTTAGAAGCCGCCGCCTGCTTTGCCCATTCAGGAGATATAGTATTCCCTCATATCTTCCAGGCGCAGGCAGCCCAAAAGACCGCGGTAGACGTAGCCGCAGTCCACGTCGATGAGATTTTTACCGTGGAGGATATGGAAATCGTCGCCGTAACACATGGTGGGGGTATGGCCGACGATGACGGTTTTATCGGTAAAAAAAACCTCCTCGGGATCGGGGCGCTCCCACACACTGTTTTCCACATCGTTTTCATCGGCCATGGGGCAGCCGTGGATCAGCCGAAATTTGCGGCCTTTCACCGTGACGTCGAGAAAAAGCGGCAAGTCCGCGAGGTATGTTTTGATTTCCGTCTGCTCTTCTTTGGAGAGGCGGGAAAAACGATGAAACGTCATCATGCCGCCATTATAAAACCAAAGTTCGTTGTCGCCGCTGGCCAAAGCGTCCCTCATCATCACTTCGTGATTGCCTAAAAGCAGGATGATGTTGGGGGTTTTCTTGATGTATTGCAGTAATTTAACGCCCTCGGGGCCGCGGTCGACCACGTCGCCGATGACGTAGAGGGTATCTTCCGGCTGAAAATCGATTTTTTGCAGCAAATCAATAAAGGCGTCGTAACAGCCGTGGAGGTCTGCGGTAACGTAATGGCTCATAGAGCTTCTGCGCCGACGGTCTTTTCCCAGAAGGATGAATCGATGTTTTTGCCGATGACGGTGAACTTACCTGCCCCGCTTACCTCAAAAGGCTGTAGGGAAAAGCTGCCGCCGACAAAATCAAAGCGGAAACCGTGGGCTGCTCCTTTCAGAATTCCTTTGGCGCGGTAGACTTCGCCGCCCTCTTCTCCCCGGAAAAGCGCAGCCAGAGCCATGATTTCCGCTTCTTCGAAAAGGCGGTGGGTTTTCGCGCAATAATAACGGTACGCCGGCGCTGTATGCCGGTGGCCGTGGTCATGGTCGTGGTCGTGATCATCCGCGTCATGGTGGTGTTCCTGGCCGCCGTGGTCATCACGGCAGTACGGTTTTACCAGATCAAGTATGGTGAGGCCGCTGATGTGGGACCAAGGTTCGGCAATGACCGGGAGGGCGGGAAAGTTTTTCCGCAGCTCTTCACCGATGGCTGCGGCGGCGGCTGCTTCGGTTCGGGACAAGACCACGAGGCCGGCGCTGGCGATCTGCTTTGTCAAAAATGGCCCGATGGTGGCTTTCAGCGCCTCGTAATGTTCGGCGCTGACCACGGTGATCACGTGGTCGATGATGAGAGGACATTCCTTCGCCGCGTCCTCGATGGGAGCGGCGATATCCTCCAGGTCTGCCAAGCCTGTGGGTTCGATGATGATGCGGTCCGGGGCGAAATCACGGCAGATTTCGAGGAGGCCCGCGGTGAGGGAGGAACGCAAGGTGCAGCAGATGCAGCCGTTGGTGATTTCCGTGACCTGCACCCCGGATTTACCGGCAGTATCGATGAAATCGCCGTCAATGGCGACGGCGCCGAATTCGTTTTCCAATACGGCCACTTTTTCGCCGATATAGGCTTCGTCAAGGAGCTTATTGATCAAGGTTGTTTTGCCCGCGCCGAGAAAACCGGCGATGATGTCGATGGAGATTTTTTTCATGGAATCACCTCGCGCTGTTTTAGTAAAAATTCTGTCTTCTTCCATGTTTTCCTGCTTTTTCAGCGGGTTTTTCCGGTTTTTCGAAGAATAGGACAAAAACTTGGTACTTTTAGGACCTCATGTAAAAGGGGCAATGATATTCCGCTTTCCCTGACATAATCTCTTTATTGACATCCGATAACTTTTATATTATACTGTCGTAAGTATAACGAGAAAGGCAGTGTTTTTCATGGCAAATTACTATCAACCGGCAATCGAATGCGCCCAACGAGAGGAAATCGTCGCTTTGCAGAACGAACGCCTCTTAAGGCAGGTAAAGCATGTTTACGAAAATGTCCCTTATTACAGAAAACGGATGGAAGAAAAAGGAATTGTTCCCGCTGATATCGAATCTGTAAAGGATTTATATAAGTTGCCGTTTTTGTCCAAAACCGATCTGAGAGACGCCTATCCTTATGGCTTAATGGCGAAACCGTTAAAAGACTGCGTGCGCATCCAGTCTACCAGCGGCACCACGGGCCAGCGTGTGGTGGCTTTTTATACCCAAAAAGATGTGGAGCTTTGGGAAGATTGCTGCGCCCGCGCCATTATGGCGGCGGGGGGTACCGATGAAGACGTGGTGCAGGTCTCTTACGGTTACGGCCTCTTTACCGGCGGTCCCGGCATGAACGGCGGTTCCCATAAAGCCGGTTGTCTCACCTTGCCGATGTCTTCCGGCAACACCGACCGTCAGCTCCAGTTTATGGTTGATTTAAAAGCGACGATTCTCTGCTGTACCCCCTCTTACGCGGCATATCTCGGGGAAACCATCGCCGAGCGGGGCATCAAGGATCAGCTTTGTTTGAAGGCCGGGATTTTCGGCGCGGAGCCTTGGAGTGAGGAAATGCGCCGCGATTTGGAAAAAAGCCTCGGCCTCAAAGCTTATGATATCTACGGTCTTACGGAAATTTCCGGCCCCGGCGTGGCCTATGAATGTGCCGCCCAGGAAGGGATGCACATCAACGAAGACCACTTCATCCCCGAAATCATCGATCCCGATACCGGCGAAGTGCTGCCTTACGGGGAAAAAGGGGAACTTGTTTTCTCCAGTATCACCAAGGAAGCCTTCCCGTTGCTGCGCTACCGTACCAGGGATATCGCTATTTTGACGGCAGAGCCCTGCGCATGCGGCAGAACTTTGGTGAAGATGTCTCGTCCCATGGGCCGAAGCGACGATATGCTGATCATCAGAGGCGTCAACGTCTTTCCTTCCCAGATTGAAACCGTGTTGCTCAACAAGGGTATGCCCGCCAACTATCAGCTTGTCGTGGATCGCGTCAACAACAGCGATACCCTCGACGTGATGGTGGAAATGACGCCGGAAATCTTCTCCGATACCCCCGGCAACATCGTCAGAAAAGAACAGGAGATCGTCAACGCCTTAAAATCAATGCTCGGCATTTATGCCGCCGTTCATATGGTCGAACCCCGCACCATTGCCCGGAGTGAAGGTAAAGCTGTCCGCGTGATTGATAAACGTAAAATATAAGGAGGGGAAAGCTCATGATGATTCAACAACTCTCTGTTTTTTTGGAAAACAAGGCGGGCACCATCGTTCCTGTGGCGAAGGTTCTGTCGGATAACGGCATCGACATGCGGGCCATGTCCATTGCCGATACCTCTGATTTTGGTATCTTGCGCCTGATTGTGGACGACCCCGAAAAGGCAAAACAAGTTTTGGCCAAAGAAAACTACATTTATAATATTACCCCGGTACTCGCCGTGGAAGTGGCAGATCATCCCGGCAGCCTCCTTAGGATTCTGAGCGTTTTGCGGGATGCCGGAATCAACCTGGAATACGCCTACGCCTTCATCACCAGAAAAGCGGGGAGCGCCTATATGATCTTTCGGGTGGATGATCCCGAGAAAACCGTGAGTATCCTGGGGGAAGCCGGGATCAGCATGGCTTCGCAAAAGGAACTCTATTCCCTTTAAAGGCAGGGAGGCGCTTTTCTCAGCCGGAAAAAGCATAAAATCAGGCTGCCGCGAAAAGCGGTATTGACAATATTTGGGCTTTGTGTGAAAATAAAGTCAACAGCGGGTCGATAAAGGGATCGTCAGAAAAGAGGACGGACCCAAATTTGACGAAAGAATCGGTTTGATCGAGGTTTTTCTCTTTTTTTGACCGATCTAAACCGCTATTTCCCGGTTTTACGCTTCCCGGCAGTGCGCGATAGACTACGAAACGCCGAGGAAGGCGGTCTTTTTCGGGGTGCTATTTGATATACTCTTTACAGGCGAGAAATTGCCCTAATTGAATAGGGGAGGAGTGATGGATCCATGGCCTATTGTAGTAACTGCGGTGCGGAATTGGCGGAAAATGCCAAATTCTGCAAAGAATGCGGCGTGCCCGTTTCTGTCCAGAATGAGGTGAAAGAGGAACCGGTTGCCGACGGTCAGCCGTTGCCGGAAGTGGCGGCGCAAGAAGCGGCTCCTGCTGTTGCGGTATCCCCCGCCAACGGTGAACCGTTACCGGAAACTGCGGCGCAAGAAGCGGTTCCCGCTGCTGCGGCATCCCCCGCCAACGTCTCGGCGTCGTCGGCCAAAAAGCAATTTGGCAAGAAAAAGTTTTTTATCTTTGCCGGCTCGATTCTTGGCGGTATTTTATTGATCAGTTTGATCTTGACCATTGTTGCGGTGGCAGGCAGCGACCGCGATTTCTCCATGAGAAGTCTTTTTAATCACTACGATGAATACGAATATTATGATGATTATTACGATGATTATTATGATGATTATTATGATGATTACGACTACGATGCCGACGCTGACGACGGCGGATATTCCGACCTAACGTATTACGGTGATTTTTTCTACGCGGAGATTCCGTCTTCCTGGGCAGGTCACTATGATTATGATGAAGCCAATGATGTCGTGACCTTCTACAATACGGAAAACGACGAGGCGGGCTACGGTGGCTTGCTGCTCTCCATTTGTCGCTATGCGCCGGGGAGTGACTATCAGAGTATCCCCAATTATCGGATTTTAAGCGAAACCGACGCTTATACGTATCTCGTCGCCTATCCTTCCGATGTTCAGTACGATTATTACGATACGGATCTGACCTCTCTTTACCAGGAGATGGCATCGGATGCCGAAGTAACGTTGTTGACGTCAATCGTCTTTTACTAATACCCTAAAAAAACTTCATAAAATGAAAGCCGGTTTCTCCGTTAAGAGGCCGGCTTTTTCTTTTGCTTAAATTTTTGCGGCTAGAGCAATATGCGGTTTATGCAACGAAAACAGCATTGCAGAGAACGCTGTTTTCGATCGCTGGCAAAGCTTGATCCGTGGCGAACTCTCTGCCCAAGACAGCTTTTCTGTGAAAGTGCCTTGTAAAAGGAGGGGTATAGTCGGGTTAAAGACAATCGGAAGCAATGGCGAAATATTCATAAAAAATCGAAAAATTTTTAAAAATAGTAGTGCTTTTTTTTATAACATATGATATAATAATTCCAAATTAAGGAAGAAATTACGATGGGTCCGCGATGAAAAAGCGGTGAGAAAATGTGGGGTCGGTGTTTTTTTTTGAGGCTTCGGCCAGGAATGGCCCCAATTTGGACAGGGCGTTTTAACGCCTGCCCGGCACAAGCAGGGAAGACCGTAAATTCTGTGGCTCTTTGATAATAAAATACAGTGAAACGATGGTTTTTTTATGGAATATACGGGGATGAAAACAAAGTTTTTATTTTCGTTAAAATGTCAATCAGGTTACTCTAAAATGTCAATAACGTTCATTTAAATATAAAGGTATGAGGGAAAGGAGCGAGAGAGGGTAGACAACTGAATATTTTAAACGCGTTTATTATTAAGAATTTTTATCAGGAGGGATTATTTCATGAAAAAACACTTACTTTTAGTCATTCTGATTATGGCTTTGGTATTGTCCTTCTCTTGTGGTGCTCTTGCCGCCCAAAGCGGTGCGGGTACTTCTGTGAGCGGCGCAGCCGACCCCAATCAGTATGACGTAGCATCAGACATTTCCAGCGGCTATGTTACCGCCGATCTTTGGATCGGTACCCTTGACGCTTGGAAAGCCGCAGGCGGCGACGTGCAAGGCACCAATACTTTTTTTGATAATGGCGAAGCCATTCATGGCGACGACATCATCATGACCAACGGTGTTTGCGGTATCGTCCTTGCCGTCGGTACCCGCAATCCCTGGGGTTATCCCGCAGGTTCCGTTCTTGACGTAGGGACGGTGGATTATACCAGCGGCGCACTGACCACCGCTGCCGGGAACCGCGACATGACCTGGTCCATTGAACCTCTCGTGAATGGTTGGGATTCCTGGGCGCCCGATAACTGCGGCGTGGTGCAGTTCTCCCTTGTCAACTATGATTTTGACGCCAAAGCGGAAGTGGGCACCGGCGGCCTTAAGGCAGTTAAGGTTTTCCGCATCTATGATATCGGCGGTACGAAATTTGATGTGGCGACGTATTACAGCATCGCTCCCGACGCGAGTTTTGCTTACATGTTCAACTCTTTCAAAAACACGACCGGTAGTGCCGTATCAGTGAAAAACCGCTTCTCCGTGACGAACAAAGGTGACGACGGCGGCGCGATGTTCGGTATCGACCAATCCATCGGTTCCTATGCGATGACCGGCGGTATCGAATACTTCTGCGGCTACTACAGCTCGCAGTCTACGGCAATCGGCGGTTCTGTCGGTTATAAAGAACTGAGAGATCATCGTACCTATGCGGCGGATGAAACCAAAGTGACGGATACTTACATCGTCATGAGCGATACCGCTGATTTTGAAGGGCTGAACGATCTTATTTATGACGTCAACGCTGTTCCCGCGTTTACAACGGTCAGCGGCACCACCGTGGCCAACGGTACGGTTGTTGTGAATAAAAACGGCGCCACCATCGGTTGGTACAATGCCGATGCCACCGGCAATTTCTCCTTCCAGGTACCTCAGGACGATGACACTTATACCATGTATCTGGAAGCCAAAGGCTATGCCGATGGCGACACGATGACCATTGAGAATGATGGCGACACCTTTGCGGCCGGCGCTCTCGCGGCCGGAGCGGCCAAAGTCAACATGAAGATGACGGTCAAAGACAAAGAAGGCAATCCCATCTTTGCCAAGATCGAAGTCTTTGAATGGGATGAAAGCGCAAGTAAATATGTCAGCGCTTATCCCACGGTCCGTTTCAACGGCGATAGCGTTTACTACACCGATGCCGATAGCAAAGGTAAGAGCACCGGCGTAATCGATTTTGAAGTGGAAGCCGGTGAGTATAAAGTTGTGGTTTACGGTGAAGGGTATTGGTTCTATTCCGAACCGATGGAAATAACGGGCAACACCGCTGATTCCACCACCCTTTATCCTGAAATCGAAATGGTATACAGCGCGCCCGAAGGTTGGCTTAGCAGTGATGTTCATCATCACGGCAACAAGAACGACGCTTTCTCCGCGCCGGAAGATGTCACCAAATCCTTGGCCGCCTCCGGTTTGGATGTTGGCTTCATGACCGACCATGACTTCACCACCAACAATGAGGAAATGTATGATCTCAGCGCTGATTACGGCCTCTCCGGTTTTGTACCTTCCGAAGAAATTTCCTGCTCCTGGGCGCATTTCAATGTCATTCCTTTGAATGCCGATGGATATACGCACTTCCTTGACGTCGATCAGAAAAACCCTGTGATGAACCAATTTGCACAGCTGCCGGTCTTTGTCAAACAGACCCATGACAACGGCGCCGCCATCACCGCGAACCATCCCTGGTATTCCTACGGCCTGTTCTACGCGTATTCTGTAGACGCCATTCCCGGCGGCTATACCGATGATTACGATAGTATCGAAATCAACGCCAGCTGCGCAGACAGTGAAAACGTCGAAGTGCTGCTTTCCACCACGGATCTTTGGACCTCCTATCAGGACGGCACCGCCCTTTATCAGGATGTTAACGGCGACGACGTCGTTACGGAAAAAGCCCACTATCTCGTCGGCGGTTCCGATACCCACGATGTGAGATATCCCGGCTTCTCCGATAAAAACAACTACAGCAATAATAGAGGCAGCGGTTGGTATGCTTCCGGGAAAGTCCGCACGTATGCCTATGTCGGTACCGATGTGACCGAAAACACCAAAGGCGACTATGTCAAAGATAACGGCCTCGCTTTCTCCGAAGCGACGGTGAATGGGAATTCCTATGTCACTTACGGCCCCGTTCTTGATATGAACAAGATTCCCGGTGAAACCTATAAGGTTTATCAGTATTCTGAATTCAACGCTCAGGTTGAGGTTTCAAGCCTCGCCGACATTCAAGGCTTCTACGTATTAACCAAGGACGGTACGGATGATCTTACTGCCATGGGTCAATCCATGTATTCTGAAGAGTATCTGCAATACGATTACTGGGCAACGGATGACCTCGAAATCGATTATGATGATGAAAAACAAGTATACGAAGTCTATGTCAGCATTGACGTTTACGATGAAGATACTTGGGCGGCGTTGCTGGTTCTTGATGAAAATGGCAACTATGCCATCACCAACCCCTGGTGGATTGAGTCGAACCGTTTCAGCGACGTTCCTACTATTTGCTGGTATGGCGAAGCGGTCGCCTTTGGCTATAATACCGGTATCATCAACGGTTACGGCGACGGCACGTTCCGTCCGCTGAATCAGGTTACCCGCGCTGAATTTGCTAAGATGTGCTATGGTTTGCTCAATGCAGCAGAAGATTACATGTATTTCTATCCGTCTACTGATTCTTCTTCTTCCGCGGCAAGCCTGACCTTCAGCGATGTGAAGAGCGGCGCTTGGTACTATGACGCGGTGATGTATATGGTGGATAGCGGTTATATCAACGGCTATCCGGACAAAACCTTTAAGCCCAACAATTATATCAGCCGCGCTGAAATCGCGCAGATCATGTATAAAATCGCTACGGATGTCTACGGAGACGCTCTTCCCGCGTGGCGTCAGATGTTCTTTGCAGACGTCCCCAAAGGCGCCTGGTACTATGAAGCCGTTATGAACCTGGCCGATGCCGGTTTGGTCAACGGTTATCCCGCGCCTGCGGATACTTCCACTTCCCAACCGGGAGGAGGTAAGGAAAATAAGAATATTTACTTCCAGCCTCTGAACACGGCGACCAGAGCGGAATCCATGCAGTTTATCTTCAATCTGGTTTGGGGTGGCGGCTCAAATTGAGTTGTCAATACATTTTGAAGAGGGTGCTATAAATTTATCTTCAATCTGGTTTGGGGTGGCAACCCAATGCCTTGAGGCAATACTGTATAGGAATGAGTGAAAAAGAAAGAGAGGGCGCCCATTGGGCGTCCTCTCTTTAGGCCGTCGACAAAGTCCGATACGCGGCGAACTCTTTGCCCCGCGACAGCTTGTGTACTAGCGTGTACACGGCGCAGCCGCAGGCCAAAGCGTTCACCGTGTATAAGCCTTTCTCGGCGGCCTATCATCCTGTAGCCCAAAATCCGCTGATGCGTATTTTGTCTACAGTCTGAGAGAGGGCGCCCATTGGGCGTCCTCTCTTGTTTTATGGTTTTCTGTCATCGTAAAGGGAGCGTATTTTTACGCTCCCTTTGTTCTTTTCTATGATTGGCTTGATCTGCTTAAATCGATGGATAAATATTCCTTTTGATCCAGGTCTTTGACGGTAAAAATGCTGTCTTCCAAAATCATGTAGGAATGGGGCGTACGGTTTTTGGGAATCGAGAGGGAACCGGGGTTCAGGTAATGGTATTTGCCGAGATCTTCGATGGCGGGAATATGGGTATGGCCATGGAGCAGAATGTCCCCTGCTTTCAGCGGCGGCGGGTTTTTGGTGTTCCAGGTGTGACCGTGGGTGGCGAAAATCATCCGGCCTCCCATAAAAAAGATCATATATTCCGCCATCACGGGGAATTCCAAAACCATTTGATCCACTTCGGCCTCACAGTTGCCGCGGACGCAAAGCAGTTCCTCCTTCATTTCGTTGAGCAGCGTGATGACGCCCTTGGGATTGTATTCCTCGGGCAGGTCGTTGCGGGGGCCGTGATAGAGCAGGTCGCCCAGGAGAATCAATCGTTTTGCCTGTTCTTTTTCATACAGGTCTCTCATTATTTTCGCGTATTTTAAGGATCCGTGGAGATCCGAAGCAATCATGATTTTCATAATCGGCCTCATTTCTGTTTGTTCAGCTGATTGCCGAAAGTAGGGCTTTCGGCGTTTTTTGCCGTGATTCGGCAAGGATGCTGCGCCAAGGAAACCGGCCCCTTTTGGCGAAGGGTTTCGCTGATTCATATGATGTTGTTCGCCCGCAAGTACGTATAGAGGTAATCCGCAATGTTGTTGCCTTCCCAATCAATGCGCCGAATCATCAACGACATGCGACTGGTGGAGATCAGTCCTTCCATCAGCGATAGGGTGCTCTCCAAATCCGGATAATTCTTCAGCGCCTGATCGGAAACGAGATAGCAGGTGTCCTGGGGCAGGAAGAAATATTGGTCGTCTTTCAGCGGTACCATGTCGAAAAGACTGTAGTAGGGGCTGACGGAATCGGCGATGAAAAGATCAATGTCATGGTTGGCCAAGGCCATGAATCCGTCTTCCTCCTGGTAAACCGTGGCTTTGCTGAAGTTTAAATCATAAGTTTTACAAAGAGCCTCGTAACAATCGACGCGGGAATAGAAATCTTCTTCCATGCCAACAGTCAGTTGATCGGAAAGCTTGGCGATGGCGCTGATATTGGAGGGAGAATCCAATTCCTCATTGCGGTCGGACATCATATACAGCGAGGTGGTGCTGTTATAACCGATTTCTTCGGAAACGCTGATCTCATATTGCTTCTTGACGGTATTTTGCACGTCCATCAATAAGGTGGCGGTATTGACCTTATCGGTATCGATGGCCAGAGCGTTGACCGCGAGAGAGCCGGAATAATCGAAGAAAAGCTGAATCTCCTGACGGTCAAGTTTTTGCAGCAGCGTTGCGGAAGTGGAATCGTCGTAATAGACGATTTCCGCGTCGACTCCCATCTTTTCCGCAATCAGCAGTTTGGCCAGGTTGGCCAGGATATTCTGTTCCGGCGTGTTTTTCGTGGCAATGTGGATGCCGCCGGTGGCGGTGAAGGCGGTATCTTCCTTGGTGCTTTCTCCCTTGCAGGCCGTGACCGTAAACACAACGGCCGCAGTGAGGAGAAGCAGGAATACCCACCGTAAAAAAGGCGATTTTATCATAATGAACTCCGTGATTTCTTTTCCGTTGCTTATTATAGCATAAATTGTGAAAAAGTAAAACAAAGGGCGTCTAATCTATGGATTTTTTTTCACAGCAATGATATAATGATATCGCTTATAATGAAACGAGGTGTAAATAATGGCCGAAAAATATGTCGACTGGAATACCATGGAGCAATTCGTGACCGATGTTTTTGTCGGCTGCGGTGTTCCCGCAGAGGACGCGAAAATCTGTACCGATGTTTTACTGGAAGCGGATCGCCGGGGAATCGATTCCCATGGGATCAACCGTTTTAAACCGATTTATATTGATCGGATCAAAGCCGGGATTCAAAATCCCGTCACCGAGTTTGAGGTTGTGAAAGAAACGCCGACCACCGCCGTGATCGACGGTCACGACGGCATGGGCCAAGTGATCGCTTATAAAGCCATGGATATGGCCATTGCCAAGGCGAAAAAGTACGGCATGGGGATGAGCGCCGTGAGGAATTCGACCCATTACGGCATTGCCGGGTATTACGCCACCATGGCAACGGAAGCCGATTGCGTCGGTTTTACCGGCACCAATGCCCGCCCCTCCATCGCGCCGACCTTCGGCATTGAAAATATGCTGGGCACCAATCCCATGACCTTCGGCCTGCCCACCGATGAAGCCTTTCCCTTTGTCATCGACTGCGCCACCTCCATTTCCCAGCGGGGTAAAATCGAAAAGTGGGAACGCTTGCATAAAGAAACGCCGCCGGGGCTCGTCATCACCTGCGACGGTAAGACGATGACGGATTCCGCCGCCATTTTGGACGCCCTGGTCAAAGGCAACGCCGCCTTTGCGCCCCTGGGCGGTATCGGCGAAGAATTCGCCGGTTACAAGGGCTACAGTTATGCCGTGGTGATTGAGATTCTCTCCGCCGCCCTTCAAGCCGGGAATTATATGAAGATGCTCTCCGGCATCGGCGTAAAGGGAGAAAAAGTACCCTATCATCTCGGCCACTTTTTCGTCGCCATTGATACCGAGGCTTTTGAAGGCGCCGACGTCTTTAAAAAGACCGCCGGTGATATCCTGCGTCAGCTGCGCCATTCCCAAACAGTGCCTGGGGAAGAAAGGATTTATACCGCCGGGGAAAAAGAATACCTTCATTATATGGAGACAAAAGACAAAGGCGTTCTCGTGAACGAGGCCGTACAAAAAGAACTTCTTTCCCTGCGGGAAGAATACGGCCTATCTCAATACGATTTCGGGTTCTCCTGATCTCCGGGGTAAAAATAAACTCCCGCAAATACCCTTTTGCGGGAGTTTTTGTTTTTCATATTGCCAAAAGCGCCTTTTTTGATTATAATATAACAAGAATTAGAAAGAATAACTGAATCCGTGTGAGAAAGGAAAGGGCATGAATTTCCCGGAAGCAGCGTATCAGAAATTATTATATTACGGCAGGCATAGTGTGACCGGCCGTTTTTTCGGTGCTGTGGGCCGCGGTTTTGACCGAATGGTGGCGCATAGCCTGTTTTTTTCTGCCCTGGGCAATGAAAAGGGTTATGATTGCGGGGAAAAGAGCCTTTTCGGACAAGGGATTCATAGGCTATGGTCCCTTTTCCCTGCCATCGGCGTCAAGGGACAAGTCCTAAAGGAGCATTCTCTTTTGGCGGAATATACCGGTGCGGTTTTCGGCGATTGGCGTCATTTGCCCGTCGCCTATTTGGGCAGTTTCTTCCTGGGACTGGCTACTTTGGCCTACACCGGCGGCGGTCCTTACGCTTTTTTGGCCGTGGCGCTATTGGGCCTCCTTTTATTGGCGGCGCCCTGCTCCTTGATGACCTTGCTTGGCCATTCCAGGCTGATCGGGTTGTTTTGCGAGGTCAAAAAAGACGCTGTGATCACCGGGCGCGGTCTCTATTGGGTACCCTTTCTCTTTGCCATGATCGCCAGCATGATCGGGGTTTTCTTCGGCTTTCCCTGTGGCGCTCTTTTCGTTGCCGCGCTTCTTGGCGGCTTGATCCTGCTGTATTTTCCGGTAACAGGACTCTTGCTGATCCTTTTTGCCGCGCCCTTTCTGCCAACCATGGTCTTGGCCGGTCTCATGGTCGTCACCTTTCTTTGTTATCTCGTCGGTCAGATGCTCGGTGCTGAACGGGCATTTCATCTCGATAACACCGGTGCGTTCCTCGCGGCCTTTGCCATATGTCTGCTTTTCTACGGCGTCACCAGCTTTACGCCGCTGAAATCAACGCAAATCGCTTTTCTGGAATGTTGTTTTATTTTGGGCTACTTTCTGATGCTTTGGTTGGCGGAGAAAAAGCAAACCCTTCAGGTCATGGTTTTTCTCTGCTGCGCCGCCGCCTTTTTCTGCGGCCTCGTCGGCCTCTATCAATATTTAAGTGGCAGTGTCAATACCACCTGGACCGACACGGAGCTTTTTACCACGCTTCAGCTGCGGGTTTATTCCACCTTTGAAAATCCCAATGTTTACGGAGAGTACCTATTGCTGATGTTGCCCATGGCGGCGGTGATGGCCTACGTCGCGAAAAAACCGCTGATGAAACTGTTTTACGGCGGTACGGCACTGCTGCTTTTGGTGAATTTGGCCCTGACCTATTCCCGCGGCTGTTATCTGGCCCTGATCTTTATCTTTTTCCTCGTGATTTGCTGGGGCGTTCGGCAGCTGCTGATTTTTGTGCCGTTTATCCTGGCGGCCATGCCCTTTTTACTGCCGGACAGCATCTTGGACCGCTTTGCCTCCATCGTCAATTTTTCCGATCATTCCACCTCTTATCGGATGAATATATGGCTCGGTACCTTGAGTATGCTCGAAGTTTATTGGTTCCTCGGCATTGGTTTGGGACAAGATGCCTTTACGCTGATTTATTCCCGCTATCAACTCAGTCAGGTTTTTGCGCCCCATGCCCATAATCTCTATTTGCAGGTAACGGCAGAAATGGGCATCGGCGGTCTGATCCTGCTTCTTTCCTTCCTGCTGGCCTTCTTCGCCGTGGCTTATATGGCCCACCGCAAAGTCAAGGGAACGAAGACCTCCTGGTTCCTGTTGACCATGATGGCCGCCGTCGGCGGTTATCTTGCCGAAGGTGTCTTCGATAACGTATGGTATAATTACCGCGTCTTTTTGATCTTTTTCCTGATCCTCGGTTTGGTGAGCGCCGTCAGTCGGCTTGTGCTCAAAGAGGGGAACGCTGTTTTTGATAAGGAGTGAAAACCATGGTTAAAAAAATCCTCAATATCATCAGTGATCAGAATATCGGCGGCGCCGGTAAATGTTTGATCAATATGGCAAAGTATTATGATAAGGAACGCTTTCTCATGGAAACGGCGGTTCCCGCCGGCAGCGCCCTGATTCCGGAGCTTAAGGCCTTCGGCATGAAGGTATACGAAGTGGAGGCCATCGCCGACCGTTCGTTTTCCTTTGGCGATATAAAGACATTAAAAAAATTGGTGAAAACCGTTGATCCCGACCTCGTCCATACCCATGGCGCTTTCAGTGGCCGCGTCGCCGCGAAGCGCTGCGGAAAGCCGGTGGTTTATACGCGCCACAGCGTTTTTGAGGTGAATCCGAAATTGAAAAAAGGCCTCGGCCGCTTGATCAACAAGAAAATCAACGAGCATTATGCCGACGCTATCATCGCCGTGACCGAAGCGGCCAAAAAAAATCTCACCGACAGCGGCATCTCCCCGGGTCGGATCATTCCCCTGGATAACGGTGTTGATCCCGTGGCGCGCTGCGGTGACGACGAGGTGGCCGCCTTTAAAGAGAAGTGGCAGATCGCCGCGGACGACTTTGTGATGGCGATTTTGGCCCGGATCGAACCGTACAAAGGTCATCTGCTCCTCATCGAGGCCGCCGCCGCCCTGGCCGCCGAAGGCCGTAAATTCAAGCTGATCATCGCCGGTACCGGCAGTTTTGAGGCGGAAGTAAAGGAGCAGGTAGAAGCAAGAGGTTTGGCGGATCACATCATCTTCTTGGGCTTTACCAAAGAAGTGCCGCTGATTTTAAGTGCCGTCGACGTGCAGATGAACGCTTCCTATGGTACCGAGGCCTGTAGCATCGCCCTTTTGGAAGGATTCAGCATGGGCGTGCCTGTGATCGCCAGCGATTACGGCGGCAATCCCTATGCCATTGACGACGGCGCAGACGGTCTGCTCTTTGAGAGCCGCAACGCCTTAGATCTAGCCGCCAAGATTCGTCTGCTCATGGACGATCCTGCCCTCCGAGAACGTCTTGGCAAAGGGGCGAGGGAAATCTATTTGCGCCGTTTTACCGGTGAAATTTATGCCCGCAATGTGGAAGCGGTCTATGAAAAAGTTTTGGAAGGTGGGACTTATGCAGAATAAAAAAAGAAAACCCGGATTCCTTGATATTTTCGTCCTCCTTGTCGTCATCGCCATCATCGCCGCGGCGGCGTATTACTTTACCCACAATCACGTCGGCGACAGCGCGGCATCCACAGGAAAACAGGAAATCACCTACGTTCTGGAGGTGAAAGGCGTCAGTGAAAATTTTGTTGACCAGATCATCATCGGCGACAGCTTGTACTATACGGAATCCGACGCCTATATCGGTGAAGTCACCGGGGCGGAGCTCATTCCTTACTATGTCGACCGTTATCAAGAGGATAACGGTACGGTAGACTCCGGGGCGGTGGAGGGGAAATACAATGCGCGCGTCACGGTGAAAGCCAAGGCGGATATCAGCGAGGCGGCAACCACGGTGAACGGCGTCATGGTGATGGTCGGCTCCGAAGTCAATGCCAGGACGTCTACGGTGGGGGGATTGTCCTACTGTGTGGAATTGGAGGAACCGGGTTATGATGATTGATGAAAAAGGAAAATTGTTCGGTAAAATCAGCGTGATCGACTGTTTGATCATTCTCGTTTTCCTTGTGGTGATCGCCGGTACCGCGTATAAATTTTTTGGTGATGATGGGATTTCCGTGAAAAAAGACGATACCTTCACCACCGTGGTGCGAATCGACGGCGTAAAAGCTTTCTATCTTGACGCTCTTCATACGGGAGAAGTTGTTTATGAACTCAACGGCGGCAAGCTTGGCACCATCACGAAAATCGAAACCCAGCCCTATCAGGCGATTTTTAGCGGCGACAAAGAAGGGGCATACCTTACTTATGAAAACCGTTATACGATTTATTTGACCTTAGCCACGGAAGGAACTGTTAACAGCAGCGGTTTCTATGCCGAAGGCAACCGACAGCTGTTTTCCGGCGCTTCTGTCAGCGTCCAGTCACGGCTTTTTGCCAATAACTCGGCGACGATATACGCCGTAACGGAATAAGCGGAAAGCAACGTAAATAATGTAAAAAAGGGGGGCATAAAACTCCCCGACAAAAGGAAAGCCGGTTTCTGCAATCAGAAGCCGGCTTTTTCTTATGATCTACCACGAATCTGTGGATTTTTTGGCAGCGGATCATGAAAAAAGTCGGTTTCTGATAGAAGATCAGAAACCGAATCTCTTTGTGCTGCTATTCATGGGTAAGCCTTTTATGCTGCCGCTAAAAGATGCGCCAATCGTCTTTTCGCTCTGTATGGCCGTACAGTGTCTGATAAATGGCAGCGCGTTCCCGCCCAATGATTTCTTCCTCCGCTGCTTTTTTCTTGTCCGTCAGCAATAAAATAGTGAAGCTAACGCCGAAAGCCTGTTCCTTATTGGGCGTTACTGGGCGTTCCTGGCTCTGTATTTGCCGGGGCTGATTCCTGTGGTGGCCCTAAATACCCTGGTGAAATAGCTTTGTTCTTCAAAACCCACCAAGGGAGGGATATCGGAGAGCGCAACCCCTGTATTTTTCAGCAATTGTTTGCTTTTTTCGATGCGCACGTTGGTCAGGTATTTTGTAAAGGTAACGCCGATTTCTTTTTTGAAAACCTTACTGAAATAGGGGGCGCTGAAATGAACGTGATCGGCCATATCCTGCAGCGAGATTTTTTCCTTATAGTGGTCTTGGATATATTGAACAGCTTTAAAAAGCATATCGGCGTTTTTCAGGGAAGGAATGAGGGCGCTGGCTTCAAACATGGATTTTAAACTGATTTCAGCCCAGGCCGCCAGTTCTTCGATGTCATCGATCCGTTCCAGCTCGTTTAAGGCGTTAAGACAGCGTTCCGATAGAAAATTCTGTCCTTCTTTTTCCAAAGAATGATCGTAGATGAAAACAATCAGCTGGGTCAGGGCGACCTGCACCGGTTGGGGATCAGCCGCTTGCCGGATTTCTTTTAAGACCTCGTCCAAGGCTTTTGCCGCCGCTGTGCGGTCATTATCCTTGATTGCGGTTAACAGCGTATTCCAGGAGATATCATCGGTGTATAGGGCATCGTAGGCATAGCTTTTACGAAAAGCTTCTCTGATGTTACGAAGATCATGTTGGGAGATGTCTCCGTCGGTGAAGGAGTGCGCGATGATATCCAGCATGTTCTTGAGACTTTGCAGCCGCTCATCATTGATGACCGGTGATTGCAACAGCGATTTTTTCAGTTTGGGATAAGAGGAAAGCAGTTTTTCGTGTTTGCCGGAAATGCTTTTGAAACTTAAAATTTCTTCCTGGGACTGATTCAAAAAGGCGTGACCTGCGATGAAGGTGGCTGCGATGCGGCCGTCGACAATCACGGGAGAAGCCCAATGGAGCAATCCCATGGGACAATAGTAGGATTGGGGGGAGCCGGCGTTTTTGGCGAGATAGGCGCCTTCTGCGTGGAGATTGATACACATTCTGGCAACATCACTATTGAGCCCGTAGCAGAGGTATTCGTGGATCATCCCTTCACACGGGTTGATGATGGTACTTTGATCCGCGGGGAGCACAAAGCACTCCATGCCTGTGGAGATGGCATAGTCCCGGGCGATGTTGATTGCCTTTTCCAGATCAAATTTATTTGGCGTCGCAGTTTTCTCTCTTGCTTCCTTCATTCTTTCATGTTCCTTATTTGACTTCTTGAATCCAACCGAAGGGATCCTCGGTTTTTCCCCATTGGATGTCGGTGAGGGTTTTGTATAATTGGGCGGTCAAGGGACCCATTTCACCGTGGTTGACGGTGATGATCTCTCCGTTTTTGTTCAATTCGGATACGGGACTGACCACGGCGGCGGTGCCGGAACCGAAAACTTCTTCCAGTTCGCCTTTGGCGCTGCGTTCAAAAACTTCGGCGATGGGCAGGGTGCGTTCACTGACGGTAATCCCCATATGTTTCGCCAGTTTGATGATGGAATCTCTGGTGATGCCGCCCAATATAGAACCGTTCAGCGCCGGTGTTACCAGTTCGTCCCGGAATTTGAAAAAGATATTCATGGAGCTGACTTCCTCGACGTTTTCATGGGAAACGCCGTCGAGCCAGAGCACTTGGGAATAGCCTTTCTGATGTGCGATTTCCCCAGCCAAAAGACTTGCCGCATAGTTGGCGGCGGCCTTGGTAAAGCCCAAACCGCCACGGACGGCGCGGACATATTCGTCCTCCACGTAGATTTTAACGGGTTTCAGCCCTTCGGCATAGTAAGGCCCTACCGGTGAGAGGATGACGGCGTAAATGTACTTCGTGGACGCCTTGACGCCAATATAAGGGTCGGTGGCAAAGATGAAAGGGCGAATGTAGAGAGAGGTATCCGCCGCGGAGGGCACCCAAGCCTGCTCTAAATGAACCAAATCGAGGAGGCCTGATAGGGCCGCCGCTTCATCGATTTTGGGAATGCAAAGCCTTTCGCAGGAGAGGTTGATTCTCTTGAAGTTCGCCGCGGGGCGAAACAGATTGATCTTCCCCGTTGGCGTACGGTAGGCCTTGAGCCCTTCAAAAACCGCCTGGCCGTAGTGGAGCACCATGGCGGAAGGCTCCAGGGAAAAGGGGCCGTAAGGAACGATTTTTTGGTCGTGCCAACCTTCTTCGTCATGCTCCATCACGATCATATAATCGGTGAAAACTTTGCCGAAGGTTAAACTCGCGTCATCGGGTTTTTCTTTTAATATTGCTCTTTTCTGAATCTCAATGCTCATATTGCGATCTCCTTGCTTCCTGTTCGTCTCATATTTATTGTATTCTTATATTATTCTACTCTTTTTTTAAAAAAAAACAAGTGCTTCTTCCCTCAAAGAAAGTGGGCGCGCAGAAGCTGACTTTGCCAAAGCTGCCTGATTTATCCTGTTTGATCAGGAAAAAACAGCGCAAAATAGAACTATCAATGATAGCCGGAGATGAAATTTTGAAAAACAGAAAACCTACGAAATATTTACTGACGGCGCTTTGCGCCCTTTTGCTGTTGGCCGCGGTGACGCCTTTTGTTCAAAACCGCCACTATTTTGTGGAGGAAGGCAACACCGTGAAATTGCCGAAACTGCTTTCGGCGTTTTTAGATTATGAGCTTTTTACCAACGACGGACTTGTTACCGCTGATGATGTAGAACATTACGCCTTTGAGGCCACGGGAGAATACAATCTCGCCGCCAAGCTCTTTGGCTTTGTTCCTGTACGCAGCGCCGCCGTTTCCGTATATGAGATGAAAGAACTGGTTCCCGGCGGCCAGTCCGTGGGGTTGATTATGAAAACCGAAGGCGTCGTCGTTGTGGGGTACTCCGCCGTTACCGATGAAAACGGCAAAACCGTCTATCCGGCGAAAGAGGCCGGTATCTCCTTGGGCGACTGTATCACGAAAATCAACGGCGTTACCGTCACCGGCGACGACGACGTCATGGCTTTGATCGACAGCGGCGGCAGCGGCGGTGAGATTTCTCTGGAGATCAAAAGGAACGGAGAAACCCAGATCAAAAAGGTGAAATCCTATCCTTGCGCCGAAACCGGCCGCTACCGCATCGGTCTTTACGTCCGTGATAATACCGGCGGCGTCGGCACCATGACCTTTTACGATCCCGCGACCAAGCGCTACGGCGCTTTGGGACATACGGTAACGGAAGCGGTGAGCAGCAACGAAGATCAACTCTACGGCAGAATTTTGCCGGCCTCCATCAGCGGCATCAACGCCGCCGGCGAAGGCAGTACCGGGGAGAAAATCGGCTACTTTAACCCCGGCGCCTTTGAGGGCGATATTGACCGCGTCGGCATCTACGGCGTTTTCGGTACCCTTGACGCGCCCCTTGAAAACGAATTGCTGCCGGTGGCCGCCACGGCCTCTCCTGATGAGGTGAAGGAAGGCGCGGCGCAGATCATTACCGTGTTAAACGGAGAAACCATGGAATGGTTCGACATCGAAATCACCGATATCAATGCCGAGGATGAAACAGGGAAAGGCCTTGCCATTACCGTCACCGACGAGGCTCTGCTGGCAAAAACAGGCGGTATCATTCAGGGCATGAGCGGCAGCCCCATCATACAGGAAAATAAGCTCGTCGGCGCCGTGACGTATGTGATGGTGAATCAGCCGAAAAAGGGTTACGGTTGTTTAATTTACTGTATGTTAGAGGAAGGCGACGTCTCGTGATTTCTTTTAAGAAATATTGCTTCGGCGAAATATGCCAGTTAACGACAAAATTATTTTGAGAAATTTTCAAAACGAAGAAGGAATTGTATTGTTTTCATAGAATTATTGCTTACAAGAAATAATCCAATCATAATATGGGGGAAGAGAAATGACAGACAACATTAAAATCATTATTGCTGATGACAACAAGAATTTCAGCGAAGGTCTGAAACAGTTTCTTGAGTCACACGAAGACATGGAAGTTGCGGGGATGACGAACAATGGGTTGGATGCTCTGAAATTAGTGGAGGAGACCGAGCCGGATATTCTCATCCTGGATCTGATCATGCCGCGCTTGGACGGACTTGGTGTTTTAAACCGTCTGCATGGTGCGGGAAAACGGCCAAAGGTTATCATCTCCACGGCAATGGGACAAGAAAACATGACACAAGAGGCAGTGAGACTGGGGATTGACTATTTTTTGCTGAAGCCGTATGACTTCCAAAGCATGTCCATGCGTATTCATCAGCTGGCCGGGAGCAACGCTTCTGTGACACCGTCCGTGCCGGTAGTCGGCAATTACGACGTTGAGGTCACCGGCATTCTTCATCAAATGGGGGTGCCGGCCCACATCAAAGGCTACCAGTACCTGAGAGACGCCATCGTCTTTGTGATTGAAGACATCAATCTCCTGGGTGCTGTGACCAAGGAACTGTATCCCATGATCGCCGATAAGTACACCACAACGGCAAGCCGGGTGGAACGCGCCATTCGCCATGGGATCGAACTGGCCTGGGATCGCGGCAACATCGACTTGATGAACAAATATTTCGGTTACACCATCGATGTGGAACGAGGAAAACCTACCAACAGCGAATTTATCGCGATGATTGCTGACAAACTGAAAATGGCGAATCGTCTCGCCTGAGCTCATTGATACCACCATCTTTTTACCAGTTTTGGGAATGGGAATGATGTGTAGGCATGATTCCTTTTTTATACTTTGTTTGCCTCTTTTTGCGGCGTTTTTATTAAAGAATGCCGTAAAAGGGGCTGCTTTTTTTATCGTTGTGACGAGAGGTTATGTTGCCGGTTTTCCGACAACATCCGCAGATCCCCCGCCTTTTTGACCTTTTTTTCCGGCGCTTCTTATATTTTTTGACAGAACGGCAAAAACAAGGTAAAATAGGAACAAATCATCCGGGGAGGAAGCTAAATGAAAAAATCATTCATTCTGCTCTGCCTTTTGTTGCCCTTGTTGTTCCTCGCCGCCTGCGGCAATACAGAAGAAGATAGCGACAGCCAAAAGGAAGAGGAGGTTTCTTATATCAGCGAAACCGAAGCGGAAATCTATTTTTATGAAATTACTTCCGTTTACCGCGGTGAACTGCTGCTCATGAGTGAAGACGAACTTGTTAGCGGCGTATCGCCCCTCTATTGGCCGGCGCTGAGCGAGCCCGTGGCCACCATGGCCTTTGACGATCTTTCCACCGCTTATCTCAGCGAGGAAGAAAAAACCGCCCTGGGCAAGGCCTACGGCGCCGACGCGGCAAATAAAACCTTTGATGTTTACAGTATCGCCGATTTACAGGCCGGCGTGGATCAGCTTTTTGGGCCCGACCGTTTTGAGGTCTCCCGCTGGAGTCAGGATAATGTCGATATTGTTTCCAACAATATTTTCAGCACCGCGGCAGGCTATTTCCTCTGCGCCAAGGACGGCGACAATCATTTTGAAACCCAAATCTATAAGGTCATCTCCGTGACGGCGGGAGAAAACGAAGCGGTTGTCAAGGCTTATGCCCTCAGCATCGACAACATCACCAACAAGCTTGTTTACGATATGTCCGCGGCGACGGAAAGCACCGAGGAAAGCGCCAAGGGGACGAAAACCTATAAGGTTTTGGAAAACGCCGATATTTCCGCTTATGATTACGGTGAAAAATTTGATACGAACATTGCCAACATGGGCATCAAGGAAAGCGATCTCGGCGTGATCGATTTTGTCCTGGGTATTTCCGGCATCGCGATCCATTTGGATTACGCCGCCGCGGAATCCGTGAAGTAACAGAGGAGGAAAACGCTGATGAAAAAAGGAGTTTTATTCCTTTGCCTGCTTCTTTTAACGGCCTTTGCCCTGTGCGGCTGTGGGGAAGAACCCATTGATCCCGTCTATAGCTCCACCGCCGTGACGCTGCAATCCTTTACGGAAATCGCCGGGGAAAATCCCGACGGTAAGGAGGAAAAGGACGGTCACTACCTTTATACGTATGAGATTTCCGACGGCCAAGTAGGGGCGGCGGCTTTCAATCTTTACAAAGATTATCTCGATGAAAACTTCAGTTATTCCCTCATCGACAGCAACGTTTCCGAGGAGGGCGTTTATACCCTGGTTTATGCTGACGGCAACGGGACGAACATCGTTTATACGGAAGAGGTGGCGGAAGACGGCGCTTATACGATTACGGTTTGTTTTCCGAAATAAAAAGCAGGTTTAGGCTGTCGATAAAGGCCGCGTATCAGACTTTGTCGACGACCTATGAACGCGGCGCAATGCGCCGCGTTCTCTTTTTACCCTCCCTTTCATAGGCTCAAAGGGAAGGAAGTGACGCCATTGTTGATCATTGCGTTAAGACGCTTGAAAGCGAAGCTCACGGCAGTGCTGATTGCCGTCGTCATCCTGCTCGCCCTTTGTTACGGAATGCCGCATTTTTACGATTTTTTGGCAAAAAATGACGAAGATTTTGAGAAACTTGATGATCCCGTCCGGGTAGAGGCTTTTCCCGATACGGAAACCAAAGCGATGTGGTTAAGAATATTTGGAAATTAAGTAAAAAGGTGATATAATAGCGTATATTGAACAAAGGCGGTGATGAAGATGAACGAAGTCGCGGAAAACATGGAAATCGAAACCTTTCTTGATTACATGTTGGTGGAGAAGGGAGCTTCCCCCAATACCATTGATAGTTATCGCTATGATCTTCTTGACTTTTTTCACTATTTGCGGGAGATGTCGGCCAAAGCTGTCCTCAGCAAAGCCGACCGCAGAGAGGTCATCGCTTTTTTGGCCTTTTGCCGCAAAAAGCAGATGGCGTCGAAAACGTTGTCTCGGAAAATTTCCACGCTCCGCTCTTTTTATAAATTCTTACTTCTCGATAAGGTCATCGAAAAAGATCCCACCGCCAATTTAGAAAGCCCGAAGCTGACAAAGTACCTTCCCGGCGTACTGCTGCAAGGCGAAACCGATCTATTGCTTTCCGCGCCGGATACCACGACGCGAAAAGGTATCCGCGACAAAGCGGTGCTGGAAACCCTCTACGCCACCGGTATGCGCGTTTCGGAACTGGTTGGCCTGCACCTTGACGACGTCCATCCGGAGTTCCATTACGCCAAATGTTTCGGCAAAGGCGGCAAAGAGCGGATCGTACCCCTGGGTTCCTATGCCGAGGCGGCCATCGACGCCTATCTCAATCAATGCCGCGGCGTGTTTCTCAAGGGCAAAAGAAATCCCTCGCTTTTTTTGAATCAGCGCGGCGGCACCTTATCCCGGCAGAGTGTTTGGACGATGCTGAAACACTACGGCGACCAGGTTGGCATCGGCGACGCGATAAGCCCCCATACTCTGCGCCATTCCCTCGCCGCCCATATGCTGGAAAACGGGGCGGATCTTCGCACGGTTCAGGAAATACTCGGCCACGCGGATCTTTCCACCACCCAGATTTATACTCAGTTGCTGCAAAAAACGATTACGGAAGAGTTTAAGAAATACCACCCAAGGAGTTAAGCACAGTTTATGAAAAGAGTTTTTTTGATTGTCTTGGATAGCGCCGGCGCGGGAGCACTCCCCGATTGGGCGGACTACGATGAAGCTCCCGGTCATACCTTGGAAAACGTGGCCAAAGCCGTCGGCGGTCTTTCGCTGCCCAACTGCGGCAAGCTCGGCCTTGGCAATATTCTGCCCCTAACCGGGGTGCCACCGGTGGAAAAGCCGCTGGCCGCTTACGGCAAAGCGCCCCTGACCACCAAAGGAAAAGATACCACGGCGGGTCATTGGGAGATCATGGGCATTGTCTTGAAAGAGCCGTTTCCCGTTTTTCCCCAGGGGTTTCCCGCCGATTTGGTCGATTCCTTGACCGCGGCTTTTCATACCGACATCCTCTGTAACCAACCGTATTCCGGTACCCAGGTCCTTGAAGATTACGGCGAGGAACATCTGGCCACGGGGAAACCCATCGTTTACACTTCCGCCGACAGCGTGCTTCAAATTGCTTGCCACGATAAGCTTTACACCGCGGAAGCATTATATGCCCTGTGCGAAAAGGCCCGGGGCCTCTGTGTCGGCAAGTATGCGGTAGGCCGGGTGATCGCCCGCCCCTTTACCGGAGAGCCCCACGCTTTTGTGCGCACCAAAGACAGAAAAGACTTTTCCCTGCGCCCTCCGGCGCCCAATTACCTGACAGCCTTATGCGACCGGCATATTTTTACCTGCGGCGTCGGTAAGATCGGTGATATTTTTAATATGGAAGGCATTCAGCAGACCTATCCCGTCAAAGGCAACGAACTTTGTTTGAAAGAAATCGTCACGCTGCTTCGCGAAGGCGGCGATGGTTTTTACTTTATCAACCTGGTGGATTTTGATATGCTTTATGGCCACAGAAACGACCCCTTGGGCTACGCCAACGCTTTAAAGCATTTTGACCGTTCTTTAAACCGCATTTTACCGCTGGTCGGCGCCGAGGATCTGCTGATCATCACCGCCGACCACGGCAACGATCCCACAACGGCGAGCATTGACCACAACCGGGAATACGTGCCGGTTTTGATGTATGCT
This sequence comes from Clostridiales bacterium, assembly GCA_040776805.1. Taxonomy (GTDB): domain Bacteria; phylum Bacillota; class Dehalobacteriia; order UBA7702; family UBA7702; genus UBA7702. Next base: position 253,783 of record JAXGZS010000002.1, on the reverse strand, counting down.
CCCGGATTGCCCGGAAAAGATTTGGGCATACTTGCTACCATGTCGGATATTGGCGCCACAGCCTATTACGCGTTGACGGGAGAGAATGCTCCCGCCATCAATGGGGAAAATGTATTGACGCTATGAAAATAATAGATATCATTGAAAAGAAAAAACGGGGCCGATTCCTTGATTCGGCAGAAATCGCCTATTTTATCGACGGCTATGTTAAGGGCGCGATTCCCGACTATCAGATTGCCGCTCTCTTGATGGCCATCTATTTTCGGGGGATGAACGAAGATGAGACCGTGGCCTTGACCATGGCCATGAAAAACAGCGGCGACGTACTTGATCTGTCCTTTCTCGGCCAAACCATCGATAAGCACAGTACCGGCGGGATTGGCGATAAACTCTCCTTGGCGGTGATCCCCCTCTGGCGCGCCGGGGGCTTAACCGTTGCCAAAATGAGCGGCAGAGGTCTCGGTTTTACCGGCGGTACCATTGATAAATTGGCCTCGGTTCCCGGCCTCAATACCGATTTGAATCAGTCTGCCTTTTTTGAACTGGCTCAAAAAAACGGCGTCGCCGTTACGGGACAAAGCGCCTCCCTGGTGCCGGCGGATAAAAAGCTTTATGCCTTAAGGGACGTCACGGCTACCGTGGATTCCCTGCCTTTGATCGCCGCCAGCGTAATGTCGAAAAAGCTTGCCACCGGCGCGTCGATCATCATTCTCGATGTGAAATATGGCCGCGGCAGCTTTATGAAGACAAAGAAGGAGGCCAAAAAATTGGCGGAGCTCATGGTAGAGCTGGGCCGCCGTGACGGACGCCGCGTGGCGGCGCTGCTTACTCCCATGGATCATCCTTTGGGTTATGCCGTGGGCAACGCTTTGGAAGTGCAGGAAGCCTATGGCTTCTTAAAGGGCGAAGTCGGCGGCGCGCTGCGGAAAAACGCCTTGGTTTTGGGAGGCCTTGGTTTTTACCTTGGCGGCAAAGCCTCCTCTTTGGCGGATGGCGTTGCCCTCTGCGCGAAACTGATTGCCAGCGGCGCGGGAGAACGCGCATTTCTCGCCTGGTTAAAAGGGCAGGGGGGGCGTTTTGAGACAGGGCGTTTCTTGGATGCCGTGACCTATCCCGCCGAGGAGACGTTGGTCTTTGCCGAAAGGGACGGTGTCGTTACCGATATCGATGCCATGAAGATCGGTCTTGCCGCCATGGCTTTGGGGGCGGGACGCCAGAGATTAAACGACGCCATCGATCCCGCCGCCGGGATTCTGCTGCGAAAAGCCGTGGGAGACACGGTGGAAAAGGGCGATGTTCTCGCTGTTCTTTACACCCATAAAGACGCGGCGGCGGCGATCACCGGGGTGAAACAAGCGTTCCGCATGGCTTTCTTGGCGGCGGAGCCGGAAGCGGAAGAAATAGAAATTTACAGTGAAGGAAAATGGGAGTGTTACCGTACCGACGAATGAATATGACAAAAAGACTGTTTTACATTTTAATTGCCGTGATTACCATGATCGGCGGCTGTTCCGCCGTCGCCTTCGGCGAAACGGAGGCGGACGCTCAGTCCGACGCCGCCGTAACGAATCCCGCTTACAGCGATAAGGCTTACGCCACGGTGATGGGCGCCTTTGACGCTTATGATCCTAAGGCGGAGACAGCGCCGGGTCTTGATGTCGGCGCCGCCATCTTAATGGACGCCGACAGCGGCAGGATTCTCTATGAGCTATGCCCCGACGAGTTGCGTTATCCCGCCAGTATGACGAAGCTGATGACTTTGTTGGTCACCCTTGACGCCATCGAAGCCGGGCAGGTTTCCTACGATGATACCGTGACCTTTTCGGAGGCGGCCGTGGCGGAGGACGGTTCCAAAACAGGCTGTGCCGTCGGTACCACTGATACGCTGAAACACGTTTTAGAGATGATGATGGTCTGTTCCGCCAATGACGCCGCCTATGCCGTGGCGGAAACAGTCGCCGGCGATGTCACCGCTTTTGCGGCGTTGATGAACGCCAAAGCCAAGGCTTTGGGTATGGAACAGACAAACTATGTCAATCCCAACGGCCTCCACGCGGAAAATCACTATACGACGGCCCGGGATATGGCGACCCTTTGCCGTGAAAGCATCAATCACGAGACCGTGATGTATTTTTGTTCCTTGGTCAGTACGACGCTGCCCACGGGAACCGTCTGTTATAATACCAATAAACTGCTTTTCTGGTATGAAGGCTGCGACGGCCTTAAAACCGGTACCACGGAAGCGGCGGGCCACTGTCTCGCCGCCACCGCTGAGCGGAACGGTATGCGCCTGATCGCCGTAGTCGTGGGCGGAACGTATGACTACAGTCACTATATCAACGGGATGAAGCTGTTGGAATACGGCTTCGCCAATTACACCTTGACGACGCTGGTGGAAAAAGGCAGTGTGCTGGCAAAAGCAGACGTTGTTTACGGCAGGGAAGACACGGTGGAGCTGATCGCCGAAAGTGATATCCTCTATCCCGTGAAGAACGGGGAGAGCGTGACCCCGGAAATTGTCACCGACATTGCCGAAGCCATCGAAGGCCCGGCCAAAGCCGGCCTGGACGGCGGCGACGTCGTGGTGAAAATCGACGGCAGAGAAGTCGGCAGCTGCGATTTGGTGACGGAAACAACGATCCACAGGCGAACCGTTTTTCATTGGCTGAAAGACTTCTTCTCGGCCTTGGTGAGCAGCGTATAAAAAGAATAGGAGAGGGCTGTTTCGTAACGATTGGCCCTGTTCGCGAAAGGCGGCCCTGTTGATGAAAGGGCCGCCTTTTTGATTGATGGGCTTTCCGCCTTTGGTTTGCGGTCGCCTTTTTTAGGCTTTGCGACAATATCACAGCTTTTTTTTGGCAGGAAAAGACAGTGGAAAAACCGAAAGAAACGCAGAAACCAGGAAAAGGAGGCTCCTTATGAAAATTGAAAAAACCGATAAACGGATTACCGTCGTCACCGACGGCGATTTTGATCTAAAAGTCTGTCCGGAACTGAAGGCTCTTTTGGCAGCGGATCTGAAACATGACCGCGGCATCCATGTTTGTTTTGATTTATGCAAAACGTCTTTTATTGACAGCAGCGGCTTAGGCCTGATTCTTTGGGTCTATAAGGAAACGGCGCCCTACGGCGGCAAAGTCAGCGTAGTCAACGTCACCGCCAGCGCGGAAAGATTATTCGATATCGCGGGACTCAGCCGTCTTTTGAACATACGCCGCAAAGGGAGGGAACGCCTTGGATAAGCAGGAAAACTATGTAAAATTGGAATTTTACGCGAAAGATCAAAATGTCGCCATCGCCCGGCTGGCCGCCGCTGCTTTCGGCGGGGAGCTGGGTTTTTCCCTGTCCGATATCGAAGAGATCAAAGTGGCTGTTTCCGAAGGCGTCTCCAATGCCATCATCCACGGCTACGGCGGCGATGAGAGCCGCCTGGTGGAAGTGACTTTGGCGGTGGAAAAAAATCTCTTTAAGCTGGAAATCAAAGACGACGGCGTCGGCATCGCCGATATCAAAAAGGCCATGGAGCCGACGTATTCTTCCGTCGCCGAGCGTATGGGATTGGGGTTTGTCTTTATGGAATCCTTCATGGATACCTTAAACGTGCATTCATCCCCTAATTGCGGCACAGTGCTGCTGATGACGAGGCGGTGTCCGCATACATGACGGATCCTGGCTGCTACCGCGATTTTTCCGAGGCGGAAAAGAAAACATTGTGGCGGCAATTGGCCGCAGGGGACGAAAAGGGGCGCTCTCTTTTGTTAGAATCCAATTATCCACTGGTGCGCATGATCGCCTCCCGCTTCGCTTTCGATGGGGAAATGCGGGAAGATTTGTTTCAGGCCGGTGTCATCGGCCTGATTTTAGCGGTCAAAGGCTTTGATTACGACCGGGGGGTCCCTTTCTCCGCTTATGCTTTTCCCTATATCAAGGGGGAAGTGATCAAGGCTTTGGCGCAAATCAGGGGAGAAAAAAAGGAATCGCGGCTGCGTACGGCGAAAGAATTGGCCAGGCAGGATTTGCCCGCCGCGGTGGTCGCCGCGAAAGCACATTTGTCCTTGGAAGAATTGGTGGAAATGACGGAAACTGTGGTTTTCAGCGACGATAGCGCCGCCGCCATGTTTGAACAGATTGAAAACCGGCTGCTGCTCAAAGAAATCGTTGAAAAACTTGATCCCCAAGACCGTCTGCTGCTCTATTGCCGCTATTTTCTGAAAAAATCCCAGGCGGAAACGGGGGAAATCTTCCATCTGAGCCAAGGACGGATCAGCAGAAAGGAAAAGGAGATCCTCTCCAAATTGCGGAGGATCGCCGCGATGTAAGCATGGGGAAAAAGTGTTGTTTTACGGGGTACCGTCCGCAGAAACTAACCTATCTGCAGGAGGAAACGGGGGCGGCATATCAAAGGTTATACCGTTTGCTGACCAAACTGATCCAATCGGCCGTTGCCGAAGGGTATAATTATTTTATTTCCGGTTTTGCCGAAGGCGTGGATCTGATCGCCGCGCAAATCGTCCTCTCTTTGAAAAACAGCGGTTGCGACATCAAGCTGGAGGCGGCGCTGCCCGGCATGAACCAGGCCAGCTACTGGACGGCTCAGCAAAAAGAAGTCTACTGCAGGTTGCTGGATCAGGCGGATCACAAGAATTGCCCCGAGCAGAAAATGACGCGATACAGCTGTCTCAAACGGGACGAATATATGGTGGATCAGGCGGATCTGGTGATCGCCGTTTTTGACGGTAAAAAGGGAGGCACCGCCTATACGGTAAATTACGCCAGGCAGAAAAAGCGCAACCTATGGATTGCCGATCCATTACAATATACCGTAGCCAAGGAAGAGGGGTTGTTCCAATAAGTAAATAAGTTAACCGCTGGTTTTGCCCTAGGCCGCTGTCTCAGGGGGGGATAGCGGCGGCAAGCAGCTGCCCGCCGGAGCCCTAAGAAGTCTTCACGGGGATCCGAAACGCTATTTTGAACTGAAAAGCCTATTGTTGGATAGGCTTTTTTTGTTTGCGGCTTCCTGATGGTTTTTTATTGTTGGTACAACGCTTGCCAGGTCTCTTGCGTCTTGACTTTTCCTGTGGTTTATATTAAGCTAAAAACAGAAATAAAGTATGATTTTTTGCTCAATGTATGATAATTTTCCTTGAAAGGAGTGGTGATGATGTTGCAGAATAGCCTGAAGGTTTTTTCGGAAGCAGAGATGGAGCAGATTCATCAAAACGCTTTGCTGCTTTTGCAGAAGAAAGGGATCGTGTTTCAGGGAGATGATGCCATAACGCGCTTTGCTCGCCACGGCGCCGCCGTATCGGGCCATACGGTTTTTCTGACCGAAGAGATGATCGAAAATGCCTTGTTTCAGTGTCCCTCCTCCTTTTTGCTGGAAGCACCGGAAAAGAGCCGCAGCGTCACGGTGGGGGAGGGCTTGTTGATTCATCCCGCCGGCGGTGAAATCTTCATCGCAGATCCCGAGGGCCGGCGTCACAGTCCTGTTTTGGCGGATTACGCCGCCATTCAAACCGTCTATCAGTATTGTGACGAAATTAATATCGGCGGCGCCAAACCGTTGAATCCCGTCGATAAGGACGACAGGGTCAAAGGGCTTTATCTCACGTTGGCCGCAATGCGCCATTGCAACAAGCCGCTTTTGACGCCGGTGGAGGAAATGGATGAGCGTCAATTGGAATCTTTAAAACTGTATCAGATCCTCTACGGGGACGATGATATCTTTGAAAAGCACTATGTGACTTGGCATCCTGTTTGTTCCGCGTCGCCTTATTGTTATCCTGCCCATGCCAGCGATGGCATCCGGCTTTTTGCCGAGCGCAACCAGCCGGTGGTGCTCGTTTCCGCGCCCATGAGCGGCATTACCGCGCCGGTACAGCTCTATTCCACGGTGGTGCTGGCCGTGGCCGAGCTGTTGGCGGGTATCGTCTACGCCCAATTGATCCGTCCCGGCGTGCCGGTGGTTCCCTCCGCTTCTTTGACCTACGGCAATATGCGGTACGCCACCTGGGAATGCGCGGCCCCTGATACGGCGCTGCTCCTGGGCGGTATGATTCAGCTCTTTCGCGATTACTATACACTGCCGGCCCGGGCTCAGACCGGCGTCACCAGTTCCAAAACCGTGGATTACCAGGCAGGCCTCGAAACCATGCAGAGCTTTTTATTCACCGCTCTTTGCGGCGTCAATCTCACCAGCCAGTCTGTGGGCAGTCTCGCCAATTTGCTGACCCTTTCCCCGGAAAAAACAGTGATCGACAACGAAATGATATCCCGGGTTCGTTATATGTTAAAGGGTATGGCCACCGATGAAAGCGCGTTCGCTTTGGACGATATGCTGAAAACCAAAGCCTGCGGTGATTTTATGACAGCGCCGTCCACCGTAGCGCATTTCAGAGACGGCTGGCAGCCGACGGTTTCCGATTGGCGTTCCTATGACGCCTGGGCTGCCGACGGCGGCAAGGGTATTCAGGAAACGGCCAAGGAGAAGGTCAAGGAAATTTTGGCCAACGCCCCGGATTCGCTGCTTGACCCTTGCCAGGAAAAGATGATGACGGACTATATCCGTCACATGGAAAAGAAGCATCGGCTCATTTAAATCAGCCGTCAATCAGCATAACCACCCGTTTAACGGGTGGTTATGCGATAATAGGCTCTGTTTTGTGGAACCTGTTTTTTTGGTTTTTGTTCGTTGGTTTATTCGGGAATCCCGTAGAAACAGCGTTTGGGGGAATCGACTCTTTCTTCCTTTTTTAATTCCTTGAGGGCCTTGTTTACAACCTCTTTATCGAGTCCCGTGGCTTCGGCAATATTGCCGGGGCGCAGGGGTTCGCCGGCGTCTTTCAATGCTTTTAATACAGCTTCTTTGGCATCCATTGGTCAATACCTCCGTCATTTGTTTTTTTTATCATACCACAAAATAGAGGGAAATATAGTACTATTTTATCAAAAAGCGGGAAGATTTCGATGATTTCCCGTACAGACTTTCCTTGACAGAAGGGGAGCCATTGTATAAAATAGAAAGGCATGCGGGCGTGGCGGAATTGGCAGACGCGCCAGACTTAGGATCTGGTGGGTAACCGTGCAGGTTCAAGTCCTGTCGCCCGCACCATTTTGGGGAGGTTTAACCCCCTGATGAAAGGTCTGTCGGTTTGACAGGCCTTCAGCCTTATATGGGAGAATGCGTTTTGTGTTCAGGCCAATAATCGTAAAAAAGAAGTATGGAAACCTTATGACAGATAAGGAACCATGAACCATTTCAGTACTGAAATACATGAAGCAGGTTAAGGAATCGATCATACAAATGCCCGTCACATAGGGCAATGCGGAATATATTAGCTGCTATGATGGATTGCCTTTATTGGTGATAAGGCGGAAGCAGCGTATCATGGAACGGAAAGCATTGCTCGGTCCGAAGGGCTCAGACCGGGGATGATCTTAATTTATACTTTTAAAGATAAAGGGGGCGGCAAAGATGAAAGAGACCCATTTGAGCAGAGATCGCCAAACGGTGAAGCTTGGACTGATCAAAGTGATACAGGATCTTTTTCCGGATGATTCGCTGAAGACAGTTTACTCCATCCAGGAGGGCGTTTTTTGCAGACTTAAAAATTCAATTCTTTCGATCCGCGAGGTCGATCTGATCGGCAAAAAGCTTAACGAATGGGTCGCGTCCAATAGTCTGATGGAGTATGTGGGCCGGAAGGACGGTTATTTCCAATACAAAATGGACGGCAGAACCGTCAATGTGCTTTATGACGCCTGTGATCGTTCCTCTATGGTGGCGCCGTTCAACGTCATACCTTTCTCCACTGGATTTATCGTTGACTTTGGCGATGCGGAAAGAGGAGGAAATAAACCACTGATTCCGCCGGAAAAATTATCATTGACTTATGACCGAAACCAGAACTGCCTCCGCAATATCAATATGGAGCTTATCTGCGACGTGAATAAATATATTACGTCAGGGAGAAGCTTTGAACTGCTCAGCATCGCTGAAGCGCTGCACGAAAAGGAGATTGCGGGAATCGCGGATACGATCCTGCAAAACAGTCGGGCTTTGCGGGTGCTTTTGATTTCCGGGCCATCATCTTCGGGAAAGACGCCCTTTGCCAAACGGCTGTCGACGCAGCTTCGGGTAAACGGCCTGAAGCCGGTAGTGCTGTCCCTGGATGATTATTTTGTCAATCGTGATAAGACGCCCCTCGACGCAGAAGGCAATTATGATTTTGAAAATGTCGAATCCCTTGATCTCGAGCTGCTGCATGATCATATCCTGCGTCTGATCCAAGGCGAGGAGGTACAAGCGCCGACTTATGATTTTATTACCGGCAGGCGTGCTGAAAAAACAAAAAAAATCTATGTAGCGTCCGATGAGATACTCCTGATGGAGGGCATCCATGCCATCAATCCCCGGATTCTGCCGAATATCAGCAGGAGAGTTTTTTTCGAGATCATCGTCAATGCGCTCTATGGGCTCAACATTGATCTCATCAACCGAGTGCCGGAAACGGAAGTCAGGCTCATCCGCCGGATCGTCAGAGACGTCCAGTTTCGGGGAACACCCGCTGTCAATAACTTGAAGCGGTGGGACAGCGTTCGGCGCGGAGAATACGACAATATCTTTAAATTCCAGGAAGACTGCGATGTGATGTTCAACTCGTCACTCATATACGAAATGAATGTGTTGCGTCCGCTGGCCGAAGCCTCCCTTAAGATGATCAGCGAAGACAGCCCGTATTATCCGACCAAAGAGCGTTTGATGAATTTGCTGTCGTTTTTTGAACCGATGGACGACGCCTACATTCCCTTCAATTCGTTGCTAAGAGAATTCATCGGCGGCGGCTATTACAGAGGATAGCTTGAAACGCAAGAACCTCGCCTGAAACAGCTTTAAATACATTTCCTTAAAATCCGGCGTAAATACCCCCCCTCCTCATGCACTAATATAGTGCAATAATGGCATGAATAACGATTAAAATCAATACATAATTGCACCTATTTGAGTGCAGGAGGTATTGGTTGTGAATTACGAGTACAGCCAGGCAATTGGCAGGAATATCAGCGCTATCAGGCAGTCAAAAGGATTAACCCAGGAGCAATTGTCCGCTAAATTGCAGGTCGTTGGCTGCGATATCACCAGAAGCGCACCGGCAAAAATAGAGGTAGGACAGCGGCATTTATATCCCGATGAGCTAAAGGCCTTGAAAATAGTACTTGGCATTCGTTATGACGATCTATTTATTTAATGCCTTAAAATCTTTTTCCACTATTACGCCATGTTGAACCACGGTACGAGTTCCGGGCGGTTGTCCGGCATCTCGTGCCTTTTTTTATTATGTAGGGTTGACTTTCTTCCCTCATGCTATAATTTAAATGATAACGTATCATTAAATTCGCAAATTGAATGAAAGAAATAGACATGGTCTATAGCCGTTTGGTGGAATCAAGTTAACAAGGGCCAAAGGTTACTTTTTGGAAGCCGCCAAACAGATCATATCTTCTGAAGGCGTTGAATGTATCTCAGCGAGAAAGATTGCCGATCTCGCAGGTTATTCCTACGCAACGATTTATAACTACTTCAAAGATCTTGACGAGCTTCTCGGTGAAACGAAAGCTTTAATGGTAGCCGATGTAACGAATCATATGCGGGATGTGATAGACGTTAAACCTCAATCCATTGAAGATGTAAAAAGGCTGCTTGCCACCTATGTCCGCTATCATTTGGGTCACCCCCACATATTCCGATTTTTTTACTTTTACAGGCTGTCCGATCATGAAGTCCGTAAGGAGCAATATGATTTCAGCGCACCTTGGGTGGAAACTTTTCGCTTCCTGGTAGAGGGTGGAAGCCTCAAGGAAGATGAGGTGGGAAGCTGTGCAAAAGCATTGATTTATGCCACTCATGGTCTGCTGACTCTGTTCCTCTCCGGCAATGGATTAACAGAGGAAACCCTGTTTGCGGATCTTAACGGAATGATTGACTTTATTTTAAGGGGATAAAAAAATGAACATAGGTATTATCGTATACTCCAACACCGGAAACACGCTGTCAGTGGCGGAAAAACTGCATCAAGCATTGAGGGCCAATGGGCACACAGCAAGCATTGCAAGGGTGGAGCCAGTTCATAACGATCCCCGCGCCTCCGGTCCCGTCGAACTGAAATCGGCGCCAGATGTCGGCGTCTATGACGTCGTCATTTTTGCATCCCCGGTTCAGGGGTTTTCTCTGGCGCCCGTTATGAAGCTGTATCTGTCGCAGGTTTCAAGCCTTGCTGGTAAAAAGGTTTTTTGCTTTGTGACGCAACACCTGAAGCAGCCATGGCTGGGCGGTAATCATGCGGTACGTCAGATAAAATCGGCCTGCAAGGGAAAGGGAGCGGACATAACGGTCAGCGGCATTGTCAACTGGTCAGGCGATAGGCGTGAACAGCAAATAGACGATATCGTTGGCAAACTAAGCGCACTTTGATACAGGGAGGTCGCTCCTATTTTCGTCATAATTTATTTTTATAGGATATCAAACTATTTTTAGAAATGTAACGGTTGATGGTATATTCCCTGTTCATTGACGCTTTCATCGCTGAAATGTATGCTTTGAGGGCGTCGTGGGCGTTTGCCCCGTGCTCCGCGATGATATTGACGATGGCACTTCCGACAATCACGCCGTCTGCCCACTGAGCGTATTCGGCGGCCTGTTTGGGGCTGGAAATCCCAAATCCAACCGCGATTGGCAGATTGGTCACCTTTTTTAGCTCTGACACTCTATCGCGTATATCTGAAGTGATTTTACTGCGCATCCCTGTTACGCCCATGGAGGAAACAAGGTAAATAAAGCCTTCCGCGTCTTTTACAATACCTTCGATCCTTGTTGAGGAAGTCGGCGCCACAAGGGTAATGACGGCAACGCCGTATTTTGACGCAGGCAGCCGCACCTCCTCCTGCTCCTCGAAGGGGAGGTCGGGGATGATGACGCCGCTGACGCCCAGATCCTTACAGGTATGGAAGAACCCTTCGTAGCCATAGACAAAAACGGGATTGAGATAAGTCATAAAAACAAGGGGAACCCTGATGTGATCTTTCAGGGAAGCCACCATCTCAAAAATCCCGTCAAGGCGGGTACCCGCGTTGAGAGCCCGTACGCTGGCCTCCTGTATCACCTTGCCTTCGGCGATGGGATCGGAAAAGGGTATGCCGATTTCGATGAGGTCAGCCCCGGCTTCCTGGGCCGTGAGGATGTATTCCGCCGACTTTTCCAGACAGGGGTCTCCTGCCATCAAGTACGCGATCAAGGCTTTCTTTTCGTTAAAGGCGTCTGCGATCTTATTCATACAAATCCTCTCCTTTATATCTGGCGATTGCGGCGACGTCCTTATCACCGCGTCCCGAAAGGCAGATGGCGATGATACGGTCCTTGGGCAGCTGTTTTGCCAGCTTCATGCCATGGGCCACGGCGTGGGCCGATTCCACGGCGGGAATGATACCTTCCAGCCGGGAAAGCCGCTCAAAGGCCGCCACGGCTTCGTCGTCTGTGACGGGTACATACTCCGCCCGTCCGATGTGGTGCAAATAAGCGTGTTCCGGCCCGATTCCGGGATAGTCCAGCCCTGCGGAAATGGAATATACCGGTGCGATCTGTCCGTATTCATCTTGACAAAACAGGCTTTTCATGCCGTGCAGGACTCCGACGGAGCCCTTTGCCATGGTCGCCGCGTGCTTCTCCGTGTGAAGTCCCTGTCCGGCGGCCTCGCACCCGATGAGACGGACAGCGCTTTCGCCGATAAAGTCATAAAATGTGCCCATGGCGTTGGAGCCACCGCCGACGCAGGCTACGACCGCATCAGGCAAGCGCCTCTCTTTTTCCATAATCTGATTTTTCAGTTCTTTCCCGATCACTCGTTGAAAATCCCGTACCATCATGGGGTAAGGATGCGGCCCCATCACGGAGCCAAGCACATAAAACGTGTCGTCCACCCGCTGTGACCACTCCCGCATGGCTTCGTTGACCGCGTCCTTCAGCGTCATGGTCCCCGCGGTCACGGGGTGCACCTTCGCCCCTAAAAGCCTCATCCGATATACATTCAGCGCCTGGCGTTGGGTGTCTTCCTCGCCCATGAATACCTCGCATTCCAGGCCGAGGAGTGCGGCTGCCGTGGCAGCGGCGACACCGTGCTGACCCGCGCCGGTTTCGGCAATGATACGGGTTTTGCCCATGCGCTTGGCCAGCAGCGTCTGCCCCAACACATTGTTTATTTTATGAGAACCCGTGTGGTTGAGATCCTCACGCTTCAAATAAATCTTCCCTCCGCCGATGTCCTTTGTCAGGTTTTTCGCCTCATAGAGCAGCGACGGCCTGCCGGCGTAATGGACCAATAAATCTTCCAGCTCGGCGCAAAAATCGGGATCGTTTTTATAACGCTCATAAGCTGTACACAGCTCCTCCACAGCGCTCATCAGCGTTTCGGGTACATATTGCCCTCCATAAGGGCCGTAACGTCCTGTTTCCATGCTTACCTTACCTCTCTAACCAACCGGATGAACCGGCGCATCTTATTTTCGTCTTTGATACCGTTCGTTTCCACGCCGCTGCTGACATCGACGCAATAGGGGCTCGCGGCTTTTATCGCCTCGGCGACATTTTCTTCCCGCAGTCCTCCCGCCAGAAAAAACGCTTCTTTGGTTTCGGCGATCAGCGACCAGTCGAAGCTCTTTCCCGCGCCGCCGCGCTCTTTGGAAGCCGTGTCGAATAGAAGATAATCGGCCTGGTCCGGGAGGGTTTCGGGAGTTTTGTTCGCTACGGCAACAGACTTTATCACCGGACAGTCGATGTGTTTTTTCAACGCGCGGATATAGTCATCATCCTCCTCCCCGTGGAGTTGCACCAAGTCGATGACGCCGGCTTTTACAAGCTCGGCGATCAGATGAATTTCTTCGTTCACAAAAACCCCTGCGGCCTGAATGCTAAAAGCCAGCGCCGCCTTCATCTTCGCGGCCGCTTCCCCCGTCACCCTCCGCTTGCTTTTTGGGGCAAATACGAAGCCTGCATACTCCGGGGCGCAGCGGTTTACTTTTAATACATCCTCTACCGTCAAGAGTCCGCAGATTTTTACTTTTGTCATCAGCAACCACCCTTCAGAGCTTTTACCGCGGCGGCCTTGTTGTCTGAACCCATGAGGGCTTCTCCAATCAGCACCGCGTCGATTTCGTTCTTGTGGAGCAGCGTGATATCCGCCACCGTCTTGACGCCGCTTTCCGCCACAAAAACAATCTCCTTGGGTGCAAGGCGACGGAGGCGAATACTGTTTTGAAAATCCACTTCAAAAGTGCGCAGATCGCGGTTGTTGACGCCGATGATCTTCGCCCCGGCGTCCACCGCGGTGTTCAGCTCCTTTTCGTCGTGGGTTTCCACAAGGCAAGAGAGACCGAAATCCGTTGCCATAGCAATATATTCACGAAGCTGGGCCGGACTTAAAATCCCGGCGATCAGCAAAATTGCGTCGGCGCCCAGATAAAAGCTTTGTTCGATCTGATACGGGTCGATGATAAAATCTTTTCGCAGCAGGGGGATCTTGATTACCTTGCGGATTTCCTCAAAATACAGGTCACTGCCGAGAAAGTAGTCCGTTTCTGTGAGGACGGAAATCGCCGCCGCCCCTGCGGACTCATATTGGCCTGCGATGTCCAGATAGGGAAAGTCTTCCGCGATGATCCCCTTAGAGGGCGACGCCTTTTTTACCTCGCAGATCAATGACATGCCCTGGGCCCGCAGGGCTTTTTCAAAAGCAAAAGCCTCTAGCGCCCTGGGCGCATCCCCGTGAAAGGCGGGCATCTTTTTTTTGTCACGCTCTATCCGCCCTTTGGTAGCGTCAATAAGCTTATCTAAAATATTCATGTTGCCGCCTCCGCCGATACTTTTATAAACTGGTCGAGCTTTTTATGGGCAGCGCCGCGATCAATGGTCTGCTCCGCGATGCGGACGCATTCACGCATGGTGACGTTGTTTTTCGACATATAGATGCAACAAGCTGCGTTCAGGACGACGATATCACGCTTCGGCCCTGCCTCGCCCCGTAGGATCGCTGTTGCAATCTCCGCGTTTTCTTCAGCGTTGCCGCCCTTTAAATCCTCTGGCGTGCAGCGCTTGAGGCCGAACTGCTCCGGTGAGATGAAATAACTGTTCAGCCCGGTTCCGTACACCTCGCATATCGTGGAGGTGCCTGTGAGTGAAACTTCGTCGAGGCCGTCATGGCCGTGGACCACCATGGCGCGCTTTACGCCAAGGTTTAAAAGCACCCGGGCCAGAGGTTCCACAAGGTTTTCGTCATAGACACCCAAAAGCTGGTATGCCGCCCCCGCCGGGTTTGCCAAAGGGCCAAGAATATTGAAAATCGTCCGCGCCCCCAACTCCTTGCGTATTGGCGCCACATGTTTCATGGCGGTATGGTAGACTTGAGCGTGCATAAAGCAGATTCCCGTTTTGTCCAGAACCTGTTTGCTTTGGGCGGCGGTGAGATTGATGTTTACGCCCAAGGCCTCCAGCAGGTCAGCGCTGCCGCACTTACTCGATACGCTGCGCCCGCCATGCTTTGCCACAGGGACTCCCGCGGCGGCTACCACAAAGGCGGAGACCGTTGAAATGTTAAAGCTGAAAAGTTCATCTCCGCCGGTGCCGACAATATCTAGAACGTCGGTTTCGGGACGTATTTTCACGCATTTATCACGCATGATCTCGGCGCACGCGGTGATTTCATCAATCGTTTCTCCCTTCATCCGCATGGCGGCCAGAAAGGCGCCGATCTGCGAGGGTTTTGCCTCGCCCTCCATGATCTGGTGCATGACCCCGCGTGTAGCGGAGCGGCTGAGATCATTTCCGCCAAAGAGGCTGTGAATCGCTTTTTCAATCATTGCCGCAAGCCTCCTTACAAGTTAAAAAATTTCGAATGATCAGGCTTCCGTCCTTTGTGAGTATCGACTCCGGATGAAATTGCAGCCCGTAAAGGTTATAATCCCTGTGTTTCACACCCATCACTTCACCGTCTTTGGTCTCGGCGATGATGAAAAGCTCATCGGGAAGGGTCTGTCTCTCTACCGCCAGTGAATGATAGCGTCCTGCCTCTATCAGCGGGGCCATGCCGTTGAAAATCGGGTTCCCCTTGGCGATGTGGACAAAGCTCTTTTTCCCGTGTACGAGCTTTTTGGCATAGCCCACCGTGGCGCCATAGGCCTGGCATATCGCCTGATGACCGAGACAAATACCTAAAATCGGGCATTTTGAGGCAAGCTTTTTTGCCGTTTCACCGCAAATTCCCGCATCCTCCGGCCTGCCGGGCCCCGGCGATAAAATAATGTGGCTGACATTTAGCTTCGCGACTTCCTCCACCGTCAGTTCGTCGTTGCGTATGACGCGAATGTCCGGATTGATGGCTCCCGCCAGCTGGTAAAGGTTATAGGTAAAGCTGTCATAATTATCGATGATCAAAATCATAGTGTCGCCTCCTCGCTGCCCAGGGCTTCCATGATGACCCTTGCCTTATGAAGGGTTTCTTCATACTCGTGTTCGGGCACACTGTCCGCCACAATGCCGGCGCCGGATTGAACGAAGACGTTGCCGTTTTTTCTGACGGCCATGCGGATGCCGATACAAAAATCGGCGTTTCCGGTAAAGTCGATATAGCCCATTGCCCCGCCGTAGGGGCCGCGCTTGCTGTCTTCCAATTCGTCAATGAGCTCGCAAGCCTTCTTTTTTGGCGCACCCGACAAGGTTCCGGCAGGCAGGGTAGCGGCTACGGCGTCCAACGCGTCCTTACCTTCGGCAATAACTCCCGTGACCGTTGACGCGATGTGCATCACGTGAGAATAGTGTTTAACCTGACGGTAGTTTTCCAGCGCAACACTGCCGAAAGCGCTGATCTTCGCCAAATCATTTCGTGCCAAATCCACAAGCATGTCGTGTTCGCTTAGTTCCTTTTCATCGCCTAAGAGCGCTTCACCCCGTCGCGTGTTTTCCATATCGTCATCGCATCGGGGTTTCGTCCCCGCCAGGGGAAAGGAGTTCAGCTTGCCGCCGCGGAGGGTCACCAGGGTTTCCGGCGAGGAGCAGGCGATTTCCATATCGTCAAGATGCATATACACCATGTATGGCGATGGATTCGTCGTGCGCAAGACGCGGTAGGTCTCCAAAAGTGAGCCTTCAAAGGGCGCTGAATATCGGTTTGAAAGCACCGCCTGGAAAATATCGCCCTCGACAATGTGGCGGCGCAGAGCTTCGACCCCCTGACAAAACCGCTCCTTCTCCATGGCCGCCGAAAACTTGCCGCAGGTTATATTTTCAGCGGGGTACACGGTGTTTTCAAGAACCAGCCGCTCCATATCCTTGAGTGTCGCCACGGCGTTGGCGTAGTTTTGTTCCAGTCCTTGGGAGGAGATGTTGGTGATCAAGAAAATTTTCTGCTTAAAATGGTCAAAGGCTATGACTTTGTCCATGAGCATCAGCTGAAAATCGTCAAACTTTTGAGGGTTTTTCCCGTTCAGTGCAGGCGCCGGCGTGATGTATTTCATGAAATCGTAAGAAAAGTATCCGACCAATCCGCCGGTGAAGGGCGGTAAGCCCTCGACCACAGGACTTCTATACTCACGGAGCAACTCACGAAGCATCTTAATCGGCGAAGCAATCCGGGTGCTGGATGTTCCGTTTTCCGTCATCGTGATCACTCCGTCACAGCCCTTTATCGTCAGCGTGGGCATATAACCGAGAAAGCTGTAACGGCTCCAGCTGTCCGCACCGGCGACGCTTTCCAGGATAAAGCAATGCTCGCTCTTATTTTTGATGTTCCGTAAAATTTCAATGGATGTCTTTAGGTCGGCCATCAACTCCATGGCGACCGGGATTCGCATATACCCTTTTGACAGTTGTTTTGCTTTTTTTAGAGATGGATAAAACATGATCTCCCTCCTTGTTTCACTCAATCATAGATATCGCCGAAATTACCCTTTGGCTGCGCCATCGTATCAGTCCCATAAATCCTCCTAACAAAACACAAAAAACGCTTTTGCCCCTAAAAAAGGACAAAAGCGTTTATAACTTCTGCGGTACCACCCAAATTGGCGAAAAATCGCCCGCTCTGCCGTATACAATCATATACGCTCCCTTGATAACGGGTGGAGTTCCCGTCGGACATTACTAACGGCGCGCCGCTTTCTTCCCGCCCTCATGAGTCCATTCCTCTGTCCCCGCACTGCCGCATTCCCACCAGCAACGGCTCTCTGAAAGTCCTAACAGGACAAAGTACTACTCTCAATCAATGGTTTATCTTATTACGTTGTAAAATATCTTAAACCATGACCGGCGAACTGTCAATACTTTTCTGAAAAAATAGTTTTTGATCGGTTCGCCGTAAAAGAAAAGTAGACACTTTTTTCGTGTCTACTTTTCTGTTGTCGCGGCAGCAAAGGCGGGTTTGGTGTATTTAGTCTTTTTGTGGAGGTTCCCCCTTGCGTTATTGTGCGATCATTCTGTAAAGTACTTGAGCCGTTTCGGCCCGGGTTGCGGTGACCGTGGGATAGAGCTTCCCGGCGTACCCGGCGACCGCTCCGGTTTCCACCAGATAAGCCGTGGCTTCTTTGGCCCAGGACGCAACGTTCGCCGCGTCGGAAAAGTCGTCGAGGGTCTTGCCGGAATTGCCGTCACGCGGTTGCCCTAAGATGTCCATGGTTCTGTACAGCAGTGTGAAGATTTCCTGGCGGCTGATGGCCTGATTTGGGGCAAAAAGGTTCTTCCCGACCCCTTGGGCAATACCGAGACGCTTCGCGGCAGCCAGGTAATGGGTGTAATAAGTATCTCCGGCGTCGGCAAAGTTGTCGCTGTCATCTTCCTCTTCCGCTACAGCGTAAGCACGCATCAGCATGGTGATAAACTGTCCCCGGGTGATCAGTGCGTCGGGATGGAAGGTGGTTTTGCTTGTGCCGAAGGTGATTTCCCGGGCCGCGATGCCGCTCACCGCCTGATAGTACCAGGCTGTCTGCGATACATCCGCAAAGCTCACGCTATGATAACCCACGGCAAAGAGACTGAAATGGCAGGTTTCAAAGGTGACCATGCCGTTCTCCGCGTCATAGCGGCCATTGGGAATACAGACAAGGTTATTATCGCCGTCTATATACCAGATGATGATGGATTCGGGATGCTTTCGCTCTTCGGCGGTGGGCTGGTAAGGAATGCTCACCGTCACCGGTGCGCCGGGATGATCCCATTGGATTGGTTGTCCGTCGACGGTGAGGCTAAGACGAAGCAGGGGCCGGTCGCCGATGGCAGTTCTGACATCCTTGGGCAGGCCTTCTTGCGCCGCGGTACCGATGGTGATTGCGGCGTCGCCGCTCAATCCCATGCCGGAGAGCATGTTACCCGGTATGGTAAGGCGTCCGCTGCCGGTGTCGATGGTGAAGGAACCTGTCGCTGTCCCGGACAGCGCGGAGGCCGGCAAACTTGCGGTGAATTGTGTTACCCCTGAGATGGAGGGGAAGGTCACGGTGGTATTTTTTCCGTCTGCGAGATTACCGCTGATCGTTTCGAGATCCACGGAGGCGCTGTTGGCGCCGGCATCCACTACGACGGGGAGACTGCCGCCGCCGGAGACCTCCGCCTGATAGGAGGAGGCCACTGTAAAGGTGGTTTCCGCGTAGGCGCCGCCTTCGTAATCGGCGGCCTTGGCAGTATAGGTGCCGGGGGCAAGCGCGATTTTGACTTTGGTATCAAAAGTCCCGTTGCTAACTCCCGTTGTTTTTAGGCGAAGCAAGGTGTTGTCTTCATAAATCAAAACGGCCGCAGCCAAAACACCGGATTTTGCCGTTCCGCTGATGTTCACGGTATCGACGTCATAACTTGCTTCAATGCTTGAAATCGGCGGTTCTGTTGCCGCCGCCGGGGTGCAGTACAAGAAGGCAACCATAACCATTGCCAGCAGCAGGATGACTATATTTTTAGCGTTGATTTTCATGTTCCTACCTCCTTAATGTTCCTGCGTCCAGGTGACGCCGGCGCCGGAACCGAAGGTAACGCCGCCGAAGGAATCGCCGGCCGGGGCGTCTTTCAGAACGGTAACGCCAACGCTTACCGGCGCGCTGTTTGCATCGGCTCCGGCATAGAGCAGATAGTCGCAGGAGCTGGCCCAGCCTTCATTGAAGAAAACGCCGTCTACAAAACCGTCCCCGGGCCAGAACTCATCTTCCGCGTAAAACGGATTATTTTCCGGTTCGGTGATGATTTCCGTGGTGGTGGTTCCGTCGGCCCAGGTATAGGTCACAAAAAGGCCGTAGGGAGCGACGATGCCGCCGTCGGGGATGTAGTAAGTGGCGTAGATGCGGAAGCTCGTTTCCTCCGTAAAGTCAATACGACTGCCGCATTGGGTGCCGTGGAAGACCATATCCTGATGGTTGTAATCATCGATGTACACACCTACCCGACGCAGGGTCAGTTCCCGCTGTACGCTGCCGTTAATGGTCAGGTTCAGGGTAACTTCATGATAATAGTTGGAGTGGAAGGTGATCGTGTAAGCATCGTCGGCGCCGGCTACCGTATAGCCGGTAAAGTCGCCGGTCTCTATGGATAGGCTCTCCGCCGCGCCGATCCCGGAAGAAGGCAGGGACAGCTTGACTTCATCATTGGCAAAGTAAACATCCGAGGCATAGCTGCCGCCGGTCAGCTGCGCGTAACGGTTGAGCTCCCATTCAAAGGTACGCTGTTCACTGACTTGATCGGAAGCGGTGACTTCCACGCATAACGCGTCGTCTTGAATCAAGTCGAAGGCGAACCAGTTAAGAGCATATTCCCCGTCGAGGGAGGCGTTGCCGATATGCAGCTGCACACGGTAAAAGGGGTGCTTGACGATGAGTTTGTTGGCGGTGCCGTTTTCGGCGTCGAAGGCATCAAACACATCGGGACTGGTCCAGCCTTCCATATGCGTATTGTACGGCCCGAAGATTTCGATGGTTCCTTCATCCTGGGCGGCGGCGCCGAACTCTCCGTTGATGCCGTCTTCCTCTCCGGCGACGCGGATCTCATCCACCGGCACGCCGTTTTTTGTACCGCTGAATTTGAAAATCACGTCGCTGTATTCTTCCACGACATAGCCGGTGGTTTCCACAGAAGTGGCGCTGGCAAGAGAGAGCGTGAAGACAAAGGTACCGTAGCCGTTGGCAATTGCCGTGGGTTCCTCCAAAATGGCAATGTCCGCGGGATCGATGGCATAGCCGAAATAACCGAATTCGCGAACCAAAGAGGATTTCAGTTCTGCCTCGGAGCCGTTGAGAACGGCGTAGCCTTTGTTCAGAATTTTTCCGATGTCGTCAGCGCTTACTGGGGCAAACGCGATCTCCAGCCGCATATCCTGCCATACGTTTTGAAGAGTAAGCGTAAAGGTGCCGTCGCCGTTGTAGGAAAGGTAGCGCATGATATCTACGGTATCCAGCTCATCATAGGGCGGGAGGCTCTCGGTGACGCTGTGGACGGCAAAACCGGGATCCGGCGTAATGATGATTTCGTTGCCAATCGCCGCGGTGATGACGCTTTCTCCCGTGGGGATCGCTTCTCCGTCAAAGGAGAGGGAGCCGTTTTCACCGGCGATCACCGTAAATTCTTGGGGCTCGCCGATGGGACCGGGGCCCGGTCCCCCGCCGCCTGGTGTATGCACCCAAAGACCGGTGACGGAAGCGCTGCCTTCGCCATAGACGGCAGCGGCCTGAAAGAGGAAGGTTTCATCGGCTTCCCCGGTAAAGTCGTATACCCGGTAACCGCCTTCTTCATCTTCTTCATACAGTGTAAAATCGCCGATGGCCGCTCCGCTTTTCAACACGAGTTCCTGGCCGTTGTCGGCAGTGAGTTCACCGTTGACGGTCAGGGAGTGTTCGACCGTCAGCACATGGTGGTAGTCGTCACTCTCGGGGGCGGCGACTTCCAAGGTGACACCGCTATTGACGACAAGGTCGTAAGCGGACAGCATCCCGATCTCCGCGTCATCGGTGTAAGTATGACGTATTTTCGCGTCGTCAGTGGCTCCTATCACGCTGTGAGGACCGGGTAAACTGGTCAGCGCGGCGGGTGCGTCCCCCGTTGCGCTGCTGCCGCTGAGGGTGACGCTGCCCCAGATAACCGCGGCGTTGCCCAATAAGTAAAGTCCGCTTTCGGCACGGGCGCTGCCTGATATCGCTACATTGCTGAGAATGAGCCCCGGCTCGTCTTGCATGAATTCAATGTCGGCGTTGAGCTGGGCCGGGCTTCCCGCAGCGTCGAGGGAGTAAATGACAACAAAAATACAGTTGTCGACGGCGGCCGCCTCTTCCCATGAATTGAGGCCTTCCGTTATGAGCGCCGCGTCGCTATAATCCTGCGCGGTGGCCGTAATGGCGGCATATTGAACGGTGGGGCTGTCCGCCATGACCGCCGACGCCAATACCTGGCAAAGTGCCGCGCAAAAGATGAATACAAGGAATTTTTTCATATTGTTTTCTCCTCCTGTTATGGTGATCTTATAGGAACCTGCCTTTCTTCAAACCAAGACTGCATTTGACCGTGGCGCTGATTTCATCCAACACAACACCGGCAAGGCGTTTCCCCGCGTCGTCGGCAAGCTCCGGCAGAAGCTGCACGGAAGTCTTTCCTTCTTCGGGGCTGCCGCAGGTAATGCGGATGCGGCGAAACGGTTTTTCCGTTGAAGCGGCGATAATTTCCCCCCTTTCGCTGTTTGCTGTTTCAATTTGGAAGCCAAGTATCTCCAATGTATCGTATAGCGCGTTGAGCATGATACGTTTGTCGTAGGGAAATACCCGTAAAAAGATATCCATGGAACATACCTCCTACTTGTAGGATACCGGTTTTCCGGCGGAAAACAAGTCGGGATATGGTATGAGAAGGGTATAGGATTGGTATAGGATGGCGGTTTTTGTCATTATTTGGTTGATTCGCGGACACTGTTACGCTATAATCGAGTTACAAAAACTAAATTTATGTTAAGGGTGTGACGTTTTTGCGTAAACAGGCATTTTTTTACGGCAGTATCATTGCCGTCTCCTTTTTATGGACTGGTTCCGCGTTTATTTCGCTGACCTACCATATGATGGCGTTTTTTACCGCCGCGCAGTTGGATATGTATATGTCTGTAGGCGGCTATTTGATGCAGGTTTTGGGTATGGCGGCAGTGGCGGCAGGAGCCTATCTGCGTCCGGAGATATTTCAGAAAAAGCATTTTTTTGCCGCCGTTTTGATATTGGAGGCGGTGGTGATTACCGCGGCGCTGCAAAGCAGTCTTGCCGCGGTGGTTTTGCTGTTGAGTTTTCTCATGAACTTGCTCCACGGGGCGGTGGCCGGTTGTTACCTCGCCAATCTTGCCGCTTTCGTGCCGCAGCAGTATCGCGGCCGCGCGTTCGGTTTTGGCTATGCCGTGGGCTGTCTTGGCAGTTGGCTGCTTTCTCTGGTCGGAGACGGGAATTTTCTCGGTTCCTCAGCCATGGTTTTTGTCTATCTGTTTTTGATTGTCTTAACCTTGCTACTGAATTTCAAAGCCGCTGATATCCGAACCGGCACGAACATCGCAGAGCAGGGCGGCGGGCTGAAACCAAAGCTGCTGCTTTTAGCCTTTGTCGTCGTTATGCTGCTGTCACTGGTCAAGAATATCGGATTTTATTTTCCAGTTGCCGATTTTAGCAATATTGTAAATCTGGAGTTTTCCAGAGCCTTTTATGCCTTCGGCTTAGTCATTGCCGGTATCGTCAATGATAAAAACCGCAAATACGGGGCGATTTGTTGTTTGGCGGCACTGGTTTTCCCATTTATATCCTTCGTGTTGCCGGGGGGAGGGGGCTACGCGGCGGCGCTGTGGATCGCCGGTTATATCTTTTTTGGTTTTTTCGCTGTTTACCGCGTGGTGGTTTTTTCTGATATCGCGGCCAAAAAACGGTCGTTATTGCCTTTGGCGGCCTTCGGCTTGCTGGCGGGACGCACGGGAGATGCCTTCGGCACCCTTGCGGGGATTTTTCTTTCCGGCAACCTTGTCTCCATTTTGGCGGTGACCGCCGGTCTCTTTGTGATTGTCGTATTCCTTTTTTTCGCGCTCTACGGCAAACTTTATCTGCCGATACTGTATACCGACGAAAACCGGGAAGTCTTCCTGGAATCCTTTGAAAGAAAATACGCCTTAACCAAACGGGAAAGCGAGGTTTTTCGCCTTGTCTTGCAGGGCTGCTCCAATTCGGAAATTTCCGGCAAGCTTTATGTTTCGGAAAGCACGGTGAAGTTTCACATCGGTAATATCCTTAAAAAGACCGCATGTATCAACCGCTCGGAGTTGACACTGCTCTTTGAAACCCAGGAACGGCCGATGAAGTAGAATCGAAACGATGGTAAGTTTTGCGTCGCAAGAAAATTTTGCGAAAGGGGGCGGGAGGATCGCGTTGTTTGTCGTTTTGAATGTAGAATAAACAAGTGCCCCGCCTTTCAAGGCGGGGAGACGCGGAGTAATATGAAATTGATAGAGATTGCGGGATGCGATTCCAATCGATTTCGTAAAGCAGCCCATGTATATTTATACGCTTAGGTCGATATGTTGTATTGTTCCGGCGGTTGCGTCTTCTCGCAGGAAGATGCTGGTTTTTCTGATGGCGCCATGGAGTGTGTTAGCGGAATCCTTCAGTTCATAGTCACTGGAGATGCCTCCCAGATAAATGGCGCCGATACCAACTTGACCGATGGCAAAGAGCTTATCGTTCCCTTGTTCATCCTTTGTCCAGATTTGAAGCTGATTGTAGATGGGATCATTTTCGTCGATCCAGTTGTTTCCGTCGACATCGTAGGATTTTAGTTCGAGAAAGCCGCTTCCTGTTGACGGGCCAAACATTTCTCCTCCATTGTTTATGGTTCCGTCGAGGTTTTTATCGAAAACCAAAAAACCGCTGCCATTTTTTACAAAAGAGATATTTTCATTGTTGCCATCATTATCCAGGTCAAAACTATATTTCTGCTGGGTTAATTCCGCGGTGGAACCATTATAATTGACGACAAGGGGATCTATGGGGGCGTTTCCCGCCGTGAAGGACGTTGTCGCGACGGAGGAGAAGCTTCTGCTCATGTTTAGATTAAGATTGAAATCAATGGTTCTGCCGTCTTCTGTTTTTACGGCGCCCAAGGCGCTGAAGCTCATTTGCGCTTTTTCTTCGTAATACTCCTGCTTTTGATAATTGATGCTCCAAATCAAACCGGGGGAAGTACCGGCGCTATTTTTGAGCCCGGTGAAGAAACCGTTATAAGTTCCCGAGGCATCGTTTTTCTGCTTTTTAGGGATGTAAAAATGCAGCTTTTTCCCGGTTAACGCTTCCACCATTTTCGTCAGCAATTGAAGCTCTAAGGTGTCTTTGTCAGGAAGATCACAGGCGCAAAAGTCCTTCGATTCTGTTTTTTGGAGGCTGTCAACATTGATGATCAGCTGATTCTGATTGTTTTGTTCTGCTTTCTCAATTCTTATATCCAATTGTTCCGTGGTTTGCGATATCGTTGCCTGAGAAGAATGTGAGGATAAAATGACGGCGCTGCTATCGATTTTCATCATAACCATCCCTTCCGTGCCGCCATGCCGGTGGCACAAATCTTAATGGAAACGGGGTGAGGGGAAAGTCCTGTGCTGGATAAGCTTAGCTTGAGCCGGCAAAACACGGCGGACGAGTCATAAACTGTTTTAAGGATGCAAGAAAGTTTGATAACCAGTGCAGGTTCATTATTTTATATCGGAAAATTTAATGATTTTATTTAAAATAATATAAAATGTTACAAATCTGGGATAAAGTCAACATTGATGATGGGTCTTTGTGTTTCTTGGTATGGGGCGGCTGCCTTTGATGGGGAGAAAAATGATTGACTTTTTTTTGGTCATTCGTTATAATATATAAAGATATATAGTACTGAGGTTCATAAAACGAAATCTCAGTTTGATGGTATGGTTCAATGGGTAAGGGGTCTTTATCGGGACTACCTTGCCTTTTTATATTCCAATGTGATTATCGCTGAGTCCCTTTGGGGAGCGGGAAAACCATTTTTGGGGTGAATCGCCTCTTCCGCGTAGGGTGAACTTTCCATCCGAACCCGTCAGCTAATCTCGTAAGCGTCGAAAGTGAGAGTGATTGATTATGCTCATCGTATGGTAACGCAATGATCCGAAGGAAATAAATACAGAACGAAAGGAGAACTGGATGAGACTATCTGTCGGATTATTTGGTTTTGGCAAAACGGGATCCACGGTTGCCAATGAAATCATCAAAGAAAAGGATTGTGAATTAAAGTGGATCGTACGGGAATCATCACTTTATGAAGGAGAATATGCCAGTCATTATTTAGGATATGAGCATAATGAAGGAGCCATTTATTCATTGGATCACATTGACCAAAAGACCTTTTTTAGGAAAAATAAAGTCGATGTTATCATTGATTTTTCCGCTGCCAGCGCTGTGAATGAATATCAAAACGCCGTGCAATACGGCACGCGTATCGTCTCCGCCATTTCAAATTACAACGATACGGAGTTTGAACATCTCATCGGTTTGAGCAGGGAATCCGCCGTCCTCTATTCTCCCAATATCACCGTAGGCGTGAATTTTCTGATCGAAGCCTCCAAGGTGCTTCAGAAAATCGCGCCCCAGGCCGATATTGAAATCATTGAAGAGCATTTTAAAGAAAAGAAAGATACCTCCGGCACCGCCATTCGCATTGCCGAGGATTTGGGGCTTGATAAAGAAAGACACATCAATTCCATCCGCGTCGGCGGCATTATCGGCAAACACGAAGTTGTTTTCGGCTTGCCCAACCAGACCATTCGCATTGTTCACGAATCCTTAAACCGCGCCGCCTTCGGCCAGGGAGCCATCTATGCGGCAAAATGGATTATGGCCAAAGACAAAGGTATGTATCGCATGGAACAGGCACTTTCTCTGTCCCTTGGCCGTGAAGCATAGCGGTATGATTGAATCATAAAAAAGGTGTCCCTATTTTATCAGTGCGCGCACTGATTTTTGGGACACCTTTTTTTTACGTTTTTACGGTTCGTGGGAATGGCTCTATTTGATAACTTTACGCTTCTTCCGCCGCTGCCTTGGTTTCCGTTTCTTCCTTCGGTTCCTCTTCAACCTCAACAATGGTTTCCTTCACATCTTTGATCATGGCGTAGATTTCGTCTTCGGCATCAAGTATTTTGATGGTTGCCGGCAAATCGAAATGGGCTGCCGTGACGTTGTCGCCGGTGGTCATTTCGCTGGCGTCGACAACGAGGACGCCGGGAATTTTGGCGGCTTCTCCCGTGACTTCCACTTCGGGTTTTAAGATCAGAAGCTGCATCAATTTCTTTTCCAGCGCTTCGTTACCGTGGAACTGGATGGGAACTTGCATTTTGATTTCCTGATCCGTAGGAATCAGTTGAATCGCCGCGTGGATGATCTGTCCGCTGACGGGGTGCTTTTGTACTTCCTTCATCAAACCGAATTTCTTTTCATCCCCGTATTCAACCCAGACCTTGGCATTGATTCCTTGCTTTGTGATGATTTTGTTCAACGCCGGCATTTGGAACTTTACAGGGACAGAAACAGTGCCGGGGCCGTTGAGAACACCGGGAACAAAATCCGTCTTTCTTAGTTTCTTCGGCTTTTCAGTTCTTTCCATCGCTCTTAAAGTTGCCGTATTCATAATAACACTTCCTTTGGCCTAAAAAGGCCCATATCTTTGACAGTCAAATACCGTCACTTTAAATGGTAAGGAAAATATTTTCAAATGTCAAGTAACAGAGCGTGTCGGATTTGAGGGAATCGTCGTCAGTTTTTACTTTCGCTCTGGTTCTTTCACGCCGGGGATTTTTATAAAATACCTGTAAAAAGCTGTTCTCCGGGAAGCGTTTTTTCGCTTTTCCCTGATCGCGGCGAAAAAATTGCCCATGATGGGGAAGTTTTTGCGAAGAGGACAGAGAATGCCGGATTACACAGAATGAACACGTCATTCACATATATGCCCGTTTTCCCGAGAAGGCTGCTTGCCGTTCCTCAATCGCCGCTTTTTCCATTATTTTAAAAGCGGAAGGTTAAAGGCCCAGGGCGTCTCTGATCTGAGAGACCACGCGGTCGGTGCCGTTTTCGCACTTGATGTGGATATCGGCATATTTTTCGTAAAGCCCTTTGCGGTCAGCGTAAACTTGGGCGATGGTGGTACCCGGCGCCATGGCGATGCCGCGGTCGGCGCCGTTTTCGATCCGTTGCTCCAGCTTGGCCACGTCGGTATCCAGCCAAATAACGGTGTTTTCAGCGGCCAGGTGAGCCATGGCGCTTTCGTTTAAAACCATGCTGCCCCCGGTGGCGACGACGCAGCGGGTGCAACGGATACTTTCACCCACTTGATTTTCGATGGTCAAAAAACCGCCGACGCCGACATCGGCAATGATTTCCGGCAAGGTTTTCCCGGTTTTTTTGATGATCAGCAGATCAACGTCGATGAAGTCGTAGCCAAGACGCTTGGCCAGGATGACGCCGACAGTGCTTTTGCCGGTGCCGGGCATGCCGATGAGTATGATGTTGCGCAAATCACGATCTCCGTCCATTTCCAATTACAACACCGGACTGGGCGGCGCGTATAAGCGGCGCCCCCATTCCTGGTCGGGGAGGTAAAGGCCGTGGGAATCGACGCCGAAAAGTGCCATTCTTTTGATTGGGTTCCCGGCATTGGTTTCTTCCACTTTTTTAGAGAACATGGCGTAAGCCTCCTTTTTTTGATGTTGATCACAATTCTTTGTCACCGTGTTCCATGGTATTACGCTGATTATATCATAATTACGATAAAAAAAGCAACTTGACGACGGACTTTGACGGCAAGCGACTTTTGTTTGCGGACCCTTATTCTGTTGCGCCGTGAGGATATCTATGGACGTTCCCGGTTTTTACCGTCCTCTCCTGAAGACCCCGGCGGAGCCTATTTCTTACGGTCTATGGGCAGTGCTTTTAAGGCGGGGTTATCGATGAGCCGGCCCTCGGTGTCAAAGCGCGAGCCGTGGCAGGGACAGTCCCAGCTTTGCTCCGTTTCGTTCCATTTGAGGGCGCAGCCCAGGTGGGTACATCTCCTTCGGGTGGGAGTGATAAAGTTGAGCGTTGTCTCTATGCCGTTGAGGAAAAGCTGGGGCTTTAAAATGCTGCGCTGGGGTGAAAATACTTCGGCAAACGCGTTTTTCTTACCGCTCAACATGTCCGTTAAGATCATCGCCGCCACCATGGCCGAGGTCATGCCCCATTTGTTGAAGCCGGTGGCGACGTAAATATCCGGCGCGCTTTTGGCGTAAGGGCCGATATAGGGGACGCTGTCCAAGCTCATGCAATCCTGGGTGGCCCAAGCATAGACCTCTTTCGCTTCGGGATAGTGGGCTTTGGCAAAGGTGCGCAATTCCTGCCATTTGCCCCCCTCTTTGCCGGTGCGGTGATCGCCGCCGCCGAGGAGGAGCAGGTTTTGATGATTGCGAAAGGACATGCCGTTTTGCGCTTCGTCCACGTACATGCCGTGGACGTCGGTGGCGTTGGCCAAAGCGATTACATAGGAACGGTGCTGATAGAGCTTTAAAAAATAACTCCCGTAGCGGTTCATAAAAGGAAAATGGCTGGCGACGATGATTTGCCGGGCCCGGATTTTCCCGGTTTTGGTCAGCGCCGTATGATTGTCGAGGAGATGTACGAAGCTGTTTTCATAGATACGCAAATCTTTGGCCAAAGCACCGAGGAATTTCAAAGGATGAAATTGAGCCTGTCCCTCAAATTCGACGGCCCCGGCGACCTTTAACGGCAAAGGCAGTTCCTGGGCAAAAAAGGCCGGAAAATCGAGACTGGTCAGGGCGTGTATTTCCCGCTCGACTTTATGGTAGTCCTCTAAAGAGTAAACAAAAGCGCTTTTTTCTTCAAAATCGCAATCGATATTTTGGCAAAGCTGTTTGTATTTTGCCAAAGCCTGCTGGTTGGCGGTGAGATACAGCCCGGCTTTTTCTTCACCGGCGTTTTTGATCAAATCACTGTAAATCATCCCGTGTTGGGAGGTGATTTTGGCTGTGGTGTTTTTGGTGACGCCATTGCCGACGGTCTTTGCTTCCACCAGCATATAATCGGCGCCGAGCTGCTCTAAAAAATAAGCGCATAAAATGCCGGTCATACCGCCGCCGATGATCAGCACATCGGTTTTGGCATCACCCGAAAGACAGTCAAATGTAGGCAGTTCCACCTGATCGCACCAGAGGGATGAAGAAATTTGGGCTTTTTTAGAATCATTCATGCGTTCACCGTATCTCACTGTTTTTTTTAGATTGCCCTGATTTTTCCAAAATATAAAATATCTTTTTATGGATATTTGTCCCACCTATATTTTTCCCCGGACTGAGAAAAATAAATACGGATCTTATTAGTAAAGGAGAAATACATGAACAATAATCATGCCAAGAGAAGCCGCAACCGGCAATCATCGCAAACAGTACCTGACGACGTCTACGGAACCATGGGCGACATTTCCCGTGACAACGCTGAAGCAAGCAATCAAAATGCCTCCGCGGAAGATATCCGTATGAATCGGGAAGCCAGAGAATCCGCCGGCACCACGCCGCCGGAAAACAATTTGAATCAAGTGAATCAAACGAATCAAATGAATCGGGCGAATTTATCAAATCAGTTGAATCAGTCGACTATGGACGCCGATCCCCGTCATGCCAGCGCCCGGGCACTGAAGAATAGCACGAAAAACTCCCGCTGACCTATTTTCCCTTCATGGCGACATTTTTTCGCTTCTCCGCTCCCGGCTTTTGCCGCAATATTTCTTGATAAAGCGGGGAAACTAAAAAGGAACCTTATTTGTGAAGGAGAATTATGATGCACCATCATTCGAGCAATGCAAAAAGGATCACGAAGGAGGCGCGGCAAAGTAGCGCGAATATCGCCTACCATGACGTCTTTAGCGGCAACTATGCAATGCGGTCATTGGTCAACACGGCAGGGATGAACTATAACGCCGCGGCCCATATGGCTGCCGTACAGCGAAAAGAACGTCAAGCCGAAGCAGCCGGTACATCGAGCCAGGAGTACAGCGACTGATTTTTGGTCACTGCCGATCCGGTGAAATGCCCTTGTACGGGAAGTATCCCTTCCTGTACAGGGGCATTTTTCTGTGTCCTAAAGATCTGCCGCAAGTGGTGGAAGGCAAAATTTAAATGATACGGCGGAGAAACCGTTGGGGGTCGCTTTTCTTAAAAATAAATAAAAACAAGAATGGGCTGCCTTTTGCTGCTGTTTTATGGTAATCTTAAACCAAAGGGAGGTTTACGATGGAACGTATCGATTTGAAAACATACGGGCTGACCACGGATTTTGCCAAAGAAGCCGCCAAATATGAGGGGCTGTCCCTGGCCAGAGTCACAGAACAGCACCGTGACAGTTATAAGATCATGGGAGAAAGCGGTGAAAAAGCGGCGTCGGTATCGGGAAAATTCATCTACCAGGCTGCGGCGATGACAGATTTCCCCGCGGTGGGGGATTGGGTGATGGTTGACGCGGGAGACGGCAGTGGAGAAAAAGCCGTGATTCACCGGGTGCTGCCCAGAAAAAGCGTCTTTACGCGAAAAGCACCGGGCAGCGCTGGGGGAGCGCAAATTGTCGCCGCCAATATTGACGTTGTCTTTATCTGTATGTCACTAAAGGACGATTTTAATTTGCGCCGCCTGGAACGGTATCTTACTGTGGCCTGGGACAGCGGCGCAAAGCCGGTGATCGTATTGACCAAAGCCGATCTCTGTGAAGACGCCGCAGAAATGGCGGCCCAAGCCGCGACAGCAGCCATCGGCGCTGAGATTATGGTCTGTTCCGGTGTTGCCGACGAAGGAGAAAAGGCGGTGCGGGATTCCCTGCGCAGCGGGGAGACCGTGGCCTTTATCGGCTCCTCCGGCGTGGGCAAATCGACGCTGATCAATTGTTTGATCGGAGAAGAGCGCCTGCGGGTGAACGCCATTCGCGAAAGCGACGGCAAGGGGCGGCACACGACCACCCACCGTCAACTGCTGCTTTTACCCACGGGAAGCATTGTTATCGACACTCCGGGTATGCGGGAATTGCAGCTGAATACGGCGGATCTGTCCCGTTCCTTTGAGGATATTGAAACCTTAGCGGCTCATTGTAAGTTTAGAAATTGCAGCCACAGGGAGGAACCGGGCTGCGCCGTGCAGGCTGCTGTCGACAGAGGGGAGCTTCAGCCAAAGCGTTTGGAACATTACAGAAAACTCCAAAGAGAACTTGATTATGAGGGTCTCGACTCCCGCCGCTTGGAAGAGGCGAAGATCAACGCGATGTTCGGCAGCAAGAGCGAGATGAAACAAATGATGCGCCAAATCAAGGGCAAAAAAAAATAGTAGGATACCGCGGTTCCTTTTTGGGGGATTGTTCCATCATATTTTTTTCTCCACGGTAAAAAATAAGAACAGCACTTTAGTAAAGGAGATAGGATATGAATGATGCGACAAAGCGAATCAGCCGAAAATCCTCCAGTCAAAGCACCTCGTTGCGTGCGGGAACTTCCGGACAAGCCGTGAAACAGGCCATTCGGGAAAGTATGGCCGGCAATGTGAACCCTGCGGGCAACGCAGAGCAAAGTAACCCGGAGCAAACGCAATCCGCGCTGAGCGGCAGCGACGGCGCTTTGAGCGATGGTGAAAGAAGAGCCCTGTTCAGCAGTATATCCCAACACCGCCCTGGGACGGAGTAGGATAACGGCAATGTGGGAGGGATCTTTGATGACTAAAGTGTGTTAAGGAAGTCGGGCAATCCATGGAGGATTGCCCGACTGAGGCCGTCGACAAAGTCTAATACGCGGCGAACCCTTTGCCCCGCGACAGCTTGTGTACTAGCGTGTACACGGCGCAGCCGCAGGCCAAAGCGTTCACCGTGTCTAAGCCTTCTCGGCGGCCTATCATCCTGTAGCCCAAAATCCGCTGATGCGTATTTTGTCTACAGTCTGAGTCGGGCAATCCATGGAGGATTGCCCGACTTCCCTTTTAAAAAGAATTTTTAAAAAAACAGTTGACTCCATCCCAAGGGTGGAGTTTATAATGGCGCAAAGGGGGGAGAACAATGGAACATCTGATCCGTATCGGTGATTTTGTAAAACTGACCGGAACCACTTTGAAAACTGTACTTTATTATCATAAAATCGGTTTGCTGCCGGAGGCGGAACGCTCCGCTGGTGGCTACCGTTTGTACGGCGCTGCGGCATTATCCCGTATGCAGCTGATCAAGGATTGCAAACGCCTGGGTTTCGATCTTTCACGGATCAAAGAGGTGCTGGGTGAAGAAAATGGACAAAAAAACATGCGGGAAGTTCTCCTCTTGCTACAGAAAGAACTTTTGTTGGAGCAAAAAGTACTGGAAAGGCGACTGCAAGAGATCCAAAGACTTCTTGCCGAAGACGATGTTGCTTTACCGGCTAAGACCGTGGACTCTGCTTCTTTTCGTATGATCGGCGGGATTTTGGGGAACGAAAACATCGAATCCTATGCCAGAACCTGCCCGGAATTGATCGAGGGCCAGCGCCGGATTTTTGCCATTCTCGACGATTTTCAATGGGGCATAGATTATCGGAATGATTTCAAAGAATTGGCGAAATTTTTTAAAGACCGGCCCCAAGCTTATGAAACAGCTTTGGCTTTCGGTGTTCGTCTTGCGGCCTTGGCGCCGCTTCCCGCCGACGATCCGGCTGTGTCCGCCCTTGCCCAAGAGGCTGCGGCCTTTATTCAAAGCATGCCTCCGTTAAGGGGGATGCTCGCTAAAAAGCCGCAATTTGGCGAGAGCAGAGTGGCGCTATACGACGATATGGTGGCCACGGTGCGAACGCCGGCGCAGCGCCGGTTCGGCCGTCTATTACAGGAATATTTGGTGGTGGATCGGGAAAATGCGGGAGGTGATGATCATGAAAAACGATCCTCGGAAAAATAGACCGAATCCCTTTTTTGCGGTGATGATCATCTTAATGATATTAGGTATTGTGATTTTTTTGCCGGCAAGAACCATACACTATTGGCAAGGAACGATCCTATGGTCGATTTACGCCCTTTTGATCCTTTTTATTACGGTATATTTCGGCAAGAAAAACCCGGAGCTGTTGGCTCGTAGAGTGCATGTGAAGGAAAAGACGACAACCAAAAAACCTCCGGCATTCCTACAGCTTTGTTTTCTCTGCTATGTCATTCCCGGTTTCGATTTTCGTTTTCATTGGTCGACGGTACCGGTATGCCTTGTGATTGCCGCCAATGCTGCCGTTCTTCTTGGTTATGTTCTTATTTTCTTTGTCTTTCGGGCGAACAGTTACGCTTCCACCATTGTACAGGTGGAGGATAAACAAAAGGTTAGTGACAGTGGGCCTTACGGCGTTATCCGTCATCCGATGTATCTTGGCTTGATCCTGATGGTTCTCTTTACGCCGCTGGCGCTCGGCTCCTATTGGGCGCTGATCCCCGCTTCTCTTATCATCCCCTTAAACGTAATGCGGATTAAGGGTGAGGAAGAAGTTTTGTTGCGGGAACTGCCGGGGTATCGGGAATACTGTCTGAAGACCCCTTACCGTTTGCTTCCTCTTATTTGGTAAAATTAACGGGTTAGGCCAAAGTATAAAAACAACCCGCGGATCGGGTGAAATCGAATCCGCGGGTTATTTTTTATCTGTTCTTTCGGATGATCTCTAAAAAGCGGCGGTGTACGGTATCATCGCCGGTAAGTTCCGGGTGAAACGCTGTAACCAGTTGATTTCCCTCTTGGGCGGCGACAATTTTATGGTCCACGACGGCCAGAACCCTGACGTTTTTACCGACTTCTTTGATATAGGGCGCGCGGATAAAGCGCATCTCGATTTCTTTGCCGAGGAAAAGTCCTTTCTTCGCGAAACTTCCCAACTGCCTGCCGTAGCCGTTGCGGACGACGCCGATATCCATGGTGCCCAGGTAGCTCTCTTCACTTGCTTCAATCTCCTTGGCCAGCAGGATCAGCCCGGCACAGGTACCCAGCACCGGCAAACCGTTTTTCACCGCTTCGCGGAGGTTCTCCATCATTTGGAGCTCCCATAATAGGGAGCCGATGACAGTGCTTTCGCCGCCGGGGAGGATCAATCCGTCGAAAGCCCGGTGGAGATCATCGCGTTTTCTGATTTCAAAGGCGTCGACGCCGAGGCGACGAAGCATCGCGATATGTTCTTCAAAGGCGCCTTGCAGCGCCAATACGCCGACGGTCATTATTTTCCCCGCTCCGCCATGAGCAATTCGATTTCGTCCTCATTGACGCCCACCATGGCTTCGCCCAAATCCTCGGAAAGCGCCGCTAATATTTGCGCGTCGTGATAATTGGTCACCGCTTTGACGATGGCCCGGGCCCGTTTTTCCGGGTCGCCGGACTTGAAAATACCGGAGCCCACAAAGACGCCCTCGGCGCCGAGTTGCATCATCAGCGCCGCGTCGGCGGGAGTCGCCACGCCGCCGGCGGCGAAATTGACCACCGGCAGTTTGCCGTTTTCATGGACGTAGACGATGAGATCATAGGGGACCTCCAGTTCTTTTGCCGCGTGGAAAAGCTCGTCTTCTCTGAAAGATGCGATTTTTCTGATCCCGCTTTGGATCAGCCGCATATGGCGAACGGCCTGGACAATGTCGCCGGTACCCGGTTCTCCTTTGGTGCGGAGCATTGCGGCGCCCTCATTGATGCGGCGCAGCGCCTCCCCTAAGTCCCTGGCGCCGCAGACAAAGGGAACCTTGAACTTGGTTTTGTCGATATGATAAACGTCGTCGGCAGGGGAGAGGACTTCGCTTTCATCGATATAATCGATTTCCAGGGCCTCCAAAATCTGGGCTTCGGCAAAATGGCCGATGCGGCATTTTGCCATCACAGGAATGGAAACCGCCGCCTGGATTCCTTTGATCATTTTAGGGTCGCTCATCCGGGAAACACCGCCGGCAACGCGGATATCGGCGGGAATCCTCTCTAACGCCATGACGGCGCAAGCGCCGGCTTTTTCGGCAATGATTGCTTGCTCCGGCGTGGTGACGTCCATGATCACGCCGCCTTTCAGCATCTGCGCCAGTTCTTTGTTTAGTTGATATCGTTGGTTTTCCATTGATGAAATCCTCCCTTATCTCGTATTTTGGGGACACGGTTGCGGCTTTTGGCCAAAAAAGGTGTCCTTTCCGGGTAATCATACAATGTATTGATATAATCCATTATATCGTTGACATTGTATTGTTTCAACACTATAATTGTATGTATAACAATATTTTACGGGAGGGAGTTTATGCCCGTCAATTCTTTTGCGGATTATCCGTTATCCTGGAAAACGGAAAAAGAAAAGCTGAAAAAGCCGTATTTTGAAGCCATTGCCCAGGCCATTGAGGAAGATATTGCCGGAGGGAAGCTGGCCCCCAATACGCAGCTGCCGCCCCAGCGGGAGCTTGCCGACTACCTTGATCTTAATTTGAGCACTGTTACGAGAGCCTATGAACTTTTAAAACGCAAAGGGTATCTATACGCGGTAACGGGCCGAGGCAGTTTTGTGAAACCCAACGATGTTGACGATACCGTCTTGCTCCCCGGCGGCGAAAGGCTGCCGATGATCGAAATGGGTTCGGTGGAGCCCTTTACGGAATGGAATAAGGTGGTGCTAAAGGCCGCCAATCAGGTCTTGGAACGTCCTGCCGCCATCAACTTGCTAAAATACGCCCAGCCCTGGGATAATCGCTATCACCTGCAAATCGCCAGGGAGTGGCTGAAAAAATTTCATATCGAAGTTTCCCCGGATCGTCTGATGATCACCTCCGGCGGTCAGAATGCCCTGACCACCGCGGCCCTTGCTCTTTTTCGCCCCGGGGATAAAATCGCCACGGATCCATACACCTATCCGAATTTGATGGATCTTGCCGCCCTTTTACAGCTTACCCTGATTCCCGTGGAAAACGATGGGGAAGGCATGGATCCCAAGGCGTTAAAGCGCCTTTGCCAAAGGGAAGAGATCAAAGGGGTTTATCTGATGCCCACCTGCGCCAATCCCACCGTCATCACGCTGCCGCCAACGCGCCGGGAAGCCCTGGCCGCTGTGATTCGCGAGGAAAAGCTGCTTCTCCTGGAAGACGATAATTATTCCTTTCTGACCCCCGGCGGGGTGCTGCCGCTCTATGCCCTGATTCCCCAACAGACCGTCTATATCTGCGGCACCTCCAACTCCATCGCCGCCGGGCTGCGGGTGGCCTTTATGGTCTATCCCCCGTCGCTGAAAGCGGCGCTGATCCGCGGCGCCAATACCGTCAATTTGAAGACGGCGCCGATCAACGCGGCGATCATCGTGGAATTGATCGTCAGCGGCGCTGCCAGCCGCATCATCGAAGAAAAAAAGCGATGCGCGGCAAAACGCAACGCTGTTTTTGGGGAGTTATTTCCCGGGACGCCTCATTTTCATGAGAACGCCTTTTTTCAGTGGCTGCCTCTTCCCGACGGCGTCGACGGTATGCTCATCGAGACGTTGGCGCTTGGCGCCGGGGTGCGCGTCCTCTGCTCTCAGCGGTTCGCCGTGGCAAAGGAAAAGCGCTCTTACATCAGGGTCGCCACCTGCTCCCCCCAAACCACGACGGAATTTGAAACAGGGCTGACGATCTTAAAAGAGCTCATTGAGGCTCAAGACGGCGCCCATCAAAAAAAAGGCCTTACCGTTTGATCTCGCGGTGATTACCGAGAAAAAAACGAAAGCACCTGAAGGTGCTCCCGCAGCATGAAAAATAACTGAATTGGTGCGAATGGAAGGATCATAAAAGGATCCGATTTCCGCTGTTTGTCGGAAACCGGATCTTTTTTGCGGGGCTGCTTTAGAGGACAGCTCTTTGGGAAGGGGTTATCTTGGTGAGACCTGCCGCTTTACGCTCTTTTTTTGCGGGAAAGATTGAGGATTGCCAGGATAAAGCAGACCGCGGCGGCGGCCAGCAGGTAGACAATGCTGGTTAGAGCGGAAACCTCATGGCCGCCAAATTGGAAGGTCACCCCCAGCATTTCCTTGAATTCGTTGGCGTATTCGGCGGGAACCCCGGCAAAGCCGGTGTGCATCGCGTCTTCCATCATCGTCTGACGCAATAACACGGCGGCGTGGGATGGGGGAAATAATTTGATCACCATTTGCACG
Organism: Clostridiales bacterium; assembly: GCA_040776805.1. Classification (GTDB taxonomy): domain Bacteria; phylum Bacillota; class Dehalobacteriia; order UBA7702; family UBA7702; genus UBA7702. Next base: position 216,561 of record JAXGZS010000002.1, on the reverse strand, counting down.
GCCTCGGGCAGTTGACCGATGGGCAGGTAGATGCCGGTAAGGAAGCCGATCAAAGTGCCGATCACCGCGCTTGCCGTGGAAAAAGCGTTTTCGCTGCTGAAAAAGGAGGTAAGCAAAAAGATCATGGAAGTATTGGCCAGATCGGCCAGTAAAATCAGCAGGAGGACTTTGATGAAGGTGTGAAAGCTCATCAATGCGCCGCCTTCGGCGACGATATAGATTTCGGCAAAAACCAAGGTGATGACAGACATCACAAAACCGATGATAAAGGCGCTTAAAATATAGCCTCCCGCCAAACTTCTGCGGCTGATGGGTGAAGAATAAAAATCCTTTATGATTTTTTGGGTTTTATCGTTGACCATGGCGCCGAAGGCTCCCATGGTCGTGGTGACGGAAGTGATGGCCAAGAGACCGGCCATGATCCAGTTATCCATGATTTCTCGGACGTTGCCGATCCCTTGCAGGGAAGAGGTCCAGACGTCGCCTAAGAAAAGAACATATAAACCGATGATGATGAAGGAAGCCAGCAAGGAAAAGAATACCGCCGAGCGGTCTCTGAAGAAAACCAGTAAATTGCGTTTCATAAAGGCGATCATTGGCGTAACTCCTTTCCCGTAATACCGATAAAGGCGTCGTCCATGGTGCCGCTGGTCACTTCGAAACTGCTGATGAAGGGTTCGCACCGGCGAAGCAAGGCCAGGGCGTCGAGGGTTTTTTCGAGATTGACCATGAGCTGATCTGCCATTTGTGTATAGGCAACGCCGGCTTTTTGTAGAATCTCTTTGACTGCGGCAAAATCATGGCAGGTCAGCCGTAATTTATCCGTGGCGTATGCTTGTTTGAGGGCAGAGGGCGTGCCCTTGGCGGCGATCTCACCGTTATCAATGACGATCACAAAATCCGCTGCCGCCGCTTCCTCCATATAGTGGGTGGTGAGAAAGACGGTGATGCCCTTGTCCCTTTGCAGTGTTTGGATCGTTTCCCAGACGGCTTTTCTGGTCTGGGGATCCAAGCCCGTGGTGGGTTCGTCTAAAAAGAGGATTTTCGGCATGTGGATTAAGGCCCGCGCGATATCGCAGCGGCGGCGCTGACCGCCGGAGAGTTTGCCGTAGGGGCGTTTCGCGTATTCCGTAACTCCTGATAGGGTCATGGCCTCCCTGACGGCGTTTTTTAGCGAGGCGCCCTTTAAACCGTAGAGAGCGCCGCGGCAGCGCATATTTTCTTCCACCGTCAATCGTTTATCCAAGAGGCTGTCTTGAAATACGGCGCCGATGGCTTTGCGGATTGCTTCGTCCTGCTTGCCCAAAACAGCGCCGTCGACGCTGATGTTGCCGCTGTCCGGCTTTAAGAAGGTACAGATGATGTCGATGGTGGTGCTTTTGCCTGCGCCGTTGGGGCCCAAAAAGGCGAAGAGCTTGCCTTCTTCCGCATAGAAGCTGATGCCTTTTACCGCCTCAATATTACCGTAGGACTTTTTTAGGTTTTCCACTTCAATGATATGACGCATCATGTTCCCTTTCCTTGATTTTTTGATTGATTTTTCTTGCGGTATCCCTGCTTTGCCAGACCATGATCAGATGGGTGACGAAAAAGACGGTGACGAGGGTGGCAATGATCTGCAAAACGTATTTCCCTTCCCAGGGAAACCAATGAAAGATGCCGCCGCCAAGGCCCAAGATCACCGCGGCGACATCAAAGAGCAGCAGCGACATGGCCAAAAACTGGGATTCCAGCGGTATTTTGGAGGTGAAATACATGAGGCCGCTGATCAACGTCGTGGCGCAAAAAAGCTCTAAAAAATAGCGGTTTTCCACCAGTGTCGTCCTATCGTCGATAAACCACAGCGCGGAAACGAGAACCGTAGCAACGGTAAAGGAAACGCAGTCGATGAAAACGCATTCTTTGATGGAAAATCTATCCATAGTTGCTGTTTCCCCTTTCATATACCGAATTTTTGGCGAAAGTTCGTCACATAGTGACGGTTAATCAGCAGTTTTTCACCATTTTTTAAGGTCGCTTCCAGTTTTCCGCTGAACAGAGGGCGTACTGATTTCAGTTGATCCGTATTCAAAATGGTCGCTTTGCTGATGCGTACAAAAGAAGTATCCGCCAGTTCCCGTTCCCAGGCGTAAAGCTTCCGCCTGCTTTCGTATATTTCTTCCGCCAAATACAGAAAGATTTTTTCATCGACGCAGTCGATATAGAACACATCGGAAAGCAGAATTTTGTGGGCTTCCCCGTTTTTTAAGCCAACGGCTTCGTTGCAAAAGAGCCGTAGCTGAGCCAGGAGCTTTTCAGTCTTTCCGTCAACGTCCACACGACATTTGACGGCGACTTCCGTTTCTCTGTAAGCGTCGTTTCGCTCAATTTTAATTTTCAAGAGAACGCCTCCTTTGGTACTGCACGGGTATCATGATACGATAGCTTTCTCCAAAAAACAAGGGGGTTTCCGGTAACCTGCTTTTTTGGGGGGGTAAGTTGCGCGAGCCCCGCAAGGCGCTTCAAGTCTCAACGGAGGAAAAACTTCTCCTGGCCTTTGGTGATGAGGTCGTAAATGAGCATAGCCGTATCTTGCGTCGATTTTTTCATACCGTCTTTCAGCCACTGTTTGATTACGCCGATACAGCCGTTGGCGAAAAAGAGAAAGGCGTATCTCGCGTCCTCCCGGCCCATATCTTCGCCGGTAACCGCCGGCAATAGATCAAGCCGGGCCAGGATCATAATGATATCCTGCTCAAAGGAAATATCGCCGTTGGCGTTGAGCAGCAGATCCACCAATTCTGCATTGGCTTTGATATACTCTAAAATTTTTTCAAGCATTTCCGCGGTGGTACTGTCAAAGGCGTTGGGATTGAAGTTTGCGAGATGGTCCTTGACATCGTCGACGAGATCGCTTTCGATCTGGTGCAGCAGATCGTATTGGTCAATATAGTGGGCGTAAAAGGTGGCGCGGTTGACATCGGCCAATGCGCAGATCTCCTTGATGGTGATCTTGGCGATGGACTTCTCCTTTAACAGCTTGATAAAGCTGTTTTTGATGACCATTTTAGAATACTTGACCCGGCGGTCGACTTTCTTTTCCGTCTTCTTTTGATCTTTGGGCATAATCATTCACCTGCAAAATAATTTTTTTTAAGTTAAACAACAGATTTTAAAAATCCGTTGAATAAACGGCAGATTTTTAAAATCTGCCTGTTGAATTCGAAACACAATGTTATTATACTGTATTTAAGATAGATAATCAACACCATGTATAATAACTGGAGGAACTATGACATTTATTGAATTTGAACACGTCAGCAAAGAATATCAGACGGGAGATGTCGTCATCAAGGCCGTGGAGGACTGCTCCTTTTCCGTGGAAGAAGGGGAGCTGGTGGTGATTTTGGGACCATCCGGCGCCGGTAAGACCACGGTTTTAAATTTATTGGGCGGTATGGATAGCCCCAGCGGCGGCCGGATCAAAGTTGGCGGCAATGAGATCCATCATCTAAACAGAAAAGACCTCACCAGCTACAGGCGGAACGATATCGGCTTTGTTTTTCAGTTTTATAATCTGGTGGAAAACTTGACGGCCTTGGAAAACGTGGAGTTGGCCTCCCAGATCTGCGGTGATGCCCTTGATCCCAAAACCGTTTTGGATCAGGTTGGTTTAAGCCACCGCATCAACCATTTCCCATCCCAGCTTTCCGGGGGGGAGCAGCAGCGTGTCGCCATTGCCAGGGCGGTGGCAAAAAGCCCGAAGCTGTTGCTTTGCGATGAGCCCACCGGCGCTTTGGATAGCGTTACCGGCCAGCGGATCATCGAACTTTTGCAGCACACTTGCAAAAAAATGAAAAAAACGACCTTGTTGATCACCCATAATGCCGTCGTCGCGGAAATTGCCGATAAAGTGATTCACATCAAAAACGGCACCGTTGAACGGATTGTCAGGAATCTTCATCCCAAATTAGCACAGGAGATCGCTTGGTAATGTCTTTACTCATCAAAAATACCCTGATGAAAATTAAAAAAACCTGCGGCCGTTATCTTTCCCTGTTTCTCATCATCTTGGTGGGCGTCGGTTTCTTCGCCGGTGTCAGGGCCAGTGCTCCCGACCTTAGAACCACACTCAGCAACTACAATCAGGAGTTTCAGCTGATGGATCTGAAGGTCGTCAGCACCATGGGCCTTACCGACGACGACGTTGCGGCCATTGCGGACCTTCCCGGCGTGGCCGCGGCGATTCCCAGCTACTCCCTGGACGCTCTGGCAGGAGAGAATGTGGTGCGCGTCCACGCGCTGTTGAGCGATGTCAATACCGTGAGCCTGACGGCGGGACGTCTGCCGGAAAGCGACGACGAATGCGTGGCGGACGCGGAGCATTATCAGATCGGCGATGTGATCAAACTGTCAGGTGTGGACAGCGATTTAAGGCATGCGTCCTATACCGTGGTGGGCACGGTAGCGTCGCCGTTGTATATCGCCGATGATTACGGGAGCACGACAGAGGGCGCCGGTGAACTGTATTCCTTTCTCTTTGTGAACGCGCACAACTTCACCTTGGATACTTATACCGAGATTTATGTGAAAGCCGCGGCGGAAAAAGAAGATGTTGATTTCACCACGGCCTATCGCACCTTAATCGCCGGCCTCACAGGGGAAGCCGAGGGTATTGAAGAGACGCGGGAAACTGCCCGCTATCAGGAAATCTATGACGAGGCGGCGCAAACCATTGACGACAACGAGCAAACCCTCGATGAAGAGGCATCTTCCGCCGGAAAAACCCTGGCCGACGCCAAAGCCAAGCTTGATGATGGCAGCGCCGCCCTGCGTTCCGCCAAAGCGACTTTGGCGGCGCAGGAAGCGCAGCTTAATGAAACCGAAAAAGAACAGAACGCCGCCTTGGCCGCAAGCAGGGAGCAGCTGGACGCCGCCTGGAGTCAGGTAGACGCCGCTTTGGCCAACAACGGCCTTAGCCGGGATACCCTTGACGGCCAAGTCGCCCAGTTGTCCGCTGCCCTCAACGCCTTGCAGGAACAACTGGCCCAGTACGAGGTTGACAGCCCCGAATACGTCGCGGTCAGTTCGGAAATCGCTGAAAAAACCGCTGCTTATCAAAACCTTCTGACGTTGCAAAATACCCTTCAGTCGCTGTCTGCCCAGGAAGAGCAATGGACAGCGGGGAACGAGGCTTTTCAAAGCCAAATTGACGCGGCCCGGGAAGAAATCGCCGCCGGGAAAGCAACCCTGCGCCAAAAGGAAGCGGAACTGAACTCCGGTTACGACGCGTATCAAAAAGGCCTGTCGTCATATCAGGGGGAAATCGCCGAGGCGAAAGACAAAATTGCCGAGGCCAAAGAGGAGCTTGCCACATTGGCAAAGCCCCAATGGACGATTTTTGAACGAGACGACGTCATCGCCGGTTACAGCGACCTGAAAAACGGCACCGATACGATTACGGCCGTGGCCGCGGTGTTGCCGTTGTTCTTTATTTTGATCGTTGTTTTGATGACTTCCAATACGATGGTGCGCATGATCGGAGAAGAGCGGAGCGAGATCGGCGCTTTGACTTCCCTTGGTTTCAGGGACGCTGAGATTTTAAGAGGCTACTTGATTTATGTCCTTTCCGCCACGGTGCTTGGCGTCGTTGGCGGCTATTTTCTCGGCTGTACCGTGATCCCATATCTTATCGCCAATTGTTTCCCCTATCTCTTGCCGCCCCTGGTCATAGAATTTGACGCCGTCTTCTTTTTCCTGATTCTCTTCGTGGCCGTCGCCTTGATGAGCGGGGTGACCGTGCTGTTCTGCAAAGGGGAATTGAAACAGAAGCCCGCGGTGCTGCTGCGCCCCGCGCCGCCTCAAAAAGGGCAAAAAATCCTTTTGGAAAAATTCGGTTTCCTCTGGAACCATCTCTCCTTTACCTGGAAGGTGACGCTGCGCAATATCTTCCGTTACAAACGCCGCGTCTTTATGACGATCATCGGCATTGCCGGTTGCACTGCCTTGCTCCTCGCCGGTTTCGGCGTGAAGGATTGTCTCAACGGCGTCGCCGAAGTCCAATACGGAGATATTTTCCGCTATGATCAGCTGATTGTGCTCAAAGACGACGCAACGGAAATCGACGGGGATTTGGCCGATCTTTTGGCTCAAGGGGGAGTCGAGGATCCCGCTTTGCTGAAACAGGCGGCGGCGACCTGTGTATCGGAAGAAAAGTCTCTGCAATGCTATTTGATCGTACCGGCAAAGGAAACCGCTTTTTTACAGTACTACCACCTCACCGATGAGAGCAGCGGCGAAAACCTGCGCCTTGGTGATCAAGGAGTGATCGTGACCGCGAAAATCGCCGAGATCTACGGCGTCGGTCCCGGGGATACGCTGGAAATTCAGGACGGCGGGGATACGTATACACTTCCCGTTGCCGCTGTGGCGAAGAACTACATCGGTAACTATATTTATCTGAATCAAGAGCTTTATCAGGATATTTTCGAGGAAGCTGCCACCTACAATATGATCGTTTCCGCCGCCGCGGAGAACTTTTCGGCCTCAAAGCTCCTTGATGATGAGGCCATCGTCAATGTGACCGCCAGCGACTCGATTTTACAGCAGGCGCGGCAAAGCTCCGAAAGTTTGAACGGCGTTGTTTTGCTCATCGTCGTCGTCGCCTCACTTTTGGCGGTGATCGTGCTCTATAATCTGACTTCCATCAATATCAGCGAGCGGAAACGGGAGATCGCCACCTTAAAGGTTCTCGGTTTCTACGATGGGGAGACCAATGCCTATATTTATCGGGAAGCGTTTCTCCTGGCTCTCCTCAGTATCGTCATCGGCCTGTTCCTCGGCGTCGGACTGCATCGTTTTTTGATGAGCGCCATTGAGCAAGACGCCATGATCTATTTTGATATGGTCAAGGCATTGAGTTACCTGTGGGCTTTTCTGATCACCCTTGTCGCCTCCGTGTTGATGCAGGTGATCACCTACTTTAAACTGAAAAAAATCAATATGATCGAATCGCTGAAATCCGTGGAATGAGCAAAAAACCGTTTTTCCCTGAAAGCGGTAGTCTCCGTTGAAACCCTTAAAACGAAAAAGAAGAGCGTGCCTTTGGCCCTTGCTCTTCTTTTTATTAATACCTTGACAGGGTGTTTTTAACTCTATATGATGAATGCAAAGATTATTTCGTGAGCAGGAGCGTATCTATGGATATTTTTCAAATTCATATAAGTGCTCTTTGGGGGCAATGAGGAGAATACAGATGGTTTTATCTTACGAAAAACCGAAAAGGGCTCAAATCGTTTATTTTTCGGGCACCGGCGGCACCAAAATGGCGGCGTCAGCCTTGGCCGACGCTTTGGCCGGCAGGGAAATCAGCTGTGAACTGTTTCCCTTGAACGGCAAAAGCTCCTTTGTTGCGGAAAGCGGGGCGTTGCTCATCGTCATGTTCCCCGTATACGCTTTCAACGCGCCGGCGGTCATCGACGACTTCCTTGAGGCTCTGGCTTTTTCCGCCGGCGGTGTCGCCGCGGTGATCGCGGTTTCCGGGGGCGGAGAAGTATCCCCCAACACCGCCAGCCGCTGCCGCACCACGCGGCATTTAAAAAAGAAGGGCTTTCAGACGGTTTATGAGGCCGGGTTGGTGATGCCCTCCAATTTGATCATGGAATATCCTGAAGTAATCTCTTTGGCGATTCTTCGCATCCTGCCGGAAAAGGCGGAGGAAATCGCCGCCGATTTAAGCAGCGGAAGGGTGAAACGGATGAAGATTCATGTTTTCGACCGTTTTTTGGCGCGCCTCGGCGTTTTGGAAAGATGCGGCAGCCCCGACTTCGGCAAAAAGATGAAGGTCTCCGACGCTTGTAAAGGCTGCGGTTTATGTGCCGCCAAATGTTCCAGAGGGAACATTGCCTTGGAAAACGGGAGACCTGTTTTTAAAGACCGCTGCATCATGTGTTTGGGTTGTATCTACCGCTGTCCCCAAAAGGCCTTGACGCCGGGAATTCTTAAATCCTTTGTTCTTGTCGGTTATGATCTTAATCTCCTGCAGAGAAAGTTGGATGAGGATTCCCCAAAACGTCTTGACCGCGAAGAAATCAAGACCCTGACCAAGGGTTACCTGATGAGCGGCGTCAGGAAATATCTATTGGAAAAATAACGGTTCTCGTTTTTATATATGGGTTTTTTTCTTTAATTCCTTCACGATGTTTTCACCCTGAAAGATGAAAATCCCGGCCAAAAAGATGATGCTGACCGTCACACAGAGGATGGAGGGATAAAGTACATCGACCAAACGAAAGAGAATAAAAAGGATCGGAATGATCCCGAACATGCCGTCCAATAAAGCATAGGTGATATATTCTCTGGTGCGGATTTTCATGGCCCTTGCCGTAATGTACATCACCATTTCCGCCGCCACATAAATGATGGGAATGAAATACTCCAAGGACCAGCCCCGCCAGCCGGTTTGCCAATCCCAAAAAACGGAAAGCAGAGAAACGATGACGACTTGCCAGAGAATGGTTTTGGGGATATTGTGGCGTTTCCAAAGGACGACGATAAAACCAAGCCAGGTGCTGAAGAGCCCGAAAATAACGAATAGCGGCCAGTTTACCACCGTGGGCATCATCATTTCAAAGGCAAAGCTCACCGCAATGGCGGTGATCGAAATAAAAACCAAAATGCGGAGGGCAAGATGCTTTTCGTAGGTGGGCGGTATTTCCGGAAATACCTCTTCGCTGCCGGTTTGGCAATCGGTGCTTACCAACGTTTTGCCGCAAAGGACGCACCGTTTCCGATTTCCCCGCAGGTGAAGGTGGCATTGTCTGCAATATTGCATAAAAGGTCTCCTTGATTAAAGGTTGGCGGATAGCTCAATGGAGATTCCCGCTTGAGACAGAAGACGAAAAAAGTTCTTTTGAATGTCTGTTTCCCGGTAGGGGGAAGTAATGCTGACGGTCAAAACGTCTTGAAAGGAACAGACGTTCATTTGGGGTCTGCTGGTATTGGTGCAAAAGGAAAAGGAACGGATGGTCTCATCGAATTCCGGGGGCATGGTGATGATGCCGAGATTGGACAAAGTGGAAGTAGATTGCCTTTTTGCCAAACCGGCGGCCAACCGCAAAACGAGATCTTTTATCGGTAAAAGCACGATGCGGGAAAGCATGTTTTGTTCAATGGCCAGATACTTGTTGGAAACATCATTCAGATTTTCCGCGGTGAGCTGCTCTTTGAAGAGTCTTTCAACATCGTGGATCACAGATTCCAGCGGGTCGGTATGCTTTTCAAAACGGTAGCCGATATTGATATAACTGAAAAAGTTTCTTGCCGTTACCGACTGAAAATACTGCCGCAGGTTGACCGGAATCGCTAAAATCACCGGATGAATTCTTTTTTTAGCTTTCATCTCGCTGCCAATGGCGTAGATGAATAGCGACGCGAGAAAAACGGTGAGCGTCGTATGATATTTGTGTGCTTCCCGCAGAACGTCTCCGGTGGACATGGCGCCTTCGATGAGCTGTATTCTGTGTTCAGCCAATCTCGTACCGCGGATTTGATAGGCTTTTTGGGTCTTTCCGGGTTTCTTTATTTTCCGTATCCCGCCGATAAAGTATTTATCGAAACTGTTTTCCTTGCCGCCGCTCAAAGAGGAATGTTCATTGGCCAAAACGATGTCGGTAAAATCAGCGCTTTTTATGGTTAGGTAGTGACAGATCAGGGTTTGTAAAAAAAGAAGCGCGCCGGTGCCGTCGGCAAGGGCGTGAAACACTTCGAGATTGATTCTTTTTCGGTAGTAGGATACGCGAAACAAAAGGTCGCTTTTCTTTCCCAGATAAATGGGAGCGCAAACTGCCTTTGTCTCAGGGGATACCGTTGGCTGGATGTTGCTCTCCTCTAGGTAGTACCAAAACAAGCCTCTTTTCAGCACGCAACGGTAAAGAGGGAAGTCGTCGACGGTTTGATCAAGGGCTTGCTGTAAAGGAGCCATGCTGATTTCCTGATCCAATTCGCAGCTGATGCGAAATACTTTGGGGTCTTTTAAGCTCCAGGTCGCCGGGTAAAGCTTTGAGGCGATTTCTAAACTTGTCCACTCGATTTCTTTTTGTTGTTTCATCTTTTCCATTCTGCTCTTTTGGCGCGAAGCCCGTAAAAGAGCTGCATTTTCTGAAAACGCGGTCACGTTCATGGGGTAATATAGCATTATCTTACCGCCTTGTCGACGCAAGGTCAAATACTTTTTGGGGAAATGTGTCTTTTATGAAAAAATAATGCCAAAATGCAAATGATTGCCTTATTTTTTGTCAAAGAGCGTGATACAATTGACAAAACCCTTTTAATATGTTATGTTAAACGAAACAAATTAATCGTTTGCACTGAAACGAGGCATCTTGTCTCGTTTCTTATTTTTTTGAATTGAGGAGATCTATGACCAAAACCCCTTTTACCCAGTTGCAATTACACTCTAAGATGGAAAGAGCCATTTCTTTGATGGGCTTTGATGTCGCCACGCCGGTACAGGCTAAAGCGATTCCGCTGATTCGTACCGGCGCTGATGTCATCGCTCGCTCCCAAACGGGAACGGGGAAAACCGTGGCTTTTGCGATTCCCGCCATTGAAAGCGTCGCGGCGTCGGCGGAACGCGCCGGTATTCAAGTACTGATCCTTTGCCCAACCCGGGAGCTTGCGCAGCAAGCAGCGGAAGAGATCCGCAAAGTCGCCCGGTTTCTCACAAAAGTACATCCCGTGGAAATTTATGGCGGCGCCGCCATTGACAAACAATGCATACGCCTGCGCCACGCCAACTTGGTGATCGGTACCCCCGGCCGGGTGATGGATCATATGCGCCGCGGCACGCTTCGCCTGGACCAGTTGAAGATGGTCGTTTTGGATGAAGCCGATGAAATGCTGAATATGGGCTTTAAAGAAGATATTGAAACCATTTTAATGGACGCGCCGGCAGATCGGCAGACCGTGCTGTTTTCCGCCACCATGCCCCCGGCGATCATGAAGCTGACCCAAGAATTTCAAAATAACCCCCGCCTGATTGAGATCGATAAAGACCAGGTTACCATTGAAGATATTGCCCAAAGCTACGTTGACGTACCCCACCATAGAAAAAAAGACGCCTTGATCGGACTGCTGCAATATTATCAGCCAAAGCGCGCCATTATTTTCAGCAATACCAAACGCATGGTAGACGAATTGTCCGAGCTCTTAAGCGACAAAGGCTTCAGCGTGGAAAGCATCCATAGCGATATTCGACAAACCCAGCGCACTTCGGTGATGCAAGGATTCAAACAGGGAAGAACCTCCATTCTGATCGCCACCGACATTGCCGCCAGGGGCATTGATGTCAGTGATATTGATTTCGTGATCAACTTTGATATTCCGATGAATTCGGAATACTACGTGCACCGCATCGGCCGCACGGGCCGCGCCGGGAAAACAGGTTCTTCCATCACCCTTTGCAGCGGCAGGCGTGAGGTGAACGCCATGCGCAACATTGCCCATGACGTGAAGTCGGACATTGCGCCGCTGCAGCTGCCTTCTGCCGCCGAAGTCAAAACGATGAACAAAGAGAAAATCGCGCGGATCATGCAAAAAGCCTTGCAAACGGAAGCCGACGCTCTTTACCAGGAATTGGCCGATCAGCTTGAAGAACAAGGGTACTCCTATCGCCAAATCGCCGCCGCCGCCATGAAATTGGGCTTAAAAAAAGAGGAAATTGCGGTAACGCAGTCCTTTTTGGAGATACAGCGGGAGGCCTTGGCAAAGGATAAAAAAAGAAGGGGCGATAGCGCCCATTCCTCCGCATATGAGACGATACAGATTGACATTGGCCAACACAGCGGGTTGCCGTCAATCATATCGTTGGGGCAATTACCGAACGCACCAATCTGACCGGCGGCGAAATCGGCAAGGTGAAGATTTTTGCCAATGAAACCCTCGTGGAAATCCCCGCGGGCCGCAGCAATGAGGTGATCCAGGCCATGCAAGGCTGTCGCATTTACGGGATGGCCGTATCCGCCCAAAAAGCTTCGGGGATACCGGCGGAACGAAAAATTTCCGCGAAAACGCCGGCTTATAAAAAGCGCAGCGGCGGCAAAAGCCACGGCTATGTGGAACAGAAAAAAGCGCGGCAGCGCTATGGAAAATAAGGGAAAAAGCACAAAACAGCGCTGAGGCCGTCAACAAAGTCTGATATTTATGCTCTTTAGAGTATGCGGCTAAGCCTTTGCCCGAAAAGACGAAGCCTTTCTTGGTAGCCTATCATCCTGTAGCCCAAAATCTGCTGACGCGTATTTTGTCTATAGTTTGGGCGCGAAACCGCGCTTTCTTTAGAGGGGGCTTTGACTGGACTCGCCTTCGGCGTGAATGCTTGTATATAGGGATAGACTGCAAAAGGAATTTTGTGCTATCATCAAAAAAAACAGCGGAAATCCTGGGAGGTCATAACATGAGAAAACGAAAAACAAAGCGTTGCTCCAAAAAAGCGTTTCTTTTCATCCTCGTCGTTCTTTTCCTCGTCGTCGGCGTTTACCTGGCGAATTATTGGAATCTGTGGCCCCAAAAAGCATATGCCGCCGAGGATTTCGGCATTGAGACCGTCAAAAGCCATAGAGACGAAAACAACAACGGCGTTGACGATTATACCGATATTCTCTTGGGGGCCAAAGCTTACGTCGCCACGGATCCCAGGTATAAAAGCGACTACTATATTGGCGGTTACCCTCCCTTTGGAGAGGGCGTCTGTACCGACGTGATTTGGTCGGCCCTGAAAAACGCCGGTTACAACCTAAAGGATCGGGTCGACGCCGATATCGCGGCGCACCCTGAGGCCTACCCCGACATGGAGGAGGCGGATCCCAACATTGATTTTCGCCGCGTCAAAACCCTCGCCGTCTTTTTTGCGCGCAATGCCGCCTCCCTCACCACCGACGTGGGGGAGATCGCTCAATGGCAGCCGGGGGATATCGTGGTGTATACGAAACATATCGCCATCATCTCTGATTTGCGCAACGGGGACGGCGTTCCCTATATCATCCACCACGCGGGACAGCCGGTTTTTGAAGAGGACGCCTTGACCCGCTACGAGATCGTGGGGCATTACCGCTGGAGCGGCGATTTTGATTGACGGCCGAGGAACCTCGATATTACGGTATGGATGAATGATGGTTGCTTTATAAAAAAACACGAAGAGACGGTATGGCTTTACCGTCTCTTTCTGTTGGCGATTTTGGTGAGAAGAGGAAGGGAGTGATACGTTTTGCAGCGTGGTGAAAAGCAACATACGTGATTGTTTTCCCGCTGACACGTGTCCCCACCCGTGGGTTCATCGCTTTGCTTGTTTATTGGTCGCAGTGGTGTTCTCCGCAGCTATGGCCGCCGTGACTGTGTCCGTGTCCGCATGTTCCGCTGTGGCCTTCCCCGTGGTGATTGCATTGAACGTTGGGATCGTAGGCCAGGTTTTTTGTTAATAAAGCGTTCACCGCGTCATCGGCATTGCCGGTAACGCCGCCGTACAATTTAATGCCGGCCTGGTCCAAGGCAACACGGGCGCCGCCGCCAATGCCGCCGCAGATCAGCACGTCAACGTTCATCTCCCGGAGCAAACCGGCCAAAGCGCCGTGGCCGCTGCCGTTGGTATCGACGACCCGCGCGTCTTTGATCCCGCCGTTCTCTACATCGTAAACTTTAAAAAATTTCGTATGGCCGAAGTGTTGGAATACGCGGCCGTTTTCATAAGTGACAGCAATTTTCATTTTAGATCCTCCTGATTTTGTGTATTTTTCGCGTCCCGGGATTTGCCCGTTTCCGCTTTTGGTTGCTTATGGCAACGCCGCTTACAGCAGTGTTTGCAATGGCAGCCTTCTTCGTTGCCATCGCAAAGGACGTATTCTCCGCCTTTGATGAGCAGCTCTTTGCCGTTGATGAGACACTCCGCCAGCTTATGGCGGGCGCTGTAATAGATCGACTGCGCCGTGGTGCGGGCTACGTTCATCCGTTGGGCGCATTCCTCCTGGGTCAGTTCTTCCAAATCGATCAAGCGAATGGTTTCAAATTCGTCTAAGGTCATATGGACTGATTGGTAAGCCCCGCCGCCCCCCATGGGTCCGAAACGGTCGCAGCCGGGCATGGCGCAAATTTGCCGCCTTTTACATGGCCGTGGCATGAAGGCACCTCCTTTATTGGCATATGCCATTTACGGTTTTTATGATATCACGGTTTCCGGCATATGTCAACTATAAACAACAAGTGGAGTTATTTAAAAAACCGGCGGGGAACGCCGGTTTTTTTCGATAGATGGAGATCGATGGATATGAAGTGATACGATAAATGAATATGAAGTGATACGATAAATGGATATGGAAGAATACGTTCTGTAGATTTTATACGTTGAAATCACGGCGTCGGTAGAAGGCAAGGCCTATCCCGATGAAAACGAGGCAAAGAGCGAAATAGACGCCTAAGCTGATCCATATGTCGCTCGTTAACGACAGGGCGTTGGCGGGGCTGAACTGTTCAAAGGGACTCAGCCGCTTGAGCCAGGCGGCGTTTTCATTGAGCAGGGTGCCGAGATAGCCTAAGAGATAGGAGGCAATCACCACCATGCTGCCTGTGGCCGGGGTGCCCCATTGATTGGAGACGCCGGCGATCATCAAACCAAAGCCCATGAAAAAGAAAACCGTTAAGCTGGTGATCGTGAGGATCTGGAGGAGGTCGCCGGGAACGAAGGTGGGACCGCCGTTGATCATACCGCAGCCGAAGGTGGCCAACGCTACGCCGACGATGATCAGTAAGTTGGCGATGATGGCAGTGAGTAGCTTTGCGAGGTAAATCTCGCTTCTGCTCACGGTTAAAGAATAGAGGAATTCAATGGTTTTGGTCTTTTCTTCTTTGCTGAGGAGACCGGCACTGAAAGTGACGGCAAAGACGCTGATGGCGATTAACACGAGGACGTAAACCATGCCGAAGTAGCCGACGTAATCGCTCATCATGGATAAATCTTCCATGCCGAATAATTCCATAACGCCGGGGGGCATGGCCTCCATTTTAAACTGGGCCATGCCCTTCACGGAAGGAAACAGGATCATGTATAGAAACATGGTGGCGAAAATGGCGATGAACCAGCCGGTGATCAGTTTGCGGTTGGTTTTAAGGTCAAAGGCTGCAAGGCGCAGGACGTTTTTGAGTGTCGTATTACGCATCGTTTTCACCTGCCTTATAGTATTTGATGAACTCGTCTTCAATGGTTTCCGCCTTGATTTCCACGCTTTCCAGATCGAGTGCGGCCAGCCGGGCCATTAAATCGTTGACCGCGCCATCGAAAACGAAGCGTTCTGTTTTTTGATCTTTGGTGGTATAGGTGACGACCTGCCGCCGCTGTAATTTTACCTCGCTCATATCGAGGATATCGACGATTTTGCCGTCCTTGATGATGACGGCCTGATCGCAATATTTTTCAATTTCGCTCAGATTATGGCTGGAAAGAAATACTGTGGTTCCTTTTTCCTTTTCCTTGCGTATCAAATCAAAAAAACGCTCCTGCATCAAGGGGTCGAGACCGCTGGTGGGTTCGTCCATCACGATGATCTCTCCCTGCTTTAAAAAGGCCTGAATGATCGAAACCTTTTTGCGGTTGCCCAGGCTTAAGGCGGCGATGCGTTTGCTTAAGTCCAATTCAAAATAGGTGGCGAGACGCTTCACTTCATCCATCTCCGCCGAGGAAAAAGAGAGACACAGCTTAAACAGTTCCGTACAGGTGACGTTACCGTAGAACATGGCGTCTCCCGGCATTAGCTAAAATCCTTGATTTTCTTGGCGTCCCTCACGGCGTCGGGACCGTTGATGGTGATGGTGCCCCTTGTCGGCGTCAGTACATTGACCATGGAGCGGATGGTGGTACTTTTGCCCGCGCCGTTTTTGCCGACAAAACCGACGATCTGGCCTTTTTCCACCGTAAGATTCATGTTTTCTACGGCGGTGAACTTCCCGTATTTTTTCGTAAATTGGGCGATATCGATGACAGCCATATTTTTCCCTCCTTTGACGTGAGGTGATATTGTTTTACCATGCGTCCGTCTGATAGGATAAAAACCACGCCTTCAGTATAGCACGGTGAGGTTTCTTTAGACAAGTATGGAAGGAAAGAATGCTTGCCGTTCTTTTTTCTCCGAGAACCCTGGGCGAAATCGCCTAAAGAGGCAATCCGGTATCGTCGGGTGAAATGTTTGTTGTAGCCTTTTTTTAAATAAAGGTTGAGTTCTACGCAACGTAGGTTGTTTTGTTTATGCGGCGCTGGTATCATGGGATTAGAAATCAAGAAAGGATTGTTAACATGATCAATTACGTAACCGGCGGTACCATCAAGGCGCTCCGGGAAAAAAAAGGATATACTCAAAAACACCTTGGCGAGCTGCTCCTCGTCAGCGACAAAACCATCTCCAAATGGGAAACGGGGAAAGGGCTTCCCGATATCAGCCTCATTGAGCCGCTATCTCAGGTTCTTGGCGTTTCCGTGGCGGAGCTTCTCTCCGGCGAATATGTCGTTAATCGCAACCGCTGCGGCAATTTGCGAAAGAGCTCTCTTTACGTTTGCCCTCTTTGCGGCAATGTGATTCACGCTTTGGGCAACGCCGCCATTTGCTGCTGCGGCATCTCTTTGCCGGCGCTCATCGGGGAAGAGGCCGAAGAACAGCATGATTTCGTCGTGGAACAGATCGAATACGATTACTACGTTACCATGGCGCATCCAATGACCCGGGAGCATTACATCTCCTTCTTCGCCTACGTTACCGCCAATCGGGTGCAGATGGTAAAGCTCTATCCGGAGCAAAACGCCGAAGCCCGTTTTCCCATCACGGGCCGGGGCGGGGTGCTATATGCCTACTGTAATCAGCACGGCTTATTTTCTCGAAAAATCGTCTGAAATCCGATGATCCCAAGCTCGTCGTAGGGCGGGCTTTTATATAGGAATCATCATTGATAAAAATAGTCAAATTTCTCTTGATTCTGTGGACATTATTAGGCATAATGAAGATATCAGAAACAACAAGAATGGTAGTGGAGGTAGATGCCATGCTGCACGCTTTTACGAGAAATTACGACGACAATTCCACGGAAGCAGGCTTCCAGTTCACATTTTACTGTGATATTTGCGGTGACGGGTTCAAAAGCAGTTTTATGGAATCGAGCACCTATTCTCATTCGGAGCGCACTCGCGGTCTCGGTCGCGGCGCCTCGGTTATCGGCAGCTTCTTGGGGGGAAGGATCGGCAATCTGGGCAGCGCTTTGGAACGTGGCGCCGATTTATTGGGCGACCGTTTCGATGACCGCAGCCCCGAATGGCGCAAAGAGCATGAGGCTGCCTTTATCAAGGCCCAGGAAGAAGTGAAGCCTCATTTCCGCAAGTGTCAATCTTGCCAGCAATGGGTCTGCATTGACGATTATAACGAAGAAGAAGGCCTCTGCGTTGCCTGCGCGCCCCGGGAAAGCTCCTACGTTGCCAAAGCCCGGGCCGAAGCCATGAAAAGAAATATCGACGAAGCTGCCGAAAACGCCACGGTTTGGACCGGAAAAATTGAGAGCCGTACCACTGTTTGTCCCCAATGCGGCAAACCTACGGGAAACGGCAAATTCTGCAATCAATGCGGCGCACCGCTGGGCCTGGAGAAATGCGCCAACTGCGGCGCCGAAGTTGCCCTCGGTATGAAATTTTGCTCCAACTGTGGTTCCCCTATGCAAACCAAGGCAACATGTCCCGGCTGCGGCGCAGAGAACGAACAGGGCACCAAATTCTGCGGCCAATGCGGCACCAAACTTTGACAGAGACAATACCATGAAAAATAACGGAGATTACAACGGCAGGTTGGTTTCACCGACCTATTCCGGTGAAACGGTGATTCATATCGAAAAAGACCGCCTTGCCTTCCAAACAAGCGGCGGGATACTTGCTTTGGATTTTGCCTTGATCGCGGAAATTCGCGCTGCCAACTTCCGTGTGTTGCTGGAAACGGTTGACGGTCTTGTTGAGATTTCTCAACTCGGCTATGATTTCGACGGTTTTTATGAGATGTTTTACCGCGCTTTCTGTGACCGCAGTCAGGAGGCGCTCTTTGTCGACGGCGTTCCATTGCTGGAGGCGGCGGGGGAATTCGCTTATCAGGACGTTCTTAACACCCGGCAAGGAACGGCGCTTTTACGGCTTTTTGAAGATTGTGTTCTGATCTTGCCGCCGGATGACGGAGGCCGCCGCATACCCCTATGTTTTGCAGAGGAAATCATTCGGGAGAATTATACCATCAGAATCGTTCTTGATACCGGGGAACGTTACGAGTTGTTGCGCCTGGGCCGGAAAACCGAGTCCTTTTTTAATCTGCTGACAACCTGCCGTCAAAAGGCCAAATCCCGCTATACCGCCGATCTGGCGGCCATCGAAGGGAATCAAAAGGAGGAGTCGGCGGAGATCAGAGAGCGTTATCAGATCTTAACGACGGTTTGCGGTGCAGGCCGGGTATTTTACGGGGTTTTTGCCCCGACGGCAAAAAGCCCGGAGGAAGCGGCGGAAGACCGAAAATCGCCGTTGCCCTTTTGGTTTGCCGGTCTTCATGCTGACCGGGCCGCGGTGGAGCTATCCACCGGTGAAAAAACCGCCACTTATTTATACCGCTTTCAGGGCGACGCCGTCGATTTTCTTTCTCAGTTGCGCCATGCTATGGAGGCGGTAAAAGATCATCGGGAAGTGATCTATTTGGAAGAAATCGCTCCGAAAACCGCGCCCCTTTACGCCATGGCCTTAAAGCGTTTGGGTGCGCTGCACTTTTTGAGAAAGGCCATGGCGGGCCGGCTGATCCATAACGAAAGCTGGCAATCAAGAGTCAGCGCGTATTTTAACGAATGAAGAAATGAAGAAATGAAGAGATGAAGAGATGAAGAGATGAAAAGGAACTGCGCTTGCGACGCAGTTCCTCATTATTTACATGCTTATATAGCCCTCGGAACGAGCGGGTTTACCTTTTCTCAAAGGCAGTGCCTTTATGCCAATCAACGGTCTGGTAAAGCTCTTCCGTTTCCGCGGTGATGAACTCCAGGGCTTTTTCGGGAAGGGGGATCGCTTTCGCACTGTTTTGGCGAAAGTCGAGAAGATAGAGTCGGTTACCACAGTCCAAAAAGACGAACTCAAATTGGTTTTCCCGGCGGCTTTGCTCTTTTGCCATTTTTCCCATCAGCCCCTTAATCTCCTCTTCGGTGGGTTCGGCGTGGGTATAAAGGTAGAGGGCGCAGAAATGGCAGGGGAGATAGTGAGAATTGAGTTTGTCCAGTTTTCGGGAAAAGCGGGTCAGTATTTTTTCCTGATAGCCAAAGGGATCGTTTTCATCGTTGAGCAGCGCCCAGAGGCGGCCGTTGTAAAAATAAAGGCGGTCGCCGTACTTTTGGAAAGCGGCTTCCGGGATTTCTTCCCTGGGGCGGCCCAAAAAGTCTTCGATGAAGTGCTCGGCCTGTCCGTCGTAGGGCAGCAGCGCCTGACTGACTTCGATCCCTGTTTGTTCCTGCCTGTTGAGCCAATCGGGGCTCTCCCACTTGATGTAACCCGGTTTGTAGTCCTCCCAGAAATATTTTAAAACGACAACGGCGTATATTTCATTGTACAGTTTTTCGTAGGCCATCGTTTCCTCCGCAAAACAGATAGGATAATCCAATATGCTTGGTCTCATCATATCACTTTTTTGCTGTTTTTAAAAGGATTATCATTGCTTTTGGCTTTTTCGCCAATCGCTGCCAGGATTTGCTTTGAACGCCGTTTTCTTTGTGTTATAATAGAGCAAATGATTGTTTCCCGCGGTGAAACCGCAGGAAAAGCAATCTTTTTGAATCAATCCGGCAGAGAGGAGGCGGCGGAGATGGGATCGTTTGACGCGGAAAAAAAGGCGATGGCGGCGGCCTTCTTCGCCAGCTTCGTCTTTGGGCTGAGCTTTGTTTTTTCAAAAGTGGCGTTACAGTTTACCGCTCCCGTGGTCTTATTGGCCTTTCGTTTTGTGACGGCTTTTCTTCTCCTGCAGGTACTGCTTTTGACGGGAAAAGCGAAGCTTTCGCTGCGGGGGAAAAAACGATTTCCCTTGGTTCTACTCGGTCTTTTGCAGCCGGTGTTGTATTTTGTCTTTGAAAACTACGGCATCCACCTGACTTCCGCTACCTTTTCGGCGGTGATGATCGCCTTGATTCCCATCGCGACCCTCTTTGGCGGCATCCTCTTTTTACGGGAAATCCCCACTCTTTTACAGGTCGCCTTCTCTGTGCTCTCTGTGGTGGGGGTGACGCTCATGGCGTTGCTGCAACGGGGCGGCGGCACGGTGACCGCCCTCGGGGTCGTGCTGCTCCTCGGCGCGGTGCTGGTGCAAGCAGGCTATACTGCTTTGACCAGAAAGCTTTCGCTGACGTATTCTGTTTTTGAGCGAACCTACCTGATGTTTCTCACCGGCTGCGCCTTTTTCGTGCCGGCGGCGGTGGTCTCTTGCCGCTTTGATGTGACCTTGCTGATCTCCTATTTGCGCTACCCTGAAGTATGGTCCGCCACCGTCTTCCTGGGCGCTGTCTGCTCTTTTGGCGCATTTTTGGCCTTGAATTACGCCAATTCTTATCTGCCGGTGGCGCGGACAACGGCTTTTGCCAATATTTCCACCTTGGTTTCGGTTTTTGCCGGGGTGATCATACTAAAAGAGTCTTTTACCTTTTGGACGCTGGCGGCGTCGCTGATGATCATTATTGGCGTTTGGGGCGTGCAGAAATTCAAAGGGAAAAAGGAAAAAATTGTGATGATGAAGCATAAA
Source organism: Clostridiales bacterium (assembly GCA_040776805.1). Taxonomy (GTDB): domain Bacteria; phylum Bacillota; class Dehalobacteriia; order UBA7702; family UBA7702; genus UBA7702. The sequence goes on along the minus strand of JAXGZS010000002.1, from coordinate 195,760 downwards.
AACAAGCCGGTGGCTTAGTTTGGGGTTTCCCCTTACCCTATGGCAGATGCCGCATAATGGGGAAGAGGGGCCATCAGGGGGATAAAGGAAAAAAATTTCTTTGACCGCCAGGCGCTTTATGCTATAATAAAAGTATCATTTTGGCGGAAAGCCGCCGGCTGTCAAGGGCATCTATGACGAGAAATAAGAAGAATGGACGGCGGCAGGTGCGCGGACATGATGACGGTTTGTGCTTTTTCTGCTTTATTAGAATAATTTACGAATTTTTAAGATTCCGCATATTGTTTTTTAAGATTCCGCTGATACAATCAGTATTATAAAGGCTTGCCTTTGAGGAATATTTATAAGGGGGACAAAAGCATGACAGAACAATCAAAAACCCGTAAAAACCCGCGGCGGCTGATGAGCGCTCTTGTTTTCGGTCTCATCGGTGTGTTGCTGCTTTCGGTTTCGGCCTTCGCCGCCTACGGCAGCACCAGCGGCTACGGGAAGTATAAGGACGCAGTGAAAACCTTGGTCACCGATACAGATAACGTAACTTGTGAGGTGAACGCCGTTTTGAAATATGACGGCAAAGTCGTGAATGAATACACGACCCAGGGGAAGATCGATGGGAAAAGCGTATATTCCCATGAACTTAGCAAAACCAACGGGAAAACCGATTACGAATCGTTTTCCACCACCATCAAAGGGGTAACCACGTCTTACAATGTGGAAAACACCGGTTATGACCAGTATGAGAACGATTACGAAAGCAGCCTGTTCTTCGGCGACGCGTCAACAAAGCTGGTTAATTTTGCGGAACTGCTGGCCGATACGGTGTTGGGTGATCTGAAAAACAATGTGGTGCTGGTCTCCTCGGAAAACGGTATTAGCAACTATAAATTAGAGCTCAGCGCCGAACAGATTCCGGCCATCGTCAATGCCGGCATCGCCCTGATGACCGTATCTGATAATGCCAATACCGGTTGGGTCACGTATGAGGACAGCGACGCGACCTACGCCGCGTATTATAAAGAAACCACCGGGGAAGCATTGCCCGAAGGTTATTTTGACGATCTTTACAAAAACGGCACCGACGCCCAATGGGATCAGTACAACGAGGTCTGGGAGAAGATGGACGCCAAATATCAGGATCTGTTGAGTGAAGAATATCACAATGACGTGATCATCAACGTCAAAACCGACGGCTCCTACGCGGTTTACGATTCTTACGACGCTTATGCGGAAGAATGTCTCACCGACTCCGGTTCCATTGAAAACTACCTCAACGACAACGCCGTGCTTACCAAGATGGTTTGTAATTTCGCCATCAACGACGAGCAAAAACTTGTCAGTAACGATTTTACCGTGACCTTTGCGACCACGGATACGAAGGGCGTCAGTCACCAAGTGGAATACTCTATCAAGGCGAATTTAACCGATTACGGCAAAACGGTGGTTTCTCCTCTCGATGTGGGAGAGCGAACTTTGATTACGTATGAATGATCCCTGTCTTTCAAAAAAAGATATGTTCTTTTGCTCCCGTGATGCGGGAGCAAAAGAACTTTTTGCGCGTATAACAAAGGACAAAAAATATGGAAAATGTGCTTGAAGTTTCGAATTTGGGAAAATTATATAAAAATGGCAGAGGTGTGCAAAACATCTCTTTTTCCGTTGGGGAAGGGGAGATCGTCGGCCTTTTGGGTCCCAACGGCAGCGGTAAGACCACGATCATGAAGGCTTTGACCGGTCTTTGCCGCTATCAGAGCGGCGCGATCCGTATCTTCGGCGCCGATCCGGCGGAGAGCATTGAAAAGGCCTTGGCCAACGTAGGCTGTCTTATCGAGCAGCCGGCATTGTATGAAAATATGACGGCCAAACGGCAGTTGAAGCTGATGTCCCGCTATTACCCAAAGCTCAACGATACCTCTGTGGAGCTCGCTTTGAAAGAATGCGGCCTCGACCGCTACGCCAATGAAAAAGTGCGGCGGTATTCCCTCGGTATGAAACAGCGCCTCGGCATCGCCCTGGCGCTTTTGTCCGACCCCGCTTTTATTGTTTTGGACGAGCCCGGCAACGGTCTCGATATCGAATCCACCGTGGACCTGCGGCGGAAAATTGTTTCCTTGGCCAAAGAAAGGAATAAGGCCTTTCTCGTATCGAGCCATCAGGCCGACGATATTGAAAAAATGTGTCACCGGGTCATCATTATTTACGAAGGAAGCCTCATCGACGACGTTACCGTGGAGGACGCCCTGCGTCTCAGTCCTACCTTGGAAGATTATTTTCTAATGAAAATCAAATCGGCAAAAAACGGCGCCTCTTCCCAGAAAGGAGAGTGCTAAGATGTTTCTTGCCAGTTTAAAGAACGAGCTGGAAAAATTATTCAGCCGTAAAAAATATATTGTATTCCTGATCCTTGACGCCATCAGCTGTCTTTTGTTGGCCGTCGGTCAGATTGTCGCGGAGATCGTCGCCGACGGCACCATCGACACTTCCATCCTCTTTGACGATATGCTGATCAGCGGTATATCGCCGTATCTGACGGTTTTCATCCCCCTCATGGCGCTGCTGGCCTCCGCCGATCTATTCAGCAGTGAGTTTCACGATCTTTCCATCCGCATGGTTCTGCTCCGTCCCGTGGAGCGCTGGCAGATTTTTTGCGCCAAAATCACCGCTGTTTTCGGGCTGTGCGCCGCCTTTGTCTTGGCCCACCTTGTTTTTTTGCTTTTGGTAAAATTGATTTTCAGCCATACGGTGAGCGGCGCCGGTTACGCCATTGGCGCCTACCTCCTGGATATCGTTCCCATGGCCGTGCTTGTGCTGCTTTTCGCCTTTCTGCACCAGTTGGTGAAATCCTCCGGCTCCGCCGTGGCCCTTTCCGTGATTTGCTATATTGGTCTTGTGATCATCGGTAAATACGTATCCTTTGCCGGCGGTCTGGTCTTTACGGAATACCTTGCCTGGCACAGCATCTGGTTGGGCGCGACCCTCCCCGTTATCGTCTTGCTGCCGAAACTCGGTATTTTACTGGGCACTGCCACGGTATTGTACTGTGCCGGCTATTATCTTTTTGAACGAAAAGAGATCTGATGGGAGATTTAAAAACGCGTTTTACAAAAACCTATCTGATCATCATCGGCGTTTTCCTCGCCGTTGTTTTGGTGATTACCGCTGTTTTAATCCTCATTTACGCGGTGAACAGTCCCTCTGATTCCTTTGTGCTGCATGACGCCATGCACAATTATTGGGAGATGGAGAAAAAAGCGCTGGTTCCCTATGCCCTCGCTTGGGTGATCAGCGTTTTGCTGGCCGTAACCGTGACCTGTGTGATCCTTTTGATGCGGCTTTACCATAAGGTGGCCGAACCCATCGGCGAACTGAAAGCGGCCACGGATCATATTTGCGGCGGCGATCTCAATACGGAAATCATCGGTTCCGAAGACCGGGAAATCAACGAGCTTTGCCGCTCCCTCGATACGATGCGGCAAAGGCTCAAAGCCAATCAAGCCGCCGAAGAGGCGGCAAGGAGAGACCGCAGTCTGTTGATTGCCAATATCTCCCACGATATGCGAACCCCGGTCACGACGATCAAGGGCTATCTTCAGGCCATCCGCGACGGCGTTGCCGATACCCCGGAGCAGGTGGAAAAGTGTTACCGCCACATTTACGCGAAAACCGAGTTTTTAGAACATCTTGCCGCCGACATGACAGAGTTTTCCCAGCAGGAATCGGGACGGCTTTGTTACCGTTTTGAAACCGTGGAACTCAAGGCTTTTCTCAAAGATATGGCGGCGGAATACCGCCAGGAAACTGAGGACAAAGGCCTAGCCTTTTCCCTGGATTTGCCGGAAGAGACGGTGCTGATTCGCGCCGACCGCCACCGCCTCCAGCGGGTGGTGCAAAATTTGCTTTCCAATGCCATGAAATACAACAAACCCGGCGGGAGTATCCACGTATCTCTGGAAACTGCCGCGCCATACGGCTATATCCGCGTCGCGGACAGCGGCATCGGCATTGGCGGCGATTCCCTGAAAAAGATCTTTGATACGTTTTACCGGGAGGACTCCTCCCGGGGCAGTGTCAGCGGACACGGTCTCGGTCTGGCCATTGCCAAACAGATCATTGAAAATCATCGGGGTAAAATCTGGGTGCAAAGCAGAGAGGGTCAGGGGACGGAAGTTTTCCTCTGCCTGCCTTTGAGCCAATAACGGAGGTGGTTTTTTGAAAATCCTCATCATCGAAGACGATCACAGCATTGCGGAATTGGAAAAAACGTATCTTGATTTTTACGGCTATGAGTGCGATATCGCCGACAACAGCGACGAGGGCATAGCCCTTGCTTTGCGCCAGGATTACCGTTTGATTATCGTCGACGTGATGCTTCCCGGTTCCCTGGACGGTCTTGCCCTCTGCGCGAAGATCCGCAAAGAAAAGGATGTGCCTTTGATCATCGTTTCCGCCAAAGCCGACGACGCCGACAAAATTGCCGGCCTCGGTTTGGGCATCGACGATTACATCACCAAGCCCTTCAATGCCGGGGAATTGGTGGCCCGGGTCAGGGCCCATATCGGGCGCTACGAAGCATTGACCCAAAAAGAACCGGAAACGAAAAAAAATACCCTTCGCGTCCGGGATCTGATCATTGAAAAAGACAGTCATAAAGTATTTATCCGGGGTAAAGAGGTTAAATTTACCGACAAAGAATATCAGCTGCTGCTGTTTTTGGCGGAAAATCCTAATATCGTCTTTTCCAAAGAGCATCTTTTTGACCGCATTTGGGGGATCGACGCCATCGGCGATATTTCTACAGTGACAGTGCATATTAAAAAGGTAAGAGATAAAATCGAAGCCGAATCGGAACTTCATTCCTATATCGAAACGATTTGGGGTGTCGGTTACCGGTTTAAGGGGTGAAATCCGTGGCTAAGCGCCATTACGGCCTGGTTTGGGCCGTTGTTCTTTGCTGTTTGTTGTTGTTTGGCTGTGCGGAAGCGGGGAAGGAACCGTCTTTTAGCGTGGTGGAAAACAACAAGGAAGTGTTAAACGGTCTTGATCCGAAAAGTTTTGACGACGACGGCACCGTGGTTTCCTTTGACGGTACCACGCTGAAGGTCACGGTTCCCGACTTTGACGCCGACAGCATCGCTCCAGCGGATCGGCAGTATTGGTATCATACCGCCGACGAGCATACCCGCTTCTTTACGGAAGAAACCAGGATCACCTTTGATGAAGCGGGGAACAAAAAAACAGAAACCGACTATGGGGAAATCGGCTGTGACGGTTTTGCCGCTTATCTGAAAACCGGTTCTGCCGTATGCCACTTCTGGCTTGACGAAAGCGGCTGCTGCACCCATATTATCATCTACGGCTCCACCACCATTTGGTGATCCTGAGGAAAACTTTATGGCAGGCCACAAAAAAGCCGGATACTTTTATTGGTTTGGTGATGAAGGTGTTCGGCCTCTCCTTGCTTTATCGTCTTCACCGTCCTCTTTCTTCGTAAATCCCACCGGCGCAAAGCTGCCGCGGGAAATCTCTTAGGGTAGAAATCGTGCTCCTCTTTGTGGAATTCCCTGAATTTTGCCTTGATTTATCGGAACAGACATGATAAAATATACACCATCTATTTGATATAGTGGAGGCGTATGCCAATCCAGAGAAAACAGGAGGGCCGTGGGAACAAAAGGCCTTTTCCCTGATGGCACCGGATATTGTTAGAAAAATGCCGGGGACGTTTTCGCCGCTGTCGACGGCGACCACGAAAGCGTCCCCGTTACACATGATTATTTATTTATGAGGAGCTGTAAAATGAAGTACGAAATCAAAAGAGATGTTGTCAACGAAGCGGAACTGACCATTACCGTTGACACCGATACCGTAGCCAAAGCCGTCAACAAAGCCTATTTGAAAGTGGCGAAAGATGTAAGCATTCCCGGTTTCCGTAAAGGCAAGGTGCCGAAATTCGTTTTGGAACAGCGCATCGGCAAAGCCCCGATCCTGGAGGAGGCCGCTGAAATCATGATGTCCCCCGCCTACGCCCAGGCCATTTCCGAGGAAGGCCTCGAACCCGTGGCCCGTCCCGAGGTGGAAATTGTCAGCATCGGCGAAGAAGAAGAGTTTGTTTTCAAAGCCAAAGTCATCCTCCATCCGGAACCGAAACTTGGGGAATACAAAGGCTTAAAGTTGAGTAAAATAGAATCTTCCGTGACCAAGAAAGACGTGGAAGCCGAAATCGAAAGAGTCCTCGACCGTCACAGTAAAATGTGCGCGGTGGAAGGCGCTGTCGTGGAAGACGGCGATATTGTCTCCATCGACTACAAAGGTACTGTGGACGGCGAGGAATTCCCCGGCGGCAGCGCCGAAAAATATCCCTTGGGCATCGGCTCCGATACGTTCATTCCCGGTTTTGAAGACCAGCTCAAAGGCCACAAAAGCGGTGAAGACGTTACCGTTAACGTCACTTTCCCCGAAGACTATCACGCTGAAGATTTAAAGGGTAAAGCTGCGCAATTCGCGGTTCACATCGGCGAAGTCCGTAAAAAAGAATTGCCGGAACTCACCGACGATTTTGTGAAGCTGATTTCCCCCGTGGAAACCGTGGCGGATTATAAGAAACATCTTGAAGAAACCTTGAAGGAACAGGGGGAAAGAAGCGCCGCTGAAGCATTGAAAAACCAGGCCATCGACGCCCTCTTAGACATCACCGAAGTGGTGATTCCCGAAGTGATGATCGAAGAAAAAATTGATTCCTTCATCAGCGATATGAATTCCCGGTTGAGCCAACAAGGTCTTGACCTTGACCAATATCTCGGTTACATTGGCAAAACCATGGAAGAATTGAGAGCGGAAAACCGCGATTCCGCACAGCGCTCCGTCAAAACCGAAGTTGCTTTGATTGAAGTCGCGAAGCAGGAAAAACTCGAAGCGGAAGAAACCGATATCGATGCCGAAGTAACCAAAGTCGCTTTGATGACCAATGCCAAACCGGAAGAAATCAAAGACCGTTTGATGAGCTCCGGCCAGTACGGTGTCCTCGTCTTTACGATCATTCTGAAAAAAGCCATTGATTTCCTGGTGGAAAACGCCGAAGTTACCGTGGAAAAAGCGAAAAAATCCACGAAAAAGACGCCCGCCAAGAAAACAACGAAGAAAGAGGAATCCGTGACGGCAGAAGCCGCGGCGGACGAGGCGGCAGAAGAAAAACCGAAGAAAACCGCAAAAAAAGCGGAAAAAGCGGAAAGTAAAGAAAACGCCGAAGCGTAATGAAACAAACAGCGTATAATTACGCTGTAAAAGAGATATAATCTTTTCAGAATGAGGGAGGAAAAAGTGGTGTATAATTATAACGTTCCCTATGTCATTGAACAGACGAGCAGAGGCGAAAGAAGCTATGACATCTATTCCCGTCTGTTAAAAGACCGCATCATCTTCCTTGGCAGCGCCGTTGATGATACGGTGGCCAATCTGATCATTGCCCAGCTGCTATTTTTGGAAGCCGACGACCCTAAGAAGGATATCAGCTTTTATATCAACAGTCCCGGTGGCTCCATCACGGCAGGGATGGCCATTTATGATACGATGAATTATATCAAAAGCGACGTCTCTACCATCTGTGTGGGCATGGCCGCCAGCATGGGCGCGTTCCTTTTGGCCGCCGGTGTGGAAGGCAAACGTTTTGCCTTACCCAACAGCGAAATTATGATTCATCAGCCCTCCGGCGGCACCCAAGGTCAGGCCACGGACATTGAAATTCAGGCCAGACGTATTTTACGGATGAAAGAAGATCTCAACAATATTCTGTCCAAAAGAACGGGAAAATCCATTGAACAGATCCGCCTTGATACAGACCGAGATCATTTCCTGTCCGCCCGGGAGGCGGTGGCTTACGGGCTGATCGACAAAGTCATCGAAAGCAGATAACCTGAAGGAGTAAATATGGCTGATAAAGGCAATCCCAATAAAATGTGTTGTTCTTTCTGCGGAAAAAGCGCCGACGAGGTGCGCAAGTTGATCGCCGGTCCCGGTGTGAATATCTGCGACGAATGCGTCGGTCTCTGTATGGAGATCGTCGACGAGGCCATGCTCGGGGAAGACAAAGACGAGATGGATTTCGGAGAACTGCCGAAACCCAAAGATCTCGTGGCGAGTCTCAATGAATACGTCATCGGTCAGGACGACGCGAAAAAAGTGCTGGCAGTGGCAGTCTATAACCATTACAAGCGCATCGGCATCCCCTTGGAAGACGATGTGGAAGTACAAAAATCCAATATCCTCTTGGTGGGGCCCACAGGCACCGGGAAGACGCTCCTTGCCCAAACCCTGGCCCGGTTTCTCCACGTTCCCTTTGCCGTGGCGGACGCGACGACCCTGACGGAAGCCGGTTATGTCGGCGAGGATGTGGAAAATATTCTTTTGAAACTGTTGCAGGCCGCGGATTTCGATGTGGAAGCCGCGTCCCGAGGCATCATCTATATTGACGAGATCGATAAGATCTCCAAAAAATCCGAAAACCCCTCTATCACCAGGGACGTCAGCGGTGAAGGCGTACAGCAGGCGCTGCTGAAAATTCTTGAGGGAACCGTGGCTTCCGTGCCGCCCCAGGGAGGCCGGAAACATCCCCATCAGGAATTCATTCAACTGGACACGACGAACATTCTCTTTATCTGCGGCGGCGCTTTCGACGGTCTTGATAAGATCGTCCAGAAGCGCATGGGCAGCGGCGTGATGGGGTTTGGCGCGGATATCCGGGACAAAAAGGAAGATATCGGCGAAATTCTCGCCAATATCATGCCGGAAGATTTGCTGAAATTTGGCTTGATTCCTGAATTTGTCGGCCGTCTGCCGGTTTTGGGCAAACTGACGCCATTGAATCAAGACGCCCTTGTGCGTATTTTGCAGGAACCGAAAAACTCTCTTACCAAACAGTATAAGGCCCTTTTCGCCATCGACGGCATCGCCTTGGAATTCACCGAGGAAGCCCTGGAAGAGATTGCCGTCACCGCGATGAAACGCAATACCGGCGCCCGTGGCTTACGCGCCATCATGGAAGATCTGATGACGGATCTGATGTATGATGTTCCCTCCAGAAACGACATCGGTAAAATTCTGATTGATAAAGGCTTTGTCCTTGGCAAAGGAAAGCCCCAGCTTTTCCCCAAAGAGGAACGGTTGCTGACGGGGGGAAGCGACAGCAAAGATGAAAAACGCACCCGTAAGGTGATCTTTCGGGAGGAAACCGAAACATCAGCTTGATGAAAGCTAAGTATAAGAGATCATGAAACGATTAAAACGACCGCTTCGCGCGGTCGTTTTTTTTTTCTTTTTTAGCGGGGTCTTTTGGGGAAAGAATGGTTTAGCACGGAGGTGGGGATATTAAGAAAAGGGCGCGGAAAGCGTGCAATAGCAGGAGGAATGTGATATAATGTAAGCAGATCAAAAAAGCGGGAGATGCGAATATGCTCACGAAGAAAAGCAATGAAAACCGTAATGAAACAACGATGTTCCTCTGTATTAGCGACTTTGTGCCAAAGATCATTTTACGCAAAATAGACGTTGCCGTCAACCAATTTTATCTACGATTTGGTGGCGGATTTGTATTCCCCCGACAGATGGCGTCAGTATAGACCCGGTAGTGCTCATCAAAATGGTATTAATCAGAAACACATGTTCAGGATTCCAGCATGCGTCAGACCGTTAGTGAAGTGAAGTTAACCTGGCCTATCGCTGGTTCCTCGGCTTTGGTTTATGATGAAGTACCGCATTTTTCTACTTTTGGGAAGAACTATATGAGACGTTTCATCCGATTGATTTGTTTGAACGTATTTTTATGGAAGTCCTCTTCGCTTGTATAAACGGGCAGGTTTCGTTAAAGAAGAAGCGGTGTATATTGATGCTACCCATATAAAGGCAAATGCCAATAAGCACAAGTCAAAGAAAAGAACGGTAAAGAAGCTTACGAATATACCAGGGAGCTGAAGAAGAAATCAACCGAGATCAGGAAACTCACGGGAAAGAACCGTTTGACGATGACGATGATCCCCCTCCCAAAGAAAAACAGGTTACGGAGAGTACAACGGACCCGGAAAGCGGGATGTTCGTTAAGGGGGAGCATGAAAGGCAGTTTACCTACAATGTGCAGACAGCCTGTGATGATCATGGAATTGTTTTAGGATATGAGGTATTCCCCGGGAATCTGCATGACAGCGCGAGCTTTTGAAAGGAAGTTTTACAAGGTACTGGATAAAGAAAGATCAAGACCATGGTAATGGATGCCGGCTACTGCGCGCCATATATATTTAGACGCCTGATTCTGGATAATATCAAACGCGACGCCCTATGTCCGTTCGAAAACGAAGGCTGGATTTTTTCAAGAAGTACGAATATGTGTACGATGAATACTATGATCAATATATCTGCCCGGCCAACAAGACGCTGGTCACCAATATGCACAACGAACAGGGAGGGCTACAGAGAATACAAGAGCTTGAACTATCATTGTGAGAAATGCCCGGCACTGGAACAATGCACTGAGAGCAAAAACCATACGAAAATCGTGACGCAGCATGTGCGGAATCGATTTTAGGATGGCAACAGATATCCGTTACAGCATCAGGATGAAAGAGCTATATGAATATTCGCAAAGACCATTGAGCGAGTCTTCGCAAATGCAGGGAAAAACATGGAATGAGGTATACCCAATATCGGGGGCGGAGCTGATGAAAATGGAGGTCGGCCTCATTTACGTCATGAATCTGAAAAAGCTGGCGAGGTGGTTGGCGAAGAAGCCTTCCTCTCCTCCCGTTTTCCCTTCTGTTTTTTCCTTTACTCGAATAAATTTTCCTTATTTCTTAAAAACCGCGTTTGGATTCTCCTCCAAACGCGGATTTTTTCTGTCTACAAGCTGAAACGACAAGCGGCGCGGTCGTTTTGTGCTTTTTCGCGGTCTCTTTGAGAAAAGCATGATTTCGAACGGATTAAGAATATTACGAAAACAATACTATTTTGAGGATATCTGGCATGATGCGAAAAATTTTTAAATGGAAATTGGCAAAACAGAGAGCAATTGACGAGCAAGTGGCTGAAATGAACAGCGCGTTTCAGGATTATGTGATTACCGGCTCTTTCGAAAAGGATATTGAAAAGGTCAAGGAGTTGTTTCAAGACGTTGATATCCTGCGCATAAAATACGTGAGCAATAATTACCATAAGAATTTAAAATACTGTCTCATTTACTCTGACGGTTTGGTTGATAATTTGATCATCAACGAAAACATCATCAAACCGCTGCTGCTCTCGAAGGTTGAGACAAAAGGCGCCGATCTGGCCGATACCGTAATGAACGAGATCATCCAGATCAACGAGATGAAAAAAACCGTTCGGGTTCAGGACATCGTTGAGGCGATCACTTACGGGGATACGGTGGTATTCATAAACGGAGCAAGCGAGGCCATTATCCTTAATTCAAAAGGCTTTGATGTCCGTGGGATCATGGAACCGGATAACGAAAAAAACTTAAGCGGCCCCAGAGAAGGTTTTACGGAAGCGATTTTATTAAATTTATCGATGGTGCGGCGCAAGGTGCGAACTCCCGAACTTAAAATGAAGTTTATTACCTTGGGTCGGCGAACACAAACAAAAGCCTGCGTCTGCTATATGGACGGCATTGTAAACGAGGAGATTTTAGCGGATCTATACCAACGCCTTGATCAGATCGACATTGATGCGGTGCTGGATGTGAACTATATTACAGAGTTGATCAAAGACGAACGCTGGTCGCCTTTTCGAAGCACCGGTTATACAGAGCGCCCGGATGTGGTCGTCGGTAAGATCATGGAAGGCCGCATCGCCGTCTTTCTCGACGGAACCCCGGATGTATTAACGGTACCTTATCTTTTCATTGAGAATTTTCAGAGCAGCGAGGATTACTATCTCAACTTTTTTTACTCGTCTTTTTCGAGAATCATCCGTATGCTCGGTTTTTTTCTTACCATTACCGTACCCGGTCTTTATATTGCCACTGTCGCTTTCCATCAGGAGATGATGCCGCTCCAGCTGTTTCTCAATATTGCCTCGGAACGGCAGAGTGTTCCCTTGCCCGCTGCTTTTGAGGCTTTCATCATGCTGATCGTCTTCGATATTTTAAAAGAAACCGGGATTCGTATGCCTTCCAATGTCGGTCAGGCGCTCAGTATCGTCGGCGCCATTGTCATAGGTCAGGCGGGGGTAGAAGCAAAGCTCGTCGCCTCACCGATGATTATCGTGATCGGTCTCACCGGGATTACCAGCCTCCTTGTCCCAAAAATGAACGCCCCGATCATCTATATCAGACTGGTGTTTCTATTTCTGTCATCTTGTTTTGGGTTCTACGGGTTTTACTGACTTTCTCTGCGTTATTCATCCACCTGCTCAATATAAAGTCTCTGGGGATTTCCCAGTTCAGCCCTGCCGGAAATCTGAGATTCCAGGAGAATAAGGATATTCTCATCAGAGCTCCCTGGTGGAAGATGGTTCTGCGTCCAAGCTTTGCGGCGAACAAGGTTCGCCTGGGTGAAAACGGCGATGAATAAAAAAACAGCATGTCTTTTCTTTATGATGATTCTTTCCCTGCTCCTTACCGGCTGTTGGGATTACCGCGGCTTAAACAAGGTAACCGTGGTGACCGGTATCGGCGTCGATCAAGAAAATGCCGGCGGCGAATATCAACTATCCTTTGAAACGGTGGATCTGAGTATGCCCGTGAAAGAAAGCGGCCCGCAAACCAAGATCATCGAAACGAAAGGAACCACTATTTTTGACGCTGTCAGAAACGCCGAAAAAAGGGTGGCCAATGCGCTTTATTTCAGTGAGGCTCAGGTTTTGGTGATCGGCGATGAAACCGTCAGGAACAATGATATCGACGACTTACTCGGATGGTTTTTCAGAGATGCCGAGTGCCGCGAGACAATGGCTGTGGTGATTTCCCAAGGGGCAAAAGCCTTCGATATTATTTCCACGGAAGGAATTGATCAGGCCATTGTCTCCAGTGAGATTAGAAAAATCGTGGAAACTGATCCAAAAGTAACCGCTTCCACCGCTTATCATGAAATGTACCAGATTTATGATATCCTCCAGGAAAAAGGCGTTGACCTGGTTTTGCCTGCTATCCGTATTGTGCAAAACGACGGAGTCAGGGTGAGCGAACTCAACGGTATCGCGGTATTCAAAGGGAAAAAACTGGCGGGGTTTTTGACGCCGGATGAGTCCAACGCCTATCTTTATGCCACTGACGGCATAAAAGGGGGACTTTTGATTTTTTCCCTTAACGGGGAAAAAGACGACACTACCATTGAGGTGACCAGCAGCAAAACGAAAACCTCGTTTCGGGTGGAGGATGGAAAAATAAAAGTCAAGATCAAAATCGAGACCCACGGATTTTTGGATGAGCACGCTGGGGAAAAACAAAGCTTTGGCAAAAAAGAAATTGCCCAAATGGAGGAAACCGCGGCGGCAGAAATGGAACATAATGTCAATAATGTCATTAAAAAAATCCAGTCTGAATATGATTCCGATATTTTTGGTTTTGGCAGTATCATTCATAAAAAAGATCATAAGTTATGGAAACAGCTAGAGGATGACTGGCCGGCGCTATTCAAAGACCTTGAGGTGGAGATCAGCTCAAAAGTCCATCTTGAGAATACCAGTACCATGAAATAACAATGAAAGCGGGATTTCTAAATGGTAACGGTTATCGTTATACTGCTATATTTTTTTGTCGTAATGTTTGATTTTTTACCAATCTTAAAAGAGCGCAGCAAGAAGCAAATCATCGTTTACGGCCTCTTTTTAGGTGCCAGTTTTTGCGTGCTGATTTTATTCAGCTTTGGTATTCGCTGCCCCGGTCCATCCAATTTCATTACGGCCGTGGTTGAAAAGATCTTCCTTTCCTCCAAATGATTCTTTGAAAGGGTGTTTTTGCGTGTTTAAAGAAATGTTATCGTCACGTCAGGCGATTTGCATCCTCGTTATGTTTATGTTCGGCAGCAGCGTCATCCTGGGCGTAAGTTCCGGAGCTGCACAGGATTCCTGGATTTGTGTATTGCTGGCGCCGTTTATGGCGCTGCCGATGGTTCTAATTTATGCCAGAATGATCAAGCTCTTTCCGGAAAAGGACTTTTTTGAAATCGTGGAGTTTGTCCTTGGAAAAATTGCCGGTAAAATTATCATCTTATTGATGTCCTGGTATGGCCTCCATCTTTGTGCTATGGTTTTGCGGAATTTTGCGGAATTTGTCGGTACTTCCTATCTGATAGAAACGCCGCAGCTGGTCACGTTGATCACCATGATTCTGTTGGTGGTTTATATGCTGTACAGCGGTGTGGCAACAATGGGGAAGTGGTGCCTTGTGATGTTGCCCATCGTGGTTTTTGTGGTCATATTGACGGCTCTTTTATCCGCCGAGAAAATAGACTTTACCAATCTTATGCCGGTGATGGAACATAGCGCGGGAACGATTGCCAAAAGCACGTATCGAATTTTTTCCTTTCCTTACGCTGAAACGGTGCTGTTTTTGACTTTGGCGAGTTCCGTTAAAAAAACCGACAATCCCTATAAAATTTATGTATCTGCGATCTTTATCATTACCGTCATTCTCCTCCTTGTTGTGCTGCGCAACATTCTGCTGATGGGATCGGCGGTCTTATCAGTAGAGGCTTTTCCCGCTTATGTGGCGGTAAAGATCATCAGCATCGGCGACTTTATCGCACGAATGGAAGGGAGCATTGCGATGAACTTGATTTTGGCGGGGATCATTAAAATCTCGGTCTGTCTTTTTGCCGCAACGAAAGGAATGGCCAGACTCTTCGGGATCGGAAATTACAGGAAAATCATCTTTCCCGTGAGCTTGAGCGCGGTTGCGCTGTCCGTCATGATTTATAAAAGCAGCATGGAAATGTTTGATTTTGTTTATATCTCATCCTTTTACGTCATTCCTTTTGAGATCATCATTCCGCTGTTGGTTTGGATCGCGGCGGAAATTAAGGTGCGCAGGAAAAAATCGCTTAAAACGCCGGCGCTAACGGAAGAATAAAAAATATCACAAATCAAAAAACCGGGCATTGGCCCGGTTTTGTTATTGCACTTTATTTGTACTTGGTCGGCGCATCAATACCAAACGCCCTTTGGCGCTGAGCATCTCATTTCTTAAGATTCGCTTGTTGAAAGCACGGATACCGCCCTTCGCCGCCCGCTGTTCCTTCTTTTGATTGACTTTGGCGATGATGAGCTCTTCCAGCTTTGGTCCATATTTCCAGGAGAGCAGGAAGGCGGTGACGATAAAGACGATGAGGGGAAAATAAGTCCAGGTAGGCAAAGTGAAAACGCTTGTACCCAGAAGACAGCTGAGGATCAATCCCCAAGGACGGCCAAGGGCGGCGGCAATGAGGAAGGAGCGCCAGCGAATGCTGACCAAACCCGCCACGTAACAGAGGATACCGTCGGGAAAGAAAGGGAAGAAGAACATCAGAAAAAGCAGTAGATGCTTGCGTTCTTCAAAAGAATCAATGTATTTATCGACTTTATGTTTGTCCAAAAAGAGGTCCACCAAAGGCCTGCCCAGATACCGCGCCAAAGAGAAGCTGACGCAGGAACCGAGAATGGTGGCGGCGGAACAGATGAAAAAGGTTTTGGTAAAACCGAAAATCATCGACGAAGCCACGGCAATCATGCCGCCGGTGGCCGGCAGGAAAACCGTGCCAAAGGTCTGCAGTAAAAAAACAACGAGGTAACCTTTGGCGCCCATTCCCTCGAAGTAGGCCTCCAGCGCCGCGGAGTTTCCCAGCAGCGGTACGAGGCCGGAATGGATGAACCAATATATCCCGATGGCAATGATGGTGATAAAAATCAGAAAATATAGAATTGGTACGACTTTGTACTTCAATAATTTTTGGTAAAAGGACATATTGCTCTCTTTTCTTCTCAAAGTTACAAATATTGTAGCAAAGATATGCATTGCTGCAGTGGTAAAATAGTGTTTTTTCCATGGAGAAAACGCTGTTTTCATTCATTGCAGAATGGGTTCTTCCTCTAAACTGAAAAGTTCTTCAATTGAAACATGCAAAAAACGGGAAATGCGGTAGGCCAGCTCCAGCGAGGGGTTGGCTTTGTTGGCTTCGAGGCGGCAAATGGTCTCTCTGCTGACGCCGCAAAGATCCGCGAGGTTTTGTTGGGACATATCCATGGCGAAACGGTACTTTTTGATTTTATTCTGCATGACAAACCCTCTTATGTGATTAAAATGATACAAGATATGAAAATTATATCACGTTTTGTGGAAAATACAAGGGAATTATTGAGAAAAGATTGAATTTTCCGTAACTTTGCGATATGATATAATACATCACTTTGAAAAATGCTTTGAGAATAGATAAGATGGAGGATGAGATTGTGCGTAAAAAAAATGACGCCAATGAAAAAATGCCGACCGCCCCAGCGCTGTCTGCCCTTACTGATGAAAAACAGTCCGCCTCTGCGGATCATAATAATGACGGCGCTCCCGTGACGGCGGAAGAAATTCTGCGCCACGCCTGTTTTGAAATGCCGATTCTGCCCCTGCGCGGCGTTTTGGTTTTTCCCCATTCCGTGGTTCAGCTCGATGTGGGCCGGGAAAAGAGTATTCGCGCCATCAACGAGGCCGTGACTTACGAGGGGAAAGAAATTATTCTGGCCATGCAAAAGGACATTCATGTGGATGAGCCGGATTTTGAAGATTTTTATCATATCGGTACCATTGCCACGATCAAACAGGTGCTGCGCCCTTCCGGCAGTACCCTTAGAATTGTGGTGGAAGGGATCAACCGCGTGGAGATTCTGCGCCTTGTCGAAGAAAACCAGTATTTCCTCGGCGAAGCGATCCAACTGGAGATGCCGGGGCAGTATAAGAAAACCATGGAAGGGGAAGTCTACGCCAGAAAGGTCGTCAAGGAATTCGAATCCTTTGCCGCTCTGGCCAAAAGGGTGCCCCCGGAAATTATGGCCACCGTACTTTCCCTGGAAGACCAAAGCGCTCTGGCCGACGTCGTCGCTGCCCAGGTGCTGACGAAATTGTCGGAAAAACAGGAGTTTTTGGAAATCATCGACGTGGAAGCGCGTCTGAAAAAACTCTTGGAAAATATGGCCAAAGAAGTGGATATTCTCAATCTGGAACGGAAAATCGGCAACGAAGTCAGAAAACAGATGGAGAAAAATCAGAAAGAATATTACCTTAGGGAGCAGATCAAGGCCATTAACAAGGAACTCGGCGAAGACGAAAGCAAGGAAGACGAATGCCGTGCCTACCGCGATAAGGTCAAAGCGGCGAAAATGCCGAAAGAAGCCGAAGAAAAAGCCTTGCGGGAAATTGACCGCTTGCAAAAAACGCCGTCCACGGCAGCGGAAACAGCGGTGCTTCGTTCGTATGTTGATTGGATCACTGATCTGCCCTGGTCCAAAAAAACCAAAGACCGTCTGAATCTGAAACGTGCTGAGGCGATTTTGAACGAGGATCACTACGGACTCACCGAAGTCAAAGAGCGTATCTTAGAATACCTTGCCGTATGCCAGTTGGCGAAGGACATCAAAGGTCCGATACTCTGCCTCACCGGACCCCCCGGCGTCGGCAAAACGTCCTTGGCAAAATCGGTGGCCCGAGCCTTAAACCGCAACTTTGTGCGGATGTCCCTGGGCGGCGTCAAGGACGAGGCGGAGATCCGCGGCCATCGCCGCACTTACGTTGGTTCCATGCCGGGACGGGTGATCCAAAACATGAAAACAGCGGGTTCTGTGAACCCCGTGTTTCTCCTGGATGAAGTGGATAAGCTAGGCAACGACTACAAGGGCGATCCCTCTTCGGCGCTGCTGGAAGTCCTCGACCCGGAACAGAACAACACCTTTGCCGATCACTTTATCGAAGTCCCCTACGATCTGAGCAAGGTTTTATTCATCACCACCGCCAATGTGAAAAGCAATATTCCTCGACCTCTCTTGGATCGCATGGAAGTGATTGAAATCAGCGGCTACACCGAAGAGGAAAAGGTGAAAATCGCCAAGAATCACCTGATTCGGAAACAGCTTTTAAACCACAGCATCTCTGAAAAACAACTGAAAATTTCCGACAGCGCCCTGCGGCTGCTGATCAAGGAATATACCAGAGAAGCCGGGGTGCGCAATCTTGACCGCACTTTGGCGAAACTCTGCCGTGTTGTCGCCAAGGAACTGGTGACCAACGAAAAACAATCTGTCAGCATCACCCTGCGGAATCTCCACGATTATCTCGGAATGCCCAAATTTATCAAGGATAAGGCCTCCGGGAAAAACGCCGTCGGCATCGTGAACGGTCTCGCCTGGACCGAAGCAGGCGGTGAGATGCTCCAGGTGGAAGTCCAGGTGCTGCCGGGCAGCGGCAAATTGCAGCTCACCGGGCAGTTGGGGGACGTAATGAAAGAATCCGCCCAGGCGGCTTTGACTTATGTCCGCTCCATCGGCAAATCTCTGGGCCTCAAGGCCCATTTTGAAGAAAAGGTTGACATTCATATTCACGTTCCCGAAGGCGCGGTACCCAAAGACGGCCCTTCCGCCGGGGTTACCATTGTGACGGCGCTGGCCTCCCGTTTGAGCAACCGAAAGGTTCGTGGCGACATCGCCATGACCGGCGAAGTGACGCTTCTCGGCCGCGTGCTGCCCATCGGCGGCGTGAAGGAAAAGGTATTGGCGGCCTTTGCCGCTGGCATCACCACGGTGCTGCTGCCCAAAGAAAATGAGCGGGATCTCGTTAAAATTCCGTCGGAAATTCGCGACAAGATGACCTTTGATTTTTGTGACCGCGTCGACGAGGTGTTAAAAATCGCCTTGCTGGAGAAATGATATGAAAATCAAAAAGGCCGCGCTGGCTCAGACCGCCGCCTGGCAAAAACAGTATCCCCCCGTTCTCGACCTTGATATTGTCCTGGCGGGTCGCTCCAATGTGGGAAAATCGTCGCTGATCAACCGTCTGATCAACCGCAAAGGATTGGCCCGTACCAGTTCCAGCCCAGGAAAAACCAGAACGATCAATTTTTACCTCATCAATGATCATTGGTATTTCGTGGATCTCCCCGGTTACGGTTACGCCAAGGTCAGCAAAGGGGATCAAGAGGCCTTTAAAAAAATGGTGGAAGAGTATTTCGCCGCCCAACGGCCCCGGGTGATCTGGCAGATCGTCGATTTGCGCCACCCCCCCACCGCCTTGGATCAGCAGATGAACGCGTATTTGCGCAGTCAGAAGCTGCCTTTTATGGTGGTGGCGACGAAGGCCGATAAGCTTAGCAACAATGAGATCGCCAAGAATAAGGCGGTGATCCGGCGGGAGCTTGACCTGAAGGAAGAGGAATTGGTGATTTTTTCGGCTCAGAGCGGTTTGAACAAAGAAGAGCTTTTGAAGAGTATTGATCATTTGTTACGTTAGGCGGAACGCGTTACGCGTTCCGCTTTTTTATGCGGCGACGGCTCAGAAAACGGCCGTAGCTTTCCCCCAGCAGCGTAAAAACAGCGGCGGCGGCCAAGGGGTAAACCAACTTCAAATCATCGCTGAAGGGCATATGGAAGCGGTTCGCGACGTAAATCCCCGCGGCGAAAAAAAGAGCGGCAAAGAAAAGGGCGCCGCCCTGCTTGAGACGGAAAAGGCCGTATAACGTGGCGACGGCGAAGGCAAAGACAGAGGGAAAACCGTACCAGAGCAGGCGTGTCACAGACCAGGGCAGCAAAGCGAGGTTATTGAAAACGACAAAGATGAGCAGAATCAGGGGCAAAACCAAAAGGGTAGAGAGGCAAAATAAGCAGAATCGTTTCATGGCGTATCCCTCCGAATGTTAAAATGTTTTTGCCTTTATAAGGAAGAAAAAAGAATATTTTCTCGCCAAAGTCCTTTTCACGACGGATCATTTGTGTTATACTAAAAAAGATATTAAACTGGCGTTTTATGTGTACGAACGCGAAATAAGTCGCGTAATCTTTTGCTGCATGAAGGAGGCTTATTATGGCCGGTGAACTCAATTCGGTTTACGATCCCAAAGAAGTGGAGGAAAAATGGTATCGCCTTTGGGAAGAGAAGAAATATTTCCATGCCAACGTAGACGACGACAGAGAACCGTTCTGCATCGTCATTCCGCCCCCCAACGTTACCGGTCAGCTCCATATGGGCCACGCCCTTGATGAAACCCTTCAGGATATCCTGATTCGCTATAAGAGAATGGCCGGCTTCAATGCTCTTTGGGTACCGGGTACCGACCATGCCGGCATTGCTACCCAGGCCAAAGTCGAAGAACAGCTAAGAGCGGAAGGTACGACCAAAGAAGAAATCGGCCGGGAAGCCTTTTTGGCCAAAGCCTTTGCCTGGAAAGATAAATACCATGACCGTATCGTGACCCAACTGCGGGGCCTCGGCACTTCCTGCGATTGGGACCGGGAACGCTTCACCATGGACGAAGGGTTATCCCAGGCTGTCCGGGAAGCCTTTGTTTCCTATTACGAAAAAGGTCTGATTTACCGGGATAAATACATCGTCAACTGGTGTCCCACCTGTCATACGACGATTTCCGATATCGAAGTCGAACACGAAGAGGAAGAAGGCCGCCTTTGGGAAATCAAATATCATGTCAAAGGGGAAGACACCGCTCTGATTGTGGCCACGACCCGTCCCGAAACCATGTTTGGCGATACCGCCGTCGCCGTGCACCCCGAGGATCAACGCTATCGGGGCTTTGTGGGTAAAACCGCGGTGATGCCCATCACCAAGCGGGAGATTCCTATCATCGCCGATGCATACGTGGACAAAGACTTCGGTACCGGCTGCGTGAAAATCACGCCTTTCCACGACCCCAATGACTTCGAAGTAGGTCTTCGCCACAATCTGCCCCAGGTGGAGGCCATCGACTTGGACGCCAAAATGACGGAAGTCTGCGGCAAATATGCCGGTATGGATCGGTATGAATGCCGCAAAGCCATGCTAAAGGAATTGCAGGAGACGGATTGCGGCGGCAGGGAAGAAGTGCATGCGCACTCCGTGGGTCATTGCTATCGCTGCGGTACCACCGTGGAACCCCTCGTTTCCAAACAGTGGTTTTTGAAAATGAAACCCCTGGCCGAACCGGCCATCGCCGCGGTGAAAGACGGCGATACCACCTTCGTGCCGGCGCGCTTTGATAAAGTTTATCTTGGTTGGATGGAAAATATCCGTGATTGGTGCATTTCCCGGCAACTTTGGTGGGGACATCGGATCCCCGTTTGGTATTGCCCCGATTGCGGCGAGGAAATTTGCAGCCGGGAAGATCCTACGGTTTGCCCGCAATGTGGCTCCTCCCATCTTGCCCAGGATGAGGATGTCCTGGACACCTGGTTCTCTTCGGCCCTTTGGCCTTATTCGACCTTGGGTTGGCCGGCGCAAACCGCCGATTTGGGAAAATACTTTCCCACCTCGGTGCTGGTCACCGGCTGGGATATCATCTTCTTCTGGGTGGCGCGGATGATCTTTTCCTCCCTGGCCCATACGGGACAGGTTCCCTTCAAAGAAGTGCTCATCCACGGCCTCGTTCTCGACGCCGAGGGCCGTAAAATGAGCAAATCCCTGGGTAACGGTATCGATCCTTTGCAGATCATTGAAAGTCACGGCGCCGATACTCTGCGCTTTATGTTGGTGACCGGAAATACCCCCGGCAACAACCTGCGTTTTCGGGAAGAACGTCTCGAGGGCAGCCGCAACTTTGCCAATAAGATCTGGAACGCCAGCCGTTTTGTACTGATGAATCTGGAAGGCTATGCGGAAGGCGCCTGGAACAGTGAGGAACTGGCCTTACATGACCGCTGGATCTTGACGAAACTCAACGACACCGCCGCCGCCGTGAGGGAAAACCTCGACCGCTACGAACTGGGCGAAGCCGCCCACAGCATTTATGAATTCATCTGGGATGATTTTTGCGACTGGTATCTGGAACTTTCCAAAAACCCTCTCTATAAAGGCAGTGAGCAAGCGCGCCGCCAAACCCAGCGCATCCTTGTCTACGTGCTGACCAACGCTTTGCAGCTGCTCCATCCCTTTATGCCTTTTATCACCGAGGAAATTTGGCAGAAACTGCCGCATCGAGGTGAAACCATCGTCCTTGCCGACTATCCCGTCTACCGGGAAGAACTCGCCGATGGGGAAGCCGCCGCGGATATGGACATGCTGATCGAGCTGATCAAAGCCGTCCGCAATCTGCGGAGTGAGTTAAAAGTGCCCCTGGGTCAGAAAGCTAAGGTGATTTTGGCCGCCCAAGACAGGGAAAAACAGCTGATTCGCGCTGCCGCCGGTTATCTCGATAAAATGGCCGCCGTCAATGAAATTGATTTCATCGAATTGGGGGACGACGCCCCCAAAGGCGCCGCCGCCGCCATTTTAGGCGATATCCGCATTTATCTGCCCTTGGCCGGTCTCATCGATATGGACAAGGAAAAGGTCCGTCTCACCAAGGAGCTGGCCGCCACGGAACAGGAAATCGCCCGTCTTAGCGGGAAGCTCAACAACGAAGGTTTTCTCCGTAAAGCCCCCGCCGACGTCGTGGCCGGGGAAAAGGAAAAGCGAATCGGCGCTGAAAAGCGCCTCGCCGGCCTGAAAGAAACATTAGCCATATTGGAAGAGGTCTGAAGATGACGGAATATCATGAATCCCTTGCTTATTTAAGGGAGCTGACAAAATTTGGTTTTAATTTCGGTTTGGAGCGGGTGAAGGAGCTTTTGCGCCGCTTGGGCAACCCCGAAAAAACCATGACGTATATCCACGTCGGCGGAACCAACGGCAAAGGCAGCATCACCGCGATGCTCACCGCGATGCTCATCGCCGCCGGAGAAAAACCGGGGATGTTCACTTCCCCCCACCTCCACTCCTACCGGGAGCGCTTTCAGATCGGCGGGGAGATGATCTCCCACGAAGATGTAGTCGCCATCTTACATGAAATCAAGCCTCACATCGACGCGATGATCGCCGCCGGCTTTGAACAGCCGACGGAATTTGAAGTCAATACCGTCATGGCCTTTCTCTACTTTGCCAAAAAGGGCGTGAAAACCGTTGTCCTGGAAGTGGGGATGGGCGGCGAAATCGACGCCACCAACGTCGTCGAAAAGGTGAAAGTCGCCATTCTCGTCAACGTGGCCTTGGAACATACCGAATATCTCGGTGATACAAAGGAAAAAATCTGCTTGACCAAAGCGGGCCTCCTCAAAAAAGACTGCCATTTTGTTTCCGGTTGTCTTGAACCGGAATTACAGGCATTGCTGAAAAGCTGCGCTGCCCAAAAAGAGGTCAGGGATGTGAGCTTTCTGCAGCAAGATTTCGACTTTGCTTTTGAAGCGGAAACCGCCGACCTCCAGACCTTTACCTACCGTGACCGGGAAGCCGTCTACCACCACCTTGAATTACCCTTACGCGGCCGCCATCAACTGGGGAACGCCGCCGTGGCCGTCCGCGCCGCCCGGCTTTTTGGCCTTGAGGAAGCGGCGATTCGGGAGGGACTTTTAAAAACCACTTGGCCCTGCCGCCTGGAAAAAGTGGCGGATGCGCCTTTGACCATCATCGACGGCGCCCACAACGATCACGGCATGGCGGTGTTGACCTCCTATTTGAAAGACCATTACGCCGATAAGAGCATCGTGGTACTCATCGGTATGCTGGCGGACAAAGAGCGGGAAAAGGCCGTGGCGCTTCTAGGACCCCTTGCCAAAAAAGTTGTGGTGACCAAACCCAACAGTCCCCGGGCCGGGGATTTTCAGTTGATCGCCGACTTTTTCAAACCCTATTGCAGTGAAATCTATTTGGAAGAGTCCATCCCCAAAGCCTGTGAAATGGCGCAAAACCTGGCCAAAGACCTCGGTGGTGACGGTCTCTTGCTGATTACCGGCTCCCTCTATATGGTGGCCGACGCCAGAGGCTATTTGCTGGGGATTGAAAGTGAATGAAAAGATGAAACGGAAATTGATCTTAGCCTCCGCCTCACCCAGAAGGCAAGCCTTATTAAAGAACCTCGGCCTTGATTTTGAGGTATGTCCCGCCGATGTCGACGAATCCGTACTCCCCGGTGAAGACGTTGCCGCCTATCCGCTGCGCATCGCCATGAAAAAGGCCCTAACTGTAGCGGCGGATAAAGAGAACGCCATCGTCCTTGCCGCCGATACCGCCGTCATCATCGACGACGATATTCTCGGCAAACCGCAAAGCGCTTCAGAGGCCAAGGCGATGCTGCAAAAACTTTCCGGCAGGGAACACATCGTCGTCACCGGTGTCGGTCTCGTGGATACCGCTGGTGGCCGCAGCCTGAGCTGTGCCGAGCAGACCATCGTCTATTTTCATCCCCTCAAGGAAACGGAAATCGACGCTTATCTCGCCAGCGGCGAACCCATGGATAAGGCCGGCGCTTACGGGATTCAGGGCCTCGGCGCCTTATTGGTTCGCAAACTGGAAGGGGATTACTTTAACGTTATGGGATTGCCTTTGAGCAAATTATACCGTCTGCTTCAAAATCTCGATGCGGACATTCTGCAAAAAACCGGATTTTAACACGGATGTGTCGCAAAAGGCAGGTTGAATTATGATAGAATTGATCAAAAGATGGAAGTTTTTAGGACTGATCATATTGCTGATCGCGTTGCTGCTCTTCGCACGCAGCTGCGGCAAAAGTGACTCCCTCAGCGGCGCGGAAAGCGCCGCCAAAGAGAAGTGGGCGCCGATTTCCGCCGTGGGCGATTTTTTCAGCAACTTTTTTGATTTTTCCACCAAAAAGGGTCTTCAGGCCGAAATCGACGGTCTCAATGAAGAACTGGCGACGCTGAAAACGGAAAGCCAGATCTCCGACGATGTGGCCAGTGAAAACGAGGAACTCCGATCTTTGCTTGAGCTAAAGGAAGCGTATGCCAGCACCTGGGTGACGGTGGCCGCGGAAGTTACCGCCAGGGACGCCGACAACTGGTATGAAAAACTGACGATCAACAAAGGCCGGGCCGACGGCATCACCGAAAATATGGCCGTCGTCAACGAAGAGGGCCTCATGGGCAAAACCGTCAATGTGACGGAAAACACCTCCGACGTTCTGCTGATCATCGATTCCGGCGGTTCTCTCGGCGGTATGCTGCAGGAAAGCAGCATTGAAGGGGTGCTTCAGGGCATCGGCGGCGGTAAAGGGCTGATCACCATGACGAAACTGCCTTATAACGCCGATATTCAGCTCAACGACGTGGTGGTGTCCTCCGGTGTCGGCGGCGTATTTCCCGCCGGTCTTCTGGTGGGTACCGTGATCAAAGTCAACACCTCCTCCGACGGTTTGAGTAAAGAAGCGATCGTAGAACCGTACTGCGATTTTGACGATATTAAATTTGTACTTGTGATTCATCCCATGACCGAAGAAGAAGCCGCCGCCGCGGCCAGCGGCAAGGCGGGAACGGATGATGCCAAGACCGGTGATAACAGCGGGGAGGACACTTCTGAATGAGGCGCTATATCGTTCCCTATTTTATTTATAGTGCAGTTGCCTTAATCTGCATCTTTTTGCAGTCGGAGGTTTTTTCCTATCTTCAGATCTTTCACGCCAAACCCGATCTTTTGCTGCTCTTCGTTGTTTTGGGCGGATTGAAAAGCGATTGGAAAAACGGTTTTGCCGGCGGTCTCGCCCTGGGTTTCTGGATCGACCTCTTAAACGGCGGCTATTTTGGCACCAATATGGTGGTTTACAGCCTCGTTGGCATGATCTGCGGCGTGCTGGGTCAACGGTTTCCCGACCGTACCTATGAGGGGTATTTCTTCACGGTTGTTGCCGCCTCCCTGGGCGCCGGTTTTCTGCATCTGATGGTTTTTCAGATCATCGGCGCAGACTTTCCCCTTTGGCAGACGATCATCGGTACGATTCTGCCGATGACCTTCTATACGAGCCTCATCTCCTTTCTCTGTTTGCCCCTGGTCTTTCTGTACCGACGGGGCAAAGGAAGTAAGATTGGCCGCATTGACCTTTTGGGCAACGGCGTTATCTTTGTGCGGGGCAATGAAAAAGTTGATATGGCGAAGGTGGCCCGTTACCGCGCTGCTGCCGCCAAAGAGAAAAGAGGTCGCCAGGAACGGGAAAGACGCCGCGCTTACGAACAGAAAAAACGCCAAACCGCCGCCGGCGGTAAGGTACGGCGCGGCGCCGACGACGGCGTTCGCCGGGGTACGGAAAAGACAACGCGCAGCCAGGGCGAAGTAAGCCCGCGGGTCAGAAACAGCGGCGGCCCCCGAAAACAGCCGCAAAAACGAAACAGCCCCAGGAGAAAACCATGATCAAAATGAAAAACCCCTTCACCGCGGGTACGGCACGGGAAAAAATGAATAAACGCCTGCTGGTGGTTTATATGTTTATCATCTTTCTCTTCCTGATCTTGATCTGCAGACTCTTTTATTTGCAGGTTATCAAAGGCAACGATTATGCCCTGCGGGCGGAAAGCAACATTTACCGCACCATCACCTTACCGGCCCGGCGAGGTACGATTTATGACTTCAACGGCAATGTGCTGGCCAGTTCGGAACCGTATATGAGCATCTCCGTTTACCCCGACGAGGTTGACGACAGCGAAGCCCTGGCGGCTTCCTTGGCGGCGCTTTTCAGCAGAGACGATATTTTTGAGGCGGAGCAGGAAGCCCGGGCAACCATCGCCAAATCCACCCTTTCCGAGACCATTGACGCGGTCAACAAAAAGCAGGCCGCAGAAGAGGAAGAGGAAGGTGAAAGTGAAGATACTGCCGACGACAAGAAAACCGAGGAGGATGACGTCAACGCCGCCACCGGTTTTCTGACCGCCAATACGAAACCGACCAAAGAAGAGATCTACGAGATTCTCAAAGCAGGCATGAGTTCTTACGCGGCGATCTCCGTTCGGACCTATACCTATGACGTGGGTGTGACCATCGCTGAGATCATCGCTGAAAATGCCGATGATTTTCCCGGCGTCTACGTATCCGAAGAGCCCATGCGCTCCTATCCCTTCGGTTATTATCTCGGTCATGTCTTGGGCACCGTGGGCAGCATCACCCAGTCGCAATTGGAAACCATGAGTTCCTACGGATATACGATTTCCGATGTGATTGGTCAGAGTGGCTTGGAAAAATACTATGAATACTATACTAGCGCCGGCAATGTTTACAGTTTGAGCGGAGAAGACGGCAGCCGTGTGGTGGAAGTGGACGCGAAAAACAATATCGTCGATATCATTTCCGAGGAAGCACCGGTGGCCGGGGACTCCTTGCAGCTGACCATTGACCTCAATACCCAGATGCATATGGAGGATTCCCTGCGGCGGACCATTGCCGATATCCATGAAGGCAATACCAAGTGCAACGGCGGCAGTGCCGTGATGCTCGACGTCGATACCGGCGGCGTCATCGCCATGGCCAGCGCGCCCTCGGTGGACCCCAACGATTTTGCCCGGGGTCTCTCCACGGAAGAACTGAACTACTACTTTGAAGAAACGCTGACACCCCAGGTAAACCGGGCGATTTCTTCCGGTTACGCCTCCGGTTCCACCTTTAAGATGATGACGGCCACCGCCATTTTGAGCGCCGGCATTTCCCCCGACGAATCGGTGTACTGCCCCGGTGAAAACGAAGATCCCATGGCCGACTGTTGGGCGACCCATGGCAGCGTCTCTTTTTATGATGCTGTGAAAGCCAGCTGCAATACGTATTTCCAGACCATGGCCGCCCGGGTTGGCAAGGAAGACATGATCAATATCGGTCTGAAATATGGGTTTGGCCAGAAAACCGGCGTCGATCTGGGGGGAGAAATATCAGGCCTGTTGCCGACACCGGAATGGAAAGCCCAAAATTACACCGGCTGGGAATCGAAATGGCATACTTACGATACCTACTATATGTCCATCGGCCAAGGGGCTACCGTGGATACCGTGATTCAGCTGGCAAGTTACGTCGCCACCATCGCCAATCACGGCGAACGCATGAAACCGTATATCTGCCAGTCGATTTTAGACGACGACAGCAATGTGTTGAAAACCTTTGAGCCGGAAGTTGTGGATACCGTCGATCTTGACGACGACGATTGGGCCACGCTGATCGCCGCCATGGAGGGCGTTGTCGGCGACGAAGGCGGTACTGCCACGAACCTTTTCGCGAGCCTGCCCGGGGCGTTGATGCCCGCCGGGAAAACCGGCACCGCCCAGACCGGTCTCGCCAGTGACAACAGCGAATCCGATTACCACGGTGTTTTCATCGCCTTCGCCCCCGCCGACGACCCCAAGGTCGCCTTTGCCGGGTTGATTGAATATGGTCACCACGGCGGTTCCTCCGCCGGTTACGTCTGCCGGGATGCCTTTCGTGCCTATTTCGGCTACGATGTCGATTACGACATTCTCTTGATGGACGATCTTGCCGCGGACGATCTTGCCGCGGATGAACCTGACCAGGCGGATTCGAATGATGATGGCACCGCTGATCAAGAAGATTGAGCGCACCCTTTCCGTCGAATGATGATGGAAAAAAGTCGTTGTCCCAGGCAGCGGAATCAGTTATAATATCAGTGTTGTAAAAATCCTTTTGGAGGCGATGTATGATGACTGATTTATGGGACAAAAGTGACTTACCGAAAGGAAATACCGTATTGATTGAAGGCCCGCTTCGATCCGGTCATAAAATTGATTATGACGGCAATGTCGTGGTGATGGGCGACGTCAACGCCGGCGCGGAGGTTCGCGCCACGGGGCATATCATTATTTTTGGGGCGCTTCGGGGCATGGTTCACAGCGGCGCCCAAGGAGATACCCACGCCAAAGTGCTGGCCTTAATGTTGTTTCCCACCCAACTGAGAATCGCAGACCATATTACCTGTCCCCCCCAAGGGTATGAAGAGATTGCCGGCAAGGCGCCGGAAATCGCGCAGATCACCGGCGGCAAAGTCGTCATTGAGCAGATCATTGTGTAAAGCAACGTAAAGGAGGCCATGATGGGGGAAGTTATTGTGATTACTTCCGGGAAAGGCGGCGTCGGCAAAACCACGACCACGGCCAATCTCGGCACAGCCTTAGCGATGATGGGGAAAAGAACCGTTCTGCTCGATACCGATATCGGTTTAAGGAATCTTGATGTTGTAATGGGCCTGGAAAACCGCATTGTTTTCAATTTGGTGGACGTAGCGGAAAACCGCTGTCGTCTTAACCAGGCCATGATCAAAGATAAAAAACTGGACACGCTGTCTTTGATCCCGGCGGCGCAAACGAGAGACAAAACAGCGATGACCGAAGCGCAAATGGAAAAGATCGCCCATACTTTGAAAAAAGACTTTGATTATGTACTCATTGACTGCCCCGCCGGCATTGAACAGGGATTTAAAAACGCTGTGGCCGGCGCCGACAGAGCCCTTGTGGTGACCACGCCGGAGATCAGCGCCGTACGCGACGCTGACCGCGTCATCGGTCTTTTGGAGGCCGCGGGTTTGCCCCATCCGGAAGTGATCATCAACCGCGTTCGCTTCGATATGGTGCGCCGCGGTGAAATGATGGGGATCGACGACATCATCGATATTTTGGCGGTTGAGCTCATGGGCATTGTCGCCGACGATGAGGATATCGTGATTTCCACCAATAAAGGCGAGCCCATCGCCAAAAATCAACTGTCTGTCGCGGGAAAGAGTTTCCGCGACATCGCCCGCAGACTTGCCGGCGAAAAGGTACCGTTTCAAGAGGTCGGCAGCGGCAGAAGCCTATGGCGGAAGGTCTGCGCCGTATTTAACCGGTAGGGAGGTGCGGCATGGTCTTTTGGAAACGTCTCTTTTTGAAAAACACGTCGACAAACAGTAAGAATACAGCAAAAAAACGGCTTCAACTCGTCCTTGTTCAGGATCGACTGAACATCGGCAGCGAAACGCTGGAAGGACTTAAAAACGACCTGATCGCGGTCATCGGCAAGCATCTTGAAATCGATGTAAAGGCAATGGACGTCAGCTTTCGCCGCGACGGCGAGCAGGTGGCGATCGTGGCCAACATCCCGGTATTACAGGGCTCCAAAGAAGCTGTTTAAAGGATAAATGGGCAGGAAGGAACCGTTTTTTTAGACGATGAAACCAGTGAGAAACCAAAAGAAAGAACCGAAAAAATGGAATTTCACCCCGGGGAAACCCCTGATCAGTCAGGAAACCCGCAGAAAAAGAGGAATCTATAACGATTTCGATTGGGGAACATTTGCCCTGTTTCTGCTGCTTTTGGCCATCAGTCTGATCGTGATGCACTCCGCTTCCACCAATGTCATTGAAGACGATCCCGGCTATTATTTCCGCAGGGAAGCATTGATGATGGCCATTGGCTTCGGCGTTTTCATCTTTGTCACCTTGTTTGATTACCGCCGTGTGAAAGACTGGACAAGGCCGGCTTATCTCGGTGTTTGCGTGCTTTTGCTGCTTACGCTGATTTTCGGCACCGGCGACGGCTCCAACCGCTGGCTCTTCGGAATCCAGCCTTCGGAACTGGCCAAAGTTGTGATGATCGTGCTTTTTGCCGCTTATCTTGATCATAACCGCAAACTTTTGCAGGATCCGCGGTTCGTTTTAAAAAGCATGCTCTATATGGCGCTCCCCATGGGGCTGGTGTTTTTAGAACCGGATCTTGGGACCTCCATGGTCTTTCTCGTGATCATGCTGGCTATGCTCTATGTCGCCGGCGCCAACCGCAGAATCTTCGGCCTCGTCGTCGGCGGGATGACCGCCTTGATCCTCGTGATCTTTACCGCTCTTTATTTCTATACCGACGGCTTCACCGTCGCCCTGAGTCAGGATATTCCTCTGATGCCGCTGAAAAAATACCAGCTGATGCGTTTGGCAATTTTTATCAATCCGGAAATGGACGCCCTTAGTTCCGGGTATCATATCATTCAGAGTAAAATCGCCATTGGCAGCGGCGGCCTCTTCGGCAAAGGTTATGTCCAGGGTACTCAGGTACAAGGGAATTTCCTGCCGGAACACCATACCGACTTCATCTTCGCCGTGATCGGGGAAGAGCTGGGATTTTTCATCACCGCCGGAATTTTGATCCTCTTCATGATCTTTTTGCTGCGCCTGGCGAAAAAATCCTTCAGCGCCCGGGATTTTTACGGCACGCTGATCATTACCGGTGTTTGCACCATGATGATTTTCCAGGTTTTTGTCAATGCCGGTATGGCCATGGGGATCATGCCCATTACCGGTTTGCCGATGCCCTTTTTTAGCTACGGCGGTACCAGCGTGATCGTGAATATGATGGCGGTGGCCCTGGTTTTCTCCGTCTCCCTGCGAGGGAAGAAACGCCCGTGATTTTTTCATTTCCCGTGTCATATTTGGCTCCTTTGTCCAGTAGGATGATAGCAGAGTAAGGTAAGGGAGTGAGCGACATGGGAAATTATTATAAACCCCTGCGCTATGCAGGCAAAACCAACGGTTTTCGGCGCTTTGGTAAAAAACGCGGCGGTAAGAAGATTGCCTTTATCGGCGGCGCCGTTTTGATTTTGCTTTTTACGGTAATGCAGTTTTCTCCTGGGGGAAGCGCCATGAAAACCGCTTTGGACAGCGGGAAAGACAGTGTTGTGACGGCTTTTCAAACGGCCTTTGCCTGGGGCCGCGACAAGCTGGGGCTTCCGGGAGACGCTTCCTTCGCTGTTCCCGTCAGTTCCGGCGTCGTTGTGGAAGAGTTCGGCGTGGTAACCGACGCCGACGGCAATGAAGCCTATCACAACGGCATCGACATCCAGGTTCCCGCCGGCAGCGAAATCTTAGCCGCCGCCGATGGAGAGGTGACCGCCGTCGATCAACATGACGATGGGAGCTACTGGGTCACCCTAAGTCATAAGGACGATTGGTTCACGGTATATGGGCGTCTCGGCGAGAGCAAAGTGGCCGTCGGCGACCAGGTGGCCAAAGGCGACGTATTGGGAACCCCTGCCAAAGAAACGCTGCACTTTTCCGTGTTGGAAAACAGCACGGAAAAGGATCCCGTCCATTATTTTGAAACAGAAGAACAGATGTAACGAGGTTAATCATGAAACAGTATCACCACATTCCTGTTGAAAGGTTTTTAAACAGAGTACAGCGTCCCGGCCGTTACGTGGGCCGGGAGTGGAATATTCCCCAAAAGAATTTCGAAGATGCCGATGTGCAGATGGTGATGGCCTTTCCCGATCTCTACGAGGTCGGCATGAGTCATCTCGGTCTGCGCATCCTTTATGAAGTCGTAAATCAAGCGGCGGATTTTGCCATGGAGCGGGTTATGGCCCCCGGCCCCGATTTGGAGGCCCTGCTCCGGGCGGAAGACACGCCGCTCTTTAGCTTGGAAACCAATAGGGCCGTGGGAGATTTTGATATCCTCGGTTTTTCTATTCAATATGAGCTTTCCGCCACCAACATTCTAAATATCTTAGATTTGAGCGGGATCCCTCTCCGGGCCGCCCAGCGTGACCATGGCCACGCCATCGTCATCGGCGGCGGACCCTGCGTCTATAATCCGGAGCCCTTCGCGCCCTTTTTTGACGTGCTGCTCATCGGCGAAGGGGAAGAGGCGATTTTGGAGTTTCTGGCTTTGTTTAAGGAGATGAAGCCGGGAGAATCCGACACCCACCGGGCTGCGTTTTTAGAGGCCGTCGCGAAAATCCCGGGTTTTTATGTTCCCAGTCTCTACCGGGAAGCAGACGGCGCGGTGGTGGCCCTCAAGGACGCTCCCGCCGTGGTGAAAAAACGCTATATCAAAGATCTCAATCAGGCGGTTTTTCCGCAAAAGCCCCTGGTTCCCCATACTTCTATCATTCACGATCGAGGCGTGCTGGAGCTTTTTCGCGGTTGTCTCCGAGGCTGCCGTTTTTGCCAAGCCGGTATGATTTACCGTCCCCGCCGGGAAAAGAGCGTGGCTACCTTGGTTTGCGACGCCGCGGCGGTGATCCAAAACAGCGGCTACGACGAACTGGGTCTGCTCTCTCTCAGCACCATGGATTACAGTCACATTGATACCCTTGTCCATACCTTGACGGAAAACTACAGCGACCAGGGCATCAGTCTGTCCCTGCCCTCTCTGCGCATGGACGCCTTCTCCGTGGAGCTGGCCAAAGAAGTGCAGAAGGTGCGCAAAGGCAC
Organism: Clostridiales bacterium; assembly: GCA_040776805.1. Lineage (GTDB taxonomy): Bacteria > Bacillota > Dehalobacteriia > UBA7702 > UBA7702 > UBA7702. Next base: position 162,641 of record JAXGZS010000002.1, on the reverse strand, counting down.
CCTGACCTTAGCGCCGGAAGCCGGCAGTCAGCGGCTTCGGAACGTGATCAATAAAAACATTAGTGAAACGGATATTGTCGATACGGCGGTGGCCGCCTTTCGCAACGGCTTTCACAGCCTGAAATTTTATCTGATGATCGGTCTGCCCTTTGAAGAAGAGGAAGATATCGAAGGCATCAAGGACCTGATCAGCAAAGTGAAAAAAGCGGCCGGGAAAGGCCTAAACCTCAGTGTCAGCATCGGTACCTTTGTGCCCAAAGCCCAAACGCCCTTTCAATGGTGCGGCCAGGAACCGGGGGCAACCGTGGAGGCCAAGCAGCGGGATCTGAAAAGCTGGGCCAAAACGCAAAAGGGCGTGCGCTTGAGCTATCACGATTTTGAGACAAGTTTTTTGGAAGCCGTGATTGCCAGAGGCGACCGGAAAATTGCCGATCTCATTGAACGTGCGTTCTATCTCGGCGCCCGCCTCGACGGCTGGAGCGAATACTTCCGCTATGATCTTTGGCTCCACGCCATGGCGGAAACGAATATTGACGCCGCAGCCTACGCCACCCGCTGGTTTTCCCCGGATCAACCCCTGCCTTGGGATCATATTTCCTGCGGCGTGAGCAAAGCCTTTTTACAGAAGGAATACGAAAAAGCCGCCGCGGCGCGTACCACGCCCCATTGCGCCGAAGAGGCTTGTGCAGGCTGCGGCATTGGTTGCAGAAAGGCAGGGGAGAGACCATGAAATATCGGATAAACTATGAAGTAAAAGGAAATCTCGCCTTCCTTTCCCACCTGGAAATGATGCGCCTTTGGCAGCGGGCTATCCTCCGCGGCGGTCTTCCTGTGGCCTGGAGCAAAGGATTCAATCCCCGCCCCAAACTGTCTTTGGGCCCCGCCCGGGGCGTAGGCATCGAGGGGTGCAGCGAATATTTCGACGTGGAACTGAAAACGGAGGTAAATCCAAAGGATCTGGTAAAAAAGCTCAACGATATTTTGCCCCTAGGCATTTTTATCCTCGCAGTACGGGAAATTCCCCCGTCCGGGAAGATGTTGGAGGCCGTGATTGACGAAGCGGTTTACAAAGTGAGCTTCCCCCAAGGTCTCCCCGCCGACGCCAAAGCAAAAGCCGCCGCCTTTCTCGAAGCAAAAGCCGTTCCCTTTATCAGAGAAAGCCCCAAGGGCAGCAAAGAAATGGATCTGCGGGCTTTTGTCAACGGTATAGAGATCAAAGAGGACGAGATTTGGCTTTCGCTGAAAACGGGTCCCGCCGGTTCCATTCGGGTAACGGAACTTTTGACAGTATTCGGATATTGGGATATAATAAAGGACATTAGAATACAGAGATTGGGACTTTTTGTGACCGTGGGAACAAAAAGGTTTACCCCTTGAACGGAGCTGACTTATGGAAAAAGAAATCATTATCCGCGCGGAAAGCGACGAAACCCTTGTCGCCGTCATCGAAGACCGCCGCCTGGTTGAATTATATATTGACCGCGCTGATGAGGAGCGTCTTACCGGCAATATTTATAAGGGAATTGTGGAAAACGTACTCCCTGGTATGCAGGCGGCTTTTGTCGATATCGGCCTCAATAAAAACAGTTTTTTATACATCAGAGAGGTATTGCCCAAGATCTCTTTGGAGGAAGACGCACCGCCCGCCGCGGACATCAGCGACCTGTTGAAAAAAGGTCAGGAGATCCTGATTCAGATCGTCAAAGAGCCGACGCCGACCAAAGGCGCCAGGGTGACGACGCATCTGACCTTAGCCGGCCGCTATCTTGTTTTGATGCCCACCGTATCATACATTGGGATTTCCCGCCGCATTGAAGAGGAGGCGGAACGGGAGCGCCTTTCCCGCCTGGCTGAAAATATCTGTCCCGAGGGCATGGGCGTCATCGTCCGCACCGTGGCCCAGGGAGCCGGAGAGGAAGAGCTTATCGCCGATCTCAAATGGCTCAAAAGCGTTTGGAGCAAAATCATCAATAAGAGCGCCCATACAAAAGGCAGCAAGCTGATTTACAAAGATTTGAATCTCCTTGCCAGCATCTTGCGGGATCAGGTTACCGACGCCGTCACCAGGATCATCGTCAATGATCAGGAAACCTATGACGCCGTCATCGACGGATTACAGTTTTTTCCCGGGGATTATAAACAAAAAGTTGTGATCGCCGATATGATGCGCATTTTTGACGACTATGACCTTTTTGAGGAAATCAAAAAAGCCGGTAAACGCAAAGCCTGGCTGAGAAACGGCGGCTACATTGTGATCGACAATACCGAGGCCCTCACCGCCATCGACGTCAATACCGGCAAATATGTGGGTACCACCAATCTCGAAGATACGGTGGTCAACGCCAATATCGAAGCCGTGGAAGAAATCGTGCGCCAGGTGCGATTGCGCAACATCGGCGGCATCATCATCATCGACTTCATCGATATGGAAAAAGAAGAAGACCGGGAAAAGGTCATGGAAGCCTTGAGCAAAGAGCTGAAAAAGGACCGGGTCAAAACGAATATTCTCGGTCTGACCCAGCTGGGACTCCTCGAAATGACCCGGAAAAAGACGGGGCATGGCTTAAACCAGATGATGGATCGGGAATGCGGTTGCTGCGACGGACGGGGCCGGCTGTATAACGACTCCATGGTCTGCTTGGAAATCCGCCATATTGTCAACAGGGAAGCCGTTGCCACGGCGGCGGACACCATCCGGGTGGAAACGTCACCGGCCTTGATCCAATATATCAAGTACAATAAATTGCAAAGCAAATGGGAAAAAGAAGCCGGCAAAAAAATCGTCCTCGCCGCCAACGATAACCTCTGTCATGGCTTTATCGTACGGCCTGTTTTTAACGACTGAAAAGCAAATATTCGGCGGCCGCTCCTGCCGCTTCGGCAGCGGGGCGGCGGCTTAAAACGAAAATACCACGCCGCCGTCTCGGCGGTTTTTTACGGTGGGCCTTTCGATTTACTTTTCAAATTCGATATGGTATAATCTCTTTGTTAAAGTTTTAACGTAGGATTACGGAGGTGTAATCATGGTCAATACGGTTGTGAACGAAACGGGGACCGTCGTGATCTCACAGACGGCCATTGCCCAGATCGCTTATAAAGCTGTTTCCGAATGCTTCGGCGTCATTGGTATGCCGGCCCAGAATATCACCCAGTTTTTACGGGGAGAAGGGGCCAACAAGGGCATCGAAGTGAAAATCAAAGAAAACGGCATCCATATTATGGTGCAGATTCAGGTACTGTACGGTACCAAAATTTCGGAAATCGCCAAAAATATTTCCGACGCGGTACTTTATGCCGTAGAATATGCCACCGGCATGAGAGTGGAAACCCTCGAAATCAAAATTGCCGGGATCCGTGTTGTGGAATGAGGAGGATCTCTTTTTAATGAAGGAATTGAAATCGCTGAACGCCGCCCTGCTGCTGCAGTTTTTTCGCTATGCGGAAGCCGCGCTGACGGGGCATAAAGATGAAATAAACGCACTGAACGTCTATCCTGTGCCCGATGGCGACACCGGTACCAATATGGGATTAACCATCAAAAGCGCCGTTAAAAGCCTTGACGATGCGATGTCGGTGAAGGAGCTTTGCGCTGTGATTTCCCGGGGCGCGCTGATGGGCGCCAGGGGAAATTCCGGTGTGATCCTCTCCCAGATCCTCCGCGGTTTTACCATGTTTTTGCAGAATCAGCCTGTGATTGATGGCGTCGCTTTTGCCGCTGCCCTCCAAAAAGGCGTGGAAATCGCCTATAAAAGCGTATTGAAGCCGGTGGAGGGCACCATTTTGACGGTGGGCCGCAAGGCCGCCGAAGCCGCCGTGGCTGCCGCCAAAGAAGAAACGAATATCATCGCTGTTTTGAGCAGCGCCCTATCCGCCGGTAAAATTGCCCTGGACAACACACCCAATCAGCTGGCGGTGCTCAAAGAGGCCGGCGTCGTCGATGCCGGCGGCAAAGGGCTGCTCTATCTCTTGGAAGGGGGACTGGCTGCTCTCAACGGGGAAGCGATGTTGGTCATCGGCGCCGAAGACGATTTGGCGGTCAAAGATAAAATCGCCGCCTTTGCCGCTGCGCTCCAGGAAAGCGAGATCAAATATCGTTACTGCACGGAGTTGATGATCCACAACGCCAAAAAAGATCACGAGTACGTCAAAAAACAGATCACCAAGGCTGTGGACGGCGATTCCCTGGTCTGCGTCGGCGACGATGGGATCATCAAAATCCATTACCACAGCAACGATCCCGGTAAGATTATCAGTTTCGCCTTGACCATCGGCGAACTCTTCGATATCAAAGTGGAAAATATGAAAGAACAGATGGCCCGGGAAGCCGCGGAAAAGCGCGCCCTGGCTCCAAAGGACGCCCCTTTGGCCCCGGAACCGCCAAAGCCCCGGAAAAAGTGCGCCGTGATCGCCGTCTCCAGTGGGGAAGGGCTTACGGAGATCTTCAAAGGCCTCGGCGCCGACGAAGTGATTTTCGGCGGCCAGACCATGAACCCCAGTGCCGAAGATATGATCAACAGCATGGCCAAGGTCAACGCCGAAGAATTTGTGATTTTACCCAACAACAGCAACATCATCCTCGGCGCCCAGCAAGTGGTGGAGATGTGTGATTTTCCCGTGGAAGTCGTGCCCAGTAAATTCATGACTCAGGGCCTCGCCGCCATGATGATGTTCAGCGGCGACCAGAGCGCCGCGGAAAACAAAGAGGCCATGACAGAGGTTTTGCCCGGCGTCCAAAACGGCGAGATCACCTTTGCCATTCGAGATACCGTCGCCGACGGCATTGAGATCAAAGCCGACGATATCTTAGTGCTGCTTAACGGGAAGATCATCGCCGCGGAGAAAAGTGTGGAGGACGGTGTTTTCGCCCTTTTGGCAAAGTTGCCCATCGACGACAGCTCCCTCTTAACGCTGTACTACGGCCATGACGTGACCGCCGCTGCCGCCGAGACGCTGAAAGAAACCTTGGCACAACGCTATCCAGAGCTGGAAGTGGAATTGTATGAAGGCAATCAGCCTCTTTACCATTATCTGATTTCTTTGGAATGAGATCGCATGAGAAAATCATTTGTTAAAATAGCGGCGGCAGCCCAAAAAGAAAGCCACACAGGATACGGTGATTACGCCGTATTCGGTGGCTTTTCTGTCTTTATTGAGGAATTGCTGGCGAAGGAAAACGACGACGACGCATTGCTGATCAAGAGTGTCGTACGTCATTACAGCGATTCCAATTTGGCGACTCGCAAGGCCATCATCGATTTGCTCTTGCATTTGCTGGCCCAAGATAGTGCGTCGGCGGCAGAAGAAGAGGCTGCCGCCACAAAACGGGAATCTCCCTTTGCTGAGGAAACCCCGATTGTGGTTGAGGCGGCGCCGGCCCCGGTGGTGGTTGAGGCAGCAGAAAACCCGACGGCGGCGATCCCCGCCGACCTTCAATATCTCAAAGGCGTGGGTCCAAAAAAGATCAAACAATTACAAAAGCTCGGCATCAAAACCGTAGGCGACCTTGTGGAATATTTCCCCCGCCGTCACGAAGACCGCCGTCAAGTGGTGGCCGTCGCCTCCCTTTTTGACGGCCAAACGGCACTGATCAGCGGCGTTGTGGATCAGGTGCAGGTGAATCACGTCCGTAATCGTTTGCAGATTGTAAAAGCCCGTTTAAGGGACGAGAGCGGTTTCATCACCGTGGTTTGGTTTAACCAACCTTGGCTGAAAAGCCGTCTTGGCCCCGGTGTGGGCATCACCGTTTATGGCAAAGCGGACCTGCAATACGGAAAACGCAATTTCGTCGCCGTGGAGTATGAATTTGGCGTCAAGGAAGAAGGCTTCGGTATTCTGCCTGTTTACGGCCTGACCGCAGGTCTTTCCCAAAAATCTCTGCGCCTTATCGTGGCCAACGCCTTGGAGCTTTTGCAAGGCCGCATCGAAGAATTTTTGCCTCCTGGCTTTTTGGCCCAATATTCTTTGGAAAACAGGGAAAAGGCGGTGTTTGATTATCATTTTCCGCCGGATTTTGCAGCCCTCAGCAAGAGCCGTTACCGCCTCGTGTTCGAGGAATTCTTCCTGTTTCGCCTGGCCTTTCGCCTCAAGGGGCAGGGAGAGAAGAGGAAAGGGCGCGTCCAAAAAGAGGGCCGTGTCGATGATTTTTTTCGCTTATTGCCTTTTGCCCCCACCGCGGCCCAGCGCCGGGTGATCGGGGAGATCTATGCTGATATGGCCTCTGCCACGATGATGAACCGTCTGGTGGAAGGGGACGTCGGCAGCGGTAAGACGGTAGTGGCCGCCGCCGCGGTTTATCGTTGTTTTTGCTCCCATCATCAGGCGGCGCTGATGGCGCCCACGGAAATTTTAGCGATGCAGCATTACCGCTCCATGACGCAGCTGTTTCACGGTACCGGCTTGCGGGTGGCTTTGCTGACCGGCGCCGTCAAAGCGGCGGAAAAGCGCGAAATCTGTTTGGCTTTGAGCGAAGGTAACATCGATTTGCTCATCGGCACCCACGCCCTGATCGAAAACAACGCCGTCTTTCGCGATTTGGCCCTGGTGGTCATTGATGAACAGCACCGTTTCGGCGTTCAGCAAAGGAACGCGTTGTTCATGAAAGGGAACGATCCCGATCTGCTGATCATGACGGCGACGCCGATTCCCCGCACCTTGGCGATGACGGTTTTCGCCGGACTCGACATCTCCCTCCTTGATGAAATGCCCCCGGGCAGAAAACCGCCGAAAACCATGGTGATCACAAGGGAGCAGGAGGCGAGAGCCTTCTCCTTTATGAAAAAACACATTGCCGCCAAGCGCCAGTGCTTTATTGTTTGCCCCTTGGTGGAAGAAAGCGAATCCCTGGATTTGGAAGCGGCCAAGGCACTGTATGAGCGTCTAAAAAACAGGGAAATGAAAGACATCCCCATCGGCCTTGTCCACGGTAGGATGAAAGCCGCGGAAAAAGACGCTGTTTTGGAGTCCTTCCGTAAAAATGAAATCGCTGTTTTGATCGCTACCACCGTGATTGAGGTCGGTATCGACGTGCCCAACGCGACGGTCATGATGATCCGTGACGCCGACCGATACGGCCTCGCTCAACTGCATCAGATCAGGGGCCGTATCGGCCGCGGCGATTTTGCCGGTACCTGTCTCCTGGAAACCGCCGCCGGTAATGAGCAGGCTCTAAAACGCCTTAGGGTTTTGGAGCAGTTCAGCGACGGTTTTAAAGTGGCCGAAGAAGATCTGAAACTTCGCGGCCCCGGCGATTTCTTCGGTGTCCGCCAGCACGGACTGCCCGAACTGAAGCTGGCGGATCTGTTTCAAGATCACGCTTTGTTGGTGGAGGCTGCCCACGCCGTGGATGCGCTGCTAAAAAAGGATCCCCACCTTGACGCTGAAGCTTGGCAGCAGACGAAAGAGCGCCTTCACCGCCTTTATGATCTGGGAAAATAAGGAAGATCTACTTTTCAGTGGCCTTATTTACGCTACCGTTTTTGATAGGAGACGCCGCCGAAAAGAGCGGCGCCGCCATAGGCAATATTTTACGGGATTGTGCCGTTTTGCGTGAATCCGAAAGAATTAAAAATAATTTTTAAAACTCCTTTTAAAAAGGTGTTTTCTTTTTCGGAAAAAAATGACGGAATAAAAAATCTGAATTGAGTCACACTAACTTTGCAGCGAAAGGAGGTGCGCTTGATGAGAACTCCGATGAAACCAGAAGCGGCGACCGCATTGAGACAGTTTAAACTGGAAGTTGCGAATGAGCTGGGCATCCCCGATTATGAAAGCATGGATAAAGGTAATCTTTCTTCCCGTGAAAACGGCTATGTCGGTGGTAATATGACCAGAAAAATGGTTTCCTTTGCCGAACAAAATTTGGCGGGCAAATAATAACAAACACGAACACAAAGTACAGTAAAAATGAAGTACAGAATGATCAAGGAGGAATCATTACAATGGCGAAATCCAATCCTGTTAAAAGCAGCGCGCAAGGCGCTTTGAACCGTTTCAAAATGGAAGTTGCAAGTGAACTGGGGATTCCCGATTATGAAAACATGGACAAGGGAAATCTTTCTTCCCGTGAAAACGGCTATGTCGGCGGCAACATGACCAAGAAAATGGTAGCCTATGCCGAACAGGCCATGAGCCAAGGACAGAACAGCGCGGTTAGCAGCTCCGCCAAAACTCGTTATCCCCGCGGCTAATAAAGGAATACAGTTTTAGGGGCAGGTCGAAAGACCTGCCCCTTAGGCCGTCGACAAAGTCTGATACGCGGCGAACCCTTTGCCCCGCGACAGCTTGTGTACTAGCGTGTACACGGCGCAGCCGCAGGCCAAAGCGTTCACCGTGTATAAGCCTTTCTCGGCGGCCTATCATCCTGTAGCCCAAAATCCGCTGATGCGTATTTTGTCTACAGTCTGAGGGGCAGGTCGAAAGACCTGCCCCTTTCTCTTATGCGCCTTTTTTGCCACGGTGACTTAAGCGCCCTCTTCGCTCTTCGCTTCCCCGGACAATGAAAAAAAAAGGATTTTCCTGCCTTTTGTAGAATATTAACTTTTATAGCAAATAGAAAAACGACAAATGAAAAAACGGGGTGAATCATGAAAAAGTGGATCTCTGCTATGATTATCATTGCCGTACTGATTTTATCCGGGATTTCCGTCTATGCCATCCAAGGACTGGATGAAAAGAAAAGCACGAGAATCCTTGCGAACGACGGCTACGCGACGTTGACCGCGAGTACCGTGGGAGGCGTCATCGAAACCACCAAGGACGTACTCCAATCTGTGGTGGACGGTGCTTCTTATGCAGGATTGCATGTCACCGACGGCCACAGCGTCTTCTCGCTGGACAAAACTTTTTTGCAGCAAATTGTAAGCATGACCCAGGGAACAACCGTATCCTTTCATTTTGGCTACAACAGCGCCAAAACGGAAGTAACATTCCAGATCAAAGATAGTAACAGCAACGCGCTTTTCAGCGATGAGGGCCGCTGCCTTGGGGAAATTCCCTATACAGCCGGGTCTAACAGCGGCGTTAACGATATCGTGCTGAAGGATCCCGCCGGTAAGGAGTTGGCGTTAAGCGCCTATTATCCCGATGCCCAAATGATCCGTTGGCAGCTGGATGACGCCGGCAAATATGTGATTACCACGCGCACCGTTGCCTTTACCGATACGGCCAACCATTGGGGTCTCACCTATATTTCATTCCTGGCTGCCCGAGGTGTTGCCGACGGCATGGGAGGAAACCTGTTTGCCCCCAACGATGTTTTAACGAGAGCGCAATTCGTGACGTTTTTGGCCCGTGTGGCCCATGCCGAGGTTTCCGGGGCGGGAACCAACCAATTTACCGACGTGGTTAGCGGCAGCTGGTATTATCCCTATATTGGCTGGGCGTATCAGAACGGGATCACCAGTGGTATTTCGACCACGGAGTTCGCGCCGGAAATGAAGATTACCAGGGAGCAAATGGCGGTGTTCGCCGTCCGTTTCCTGAATTACCTGAATATTGAAGAAACGCCCATCTGTGACAGCGCCGCTTTTTCCGACGCTGCCGCCATCAGCGGTTGGGCAAAGGATGCCGTTGCTTTGACCCAGGCCATTGGGGTCATCAACGGCCGTACGGAAGGTAACTTTGACCCCAAAGGCAATGCCACCCGGGCGGAAGCCGCCACGGTTTGTTCTAAAATCATCGGCTATATGCTGATTATGCCCCAGTAATCAAAAGGCAAGGTATTCCCGGTAATTATCTTTGGTGATGGCCTCGTGGAGGGCGATGTGAATCCCTGCCGTCAAGATGTCGGCCAGGTTGGCGATGACGCAATCGATGTCCTTTGGTGTTACCGCGTACATTTCGCATTTATCGTTCATCCATTGATGCAGCGTATTTTCCGCCGTATCCCATGATAGGGATGCGGCGTTTTCTTTTTCCGTGAAGCACGTTTTCAGTTCGGAAAAGACTTCGGCGACAATGGATTGAGGATAGATCACTGTGGGAACGCCGATGGCAATGACCGGCACATGCAGGGTGTCCTCGTTGATGGCGGGGCGCTCGTTGCCAATGCCGCCCCCCGGCACGATGCCGGTATCGGTTAATTGAAAGGAGCTTCCCAAACGGTCAAAGGCGGCGGTAGAGAGGGCGTCGATGATGATGACGGCGCCGGCGTTGATGCGCTTTGCCACAGATTGAATGATCTCAAAGGTTTCGATGCCGGTATTCCCCAGCACATTGGGGGTCACCAATGCCACAGGAGACATCCCTTTACAGAACGCTTGGTTCTCTCGGTTCTCTTCACTGAAAAGATGCCGTGTGGGCAGAGAACGGGAAACGGTTTTTTCGCCCAGGGAGTCCGAGGAGATCTCGGGGTTGCCAATGCCGCAGATCAGGGTGGGAGCATCGCTCTTGGGTGGGAGCATGTTTTCCAGAAGGTCGGCGAAAGAGGAGATGATCTCATCTTTCGCCGCATCGTCGTCCAGAGAGATGGTGGCTTGGAGGGTGACGTATTGGCCTTTGGGGCGGCCCATGGCACGCGCTCCCCGGTCATCTAAAATGGTGATGATCGAAGTATTGCAACAACTGCCGCTTTCGACTTTTTCGCTGACACCGTCGACTTCAATATTGGCATCGCCCCTTAACGCGCTGTGGGCTTCCATTGCCATATCGTAATAAGAAATGAATTTGGTTGGACTGGAATCTGACATAATTTCTCCTTGAAGATAAATTTTTCAAAAAATTGCCTCGAAAACCTTGCAATTTTGGAGGAAGATGGGTTATAATATATTATGTATAATAGTGACGACAGAAATACATTCCCGGGAACCTGTTCTCAGGTGTGTTTGCTGTTGTCAAAAATGCTGCTGAACTGCTGCTTGAAAGTGTGCACGGAGAAGACGAAAAACCGTTCGAGTCACATAAAGGTTCGATCCGGCAAAAAGTTTTGAAAAACCTTGCGCCGCCAGACGGAGCTGATAAATTAGGAGAACGCTTTGAGAATCATTGGCGGTAAGGATCGGGGAAGAAAACTGAAAGCGCCCCAAGGCATAAAAACCCGTCCCACTTTGGACAAAGTGCGCGGAGCGATTTTCAACATTCTTTTCGACGTTACTGATTTGGACGTGCTGGATATGTTCGGCGGCAGCGGCGCCATGGGCTTTGAAGCGCTTTCTCGCGGAGCCCGCAGATGCGTCATCATTGAAAACAACAAAGCCGCGTTTAAGATCATGGAGGAAAATAAAGCCAGTCTTTCCTGCGGCGACAGTGCCCAACTCCGCTTTTCTGATTTCAAATCGGCATTTCACCGAGGCGAGTGTTTTGACATCATTTTTTTGGATCCTCCTTACCATAAAGGCCTTTTGGAGGATGCGCTTCTTTTCATCTGTGAGAGGGGTTTGAAAAAAGAAAACGGCGTGATTGTGGCGGAAACGGGGAGCGATCGGGAGAGCGCTTTACCGGAAACCGGACTGAAATTGATAAAAGAGAAGCAGTACGGTCATACGAAGATACTATTTTTGAAATAATAAGGAGTGTAAAATGGAAATTTTAAAATACGTTGACCAGCTTGAAGAGATCGTGGATACCGCAACAAAAGTGCCTTTTTCCAGCAAGGTAATGGTGAATGTTGACGAAATTTTTGAAGTGATCGACCTGATCAGGGAAAACCTGCCCCAGGAGCTGAAAGAAGCCCAGTATGCACTGCTTGAAAAAGACAGAATGATCGCCGAAGCGCAAGCCAAGGCGGAAAGAGAACTGGATAACGCCAGAAAAGAAGCACGTGCTATGGTTGCTGATCACGAAATCGTCCGTCATGCGCAAATCGAAGCAGACGCCATTATGGAAAGAGCCAACCAGGTCGCATTGGAAGTGCGGGAAGGCGCCAGAAGCTACGCCAACGACATTCTTTATCAGATTGAAAATAGTTTGGACAAAGCATTGTACACCGTCAAAAAGAGCAGAGACGAAATTAGATTAAATACCAATAAGAAAGTCAGCGCCCCGCGTAACAGTGGCGGCAAAGAAGAATAAACGCGATAAAGACAAAGAGCGCGTAACATAAAAGAGCAACAAAACACGAGAGGAACAAGGGATAAGTCTGTTCTGCGACAGGCAAAGTAGCTGCCGCTTGTATCCTCATGGGCAAAAACAGGGAGACAGCGAAAGCGAGGACTCCCTGTATTATTTTGTAAAAAAGGTAGGGTACGATGCTTAAATCCGTGTCCTTTAACTGCGAGGCGACTTGCGCCATGGCGGAAAACCCGCCAAAAGCCAAAATGCCGGAAATCAAGGAGAGCTTCCAAGGAAAATCGAGGTTCGACAGAGAAACGGCGTTGGCCCCGGCGGTGATTTCCAGGATGCCGCTGAACAAAGCGGCAGCGGCCTCTTCGTGTTCTTTTGAAATCTGGCATATGTTACAGAAGAGCTGTATGATTCCCAACTCTCGGCAAAAGGCGATGAGGATGAAAAAAATGAGAATCAGGCCGCCGATGAGGGTCATGGTTTTCAGTGAGCGAAAGATTGCATTGGTCAATATGGTTAGCAGGGGTGCTTTTGCGGGAGCACTGTTCCTTGGGGCTGCGACGTAGGGGAGCATATCCTCTCGGCGGGCAAAAAAGGAGACGACCACGGTGAGGAACAGGTTGGAACCGTAATGAATCAGAGCTAAGGCGGCGCCGCTGCTTTCCGCGTGCAGCAGTGAAACGGCTACGGCGGAGAGAATGAAGATGGGACTGACATTGGCGGCGCAAGGCAGCAAACGGTTGCCCTGGGACCGCGTCAGCCGGCCTTGCCGCCGCAAGTCAGCGATGAGCACGGCGGAAACCGGCACGCCGGCGGAATAACCGGCGGCCAAGACGAAGCCGGCTTCCCCCGGCAACTTCAGCAGACGCCGTGCCGGTTTCTCCAAAAGCCGCCCCAAAAGGGCGATGCCGCCGCTGGCGGTGAGCATTTCGTTGAGGATAAAAAAAGGCAGCATCGAGGGGACAAGGGACGTCGCCCAAAGCGTTACGGCGCTTTTGGCAGCAGCGAAAACAGCCCCCGGCATGATCAGGAAAAATAGGAATAATACGAATAATGACAGCATAAATAAGGCTTGCACTTTATCACCCGAATCGTATATAATCAATATTTGTGGGATATCGCCAGGAGATACAGCAGTCGCTGCTTTTTGCGGCGGTGAGGCTCCTGTGATATATATTAGTAAGTAGATTTGTTGAAAAATCTAATATAATCCTTAATTATTTTATGCAATATGGAGGTTGTTTGAGTTACAATGAAAATTTTAGTTGTGAATTGCGGCAGTTCTTCTCTGAAATATCAGCTGATTGATATGGAAGATGCAAAAGTCATGGCAAAGGGCCTGGTTGACCGTATTGGAATCGGTGATTCCCTGCTTTCCCACAAACCCTCGGGCAAAGAAAAATACGAAGTCAAAACCGACATCGAAAACCACGATATCGCCATCAAAATGGTTTTTGACGCCCTCGTCGACAAGGAACACGGCGTGGTTGCCGATTTGAGTGAAATCAAAGGCGTCGGCCACCGTTATGTGAACGGCGGCGCTCTCTTTCCGGAATCCATCCTCATCGACGACAAAGTCATCGCTGACATGGAAACGACCTTCGCCATGGCGCCTCTGCACAATCCCCCCCATGTTATGGGGATTCGCGCCTGTCGCAAAGTGATGCCCGACGTCCCTATGGTTTCTGTTTTCGATACGTCTTTCCATCAGACCATGCCGCCGAAAGCTTATACCTACGGCATCCCCTATGAAGTTGCCGAAAAGAACAATATCCGCCGCTATGGCGCTCACGGTACCTCCCATAAATTCGTGGCCCACCGGGCCCTGGAATTACTGGGCAATCCCAATGCCAAGGTCGTTACCTGCCATCTCGGCAACGGTTCCTCCATCACCGCGGTGGACGGCGGCAAATGCATCGATACTTCCATGGGCTTTACACCTTTGGCCGGTGTTTTGATGGGCACCAGAACCGGGGATATCGACGCTTCCGTCGTGACCTACCTCATTGACAACGGCGTCGTCAAATCCGAAGACATGGCCAATTATCTCAATAAAAAATGCGGTTTTCTCGGTGTTTCCGGTGTTTCCAGCGATATGCGGGAAGTGGAAGCCGCGGCGGCTGACGGCAACGAACATGCCCAAAGAGCTTTGGAGATCTTCTATTACGGCGTACAAAAATATATCGGTTCCTATACCGTGGCCATGGGCGGCCTTGACGCCATTGTCTTTACCGCGGGGATCGGCGAAAACTCCGCCACCGCCCGGGAAACCATTCTGAATGGTTTGAACTTCCTCGGCGTGGAAGTTGACCGGGAAGCCAACGACTGCCGTGGCGTGGAAAGAGAAATCACCACCGCCAATTCGAAGATCAAAGCGTTCCTCATTCCCACCAATGAAGAATTGGCCATCGCCCAAGATACCATGGCCTTGATCAAGAAATAAGAATAAACCTTGACATCGGCAAGACACTTTTATATAATTATTCTGATAAAGAGGAAGAAATGCGGTTATGACCATGATGATCAAAGTCGGCAAACTAAAAAGCGTCGACGGTTCCGCAATGCCCATTGACTTTTCTCTCAGCAAAGAGGAACTTCATCGGGACAGCAGTCTGAAGCTGGCCGAAGGAGAGTTGGTCTTTACGGGAAATGTGGCAAACAGGGACCGCGTCATCACCGTCAGCGGTGAGATCCGCTGCGTTTTGCAGGGAAGCTGTGACCGCTGCGGTGAAACAGTGGCGATTCCTATGGATGTTGATTTTCATGAATCGTTTACCAATCTTACCGAAAGATGCGGCGATGAAGAAACCGAGGAAGAGGGCGTACACCTTTTTTCCGGCGACGAAATCGATCTGCTCCCCTATGTGGAGCAGGCAGTCTTTCTTTCTCTGCCGATGAAAACACTCTGTAAGGAAGATTGCAGAGGCCTGTGCCCCGTCTGTGGCACAAATTTAAACGAAAAAACATGCTCTTGTGATAAATCACCAATCGACCCTCGTCTGGCGGTTTTGGCTGATTTGCTAAATAAGGGTTGATGATGAGAAAGGGGTGTTACCGATGGGAGTACCGAAAGGGAAAATGTCCAAATCCAATAAGAGACAGCGCCGTGGGGAAGACAAGCTGAAAATGCCCGGCCTGTCCAATTGTCCTCAGTGCCACGCTCTGAAACGCCCGCATAGGGCGTGTCCCGAATGCGGATACTATAAAGGACAAGAGGTAGTAGAAACTGCCGCAAAATAAGTATTGAGCGCGCCTCTACCTTCTTTGGTAGAGGTGCGTTTTCAGTTTTGGAAGGGAACGCGAAGATATGAAAATAGCCATTGACGCCATGGGCGGCGACCATGCTCCCCAGGAGATCATTGCCGGTGTGAAGCAGGCTTTGGCCAAGGAAAAGGATATTGAGATCATGCTCGTCGGCAGCGAAGAGGCTTTTGCCAAATACCTCCCGGTGTTACCGGAACGGCTAACAACCGTAATTTCCCATTCGGTGATGGCGATGGATGAATCCGTGGAGAATCTCAGGAAGAAAAAGGATTCCTCTATTTTTATGGCCACCCAGCTGGTTGCCGAAAGAAAGGCCGACGCCATCATTTCCTGCGGTTCCACCGGCGCGCAAATGGGCGCCGCATTGCTGTTACTGGGTCGCGTCAAGGGCGTCAAACGCCCGGCGATCGTGATTCCTTACCCGACCTTAAAGGGGCAGAAGGTGCTCCTTGACGGTGGCGCCAACGCGGAAGCCGATGAGAAGAATTTGCTGGATTTCGCGATCATGGGGAATGCCTACGCCCGTTTTTTGACCAAGAAGGAACATCCCCAAGTGGCGCTACTTTCCAATGGTAGCGAAGCTCACAAGGGCACGGCGGTGGTGCGCGAAGCCCATCAGCTGCTGGCCGCTGCCAAAGGCCTTGATTTCATCGGTAATTTGGAGGGCCGCGATATCATGACCGGTGATTACGATGTTTTGGTCACCGACGGCTTTACCGGTAATCTGGTTCTGAAACTGACGGAAGGCGTCGCCTCCGGTTTGTTTCACTTGATCAAAGAGGAAATAACCGCCACGGCGACGCGGAAGCTCGGCGCTGCCCTGGTGAAACCGGGCTTGAAAAATATCGCGAAGAAATTTGATTACAGCAATTACGGCGGCGCACCGCTTTTGGGCGTCAACGGCGTTTCCTTGGTCTGCCATGGCGGTTCCAAGGCTAAGGCGGTGGAGAATGCCATTTATAACGGCGCCGCCTTTGTGAAACAACGTTTTATCGAACAGCTCGCCAATGATATCGCCGCGTATCGCGAAGAACAAAAACAAGATCTGACCGGAGGAAAAGAAAATGCGTGATGTCTATCAAAAAGTGCTGGAGATTTTCAGGACAAAATTGGATTACGGTGATGATCTTGAAATAGAACCTACCTCCACCTTTGCGGAATTGGATATTGATTCCCTCGATCTCCTCGAAGTGGTGATGGCCAGCGAACTGGAATATGGGATCGAGATCCCTGACGACGTTTTGCAGGAAATGCGTACGGTGGAAAACGCTGTGGCATACGTCGAGAAAATGGTGAATGAAGGCAAATGAGATGAATGATCAAGAAATGCTCGAACAAAAAATCAAAGCCTGGCATATCGAGGGCGTCCATCTCGAATTGCTGAAAACAGCGCTGATGCACCCTTCCTATGATATGGAAGGAAAGCGGAACAATCAGCGCCTGGAATTCCTCGGCGACGCCGTCCTTGGCCTGATCATCGGAGAATATCTTTTTACCGAATATGCCGACTGGCACGAGGGGGAGCTGACCAGATACCGCTCGTTTTTGGCCAAAGAAGAGACCTTGGCCAAAGTCGCCAAAAAGATCGGCCTCGATACGGTGCTGCTCCTGGGCAAAGGCGAGGAAAAAGACGGGGGCAGAAACCGGCCTTCCACCCTGGCCGACGCCTTGGAAGCGGTGATCGCGGCGGTTTATCTTTCTTTCGGTTTGGGTCGAGCCGAGAGGTTTGTTCTTTCTTATTTTGGCGGGATCGAAAAACCCCAAGATGACCAAGAAGAGGTAATTTCAGATTATAAAACAGAATTACAGGAGTATGTGCAGAAATATAAGGCGGAAAACGTGACTTATGCTATCCTGTCGGAATTTGGTCCTCCCCATCAGCGGGTCTTTACCGCCGGTGTTTACCTTTTCGGCAAACTGATCGGCGAAGGCAAAGGCAAATCCAAAAAGGAAGCGGAAAAAGCCGCCGCCCGGATGGGCTTTGAGACGCTGCGGAAGGAAATCGGAGATGGCCAAAAATAGCATTCTGCCCATCTTCATCCCCCACGGGGGTTGTCCCCACCACTGTGTCTTTTGCAATCAGCGGGAGATTTCCGGCTGCCATCAACCGCCCCAACCGGAGGAATTGGCGCTGCTGCTGCCCGCTGATTTTCCCGCCGAAGGGGAGCTCGCCTTTTACGGCGGCAGCTTTACGGCCTTGCCCCCGGATCTTCTCAAAGCCTATCTGCATTTTGCTGCGGAGCAAAAGGAAAAGGGGCGGATCAGCCGTATTCGTGTTTCCACCCATCCCGCCTATGTCGATGAAGCGGTCATCGCCAAGCTTCTTTCTTACGGCGTGGACTTTTTAGAATTGGGAGTGCAGTCCTTGGACGACGCTGTGCTGGAGCAAGCGGGGAGGGGACATGGCGGCAAAGTGATCTTCGCTGCCCTGGAAGCTTTGGCTTCCTCCTCTTTGGCCTGGGGCGTCCAGCTGATGCTAGGCTTGCCCTCTGATACCGAGGAGAAGGATCTCGCGTCGGTGCTCCAGATCTTGCCCTACGCGCCCCAAACAGCAAGGATCTACCCGCTGCTGGTCATCGAAGATACGCCCCTCGCGGCCGCTTGGCGCAAAGGCTCTTATTTGCCGCTGTCCTTAAAGGAGGCGGTATCCATTGCCGCGAAGATGTACGCGCTTTTCGTTTTGTATGGCGTTCGCGTAATCCGCATGGGTTTGCAGCCCACGGAAGACCTCAAGGTTGGCGGTAAATCGCTTTTGGCCGGGCCTTTTCACTCCGCTTTCGGGCATCTGGTGCGCTCTACCCTGAAACGGGAGCAAATGGCGCGTGCCGCCGCGGGCCACGAAAAGGAGGATATCCGGTTCCTCTGCGCCAAAGAGGATTTGCCCCTTGTCTTCGGCGATCAAAAAAAGAATATCGAATCTTTTGCCGTCGGCCGCAGCGCCGCCGTCAGCGGTATGGATCTGCCTTTGGGCAGCTTAGCCGTGGCGCCTTATGACAAAGGAGCAAAATCAAAGCCCTTCGCTGTTTTGAGCGAAAGGGACTTTCTTTTGAACTATACACAAACATATCGGAGTTCATCTTGTATTTAAAATCATTGGAACTGCAAGGATTCAAATCCTTTGCGGATAAGACGAAAATTGAATTGGGCGGCGGGATCGCCGCCGTGGTCGGCCCCAACGGTTCCGGGAAAAGCAATATCGTAGAAGCCATTCAATGGGTATTGGGAGAGCAGAGCGCGAAGTCTCTGCGGGGCCATAAGATGCAGGACGTGATTTTCAACGGCACGAAGAAGAGAAAACCCCTGGGCGTGGCGGAAATCAGCATCGTTCTCGACAACAGCGATCATTCCCTTGATCTCGATTTTGAGGAAATCAAAGTCACGCGGCGGCTCTACCGTTCCGGAGAAGGGGAGTACCTGATCAACGGTAAGAATGTGCGCTTAAAAGATATTCACCGGCTTTTTGCCGACAGCGGCATCGGTAACGACGGCTATGCCGTGATCGGCCAGGGCAGAATCAGTGAAATATTGGAATCCCGCCCCGAAGACCGCCGTTCCCTCGTGGAGGAAACCGCCGGCGTCGTCAAATACAGGGAACGTAAAAAAGAAGCGCTGCAAAAGATCAACCGCGCCGATGAAAATCTGGTGCGTCTTGCCGATATTATGGCGGAAATCGAAAGCCGTCTCGATCCTTTGGCCGCGGAAGCCGAAAACGCGGAAAAATACCGAAACTTCGCCGCCGAAAAAGATCAGCTGGCCATTGGCCTCCTCGCCGAAACAGTACTGGAAGCCAACGAGAAATTGGCAAAGGCGAAAACCGAGGAAAAAGAGGTCACCGCATCTTACGACAGTTTGACCGCGGCGATGATGGCCGTCGACGCGCAGCTGGCGGAGAAGAAAGCCGCCATCGATCTGAAAGAGGATTTCTTTCACCGTGAGGAACAGCGCTTTCACGCTTTGAACCTCGGTATTCAGGAAAGCGAAGGCGAGCTGAAATCTTTGGACAGCCGCATTTTGGGTTACGACGATAAGCGGGTGCTGCTCCACGGCGCCATCCGGGGAGAACAGGAGAAGCACGACCAAAAAACAGCCGCCGCCGCGACGGTTGCCGCGGAAAACGCTACCTTAAGGCAGAAACTCGATGCCTTACGGGTTTCCCTTGCCGCCATGGAAGACCGCCGCAAAAGTGAGGCGGAAGATCTGCTTAAAGCCGAAGCGGAGATGGAGGTCTTGCGCAACAGCGCTTTTGAGACCACAAGAGCCCGGGGTCAGAAAAACAATGAACGCCTGGCGGCGGAGCACCGCCTCGCCACCGCGGAAAAGCGCCTTGCCGCCATCGCCCAAAAGAAAGCGCATTACGACGAAGAAGAAGCCGTCCTTGACGAGCGCATCGCCGAGATCAACGACTTTATCGACGGTCTCATGGCGGAAGAAGACGAAGTGATCCGCAAGGAGCAGGAAACCGCCGCCGCCATGACGGCCCTGAAAGAAAAAATCCGCGCCGAAAAGGATGCTCTGGTTGCCGTGAAAGTGAACCTCAACCGCGGTGAAGCCCGCCTTAAAGTGCTGGAAGAGCTGACCCTGAAGCGGGAGGGCTTCTATCCCGGGGTGCGCGCTGTGTTAGAGTGGAAAGCCAAAGGCGCATGCGACGGCATCTTCGGTGTGGTGGCGGAATTGATCCGCGTGGAAAAAGAGTATACCGTCGCCGTTGAAGCCGTGCTGGGCGGGGCCTTGCAAAACATTGTGGCGGAAACAGGGGAAGACGCCGCCGCCGCCGTCGCTTATTTGAAACAGGAAAAACGCGGTATCGCCACCTTTTTACCGCTGGATCTTTTACGCATATCCCCGCGGCGGGAGGTACCCCAGGATATTCTTAAGAATCCGCATTTTCGCGGTATTGCCGCCGATGTGGTTTCCGCGCCGAACCGCGTGAAACCCGCGGTGGAATATTTGCTTAACAATACGCTGATTTTTGACGATCTCGATACGGCCATCGTCGTCACCAGGAAACACAAAGGACAGTTCCGCATCGTTACCTTAACGGGGGATGTGATCAATTCCGGCGGCGCCGTCTCCGGCGGCAGCCGGGAAAAATCCCGGAACAATCTGCTGCAGCGTCAGACGGAAATCGAAGAGCTGCGCCGCGCTTTGATCAGCGGTGAAAGAAAAATCAAGGAACTTGACGCGGACATCGATGATTTAAAGGAAAAGCAAGGGCAGTTGGAACGAAAAATGTCGTCGCTGGCCGCGAAAAAGGACAGTCTGAAAAAGGAAGCCTCGGCCTTTGACGGTGAAATCAGCAACATCGATACCCGCCGGGAACTTTACGCCAGAGAACGGGAAACTCTCAGTTTCGAAGAGGAACAGCTCGTTCATGATGTAGACGATGACAAGGAAACCATTGACCGCATCGGCGGGGAGATCGTTGCCCTAAAAGCAAAAGAAGAAAAGCTGATGGCAGATATTTCCACCCGGGAAGAAGCATTCAAACACGCCAAATCTTCGGAGAATAAGGACAGGGACGAGTATACCGATCTGCAAATCGCTTATGCCGAAGCCAAAGCCGCCTACGAAAACAGCAGCATCAATTTAAACCGCATCCAAAACGAAAAGGACGCCCTCACCGCGGAAATCGCCGCCCATCAAAAGGAATTTGAGGAAACCGTCGCCGCCAAGGAAAAGGCGGAACAGCAACGGCGCGAGCTCAATGAGGCGATCCTGAAGCGCAATCGCGCATTGCTGACCTTCTCCGAGACCCTCGACGGCGGCAAAGAGGAAAAGGAAGCGCTGCGCGGGGAAGTGGAAGCCTTGGAAAGCAAAGTGAAATCCCTGAACAAAGCGGCTGCCCAGGAAAAGGATAAGGTTTATCAGGTTTCCGTTAAAAAGGAACGTCTGCTCCTGGAAAAAGAGCAGAGTGAAGAACAGCTTGCCGAAGAATACCGGCTGATCCTCGCCGACGCGCTGCCTTATATCAAGAAGGATCTCTCGAAGAAGGACAAGAAGGAACGCATCAAACTGCTGAAACAGCAGATTGAGGTGTTGGGCCCCGTCAATCTCGGGGCCATTGAGGAATACAAAACCGTCGCCGAACGGTTTACCTTTTTAACAGAGCAGCGGGATGATGTTTTGGAGGCCAAAGCGTCTCTGGCCAATATCGTGGCGGAGATGGATGAGATCATCATCAGAAAATTCAAAGAAGTCTTTGAGGCCATCAACGACAGTTTTAAAGAGACCTTTCCCGCCTTTTTCCAGGGCGGTTACGGTGAATTACAACTCACCGACGAGGAAAACCTTTTAGAGACCGGGGTCGACATCATCGTGCAGCCGCCGGGAAAACGGCTGCAGCATTTGAGTCTGCTCTCCGGCGGTGAAAAGGCCCTTTCCGGGATCGCCTTGATGTTCGCGATTTTAAAGGTGAAGCCCTCTCCCTTCTACGTGTTGGATGAAATTGACGCGGCTTTAGACGACGCCAACGTTATGCGCTTTGGCGATTATTTGCGAAAATACGGAACGGACAGCCAATTTTTGGTAATCACCCACCGGCAGGGAACCATGGAGGCCTCGGAAACGCTGTACGGCGTGACCATGGCGGAAGAAGGGGTTTCCAAAACCGTTTCCGTAAAACTGATATAAAGGAGTTTCCCATGGGATTATTTGACAGATTAAAGAGCGGCCTCGGTAAAACGAGGGGCGGCTTTTATGGTAAGATCGGCAATCTGCTCACAGGACGCAGAATAGACGAAGACCTCTTTGACGAATTGGAAGAAGCGTTGATCGAAGCGGATTTGGGCATCGCCACCGCCATGGCCTTAATGGACGCCTTGCGGGAGCGCGTCGCTGCGGAAAAAATCAAAAATTCCGAAGCCTTGAAAGAAGCTTTAACAAAAGAGATCGAAAAAATCCTTATCAAAGGGGAGAATCCCCTCACCTTGGAGCAAGGCGTTTTAACCGTGATTCTCGTTACCGGCGTCAACGGCGTGGGCAAGACGACGACCATCGGGAAATTGGCGGCGCGATACAAAAACGCGGGAAAGAAAGTGATCCTCTGCGCCGCGGATACCTTCCGGGCCGCCGCGGCGGAGCAGTTGATGTTATGGGCGGAGCGCACCGGCGTCGATATTGTGAAACACGGAGAAGGCGCCGACCCCGGCGCCGTGGTTTTCGACGGTATTCAGGCCGCCAAAAGCAGAAAAGCCGATATCCTGCTCATCGATACGGCGGGACGCTTACAGAATAAAAACAACCTCATGGCGGAACTCGGTAAGATCAAACGGATCCTCAATCGGGAATTGCCGGCGACTCCCGTAGAAGCTCTCTTGGTTTTGGACGCTTCCACGGGGCAGAACGCCATCAGTCAGGCTCATGCCTTTGCCGAGATCGTCGATGTCACCGGTATCATCCTGACGAAAATCGACGGCACCGCCAAAGGTGGGATCATCGTCGGCATCATCGACGAAATGGAATTGCCCGTTTATTTTATCGGCGTCGGCGAAGGCGTCGAGGATTTACAAGATTTTAACGCGGCGTCCTTCGGCGCGGCATTGTTTGCAACAGAAGAACAGAATGATTCAAAGGAGGCGTAAAGAATGGGTAAAATTGCGATCATTGGAGGTACGGGCGTATACGACCCGTCGATTTTGGACAATATCAAAGAGGTGGAACAGAGCACCCCTTATGGCAAGATCAGCGCTGTGGAAGGAACATATCGCGGCAAGGCGATGCTGTTTATCAACCGTCACGGCGAAGGGCATTCCATTCCGCCGCACATGATCAATTACCGGGCCAATATCTGGGGTTTGAAGGAGTTGGGCGCTGACCGCATTTTGGCCACCGCCGCCGTGGGTTCTCTCAATAAAGACATGGCTCCGGGGAATTTTGTTTTTCCCGATCAATACGTGGAATTTACGAAAAACCGTCACTGCACCTTTTTTGACGGCGGCGAAATGGGCGTGGCCCATACCGATATGACGGAACCTTATTGCCCTTGGATCCGGGAACTTTTTATGACCGCCTCGAAAAAGATTTCTCATACGGCGCATAACCGCGGGACCTACGTCTGCACCGAGGGGCCGCGCTTTGAAACCCCGGCGGAAATCAAGATGTATCAAATGTTCGGCGGTGATCTTGTGGGTATGACGGCCTATCCCGAAGTGGCTTTGGCCCGGGAATTGGGCCTCTGTTACGGCGCTGTGGCTATGGTGACCAACTATGCCGCGGGCATTGCCGACGATCATCTTGCCCACGAGGAAGTGCTCAATATGATGTCGCGGCTGTCGCGGAAAATCAAAGAATTGCTGCTGACCACCGTTGAACTCCTGACGGAAGACCGCAGCTGCGACTGCCGACAGACGCCGGAAAGCATGTGAGGCGTCATGAGGCATATTCAATGGAAAGACCATCGGTTATATCTGCTGGATCAACGGTTTTTGCCCGGTGAAGAGAAAATCGTCGCCAATGAGACCGTGGAGGATGTCTCGGAGATGATCCGTACTTTGGCGGTGCGGGGCGCGCCGGCCATCGGCATCGCCGCCGCTTACGGCATGGTTCTCGCCGCGGAACAATATACCCCGGCAAGGGGCGAGTTTCACAGGTATATGGAAGAAAACCACAAGACTCTTGCCGCCACGCGGCCCACGGCAGTGAATCTCTTCTGGGCTTTGGCGCAAATGAAAGAGATCTGGCAAAAGGCTTCCCCGGAAGCCGCCCCGGCCCTGCTCCTGGCCAAAGCCGACGCTATCGCCGCCGACGATCTTTGCCGCTGTCAGTCATTGGCCGCCTACGGCGCGGCCCTCATCCCCAAACACGGCCGCATTCTGACTCACTGCAACGCCGGGGCCTTGGCCACCGGCGGTTACGGCACGGCCTTGGGCATCATCAGAGCAGGCTTTGCGGCGGGGAGAGTGGACATGGTGTACGCGGACGAAACCCGTCCGCTGCTCCAGGGCGCGCGTCTCACCGCCTATGAACTGATGCAAGACCGTATCCCCGTGACGCTGATCACCGACAATATGGCGGCCCACCTGATGCAGCAAGGGAAAATCAATATGGTGATCACCGGCGCCGACCGCATCGCCGCCAACGGTGATGCCGCCAACAAAATCGGTACCTACGGCCTGGCGATTTTGGCCTCTTATCATAACATTCCGTTCTATATCACGGCGCCCTTATCCACCTTTGATTTGACAATTCCCACGGGAAACGATATCATAATTGAAGAGCGGAACCCGGATGAAGTACGCTGTTTTCAAGGGGTTTACGCCGCGCCGAAAAATGTGCCGGTGGAAAATCCCGCCTTTGATATGACGCCCCATCACTTGATTACGGCGCTGATCACAGAAAAAGGCGTGATGACCGGGGATTTCCAAAAGGGCATCAAAAGTCAATTTGAAGCATGAGCAATTGAGGTTACCATGGCACTGTTGATCAAGGATATTCTCTATCTGCCGATGACCGGCAGTCCCCAATTGAAAAGAGGCTCCATCCGCGTGGAAGGGCAGCGCATTGTCGCCATTGGTGATCATATTGACCCCGCCCGGGGAGACGAGATCATCTTCGGCCATGATAAGTGCGCCCTGCCGGGATTTGTCAACTGTCATTGTCATGCGGCCATGAGTATGCTGAGAGGCTACGGTGAAGCACTGCCCCTTGGGGAATGGCTCGCCAAAGTACAGCCCGCGGAGAAGGCCCTCACCGCGGAGGATTTCTTTTGGGGAGCGCTCCTCGCCCAAATGGAAATGCTGAAAGCCGGGATTACCTGCTATGCCGATATGTACTTCGACGAAGCCGCCGCCTGTTGGGCCATGGAAGAGAGCGGCATCCGTGCAGTCCTCGGCGAGGGTCTCACGGATCTTGACGGCAAAGGAGAAATCTCTCTTAAGACGACGCTGCAATGGATTGACAACATGAAAAACGATCTGGAGGGCAAAGTTACTTTTGCCCTGGCGCCCCACGCCTTCTATTCCTGTTCCGGGCCGTACCTGAAAGAAGTTGCGGCGGCAGCCCGTAGCAGAGATTTGCTGCTCCATCTGCACATCGCGGAAACCAAAAAAGAGCAGGAAGACTGTTTGGCGGCAACGGGTCAAAGGGTGCTGCCCTACCTTGACAGCCTTGGCGTCCTGACGGGGAAAGTCCTCGCCGCCCATATGATTCACCTGAATGAAGAAGAGTTTGAAATCACCAGGGAAAAGGATATCCGCATCGCCCATTGCCCCCAAAGCAATATGAAACTGGCTGCGGGGATTTTTCCCTCTCCGGAATATCAAAAGCGCGGCGTCGTGATGGGACTCGCCACCGACGGCCCCGCCAGCAATAACGATCTCGACATCCTGGAAGAAATGCGCACCGCGTCCCTTTTGCAGAAAGTCGCCACCGGCGATCCCACCCTGCTTGATCCCTACAACGCGCTGCATATGGCCACCGTTGGCGGCGCCGGCGCGCTTTTTTTGGACGACCAGATCGGCACCTTGGAAGTGGGCAAAAAGGCGGATTTGACGCTCCTTTCCCTCCGGCGGCCCCACTTCTATCCCCGCAATGAAAAGAACAGTCTCTTAAGCCACCTGGCCTTTTGCGCCAAAAGCGGCGATGTCCATACGGTGATCGTCAATGGGAAGGTAAGAGTCTGCGACGGGCAATGCGTGGACATTGACGAAGGGCGGGTATATCACGAAGTTCAACAACACGCCGAGCAATTTTGGCGCCGACAATAAACAAGCGTTTTGACAAACCTAAAGGTCAGCCCGGCGGCTGACCTTTTCAGCGAATTCCTGTATAAACCGGGAATCTTTGGGGTCTCACGGCGCCTTTGGTCATATTTTTTGATAATCAACAAAATTATGAAATTGTAATCAAATACCAGGAATACTATAATTACACTTATGAGGGTATCCTGCGCTTTTTCTATGTTAGCGCAGAAAGAGATGAGGTATCATGACGATAGAATATTCGGTCGCCCAAAAACAAAGGCTCGCGGAACTCAATGCCGCGGAAGCATCCCTCCAGCGGCAGTTTGCAGACGTAAAAGAAAGAGAAAATGCCTTTAAAAAAGCGGAGAAGGAACTGATTGAGCAGAACAAAGACGCCCTCTTTGCGCTGCGGGACAGCTCCCGCCGTCCGCTGATGTTGGAAATTGAGACGGCGCTTGTGAAGTGGCTGACCGAAGAGGAAGGGTTCACCCAAGTGGTGACCCCGATCATATTGCCCAGAAACATGCTGGAAAAGATGACCATCGGCGATGATCATCCTCTGTTTCAACAGGTTTTTTGGGTGGATAAAAACAAGTGTTTACGGCCCATGCTGGCGCCGAATCTTTACGATGTCATGCGCTCGCTGCAAAAAATCTGGGGTGACCCTGTGCGTATTTTTGAAGTAGGCCCCTGCTTTCGCAAAGAAAGTCAGGGAGCGCGCCACCTCAATGAGTTTACCATGCTCAATTTTGTGGAGCTTGCCGGTGTGAAAGAAGGCGAACAGATGGCGCGTTTGAAAGAGCTCGCCATAAAAGCCATGGAAGTGGTAGGCATCGACGACTACGAGCTCGTCGGTGACGACAGCGTTGTTTACGGCAACAGCCAGACCCTGGACGTTGTGGTCAATGGCATGGAAGTTGCTTCCGGCGCTTTCGGTCCTCACTTCCTTGATGAAAAATGGGGAATCTTTGATACTTGGGTCGGCATCGGTTTTGGTTTGGAACGTTTGGCAATGATGAAAGAGGACTATCATAATATTAAACGAGTTGGCAGAAGTTTAATGTACCTGAACGGCGCCCGTCTCAACATCTGACGGGCAGTAGGCTTTATCTTAAGGGGAGAGGATAAAATAATCATGACTAGACTGAAAACTGATTGGATTCGCAATATGAACAATGAGTTGCCCGCGTGGGGAGAAAAGCTGGAAACAATGAGTAACCTGTCTTTATTGAATCTGGCGGCTCTCGGCGGTGATGTGTCAAGGGGACGGATCAAAAGTTCTTCCTGGCGGATCAAAGTCGCTGTGGTTCCCGTAACCCAGGGACTCGGTGTCATTGAAACTTTTTGTGAGCAAGTTGCGGATATCGTCCGTTTTATGGGATTTGAGGCATTCATTACCGAACAATGTGATGTTTGGGGGATCTATGAGGCGACCAAGAAGGGCGCCGGCATCATTTTTTTGGCTGACGATATGTATTTTTTGGCCCTGAATATGAGCAAAAACGTTGTGGTAGAAAATTCCGACGCCACAGCCAGAGGCTTTGTGGCAGCACTGGAAGGCGCGGCGGGGGGCCTCCGCGATAAAGAGGTCCTTGTTTTGGGCGGCGGCCGCGTAGGACAGGCGGCGCTCTCTTTCCTGAAATGCCGCGGCGCGGAAGGGATTGTTTTCGATACCGATCCCGAAGTGCAGAAATTACGGGCAGCGGAAGGTTGGAAGACCATTCGCGCCAAGGATGAAATTAAAAAATATCCGCTGATTGTCGATTGTACGCCAGAAGCCAATTGGCTCACCGCAGACATGTTACATCCCGACCTGATTTTTGCGTCTCCCGGCGTGCCGCTTTCTTTGACGCCTGAGGCCCAGGAAAAATATGGTGAACGGATCATTCACGATCTGCTACAGCTCGGTGTGATTACCATGCTTGTGATGGCTTGTTAAAATTTATTTAAAATCTTGAATTTATATAATCTATGTGATACAATATTAACGATACACATGGGGGGTGGATCGTTATTGATCATATAGACTCTAAATCTATGCAGCCGGGTGAGACTCCCGGACTCCCCGCCAGAACTTAAAACAGAATTTTTCTGTGTGCAAATACTGAGCCGGGCGTAAGCTGTCCGGCTCTTTTTTTAGGCGGACGAACCAACGAAGGAGATTCAAAATGCAAGCAAAAGAAATCATCGACGCCTTGAAAGAGACCTCAAAGGCAAGCAAAGAAGATATCGTCACGCTGCTAAACATCGAAGCAGAGGAGGATCTGTCTTATTTGTTTCAGGCCGCTCAAGACGTGCGTCGGCGGCACTTCGGCAATAAAGTGTTTTTATACGGCTTTGTCTACTTCTCCACTTATTGCAGAAATAACTGTAGTTTCTGTTTTTTCCGCCGGGACAACGACGATACGATCCGCTACCGGAAAAACCGTGAAGAAGTGATGGATATCGCTAGGGGTCTCGCCGACTCCGGTGTCCATGTCATCGATTTGACCTTGGGCGAAGACCCTGAACTGCATAAAGAAAATTTCAGTTCCATGCTGGAACTGGTCAGAGATATCCATCGGGAGATCGACCGCCCCGTGATGATCTCTCCCGGGGTGATCAGCGACGAACTGATCGAAGCGTTTGCCAAGGAAAATACGGAATTCTACGCCCTTTATCAGGAAACCTATAATCGGGAGCTCTTTCAAAAGCTCCGCCTGCATCAGGATTACGACGTTCGTATGCACGCCAAACAGAAGGCCCGCGCCTCAGGTATGCGCGTGGAAGAAGGTCTCATGACCGGCCTTGGGGAAACCGTTGAAGACCTTGCCGCAGCCCTCCTTGGCATCCAGCAGCTAGATTTTAGCCAAATTCGGGTGATGACCTTTGTACCCCAGAGCGGCACACCCATGGACAGTTACAAACCCCAAAACCACGATATGGAATTGAAGATCATCGCCCTGATGCGTCTGCTAAATCATAACGTGCTGATCCCCGCTTCCCTTGACGTGGAAGGGATCGCCGGTCTGGAAAGCCGGATCAACGCTGGTTGCAACGTTGTGACTTCGATCATTCCGCCCACGGCGGGTTTGGCCGGGGTCGCCCAGAGTACCATGGACGTTGACGAAGGCTTCCGCACTGTCAAAGGGGTTGTCCCTCGCCTGGAAAAGCTGGGGATGCGCGCCGCGACGATGACAGAATATAGAGAATGGCTGGCAGAAAACAAATGACAAAAGTATGTGTGGTCGGAGGCAGGCTTCAGGGGGTGGAAGCACTGTACCTAGCCGCCAAAGCGGGGATGGAAACCGTCCTCATTGACAAGGAAAGCACCCCTTTGGGCAAAGAAATTTGTGGTAGATTTCTTTGTGAAGATGTGTTACAATATAATACAGACTTAATTAAAGTGCTGGAAGAGGCCGATTTTGTCCTCCCCGCGCTGGAAAATAAAGCGGCGTTGACCGTCTTAAAATATTTATCCGAACATTACGATATTCGTCTCATTTATGATGAGCATGCCTATCAAATCTGTTCCTCAAAACAGAGATCCGACGCCATGATGAAAGCCGTCGGCTTGCCGGTGCCCCTTCACTATCCCGCGGGGAAAGCGCCCTTTATCGTCAAACCCAGTGGCAAGAGCGGTAGCGAAGGGGTGCGTAAAATTGATCACGAAGAGGGACTGAAAGCCTTTTTTGAATATTATGACAGGAAGGAATGGGTGGCCGAAGAATACCTTACCGGTCCCTCCTATTCCCTTGAAGTCATGGGTGTACCCGGTGATTACAGTACTTATCATGTGACAGAACTGCTGATGGATCCGGTTTACGATTGCAAACGCGTTTTGTCCTGCCCTGGTTTTCCCGCCAAACAGAAAGCCCAGTTTGAATCTTTGGCCGTGGCCCTTGGTGAGATGGTACGGCTCCATGGTATCATGGATGTGGAGGTTATCGATCATGACGGCGTCTTTAAGATCTTGGAAATCGACGCCAGAATGCCTTCGCAAACGCCGATTACCGTTTATCATGCTACCGGCTGGAACCTCATGAGCGAGTTGGCCATAAAATTTGGAAAACAAAAACACCGCAACAGCGTACTTTGGGACAAGGAAAAATACGTCGCCTTAGAACAGATTCAGGTGGACGGCAATCACGTCGCTGTGGTGGGAGAGCATAGGCTGGCCGAAGCGGGGGTTTTATCCCACCTTTACCAATTTTGCGGCGCCGACGAGGCGCTCACCGACTATGTCCCCGGTAAAACGACTTGGGTTGCGTCGATGATCAACGTCGCCGACAGCAAAAAGGAACTTGAAGCAAAAAGAGAGCGGATGCTTTTGGAAATCGAGAAAAGAATCGGCGGAGATATGAAATTCACCGACCCTTTTCCGGCAGAGGATTTGTTTGTTCGTGCCTTGGCACAGCAGAAATAAAGTACTTTATTAAAAAGAACAAGGAGGAAACTCAAACATGTTAATCGTAGGTGAACTCATTAACTCAAGCCGTAAGGCAATCAAAGAAGCTGTAGAAGCAAAAGACGCAGCTTACATCCAGCAGATCGCGAAAGAACAGGCCGAAGCCGGTGCTGATTATATCGACGTTAACTGCGGTACTCAGTTCGGCAAAGAAGTCGAAACCATGGAATGGCTCGTGGAAACCATTTGCGAAGTCATCAAAGACAAACCCTTATGCATCGACAGCCCCGACGCTGCCGCTCTCGACGCTGGTC
Source organism: Clostridiales bacterium (assembly GCA_040776805.1). GTDB lineage: Bacteria > Bacillota > Dehalobacteriia > UBA7702 > UBA7702 > UBA7702. The sequence goes on along the minus strand of JAXGZS010000002.1, from coordinate 132,000 downwards.
TTGCACTGGTGAAAAAATTACAGCCTGATTTCCAGCCCATGATCAACTCCATCAACTTCGAACAAGAACGCTACAAAGAAGTCCTTTCTTTGGTCACCAAATATGATGCCAAAATCGTTGCGCTTCTGATGGATGACACCGGTATCCCCGATAGCGCCGAAAAACGTTTGGCTGTTGCCGAAAATCTTTACAACGGTCTCACCGAAGCCGGTGTCGCCGATGAAAACATCTACTTTGACCCGCTCATCCAGCCCATCAGCGTCAACGCTGAATTCGGCGTGCAGGTTCTTGACACCGTTGCCGGCCTTACCGCCAAATATCCCAAATGCCACAAAATGTGCGGCCTTTCCAACATCTCCTTTGGTCTCCCCAACAGAAAGATCTTAAACAGCTTCTTTGTTGCCCAGACCATGGTTGTTGGCATGGATGGTTTCATTGTCAATCCTTGTGACAAACTGATGATGGGTACCGTCGCAGCCGGTACTGCTTTGATCGGCAAAGACGATTATTGCATGGGTTATCTCACCGCTTCCCGCAAAGGCCTCTATGACTAATTAAACGGATCCACTGAAACAGGCGGAGTTTGGCTCCGCCTGTTTTTTCCCATTAGGAGAATGATGATGGCAGCCGACAGCAATAAACGCTACTACAGAAAACATGTGGATTTTTTCCGGCTTTTGGAGAAAATCAAACTTTGGCCCTCCCGCAACGGTACGTTGCACGGCATTCGGGAGATTCGCTATAAAGGGGAATACGCCGAAATCACGACCCACTGCGGTCAAAGCTTTATGGTGCGGAATTCCAAAACCTCCCGGGCCGCCCGCTGGCTCCGGAACAAATGGATGCGGAATACCTGCAAAAAATGTAAAATCCCTGATTGGAAATTGGAAAAATATTCCAAAACCTACTTTACCCAAAGTTACGGTTCGGAATTGCAAGATAATAGGAAGTGAGGCTCTCTATCAAGGGGTGCTTCATCAATGAACTCTATCACAAGGGAGTCGGTTTCTGAAAAAAAGCGGAAGCCGGCTTTTTCACGTTGGGCAGGATCTATGACCCCTCACCGACATGGTTGTGGCGAAAAGGGTTTTGCTGGAAAATGGAGAAATAGTTTCGTAGAGTTTTGAAAAGGCGGCGCGATGTATGGAAAAAAAGCGTACTTATGAAGAACTGTTGTGGGAAAATGAAATGCTTCGTTTTGCCATCGATAAAATTCATGAAGGTGTTTATATCACCGATGAAAACGGCGTGATCATCGCCTATAACCATTCCGTCGAAGAGACTGAGGGCTTTCAAAAGGAAGATGTTCTCTATAAAACTGAAAGCGAAGTCTATCAGGATTTGGCGGATTTCGATTATTTTACCTATGTCGATCCGGTGCGTAAATCACGAAAAGAATTAAAAGATTTTTATTATGAGTATAGTCTCGGTTATGGCAAGAAAACAGCGATTATTATGAGTCTGTACCCTTACATTGTTGACGGCAAATACAAGGGATACTGCAACATCGGCAGAAATATCAATCAGATCAAGGATTTTCTCATTGAAACCTTGGGCATGAGAAACCGTCAACAGCTGGAACAGGAAAATAAAACCAATGGAGCGCGGTACTTTTTTGAAGATATCATCGGCAAAAGTGATGTGATGAAGCGTACCGTCGCCCGGGCGAAACTGGTGGCGAAGCGGGATTCGCCGGTCTTGATTTATGGTGAAACGGGAACCGGCAAAGAATTGATGGCTCAGAGCATCCATAACGGCAGCCTCTTTTTGGATGGCCCTTTTGTTTCTGTGAACTGCGCCGCGATTCCCGAGACTTTGTTGGAAAGTACGCTCTTTGGCGTCAACAAAGGCTCCTTTACCGGGGCGGTAGAAGGGCCGGGTTTATTTGAACAGGCCAATGGCGGTACGATCTTTTTGGATGAGATCAATTCCATGCCCCTAAATTTGCAGCCGAAAATCTTACGGGTGATCCAGGAAAAAAATGTGCGCCGAGTCGGCGGGGACAGGGAGATTCCCATCAGCTGCCGCATCTTGAGCGCCGTCAACAAAGAGCCGCGGCAAGTACTGGAGGATGGATTGATCCGCGACGATCTCTTCTTTCGCCTGGCGACCATTGAATTGAAAATTCCGCCTCTGCGGGATCGAAAAGAAGATATCGAATACCTGGTCTATAACTTTATTCACAAGTACAACGTGCGTTTTGGCCTGTTTATTGAAGGGGTGTCGCCAACGCTCTTCCATATTCTCATGGAATACGAATGGCCGGGGAACATCCGGGAACTGGAAAATATGGTGGAGAGCTCCATGAACTTAGTGGGCAGTGAGGACAAGATTTTGCGGCCCCAGCATCTTTCCGACTATTTCCAGGAAAAGTTTGCCGATATGAAACATGACGCCACGGAAAAAGGAAAGCATGATATCAAAAAACAATTGCTTCATTATGAGCAGAAACTGATGAAGGAATCGCTGCTCCGCAATGATTACAATATCCTGAAGGTCGCCGAGGAGTCGGGGATGACCAGGCAAAACGTCTATCATCGGCTTAAAAAGTTGGGCATAGAGATCAGCAATAAAAAATATATCGAGTAAATTTCACAGCATGTTTCATTATCATGTTTTTATAGCATATCCTTGGATATGCTATTTTTTTTCGTTCTTCGTGAAAATAATATTTATTTGTAACAAATATTTTACACGACGGTGCAGAGAAAAGAGACATGGTTTGGGATATTTGTAAAAAATATTTTACAAGACAAGATATTATCCTTTTACGAATCTAATTTAACAGGTGTTTTGATTCTGGCATGGGTTTTGCATTACAAATAATTGAATTTTAAAAAATGATAGGAGGTTATTTTATGAGAAGAAATCCTTATGCCGGATATGCGCCGAATATCGGTTGCAGTCTCAATCTTCTGAACGGGGTCAATTTAGAGCAAATCCATTTGGCCACCTTGGAAGTGCTGGAGGATGTTGGCATCCGCATTGACTGTGCAGAGGCTTTGGAGGTCTTTCGCAAAGCCGGAGCCCGTGTCGATGAAGCAGAAAAAATCGTACACATTCCTTCTTTTCTTGTGGAAGGCGCAGTCAAAATGGCGCCGAAGCAATTCACCGTCGGCGGCCGCGATCCCAAAAACGACGTCGTCATCGGTACTGACCGCATCAGTTTTATTCCCTTTGGCGAAGGCGTCACCGTCGAGGACCCCTATACCGGTGAGATTCGGGAATCCACCAAGCAGGACGCTGCCCGGCTGGCCATTCTCACCGACGCCTTGGACTCTTTTTCCTACAGTTTCGATACGGTGATCGCCCGGGATGTCGCTCCGGAAAGTCTGCCCCTCCATACGTTGGACGCCCAAGCCAATAATACTACGAAGTGTTTGTGGTCTTCCCCGGAAGGGAAGAGAAACGCGGAATACCTCATCGAAATGGGCCGTATCATCGCCGGCGGCAGTGACGCTTTGGCGAAAAAATCTGTGCTCATGGGCGGCGGCTGCCCCATCAGCCCCCTGACCCTCTGCAAGGAGTACGCCGAAGCGTTGATGGTCTATGCCAGAGCCAAAGTGCCCTTCCTGGAGCTCTCCATGGCCCTCTCCGGCGGTACCGCCCCGACGACATTGGCCGGTACCCTCGTTACCCATAACGCCGAAGTTCTCGCCTCCGTGACCCTCTCCCAGTTGACACAGGCCGGCGCGCCGGTGATCTACGGCAGCTCCACCACGAATCTGGATCTCAGAAAGGGCACCGCCACCGTGGGCAGCCCGGAATTGGCCATGATCAACGCCGCCGTGGCGCAGTTGGCCCGTTTTTATGAATTGCCCAGTTTTGTCGGGTGGATAGACGGATCTCCAAAAGTTTCTGGATTTACAGCCGGTTATGAAAACCCAGAGCTTCGACGACGCTGGCAGGGGCCAACATCATTTAGTCAGCATGCTCGAACTGGGTATGACCTTTAGTTACCGCCAGTATGTCGCCGAAATGATCATCCGTATGCTTTCCCGTATGCTCGCCGGTATTCCCACCGACGATACCACCTGGCCGGATATCATCAAAGAAGTGGGCATCGGCGGGGAATTCTGTCCCACTCCCATACCTTCCAGAACCTGAACACAATATCTTCCCTGACCCTCATCGACAGGGAAGACCGTACCACCTGGAATGCCATGGGCGCCAAAACCTTTAGTGGCAAAGCCAATCAGCAGGCCATTGAGATTTTGGAAAACCATAAGGTAGCTCCGTTGCCCTGTGCCGATCAGCTCACCGCGTTGATCCATGATGCTGAAAAAGGAATTCGGCGTCATCAATAAGCGGTCCGAACCGGCCGCTTCTTCCATAGATCCCCGCGAAAACCGCGGGGACCACCCCTTAAGGAGGTAAAACATGAATACGAATAGAAAAAAAGCATCGGCGCCGCGAGCGGTAGGATCTCCGGCGTTTCCTACGGCTTTTACGGCATTTTTTCTTCCCTCTTGTTGGCCGCGGGGATTAGCGAAAATGCCGTAGTCGCCCTGCCGGCCTTGGCCCTGGCGGTCTTTTTCGGGATTAAAGTTTTGTTCAAACCCCATGTGATGAAGGAAATTCCCTGGAAAATTTATCTACTTTTGATTTTACAGGGAGGTATTGTCGCCACGGCGATGAATTTTGCCTATACCCATGCTTATGCTTCGGGGATGCCCGTGGGCGTCGTTGCCATCATTGCTTTTTGTAACGTCATTGTGGTGATGATCCTCTCCTTTTTTGTTCTCAGCTATCGATTTACCCTGCCTAAAATCATCGCCATTGTTTTGGCGGTCTTCGGCGTTTCCCTCGTCATTGGCGTGGTCGGCGGCGGCGGTAACATCGGCACCTACACCGCCATCGGCCTCATGTGGACGCTGCTGATTCCGCTTTTTTATGGCATCAACGTCGTGATCAATACTTACGCCTTGGTCAAAGGTACGGACTCCGACGCGGTTTTATTGATTGCCCAGGGCAGCTCTTTGATCGTCGTGCTGATTTTTATGATTCACCCCATTGCGCTGTTTCAGGATATCTTCGGCCATTTGGGCGGCGATTTGATCACCTGGGTTGCCTTCCTTGGTTTCTGTTTGATTCCCCATGCCCTTTGCTATGGGATGATGCAGGAATCTTTGAAACGGATTGACCCCACGATCTATCAGATTTTGATGTCTCTCGATCCGGTTACCGCATTGGCACTGGGCATCATCATCATGAGTCAGGCCGTTTCCGGCTTGCAAATCGTCGGCATTGCCATTGTGCTGGCGGCGGTTATCTTTATTACGGTGATGGACGGACGCGAGGCGAAGGCTGTCAGCGCCGGGGCGGAAGAGGTGGCTCTGAAACAGGGCGAGTAAAAAAAGTGACCATAATCGGTAAAAAGAAACATGAAAACAGTTGAAAAAAAGAATAGATTGAGGTGGTTATTATGGACAAAAGAAAAATGGGAATGACTTTTGCCATTTTATCAGCAATCGCCTGGGGGACTTACGGAACATTTTATTCCTTGCTATTGAAAAAGGGTATTACCGATTTAACCTTGGTTGCCCTGGCACCTTTTGCCCTTGTGGTCTATTTCGGCCTGAGGGTACTGTTCAAACCTCACGTTTTGAAAGCCATTCCGCTTAAATATTATATCGGCATGGCGTTACAGGGGTTTTTTATTGTCAATGCCTTTAACTATTGTTATTCCCAGGCCTATGCCAACGGCATGGCCGTGGGCATCGTCTCTGTGGTGGCTTTTACCAATGTTCTTGTCATCATGGTGGAATCATACTTTATTTTAAAATACAAGTTCACCATGGCGAAAATGGTGTCCATGGTTCTGGCTCTGGCCGGAATTTCCTTGGTGCTGGAAATCTTCAGCGGCGGCAGCGGCGTTTTTACCGTTACGGGCCTCCTCTGGACGCTGCTGATTCCGTTGTTCTACGGCACCAACGTGACCCTCAACAGCTTTTTCATCGTCAAGGGCTGTGATACCGACGCCATTCTCTTTATCACCCAGTTGGCGGCCATGGTTTTCATGGTGCTTTTCCAAATTCATCCGCCGGAGATCATTGCCAATCTCACCGCGGTGGTTCAGGAGACGTCCTCGGTCGTCTGGCCGCTGTTGGGCTTCTGCGCCATACCCATGATCTTCTGCTACGCGATGATGCAGGAGTGTCTCAAACGTCTTGAGCCTTCGATTATGGGCATCATTTACTCCCTTGATCCGGTGACCTCCTTCACTTTGGGTTTCATCGTCTTTGGTCAGCCCATCCGGGGATTACAGGTCGTCGGCATCGCGGTGATCATCGCCGCGGTGGTTTACATCAACATCGCCGAGGGCCGTGAAGCCAAAGCGGAGGACAGGGTGGATCAGGCTGAATCTTTCGATTCGGCAATATGAAATATTTATGACACTCTCCATAAAAGGAAACCGCCGTTTTTGCGGCGGTTTTCCGCTATCCGCCGGTCAGAAAAAGGAATTGGCAGATGAATAGGGAATACGACCATAGAGTAAAAAACCGGGAGGGACGACCATGGCAGAAAGAAAACCTACATACGAAGAGTTATGGCGGGAAAACGAGATGTTCCGCTTTGTCTTTGATCAGATTCACGAGGGGGTTTATATCACCGATGAAAACGGCGTGATTGTCGAGTATAACGCATCTGTCCAGGAAACCGAGGGCTTTCGCCGGGAGGACGTGATCTATCGGAATGAAAAGGATGTATACGGTCATTTCCGGGTTACGATTTTATCGCCAAATATGCCGACCCGGTGCGGGCGTCAAAACAGCCATTGAAAGACGTTTACTATGAATATAACATCGGCTATGGCAAAAAAACTTCCATCATCATGAGCATCTATCCCTATACCGTTGACGGTGAAGTCAAAAATATTTGCACTGTGGGCAGAAACATCAACCATATCAAGGATTTTCTCATCGATACCTTAGGACTAGAAAACCGCAGGGCTGTGAAGAGCAGCGACGGCAAAACAGGAGCCCGGTATTTCTTTGAGGATATTGTCGGCAAAAGTGAGGCCATGAAGCGCACCGTGGCCATGGCCAAATTGGTGGCCAAGCGGGATTCCCCGGTGCTGATCTATGGTGAAACGGGAACCGGCAAAGAGTTGATGGCTCAGAGCATCCATAACGGCAGTCTCTTTTTGGACGGCCCCTTTGTTTCCGTGAACTGTGCGGCGATTCCGGAAACCCTCCTTGAGAGCATTCTCTTCGGCGTTAGCAAAGGCTCCTTTACCGGAGCGGTGGAGGGGCCGGGTTTATTTGAACAGGCGGATGGGGGAACGCTATTCCTTGATGAAATCAACTCCATGCCCCTGACCCTGCAACCGAAAATTCTCCGGGCGATTCAGGAAAAAACGATACGCCGCATCGGCGGCAAGCAGGAGATTGCGGTGAACTGCCGCATCATCAGCGCGGTGAACAAAGCACCGAAAACGGTTTTGGAGAACGGCATCATTCGCGATGATTTGTTTTTCCGTTTGGCGACGATTGAACTGAAGATACCTCCCTTGAGGGATCGGAAAGAGGATATCGAATATCTTGTTTATGAATTTATACGGAAATACAATATCCGTTTCGGTCTCTTTGTGGAAGGGATTTCCCCGGAATTGCTGGAGATTCTGTTGGATTACGAGTGGCCGGGGAATATCCGGGAGCTGGAAAATTTGGTGGAGAGCGCCATGAATCTGATCGGTAGTGAAGATGTGATTTTAAGGCCTTCGCACCTCTCCGATTATTTTCAAGAGAAATTCTCTGGGTTGTCCGTCAAAAACGCAGGACTGTCTTTGGAAAATCGCGTTGATCTCCCTTTGGCCGCAAAAATGCGCTGTTTGGAACAATCATATCTTGCCGCGGCTTTGGCACAAAGCGGCGGCAACGTCTCTAAAGCCGCGGTAAAACTGGGCATCTCTCGGCAAAACCTCCATTACCGTCTGCGCCGTCTCGGTATAAAGGGCAGCGCCGACAGTGAAAAATAACTTTTCAGTGAAAAGAATCTTTTCCCATGGCCGGTATCCTCCGATGAGCGGGTTTTCGGAACCGCCGGCGGGAGAGTGAAAAATATTTTTTCAGGGAAGGCCGTTGAAACCATTTTCAACAGGCCTTTTTCTTTTGGTACGGTTTTTGCAATAATAGTTTATGAAAATATTTTTGGGAGGTATGACCATGAATTACAACCCCTCTACCAATTGGGCCCTGATCGGGGAAAAGATGTTCTCCGATAATGAACTATGCGCCATTCACAACGCTTCTTTGGAAATTTTGGCAAAAACCGGCATCTACTATGAAGAGCAGGATGCCCGGGATTTCTATAAGCAGGCTGGCGCTGACGTCAACGATGATACGGGTATCGTCAAAATCCCCAAGTGGCTTGTGGAAGAATGTATCGCCTCGGCGCCATCATCCTATATCGCCGCCGGCCGCGACCGCGAGTTTGATTTCTCGCTGGACTACGGCCGCGTCGGTTTTGCTGCCGTGGGCATCGCCCCGGCCATCCGCGACCTGGATACCGGTAAAAACAGACCTTCGATCAAAAAAGACCTGGAAGATTATGCCCGCCTCATGGATCAATTAGAGAATTACGCCATGGTCTGGGACTGCATTCAACCCACCGATGTGCCTGAGGCCACCGCTGGCCTCCATGCCTTTGAGGCCTACGTGAAGAATAGCCGCAAGAACATCATGACCACCAACTTCGACCGGGTTACGGCGAGGGCCTGCGTTGAAATGGCGGCGGCGGTGGTGGGTGGCATGGATCAGCTGCGGGAAAGACCTTTGATCACCGCGGGCTCCTGCCCGAAGAGCCCCCTGACTTCCAGTGAGGCCGTTACCGCCAGCGTCATCGAATTTGCCCGGGAGGGGCTTCCCTGCATCGGTATGCCCATGGTGCTTTCCGGCGCTACGGGACCTGTGACCTTAGCGGGAACCTTGGTTCAGCATAACGCCGAGGTGTTGGGAAATCTGGTGCTGACCCAGATCATCCGTAAGGGCACCCCCTATTTATACGGTTCCTGCACCTCCTTGATGGATCTGCGCAAAGCCCAATGCGGTACCGGCTGCGCGGAACACGCTATGTTCGGCGCCGCCATTGCCCGGCTGGCTCACTTCTATCAGCTTCCCTGCGTGGCTCCGGGGTCCTGGACCGACAGCAAATGCGTGGACATGCAATCCGGTATGGAAAAGGCTTTCAGCGCTTTGGTACCGGCTTTTGCCGGGGCCAATATTGTTTTTGGCGCAGGGAGTCTTGCCGGCGGCATGGTGGTGGATTTCGGTTCCTTTGTGGCGGAGGACGATCTCTTCCAGATGATCCAATTCATGCTCAAGGGCTTTGACGTGACCCCGGAAAACATGGCGGTGGAGCTCATCAAAGAAGTAGGCCCCAAAGGGGAGTACCTAACCTTGCCCCATACCTTTGAACATATGCGGGAGAATCAGAACTGGCCCCATAGCTTTAACCGCGATACCGAGACCACCTGGGCGATGGAGGGAAGCAGGACCATCGACGACGTGGCCCGGACCCGGGCCCGGGAATTGATCGCGGTCCCCAATCCCGCGCCGCTCTCCGAGGGGATTCAGGAACGCCTCGCCGATATCATCAAAGAGGCGGAAAAAGAACTGGGCGTCGCGAAGTAAGGGGCAGGACATAAAAGGGGAGACTGTCATCACGGTTTGATTCGCTTGTACTTTTTGAGCTTGCCTGGTAAGTTCTGGGATAGAGAACAGCTCATAGAAACTCCGGGAGCGTATATGCTCCCGGAGTTTTTGATTGAAAAGATACTATTTTTATGTTTTTAATGGGAAGGTTGGGTTATCATGTGTGAAAAGCAGAAAGGCTGTTTTATGGGTTATTCATCAAGGGACATGATGAACCGCATCAGAATCGTCGCGACTTGGGCGCGGCTGGCTTTCCCTTTGGGATCGAGAACGTCGGCTTTTACGCCTTTGATCAATTCTTCCGCCACGGCCCACTTCATGGCGTCTGTCGCCCAGGAGGAAACTTTAGCGGCGTCGGTGAACTGATTGAGAGCAGCGGAAGCGGATACATCGTATCCTTTGATGGTGGCGTAGCGATATAAAATGGTGGCCATTTGTTCCCTGGTAATCGGGTCATTGCTGCCGAAGGTGTCTTGATCGTATCCTTTGACAACGCCGATCTCCGACGCCCAGATCACCGCCGCCGTATACCAGGTATTCGCCGGTACATCGGTGAAGGGATTGGCCCCGTTGGATGCGGGTTCTTTCTCGATTCGCCACAACACGGTCACCAGCATTGCTCTGGTCATATCCGCATTGGGAGAAAATTTCGTTTCCGAAGTCCCTAGGAACAGCCCGGCGTCGAGTACAAAGTCAATGCCTTCGTGGTACCATAAATTCGTGTCCACATCGGTAAATTTCTCACTGGGGCAAAGATGACCAGGGGGAGGAGTTGCCGTTGTAACGCTCTTTGTTGTATAAACCGCCTTGTTTCCCGCTTCGTCTTTTACAAGAACATTGAAATAATACGTCGTCGCCGCGGTCAGATTTTCGGCGGTATGGCTGTTGATGGAGCTGTAATTTGTAACGGGGGTGCCGTTGGCTTCGATTTTAGCGACAGTGTCGATATTATCCGAGGCGGAACGGTATAGGCGGTAAACGAGGTTTTCCGCCGTGGTGACGTTGTCCGTGGCCGCCGTCCAGGATAGGGTGACGCTGTTTTCCGTGATTGCCGAAGCGGAAATCGTTTTGTTGCTGACGGTAGGCGGCGTTAAATCGGCAAGCGTATCCTGTAAAACAGGAAAACCTTTATTGATTCCGGTTTTTATGATCCAGCTATAATCATTGGCGGCATCCGGCAGCTTTTCGTTGAGCAAAGCGATAAAGCCGCTTGATTTCAGCTCCGCCGCAGTTTTTGCCGTAAGGCCGTCGATATCGGCGGCAACCCTAACCTCTATTGGGGTGCTGCCTCCCCATGAAGGGTCGATCACGGCGTCGCTGTTATAATAACAATTGATTACTACTATTTCCGATGGATCGCCTGCGCCGTAAAACGGGCCGATTCTGCTCCACGAACCGGTATTTTTGACATCCCCCGCGGCGTAGCAGTTTATGATATTTGCGCCCCCCGCCGTATATTCAGTATACCCGACCAAACCACCGGAACAAGAGTTCTCCCCATTTAGAAGATTGCCGGTGGCGCCGGAATTTAAAATGGTGCCGCAGTTGGATCCCGCAATACCGCCGGCATATCCCCAATCAACCGTAAGATCAACGTTGGCCCAGCAGTTTCTTATGCCGGAATTTACTTGAACCATGCCGACCACACCGCCACAGTGTGCGTATTTCGCTGAGATTACCCCGGTAACGCTGCAATGATTGATCATACCACCTGACTCCGCGGCAATACCGCCGACATCTCCGTTACTGCTATAAATCTGCAAGTCATCTAAGTTCACGTCAAAGATGAAAGCGCTGTTGCTCGTTTTACCGAAAAGCCCGGCGCATAGGTATTGGCTCATATATTGATCTTCAGAGCCGATGGTTAAATGGGAAATGGTTTTTCCGTTTCCGTCAAAATGGCCATCAAAGGGGTTTTCCATGGCATCGCTGGCGCCGATTGGCCGCCAACCTTCGGTTGCGTCATACCAAAAGGCATCGCCAAGGAGCTCCGGATCCAAATCGATATCCTGATTTAAAACAAAGTAATCAGTTGGGAAATAGCGGACATTATGGAGATGATACGCCGTTGCGATCTGATAGGGGTCATTTTCCGTTCCCGTACCGCCGGCAAACAGGGCGGGTTCCTCGGCAAGCTCAATTTTTACGGGGTTACTTTCTTTGCCGTTGATTCCTTTGACGACGACGTAAATATCCCAAGTCCCCGTGGCGGCGGGAAGGGTATATTCGTTTTTGCCCTCGTAACAGAGTTTGCCGCTGCCGCCGGTGTCGATATCCGGCGCGTCGGCGCCGGAAGCAACAACGGCATAGTAGCATTCACCCAGCATATCGCTGTTAAATGAAATTTCTGCCGTGGCGGCCAAATGATGGGCAGCGGAAGCGGAAGAGACCACCGGTTTGGCGGTATTTATGGGGCCGACGCCATCAGGATGGAGCATACGGTATTTGATGCGGCAACAATGATCCAATCGCGGAAGATCGGCTCCCTGCCTGTTAGCGCCGGGTCGTTCAGGAGCAGCAGGAAGCTTGGGTCTTGCAGTTCAGATTCGGTTTTCCCAGTGCCGGCGCCCCCTGTTAAGTTGAGGGTGCTGTTCAAAAGCAGTTTACGGCAGTGGCCGCAGGGCCATAAGCTCCGCCGGATATAAGTAGTCTGTCAGACCCTGGCCATTTGTGACCTGACCCGAGGCATAGCAATTGAGCATATTGCCGTAACTACTGCCTACCAGACCCCCCACATCGTTGCCGCCCGGTCCCCCGCTTACGTTTCCGGTGGCGTCGCTGTTGGCGATCAAGTCATTATAGTTATGAAAACCGACAAGGCCGCCGCTATATTCGTATCCATAAACAGTGCCGATGGCGTAGCAATTATAAATATCCCCCTCATTATAACCGACGAGGCCCCCTGCCATACATGTACTGTTGATGTTTCCGGTGGCGAAACAATCGACGATATCGGCGGTGGAATTGCCGACAAGGCCGCCCATATAGCCGCTTCCGCTGATATTTCCGCTGGCGCTGCAGGCGATGATCTTGCAGTATGTTTCGCCGATCAGACCACCGATATCGCCGTCAGAGCCACTGGATACCGTAATGTCCACCGCGGCGCTGCAGCCGATCACGCTGTATTTCCCAGGGCAATAGATGCTTCCCACCAGCCCTCCGACGTAAGAACCGCTATACGAAGAGGCAGACAACGTCCCGGAAACGGAACAAAAGGAGATGACCGTGTCATTGACCTCGCCTGCCAAAACACCGATGTCACCGTAATAATCGGGAAGGGAGCTGTAGACCGCGGCGTTTTCTATTCTTAGATTATGAATATGGGCATAGGAAACGTAGCCGAAAAGCCCAACCTCTTCCAAATCACAGGGCGTCGCCGAACTGCCGATGGATAGATTGGAAATGGTTTTATTGTTACCGTCAAAATGACCCATGAATTCTTCCGTTGCCGAAGCGCCGATGGGCCGCCAATCAAGGCCGCTAAGGTCAAGATTGGCGGTGAGCTTGAGATACTGATCTTGATAATTGATCTCTTGGGCGACATTATAGGCCAGCTGAGCCAACTGCTGCGGTGTGGAAATCAAAAAGGGATCGTCTTTTGTACCGTCCCCATCGTCAAAAGGGTATTGGCCGACTTCATTGATACCGTAAGGGAAATCCGCGGCGCTGACTCCCATTGGTAATGCCAAAAAAGTGAAAAGGATCAACGCTGCTGTGAAAAGCCGAAAATGAGTTTTTTTTCGCATAGGAATCTCCTCCTTTTGAAATATGTGCTGGCGGTAACAGGTTCCAATATTATCGATTGAAATAAAAATGGTTCTAAAACCATTATATAGGAAGATCTCATGGAGGAAAAGAGCGCAGCGGTATTTGGCAATGACATATAAATGACATGATTTGTGTCAAAAGGATTGTTTTTTTCAAGTCTTCTTTGTTAAACTGAACCAGAGGTGAGCAGTCATTGGAAAGGAAAATCAAAAACAGCAACCAATGACTCACACAAAAAAATCAAAAGCCGCAATCAAGGATGAAGATGATTGCGGCTTTCTATTTTTTTAATTTATTTCGGTATTCCCGAGGGCTTAACCCCTCGATCTTTTTGAAGACCCGGGAAAAATAGCTGACGTCGCTGAAACCGGATTCCATGGCCGCGTCGTTGATGGTGGCGCCGACATCAGCCAGGATAACTTTGGCGTTTTCCAAACGCACATAGGTGATGTAGTCGGTGATCGTGTAGCCGAAGGTCTTGCGGAAAAGATGACTGGTATAGCTGCCGTTTAAATGAACGGAAGCGGCGATATCCTCAATGGTGATCTTTTCTTTAAAGTGGGTTTGAATGTATCTGGAAACAGCGTAAACAGCCTGGAGCGTTTGATCCTTTTCGGATTCTTTGATGATTTCCGTGAGGTGTTCAATGATTTTGAGCATCCATTTCCGGATCGTATCCGTCTCCTTGAGGCCGTAAAGCTCTTCGTAAATCAGGGAATTATGGAAATGGTAGTCCTCGTTATGAGCGCCGATATCGGCCACGGAACGGGATAGCCAAAAAAACAGCTCCAATACGCGGCCTTTGATTAGGCCGAGCTGGTCGCCGTGGATTTCACAGATGATGTCAAACAAACCGTCAAAAATGCTTTTGGCCTCTTCGGTCTGACCGCGCCGTACGCGCAAACGCAAGTTTTTTTCCGCTTCGGCAACGCGAATTTCCAGTGCTTCCCGTTTTTCATTGTTTTGCAATTCTTTTTTCATCATTCTATTTTTAAGGCGTTGATCAGTTCTCTGTTATCATCGTGCTGTCTGACGACAATACGGTAAAAGCCTTCACGAAGACCTTCGTAATTGCCGCAGTCGCGAATCATGATCCGCTTTTTGAGGCAGTCCGCAGCGAGGGAAGGGGGGCCTTGAAAAAATAAATAATTGGCGGCGGAATCATAAACCGTAAAACCCGCCTTTTCTAAGGCGTTGCGAAGATAGGCGCGTTCTTTTTTGATCAGTTGCAAAGCGGTTTTGACGTATGCTTTCTCTTTGACCGCGGCGATTCCGGCTTTTTGTGCCGGTATGGAAACGCTCCACGGTTGTGTGCAGCACTTCATTTTGTGAATCAGCGCGGCTTTGGCGGTGAGGCCGAAACCCAGGCGCAGCCCTGCCATGGCGTAGATTTTGGTGAAGGCCTTGAGAATGAAAAAATCAGGAAAATTTTGGATTTGATCTTTTAATGTATGGCGTTCCGGTTCCTCTAAAAAGTCGTTGAAGCACTCGTCGGCCACGAAAAAGATCCCCTTTGCTTTGCAGCGTTCCAGAATCTTCAAAAGCAAATCGTTTTTGGTGAGGATGCCCGTGGGATTGTTGGGATTGCACAAAAAAGCGATGTCGATATCGTCGGTTAAATCGTCAAGGTAAGCTGCCTGTAAATGGAAGCCGTCTTCTTCTTTTAAATAATGATAGCGGATTTCACAGTCTACAGCCATTAAAGCCTGTTCGTATTCGTAAAAGGAGGGAGCGAGCAACAGCGCTTTTTTTGGTTTTAAGGCAAAACACAGCGAGAAAATCAGTTCGGCGGCGCCGTTGCCGCAGATGATCTGTTCTTCTTCCACCCCTTCGTGTTCTGCGATGGCGCGGATCAATTCCCGGCAAAGGGGATCCGGGTAGTGCGCGGCTTCTTTGACGCCGTTACAGGCCGCCTCGATCACCGCCGGCGGTGTGCCCAAAGGATTGATGTTGGCGGAAAAGTCCAGCATGTTTTTGTGGCTGTAAATATCGCCGCCGTGCTTATACATGGCTTTCTTCCTCCTTTTTCGCGTGATGGAGGAAGATATCGCGGATTTCCTTGATTTCCCCCAACCCCTTACAGGCATAAGATACCGCAAAGCCCATGTTTGTCAAGCGGTTTTTCCAGGAGTTTTCGTCTTCGCCGACCATGTCGTGATGAGCATGATCTCCGGCAACGATCATCAAGGGGACGAGATGCACCTTTTGATAAGGGGATTTTTTCAGTAAACGGAGCATGGCCTCAAAATCGGGATAGCCCTCTACGGTGCCGACAAAAAAATTGGCGTGGCCCGCCGCCTTCATCATGTAATCCAAAGCGGCATAGGCGCTGTCGGCATAATGCTCCGAACCGTGGCCCATCAGCAAAAGCGCCGTGTCCTCCGGCAGGGGATACGTTTTGGCCAGGGCGTCGATGGCGGCGAAATAATCTTCGGTGGCATCAAGCAACGGTTTCCCGATGGCGAGGCGGCAAAAATCATCGCGCCTTGCTTCGACGGCTGCCGTCATCAAGTCGTTTTCCGTGCCGTTGATGATGTGGGTGGGCTGCACGAGGATATCTGTTAGGCCGTCCTTGGCCATTTGCGCCAGGGCTTCGGCCACGGAAAAAATGCTGATCTGATCCCGTTCTTTCAGTTTTTTTCGGATCATAGAGCTGGTCCAGGCGCGATAGGGCGTTCTTTCGGGAAAGGCGGCGGATAGCTCCGCCTCAATGCGTTCAATGGTTTTTACTCTCGTTTCATGGTAACTCGTGCCGAAACTGACGACGAGCAATCCTTTTTTTGCGGTCATAGTGCAGTGCTCCTTTTACTGATGTCGTGAATATAAAGCTCCAGTTCCTCCAGATTGCGGGGCGGCGACAGCGACGGATCAAGAAGCCCTTTGGCGCAGAGATCATCAAAAAGTCGCAAAGCCGAGGGCTTTTGTAAATTGGTGGCATGGAGGGTTTTTTCGTCGCTGAAAACGGTTTTGGGCGGGCCGCTCTTTAAAATTCTGCCTTCATGAAATAAGACCACTTCATCGGCCCAGGCGTAGGCGTGATCCACGTCGTGGGTGGAAATCAACACCGTGATGCCTTTTTTGGCCAACTGATCGATATGGTGATTGACGATGGCGGTATGCTTCGGATCCAAAGCCGCCGCCGGTTCATCCAGGACGATGACTTCCGGATCCATGACCAAAATGTCGGCGATGGCCACCTGCTTTTTCTGCCCGCCGCTTAAAAAGTGGGTGGGCTTTTCCTGAAAGGCTGTGATTTCCATCTCCTTAATGCTGCGATCCACCCGGGCCTTGACTTCCTCTATGGCGAGACCAAGGTTCATGGCGCCGAAGGAAATTTCTTGGCGGACGCTGGCGGAAAACAGTTGACGGTCGGGATCTTGAAAAACGATGCCGACTTTACTTCTCAGCTTGAGCAAAAAGTCCTTTTTATAACGGTAGGGCTCCGCTCTGTAATACAGCGTGCCGCTGTTTGGCTGATGAATACCGTTGAGACAGAGGAAAAAGGTGGATTTCCCGGAGCCGTTGGCGCCTAAAAAAGCGATTTTGCGCCCTTTTTTGATTTCCAAATCAAGGCCCTTTAAAGCATTGGTGCCATCTTCATAAGTGAAGCTGATGTTTTCTGCTTTGATGATCGTTTCTTCCATAAATCACAAATAACTTCTTTCGTTTATATTCCGAGATAAGCGCAGCATAAGGCGGCTGCCGTAAGGCACAAAGAAAAAACGGCGAGGAGGACGATCTCTTTTTTTGTGGCGGCGTCGGTTTCCTCCAAAACGGAAATCACGCCATTGTAACACCGGGATTCCATGGCGTCGTACATTTCGTTGGCCCGTTTCATGGCCCGTACCAATAAAACGGCCATCAGCTCTCCCAGCGCTTTCCAGCTGGTTCGCTTATCCTTGTTTCCGAGGCGGCAAATCTGAGAGATCCGCAGTTGATAGGCAATGTCCAAAAGCACAAAGATGAAGCGGTAGATCAACATCATCATTTCGATGATCAGATAAGGACAACGGATTTTTTTCAGCACCATCAAAATATCCGGCATCGGTGTGGTGAGGGTGAGAAAATAAAGGCAGGAAACGGCGGCCAGTGCCGTGAGAATCAACTGGAGCACCAGGTAAAGGCCACTGAAACTGGCCGTTAAATACCAGCTGCCAATGGGGAGCGACAGCACGGAAAGGGGCGTTTGGGAGAAATTGACGGCAATGGCAAAGGAGCTTAAAAATAAAAAGGCAAAAGGTATTGCCATGAAATGACAATACCTGCGCAGATCGGTACCTCCCTTGATTACGGTAAGGTAGCTCATTGCCGCCAAGATGAGAACGGACAGGGCGATGGAGCGGGTCGAAACCGTGATGATTAAGGCAATCATCGCCCAGGCCGTTTTGATATAGGGATTTTGATAGCGTAGCTTTGAATAATAACAGAGTTTATCGATGATGATCATGGGGTTTTATTTAACGCTTTCCGCTTTTTCAATATCAATACCGTTTTCCACAAGGGCTTTTCTCATTTTTGTGCGCATGGTCAGACGTCCTAAAATAAAGAAGAAAAGTCCGCTGCCAAGAGCTGCCTGAAGACAGAAAAGCAAACTTTCGATTTCCCCGGGGATTTCTCCGCCGGCAAAGAGTTTTTCAAAGGGTGCGCTGAACCAGGGGGTATAATTGTCGTCAATGGAGGTGATCAAATCGCCCGCCGCATCGTCGGCGCCGCCGAAGGCGGCGGTTTGCCCCAGGGTGATTACGGGAATCACGGCAATGACGACACAGAGCAGCAGGAGAACAATGATGACGGTTCTGTTTTTGTTCGTTTTACTCATTTGGCAAGCCCTCCCATGAAACCGATTTCCGTTAATTCTGTTTTTGCGTGGGCTTCTAAGGCCATGACGATCACCACGGAAAGCAATCCTTCAATGACGGCCAAGGGCACTTGCGTGGTGGCGAAAATACCCATGAATTTCGCCAAGGAGGCGGAAAAGCCGCCGACTTCCGAAGGATAGGCCATGGCCAGCTGTACCGAGGTGATGCAGTAAGTACCCAAGTCCCCCAGGAAACAGGCGAGGAATACGGCGAAATGTTTCGGCGCCTTGAGCAGCAAAGAGAGCTTGTAAACGCCGAAGGCGATGAAGGGGCCGGCAATGGCCATGGAAAACGTGTTGGCCCCTAAAGTGGTGATGCCGCCGTGGGCTAAAAGCAGAGCCTGAAACAGCAGGACAATGAGGCCGATGATGGACATGGCGCTGGGACCGAAAAGCAAGGCGCCCAGGGGCGTGCCCGTGGCATGGGAGCAGCTGCCGGTTACAGAAGGAACCTTTAAGGCGGATATGACGAAGGTGTATGCCCCCACCATGGCCAGGAGAATCAAGGCCTTTCTATGCTCTAGGGAGAGTTTTTTGATGGAAATAAAGCCGGCGACCAAAAAAGGAATGCAGGCGACGCCCCAGGCGACACAGTATTTGGGCGCTAAATACCCCTCCATAATATGCATCGCGGAAACGCCGGAAACCAGCAGGAAGGGGATACAGAGTCCCGTTACCAGAGCTATCAGTTGTTTTTGCTTTTGTGTCATTTGTTTCCCTCCTAAATAAAAATAACAACCGACCGGCGAACTCCGGCAGGTTGTTAGGGAAAATCAATTCTTCCGACACCTCGCCATCGTTCGTAGCATGAGTGTTTACTACGTTTGGCAGGTCTCCTGGCTTGGGATATTTCCCTTACAGTGGCGCGACCGCGCAGGATTCTCACCTGACTTCCCTATTCTCCGTTAAAAACGGCACCAAACGTATTCGATCATTTTTGTCATGGTAACATAAGAAAAAAAAGATGTCAATAATAATTCTAAAACGACACGGTAAATTACAAGAAATCCAAAAATATTACAGGGTGCTCCCAAGGATTCCTCTGAAATGGCTCCATGGAGCGATTTTACGGAAATATCCAAAAATTGTCCAAGAAATATAGCAATTTTGTCTTGATTTCGTCGCTGTTCTGCGTTACAATGAAACAAATTTAATAAGCGAAACGGTGCGATTTACGCATAATAGGGAAACAGGTGATTCCTGTACTGTCCCAGCAACCGTGATACGGACGAAAAGACGTGTGCCACTGCGAATAGCGGGAAGGTGTCTGATTAGGAAGATGTTAAGTCGGTAGACCTGCCGTTTTTTGGGGTTCTCCTGGGTAGAGTTAGGTATGATTGGATCCGTATGATGTGATCTGAAACCGATTTTCCGCAGGGGAAATCGGTGTTTTTATTTTTCGGAGAAAGGATTCGCGATGAAAGGAATCATGATTCAAGGTTGCAGCAGCGACGCCGGTAAAAGCTATATCGCCACTGCCCTTTGCCGTATATTGAAAAACAAGGGCTATCACGTATGCCCTTATAAAAGCCAGAATATGTCCAATAATTCTTATGTTACCTGGGACGGCGGCGAGATCGGCCGCGCCCAGGGGGTTCAGGCGGAAGCCGCCGGTATCCGTCCGGAAACCTATATGAACCCGATCCTGCTGAAACCGCAGCAGGATTCCGGTTCGGAAATCGTCCTTTTCGGCAAAGTGTATAAACCCATGCCGGGCCAGGAATACCACCGGAATTTTACCATGAACCAAGGCTTGGCAGCGGCCAGAAAAGGCCTGGCGATCATCGAGGAAAACTTTGACGCTGTGGTCATCGAAGGCGCCGGATCTCCCGCCGAGGTCAATCTCAATGATCGGGAAATCGTCAATATGCGTATTGCCAACGAAGCCGACGTGCCGGTGCTTTTGGTTGTGGATGTCAACAGAGGCGGTTCCTTTGCCTCCGTCGTCGGCACCTTGGAGCTCCTCGGCGAAGACAGAAAAAGAGTCAAGGGCTTGATCTTCAACCAGTTTCGGGGAGATCTTTCCCTTTTTGAGGACGGTGTCCGCTGGATCGAAGAGTATACCGGCGTCAAAGTCGTCGGCGTGCTCCCCTATTTTCGGGAGATCAATATCGAGGGAGAAGATTCCCTGAGCATCAATTTTCAGCACCGTTCCGCTTCGGAGCAGACCCTCTCCATCGGCATTGTACGGCTCCCTTATCTTTCCAACCACACCGATATGGAGATTTTTATCTACGAAGACGATGTGGATATTCGTTTTATCGATGAGTGCAGCTCCCTTGACCCCTTCGACGCCGTGATCATTCCCGGCACCAAAAGCACCATCGGCGATCTCGAATACATTGAAAAGACCGGTCTCGCCTCAAAGCTCAAAGAGTATCAAGGCCATGTTTTCGGCATTTGCGGCGGTTACCAGATCCTCGGCGAAACATTGATCGACGATGAGGGGATTGACTTTAAGCCCGGTTACCGCAAAGAAGGCCTGGGTTTGCTGCCCCTTACCACCCATTTCCAAAGGGACAAACGCGTGGTCTTAGCTCACGCCACGGGGATTCATCCCTTCGTCGCCAATCTCGCGGTGGACGGCTACGAAATCCATTTGGGCAAAACGGAGATCGTGGGTAACGGCGTGTCCCATCTTTGGTCCATTGACGGCAAAAAGGACGGCGCCGCCACCGCCGATATGCGCGTGGCCGGCAGCTATCTCCACAATATCTTCCATAACGATCACTTCCGTACAGCCTGGCTCAATCTGCTCCGCAAGGAAAAGGGCTTTCCCTTACGTTCCGTCCTTGACACCGCCGCCTATAAGGAAACCCAATATGAAAAACTGGCGAAAGAGGCCTCGGAATATCTTGATCTCGACTATATTATGACTTTGGTAGAAAGCGGGAGCGGGGAAAAATGAGCGTATACCTTAGTCTTCTTACGGATTTTCTGTTCGGTGATCCCAAGGGCTTCCCTCATCCGGTGGTTTTGCTCGGCAAATGGATCACCTTTTATGAAAAATTATTTTTCGGTGAAAAACACCAGTTTTTGCGGGGAGCGTTGTTCACCGCGGCGGTACTCCTCAGTGTAGCTCTTTTCTTATCCGCGCTGCTCTTCCTGGCTTCCCTTTGGCAGCCTTTGTATATCGCCGTTTCCGTCTATTTTATGTATACGGCCTTAGCCTGGCGCTCCCTGAAGAAGGAGACCGGTTATGTGGCGGAAGCCCTGAAAAAGAATGATCTACCGGCGGCCCGAACATTCGTCTCTTATGTGGTGGGTCGGGATACAAAAGAACTGACCAGAGAGGAGATCCTCAAGGCCAATATCGAAACTGTGGCGGAAAATACCGTCGACGGCGTGCTGGCACCACTTTTCTATATGCTGATCGGCTACTTTCTCGGCTTCCCTGTGATCTTTGTCTGGCTCTATAAGGCTGTGAATACCCTCGACTCCATGGTGGGTTATAGGGACGACCGCTACCGCCGTTTCGGCGCATTCGCGGCGAAGCTCGACGACGCGGTGAACTTTATCCCCGCCCGTCTCGGCGCTTTGGCCATGTTGGCCGCCGGGGTTTTGCCGGGGCTAAACTTCCGCAACGGCTGGAAGATCTTTCGGCGGGATCGCTTTGCCCACTTGAGCCCCAACAGCGCTCAATCGGAAAGTGTCGTCGCCGGTCTTCTCGGTCTGGAACTGGGAGGTCCCCATGTTTATCACGGCGAAACGGTGGAAAAACCCACCATTGGCGACGCTTTAAAAGAGCCGGATGTTGACGATTACGCTAAGAGCTTGTGGGTTTTAGATGGCAGCACCGTCCTATTTATCCTGATATTTACTGTTTTTTACCTTTGGCGACAATTTAATGGTGGAGGAATCCTATGACTAACATTACCCTTTGCGAACCCGGCTCCATTGAAAAGCAGAGTTTTGCGATCATTACCTCGCTTTTGGGCGACCGTGTCTTTCCCCCGGAACAGGAGGGAATCATCAAGAGAACCATTCATACCAGCGCCGACTTCGATTATGCCGACAACCTGTGCTTTGGCAACGACGCAGTCGGGGCGGGAGTGGCCGCGCTGAAAAAAGGCTGCACCGTCTATACGGATACGCGGATGGCCTTTTCCGGGATCAATCAAAAGAATTTAACGCGATTTTCCTGTGAAAAAGCCTGTTATATCGACGATCCCACCGTGGCCGCGGCGGCGGCGGAGCGGGGTGTGACCCGGGCCACTGTGGCCATGGAGAAAGCCATTGTCCAAGAGGGTGTGAAAATTTTTGCCATCGGCAACGCGCCGACGGCGCTGATTGCCCTTTACCGGCAGATTCAGGAAGGAGGCTTTCGCCCCGACCTGATCGTCGGCGTGCCGGTGGGCTTTGTGAACGTGGTGGAGAGCAAGGAGTTGATCATGACCCTTGATATTCCCTATATCGTGGCGCGCGGCCGCAAGGGCGGCAGCAATATCGCCGCCGCCATCGTCAACGGTCTACTATTGGAGGCGATCAAAGAAGCATGACGGAATTTGTAAAAGTGGGTAAAAAACGGCTGAGAACCGGTTTTACCACAGGAACTTGCGCCGCCGGGGCCGCCAAGGCCGCCGCCTTTATGGCGCATTATCGGGAAAATATCACGGAAATCGATATCATTTTACCCGACGGAAAAAACGTAACCCTGCCTCTTTGCCGCAGCGAACTGACGGAGGACGGCGCCATTGCCGCCATTGAGAAGGATGGCGGCGACGATCCCGATATCACCACGGGACTGCACATTGAGGCTGCCGTCATATTGCATCGCGGTAAAGAGATCACCCTGAGGGGTGGCGACGGCGTCGGCCGGGTAACCTTAAACGGCTTGAAGGTACCGGTGGGAGAGCCGGCCATCAACCCGGTGCCCAGAGGCATGATCCAAACCAATGTCAAATCCGTGCTGCCCAAAGGCTACGGCGCCGCGGTGACAATCTCCGTTCCCGGCGGCAAAGAGGTCGCCAAAAAGACCTTTAACCCGAAGCTCGGCATCGAGGACGGCATTTCCATTTTGGGCAGCACCGGTATCGTGCATCCCATGTCGGAAGAGGCCCTCAAAGAAAGTTTGGCCTTGGAACTGAGCGTCCTCCTGTCAAAGGGCTATAAAGAAGTGATTTACGCCTTCGGCAATTACGGCCTCTCTTTTTTGCGGGAGCACCGTGTCAGTGACGAGAGGGTTGTGAAAATCAGCAACTACATCGGCTTTATGCTGGATGAAGCGGCCAACCGCGGCGCGGAACGGCTGCTTTTGACGGGACATATCGGCAAAATGATCAAAGTTTCCGGCGGCGTTTTCTATACCCATAACCGCATCGCCGACTGCCGCCTGGAAATTTTGGCGGCTTACGCTGCCTTGGAGGGCGCTTCCCAAGAAATCGTTGAAAAAATCTACCGTTCTTTGACGACCACGGCGGCGACGGAAATCATCGAAGAGGAAGGCCTAACAGCGATCTATCGACGCATCGTGGAAAACGTTGTTAAGCGGGCAGAAAACTACGTTTTCGGTGAAGTGGAAATCAGCGCCATTCTCTTCGGCGACGATAATAAGTTGTTGTATATGGACGAAAAAGCGAAAAAATGGATCGGAGAATTTGCCTATGTGTGAGAAAACAACCGCCATCATCGGCGTCGGTCCCGGAGATCCAGGATATCTCTATCCTCTGGCGGCCGACCTCATTGAAAAAGCCGATCTGCTCCTCGGCGGCGAACGCATCCTCAGCGATTTTGTCTTAGAGGATAAAGAAACCTTTTGTATCCGCGACAACCTTTGCGACGTGATAACCTGCATCGCAGAACATCACGGCAAAAAGAATATCGCCGTCCTCGCCACCGGCGACACAGGGCTTTACTCCATCTGTACCTACCTGCAAAAAAAATTGCCGGATATTGATTTTCAGGTGCTGCCGGGGATCAGCTCCCTGCAATACTTGATGGCCAAAGTGAAGCTTAGCTGGAATCAGTTGAAAATCGTGAGCCTTCACGGCAAAGAGTTGCTGCCCCTGAAGAACATCGTCGCCCGGCATCCCTATACGGCGGTCTTTGCCGGGAGCAAGTACGGCCCTCAACAGATCGCCAATCTTCTCAAAGATCTCGATTTTGCCGATCTCCGGCTGCTTGTGGGAGAACATCTCTCCTATCCCGAAGAGCGCATTGTTCGGGGAACCGCCGCCGACATCGCCAAAATGGAGTTTTCCGATCTCAGCTTGGTCATCGTGGAAAACCCCGCTCCCGCCAAGCGGCCTTGGCCTTATCAGACCATGGGACTCCCTGACGAGGCCTTTCTTCGGGGTAATGCCCCCATGACCAAAAGCGAAGTCCGCGCTGTGCTCCACTCCAAACTGCGTTTGACCGAGGACGCCAATATTTTGGAAATCGGCGCCGGTACCGGTTCCTGCACCGTTGAAATGGCCATGACGGCTTATATGGGGCATCTTTGGGCCTTGGAAAAAGATCCGGCGGCGGTAGCCTTGTGCAGGGAAAATATTGACCGTTTTGCCTTGGATAATATTACCTTAATCGAAGAAAACGCCCCGGCGGGGATTCCCCCTGAAATTGCCTTCGACGCTGTTTTCATCGGCGGCTCCAGGGGGCAAATGGAAGAAATCGTCGCCGCGGTCGCCGGCCGCAGCAAGAGAATTGTGGTGACGGCGATTACCGTGGAGTCTGTCGGCGAAGCTCTGGCCGCCCTGGCCGCCTATGATTATGAAACGGAAATCGTGCAACTTGCCGTGGCCCGGAGCAAAAAAGCGGGAACGAAACATCTGATGCAGGGACTTAACCCGATTACCATCATAACGGGGGTACCATAATGAAAATCGCCCTCTGCGCCTTAACCAAAAACGGCGCTGCCTTAGCCAACTCTATGGCGATGCGCCTTGAAGCGGACTGCTACTGGAAATATCCTTTAGAAGGCGCGGCCATCGGAACGGTTTTCGACGGCTCTCTAAAAGACCTGATCAAAAAGATCTACGATCAATACGACGCGTTTATCATGATCATGGCCTGCGGTATCGCGGTACGGGCATTCGCCCCTCTGTTACAGGCAAAGGAGCGTGATCCCGCCGTGGTGGTCATGGATGAAAAGGGGCAATACGCCATCAGTCTTTTAAGCGGCCATCTCGGCGGCGCCAACGCCTTGACGGAAAAAATTGCCGCCTTGACCGGGGCTGTCCCGGTGATCACCACCGCTACCGATATCAATAAAAAAGTAGCTTTTGACCTCTTTGCCAAGGCCAACGATTGCGCCATCGAAAATCTCGGCGCTTTGAAATACATCAGCGGTGCTCTTGTCAACGGCGAAGAGGTTGAAATTTACAGCGAATTTCCCATCGTCGGCGAACTGCCCTTGGGGGTGAACCTCTATCAGGGAGGAAGGCCGGAAAACCTCGTGGTGATTAGTGAGAAGCAAGAGGAAGGGACGCCCCGGGGAGAACACACCCTCTACCTGCGCCCCCGCTGTCTCTATTTGGGTTGCGGCTGTAAAAAGCAGACGGACCCGGCGAAGCTACGCGCCGCCGTTGCGGATTTTCTAAAACAGAGCGGCTACAGCGAACATTCGTTAAAAGCCCTTTGTTCCATTGATTTAAAGAAAGAGGAACCTTGCCTTTTGGCCCTTGCCGCCGAAAGGGAACTCCCTTTTGATATCTTTACCGGCCAGGAGCTTAGCGACGTCGCCGTAAAAAGCGGCTCCGCCTTTGTGGAAAGCGTCACCGGCGCGAAAAGCGTGGCGGAAGCCGCCGCAAAGCGGGGGGCAAAAGGGCAGGCCTTGATCGGTAAAACCGTCTATGACGGTATCACCTTGAGTTTAGCGAAAAGTGAGGTCACTTTGACCTGGAATCCTACGGAGAAGAACCATGAATGAATTTTATGTGGTGGGCATCGGCCCCGGCGCCATTGATCAGATGACCGTCAAGGCCAGAGAGGTGTTGGCGGCGGCGGACGTGATTGCCGGTTACAACGCTTATCTTGATTTGGTGCGACCTTATTTCCCCGATAAAGAATATTTGGGCAACGGTATGACCGGCGAGGTAAAGCGCTGCCAAGCGGCCCTCGACCAAGCGCTCACCGGGAAAACCGTGGCCATGATCAGCAGCGGCGACGCCGGTATCTACGGCATGGCCGGTCTGGTTTTAGAGCTTTCCCGGGATCTTGATTTGAACATCGTCACAATCCCCGGCGTCACGGCGGCCGCTTCCGGCGCCGCGCTTTTGGGGGCGCCGCTGATGCACGATTTTGCCGTGATCAGTTTGAGCAACCGTCTCACCGATTGGGAATTGATCGAAAAACGGCTGCGCCTCGCCGCCGACGCCGATTTCAGCATCGTTTTGTATAATCCCAGAAGCAAGGGGCGTCCCGACGGTCTGGAAAAAGCCCGGCAGATTTGCTTGGAATCGAAAAAACCCGACACTCCCGTGGGCATCGTGAAAAACATCGGCAGACCGGGAGAACAGGCCTTGGTGACCACCTTAGAAAAAATGGACGTGACCGCGGTGGATATGTTTTCCACGGTATTCATCGGCAACAGCAAAACCTTCGCGGAAAACGGTTTGATGGTAACCCCCAGGGGGTATTTGGAAAAAGGGGCTGAAAAAGCATGAAGAAGCTACTGCTGATTGCCGGTACCGGCGACAGCTCCGCCTTTTTATCACAGCTGCCTCCGGATATCGCCGCGGTGGCGACGACGGTCAGCGCCATCGGCGCCGACTGTATCCCAAAACGCGACGGGATCAAAGTTTACACAGGTTCTTTGAATCAGGAGGGTTTTTGCGCTTTATTGAAAGAGGAACGCTGTGACTTCTTGGTGGATATGAGCCATCCTTTTGCCGTGGAAGTCTCCGCCGCGGCGCGTGGGGCGGCTCAATGTGCCAAGGTGCCTTACTTGCGATTTCAAAGGGAAAGTTACACTGATGCGGCGGTGGCTTGCCGCCGCTTCCCCGACGCGCGGTCGACAGCGGAGGCCTTGAACGAGATTTCCGGCAACGTGCTCCTAACCACCGGCAGCAAAACCGTGGGTGTCTTTCAAAAATACGTGAGGGGTTTTGGGGAACGCTGCTACCTTAGGGTACTTTCCTCCAGTCAAGTTTTAGCGGAACTGGAAGCTTTAAACATCGACGCCGGCCACATCTTCGCCATGAAGGGCGTGGCCTCCGCTGCCTTGAATATCGCGTTGGCCAAGGAAGTGAACGCCGCCTGTATGGTGGCGAAGGACAGCGGCGTCACCGGGGGTATCAAAGAGAAAATCGCCGCCGCCAAAGCGCTAAACATTCCGTTGTTTTTGATCGACGCTCCGGCGGAAACCGGCGTCATTTATCCTACCTTTGAAAAAATATTCGCGGCGATCAGAGAAAAAGATGAGGTTTCGTTATGATGAAAACAGCCTTTGTCGTGGCGGCAATCAATAGCGGCGGCGGCAAAACCACGGTGACCATGGGGCTGATGGCGGCGTTTCGCAAACTGAATTTTGCGGTGCAACCTTTTAAAGTGGGGCCGGATTATATTGATCCCATGTATCATACCGTCGCCACCGGCCGCAAATCGAGAAATCTGGACTGTTTCATGGCGCCGGAAGCGGCACTCCCTTATCTTTTTGTCAAAAACGGCGGCGACGCCGATATTGCCATTGTTGAAGGTGTGATGGGTCTGTACGACGGCGCAAGCCCCGATGCCATCGCGGGCAGCAGCGCCCATATTGCCCAGATTCTCGACATTCCCGTGATTTTGGTTCTTGACGGTCACGGCATGTCCTTATCGGCGGCGGCGTTGATCAAAGGCTTTCAGGATTTTTCACCCGCCACCAACATTGCCGGCGTGATCTTAAATCGAGTCAAACACGAAGGCGGCTATCTCTATCTCAAAGAGATCATCGAGACTCAATGCGGCTTGCCGGTTTTCGGCTATCTGCCGGAGGATCCGGCCTTTGCCCTTTCCAGCCGCCATCTGGGTCTTTATTGCAGCGATGAAATCAAGGATCTAAAAGCAAAACTCGATACCCTTGCCGCGGCTTTGATTGACCATGTTGATCTTGCGGCGCTGCAAAGGGTTGCCGCCTATCAGGGAAAACCGGTGTTAAAACCAGCGCTGCCCCAGCCCCTGAAAGAGGAGGAAAAGGTGCGCATCGGCTACGCTTATGACGCGGCTTTTAATTTCTATTATCAAGATAATCTCGACCTTTTAAGCGAACTGGGTGCGGATCTGATTCCCGTCAGCCCCTTAAAAGATAAAACCTTGCCCCAGTTGGACGGTTTGCTCTTGGGCGGCGGTTATCCTGAACTGTACTTAAGGGAACTCTCTGCCAATACGCCCTTCAAAGAGAGTCTAAAACGGCGTTTAGAAGATGGTATGCCCTGCTATGCTGAGTGCGGCGGTTTGATTTACCTGGGCCGCTCAATGACCATGAACGAGGAAACATACCCCCTTATCGGGTTTTTCCCCTTCGACTTCGCCATGACCGACCGCTTGCAGCATTTTGGCTATATGCAGGCGACCATCGCGCCCCATACGGTTTTCAGCGGCGAAGAACCGGAAACCCTTCGGGGCCATGAGTTTCACTATACCAAACGCGTGGATACCACGGCTTACGCCACGGTTTACGACGTATCGAAAAAGCGCAAAGATAAGATCCTGCATTGGCAGGAGGGTTTTCAAAAAAACAACGTCCTGGGCGGCTATCCCCATTTTCATTTTTACAGCAATCCCGCCTGCGCCGCTCGTTTTTTGGAAAATGTTCTGAAGGAGCAAAAGAAAAGGAAGTAACATGTTTTTTTCAGCCATTGGCATCGATCACCGCGCAGACGCGCAAAAAAGAGAAAAATATGCTTTCAGTGACACCCAGAAGCTGGAGTTCGCCGCCCTTTTGGCGGAAAAAGGGATCTTTGAAAATGTGATCCTCTCCACCTGTAACCGCAGCGAGGTTTGGGTTTTTGCCAAGGACAACGATGATCTTACCGCCGATCTTACGGCGTGTTACCGTTCTTTTTTCGGCGGTGATGAGAATAACATCTCCTGTTATGAAGGGAGCGACGCCGTCCGCCACATCTTTCGCGTGACGGCGGGGTTGGAATCGGCCATCATCGGTGAAGACGAAATTTCTCGCCAGGTGAAAGAGAGCTTTGAGGAAAGCCGACGCTTCGGCAATACCGGCAAAGTTTTTAACCGCCTGT
Organism: Clostridiales bacterium; assembly: GCA_040776805.1. Taxonomy (GTDB): domain Bacteria; phylum Bacillota; class Dehalobacteriia; order UBA7702; family UBA7702; genus UBA7702. The sequence continues at coordinate 102,553 of JAXGZS010000002.1, read as the reverse complement.
TTCAATCGGCGGCGCGCTGCGCCAAAGAAATCAAAAGTCATCTGAAAGTTTCGGAAATTCCCATTTCCCCCGGCTATATCGGCCTTAAATTTTTGAAACAAGAAGCGGGCTCCTTTACGGATAAAACCATGCTGATCATGGGCTTCGGCGAGATCGGTCAGAAGTTTTACCGCTATGCCCAAGAATACGGTATGCAAAAAATCATTGTTTGCAGCCGCTCCGCGGAACGGGTCAGGGAAGTCTTAAGCGGTACCGAAAACGCCCAATACCATCACTTTGCCTGCTGGAAAGAGCTGCTTCCCGCGGCGGATATCGTGGTGACGGCAACCCGCTGTCCCCACTACATCATCAAAAAAGAGCTGTTGTTACCGAGGGCGAAGCCCCTCTATCTCCTGGATATGTCCATTCCCCGAAATATCGAAGGCAGCGTTGGCGAACTGCCCCTGCACCATCTCTATAACGTCGACGCCTTGACCGTTACCGCCAACGAAAACATGAAGGCCCGCAAGGCATTGTGCAAAACCGGGGAAACGGTCATCGACCGCTATGTGGAGGAATTTTTCGACTGGCTTGGCCGTTTGAAAGAAGACGAGGTCATCGAATCCCTTCATCAGTCCGTGGATCGGGTCATGGAGAACCACCTCGGTTATCTTTTCGGTAAGATCGACGTCAACGAAAAAGAAAAGAGCATCATCAGCCGAACCATGCAGGCGGCCATGAAAAAAGCGCTGATGAACCCCATTGTCTCCTTGAAATCCATGGAAGACAAAGAAAAGCGGCAGGCTTATTCCAAGGCCATGGAAGAGCTCTTCGATTTGAAACGGAAGGTGTAGCGATGTTTTATCCCTTATGCATCGAAATGACGAACAAGGCGGTGCTGATCATCGGCGGCGGCCAAATCGGCCTGCACAAAGCTGAAGTTTTAGCCGAGGCCGGGGCAAAGTTAACGCTGATTGCCCCCGACCGCTTAACCGGTTGGGAGGCGCTGCCCGTGATCTGGCGGCGGGAGCGCTATGGCGGCCAACCTTTGGACGGCTATTTCCTGGTGATCTGTGCCACCGACGATCCTGTGCTCAACGGAGAAGTCGCCGGGGAATGTAAAAAGCGGAGCATTCTTTGTGACAATACTTCCGCGGGCCAAAGCGGCGATCTGCTTTTCCCTGCCGTGGTGCAAAAAGGCGGTTATACCGTCGCCGTGACCAGCAACGGCCAAACGCCGTTTCTGACCAAAAAAATCAAAGGCGAGATTGAAAAGGTTTTATCTCCCTACGACGCAGAAACCGTGGCTTTGCTGGCAAAGACACGCACGTATATCCTGGAACACTTCCCGGCGGAGAAAAAAGCGCTCCTATGTAAGCTGGCGCTGGCGCCGTTAAGCATCATCAGAGAGAAAGGAAATCCCGATGAAATTAGTGATTGGCTCCAGAGGGAGCAAATTGGCGCTGGTACAGACCAACTTGATTGCCGACGCCATCAAAAAAGCGAATCCCCAGGTGGAAACGGAAATCAGGATCATCAAAACAAAAGGCGACATCATTCTCGATCAGCCCTTAAACGCCATCGGTGATAAGGGGCTCTTTGTCAAAGAGATTGAAGAGGCGCTGCTTTGTAACGAGATCGACCTGGCCGTGCACAGTCTGAAAGATATGCCGGCCCAACTCCCCGCAGGTCTCACCTTGGCGGTGACGCCAGAGCGGGAGGATTCTCGTGATGTTTTGGTGACCTTCCACGGTGAAAAAAGTTTAAAGGAACTGCCCTTAAACGCCAAAATCGCCACCGGCAGTTTACGCCGGGGTATTCAGATCAAACGACTTTTTGATACAGCGGAGGTCAAGGAAATTCGCGGCAACGTGGAAACTCGCATCAATAAGAGCAGGGAAAACGGCTATGACGGCGTGATTTTGGCCGCCGCGGGCCTCAACCGCCTGGGCCTCCCTTACGACGGTGTGGTTTTTAGCACCGAAGAGATGCTGCCCGCCCCCGCTCAAGGTATTTTGGGCTTAGAGACCAGATGCGGCGATGAAGCGGTGCTCGGCTTATTAAAACCGCTGCACCATGAGGAAAGCCACCGTCAGGCATTGGCGGAGAGAGCCTTTCTCCGTACCATAGAGGGCGGCTGCCACGCCCCCATGGGCGTCTGCTGCAAAATCGACGGCGATAACTTTATGCTGCGAGGTTTTTTCCAGACGGCAACGGGTTATTTGGAAGAAACCGTTTACGGTGTGGCCGGAACGGAAGCGGCCAAAGGCAAAGAACTGGCCTTGGCTTTAAGGGGGAGAATGTGACATGAAAAACGGAAAAGTATATCTGGTCGGCGCTGGTCCCGGCGATTACGGCTTGATCACCGTAAAAGGGCTGGAAACCATTGAAATGGCCGAGGTGCTCGTCTACGACCGTTTGATCAACGGCCAGTTGATTTCCAGGGCCCCCGCCGCTTGCGAAAAGATTTACGTGGGCAAACAGGCGGCCAACCACGCCTTGCCCCAGGATCAGATCAACGAATTGCTCTATCAAAAAGCTGCCGCGGGGAAAACCGTGGTTCGCCTGAAAGGCGGCGATCCATATGTTTTCGGACGCGGCGGTGAAGAGGGGATTTATCTCACGGAACGCGGCATTGCCGTGGAGACCGTGCCGGGGATCACTTCTTCCATTGCCGGTCCCTGTTACGCCGGGATCCCCGTGACCCATCGGGATTGGGCTTCCTCCTTCCATGTGTTCACCGGTAATTTCAAGGATGAGATTCGGGGCTTGGATTTTCAAAACCTGGCGGCCCTGGAGGGAACGTTGATCTTTTTGATGGGTTTTTCAAACCTCGACTACATCACCGAAGGCTTGCTGGCCGCGGGGAAAGATAAGCATACGCCGGTGGCGGTGGTCTCCAACGCCACCACGGCAAGGCAGAAAACAGCCGTGGGCGAGCTTTGCGATATTCGGGAAAAGGTGCGGGCAGAAAACTTGGTTTCTCCTGCCATCACCGTCATCGGCGATGTGGTGAAATGCCGGGAATCGTTAAACTTTTTCGAACAAAATAAAAAGGATGGCGTGCTGGTTTTAAGAGACGCCCGCCAGAGCGCTTTGTTTGCCAAAAAACTGTTGGCCGGCGGTTTTACACCGGTTGTTTGCCCGGTGATCCAAATTGAGCAACGGGGACTTACCGATGAATTGGCCGCGGCCTTCCAAAAGATTTCCTCCTATGATTGGATCGTGTTCACGTCCCCCAACGGCGTGAAAGCGTTCTTCCATTTATATCTTGGCGAAAAGGGTGATTTACGCCGTCTGTCCCAAGCGAAATTCGCGGTGATCGGCAACGGCACGGCGGAGGTCTTGGCCGAATATGGTTTTATCGCCGACTTTGTTCCTTCAAAACAGGTCAGCTTCGCTCTGGCCGACGGGCTTTTGCCGCTGTTGAAGGCAGGAGAAAAGATTCTCCTGCCCCGCTCCGCCATGGCTGATAACGATCTCAAAGAAAAGTTGGAAACAAAGGGCTCTGTCGATGATATCAAGATTTACGATACGTTGATTGCCACGGAAAAAGAAGAAGAATTGAAAACACTGCTTCAAACAGGGGAAGTCAAATATGTCCCCTTTACCAGCGCCTCGACGGTGGACGGTTTCATGAAAGCCTGCGGCGATGATCTCAGCTGCTTAAAGCAGGTGAAAACCGTGGCCATCGGCCCCATCACCGCCAAACGTATGCGAGAGCTGGGTATGACCCCCGATTTGGAAGCCATTGAGCACAGTCTTGACGGCATCGTCGCGGTGTTGCAAGGAGATTGAGCGATGGAACGTCCGAGAAGATTAAGAACCAGTGAAAAAATCCGCTCCCTGGTCAGAGAAACTCACCTGGAGCGGGAAGAATTGATGTATCCCCTTTTTGTCAGGGCGGGGAAGGGCATCAAAGAAGAGATCGATTCCATGCCCGATCAGTACCGTTATTCCGTGGACAGGCTGAAAGAAGCCGTGGCGGAAGTGGAAGCCGCCGGAATCAATCACATCATCCTCTTCGGTATTCCCGACCTCAAAGACCGCGACGCCAAGGGCAGCGCCGCCTTTGCCAAAGACGGCATCATTCAGCAAGCCATCGCCGAAATCAAGGATTTCAGCGATATCTATATCACCACCGACGTTTGTCTTTGCGAATACACCAGCCATGGCCATTGCGGGCTCTTGACCAAAGACGGCTATGTGGATAACGACAGCAGCCTGAGGGTTTTGGCGGAAACGGCTTTAAGCCATGCCGCCGCCGGCGCCGATATGGTGGCCCCCTCCGATATGATGGACGGCAGAGTCGCCGCGATCCGCGATATTTTGGATGAAAACAGGTTCGTGAATGTCCCCGTTATGTCTTACGCGGCGAAATACGCTTCCAACTATTACGGCCCCTTTCGGGAAGCTGCCTGCAGCGCCCCGGATCACGGCGACCGCAAGGGCTATCAGATGGATTATCACAATGCCCGGGAAGCCAAAACCGAGGTCATGCTCGACCTGCACGAGGGCGCCGATATCATCATGGTGAAACCGGCCTTGGCCTATCTCGATATTCTTGCCAATCTGCGGTCCAAAATCAGCAAGCCCATGGCCACCTACTGTGTGAGCGGCGAATACGCCATGCTGAAAAATGCCGTGGAGCAGCATCTTGTGGCGCCGGACATTGTCTATGAGAGTCACATTGCCATGAAACGGGCCGGCGCCGATATCATCCTGACCTATTTCGCCAAAGAATTGGGCCACTTATTAAAGGAGATGGTATGATGTTCAAAAATAATGATAAAGAGGCGATTTTGGCCTTGAGCAAAAAGATTATGGTCGGCGGTGTGAACAGTCCTGTGCGGGCTTTTCGCTCTGTTGACGCGACGCCGGTGATCGTCAAAAAAGCAAAAGGCGCTTATTTGGAAGACCTTAGCGGCGCGCGCTATATCGACTACGTTTGCTCCTACGGCCCCCTGATCTTCGGCCACGCCCCGGCTTTTGTGGAGGAAGCGGTGACCGCGGCGCTGAAAAACGGCGCTACCTACGGTTTTACCACCCCTGCCGAAGTGGAATTGGCCGAAATCATCACCGCGGCTTACAAAGGCTGCGACATGGTGCGCATGGTCAACTCCGGCACCGAAGCGACGATGAGCGCCATTCGCCTGGCCCGCGGTTTTACCGGCAGAAATAAGATTCTGAAATTCGAAGGCTGTTATCACGGCCACTGCGACAGCCTCTTGGTGAAGAGCGGCAGCGGCCTTTTGACCCAGGGCGTCCCCACTTCCTTGGGACTGCTCCCCGGAGTGATCTCGGAAACCTTGGTTTGCCCCTACAACGACGCCGACGCCTTGGAAGAGCTGATTAGGCAGTATCCCGAAGAGATCGCCTGTGTGATTTTAGAGCCCATTGCCGGTAATATGGGCGTATTGCCCCCTGATGACGGTTATTTGCGACGGGTGCGGCAGATCACGGAAAAATACGGGATTCTGCTGGTTTTTGATGAGGTCATCACCGGTTTCCGCGTCGGCTACCATTCCGCGGCAGGTGATTTTGATATCGTTCCCGACTTGGTCTGCTTCGGTAAGATCATCGGCGGCGGCCTGCCCGTCGGCGCTTACGGCGGCAGAAGAGAGATCATGACCATGGTGGCTCCCTTAGGCCCCGTTTATCAAGGCGGTACGCTTTCCGGCAATCCCTTGGCCATGAGCGCCGGGATCGCCGCTTTGAGCCGCTTGCGGGATCATCCCGAAACTTATGATATTTTAAACCAAAATGCCGCCTATCTTGAAGAAAACATCAATGCGGCCATTGAAAAATACGGCGTCCCGGCGGTGACCACCCGCTATAAGGGCATGTTCTGTCTGTTCTTCACGGCGGCGCAGGTGAAGTCCTACGACGACGTGCTGAAGTGCGATACATCCCTCTATCAAGCGTTCTTTACCGGGATGCTGAAAGAGGGCGTGCTCTTACCGCCGTCCCAGTATGAAGGCTGGTTCCCCTCGACGGCCCACACCGAGGAGATTCTCGAAAAAACCGTTACCGCGGTGAACCGGGTTTTCGCGCAATTATCCACAAGGAATAAAGGAGATAAGGAAAAAGGATGAAAGGTAAATTTTACGGCGTCGGCGTCGGTCCCGGCGATCCCGAATTATTGACATTAAAAGGAAAGCGCGTTTTAAGCGAAGTGGATTACATCGTCACTCCCAAAACAAAAGGAGACGGCGACAGCACCGCTTTGCGGATCGTCGCGCCTTATATCAAAGGTAAAACCGTGCTGGAGCAGGTATTGCCCATGACCAAAGACCAAGCTGTACTGGCCAAAGCCTGGGCGGAAGGGGCCGCGGAAATCATCGATTGCCTGGAGCGCGGCAAAAACGTGGCTTTTATCACCCTGGGCGATCCGTCTTTGTTCAGCACGTTTATGTATGTTTTCCGCCCTATCCGGGAAAAAGGCTATCTTTGGGAGATTGTTCCCGGCATCAGCGCTCCCGCCGCCGCCGCGGCTGCCTTAGGCTGCGGTCTCGCCGACGGCAACGAAAGCCTGGCCATTTTGGCGGCCACCACGGACATCGAACAAGTCGAGGAAACCATTGTTCACCACGACAACACGGTGTTGATGAAGGGCGCCGGCAAGTGGCAGGATATTGCCGCTGTGTTAAAAAAGCACGGTCTCACGGATCACACCGTCGCCGCGGAAAAATGCACCATGAAGGATGAAAGAATCTTTGAGCAGATCGAGGAAATGCCGGCAGACCTCAGCTATTTCCTTACCGCCATTGTCAGAAAGGGGAAGCGTTAAATGAAGATGATTCAAATTGTAGGGGCGGGCCCCGGTGATCCGGAGCTGATCACCGTCAAAGGGATGAACGCCTTGAAAGAAGCGGATATTGTGATCTACGCCGGTTCCCTGGTGAATCCAAAATTACTCGATTACTGCAAAAAGGACTGTACCATTTACGACAGCGCCGGTATGAACTTGGATGAAGTCATCGCCGTGATGAAAGCAGAATATGCCAAGGGCAAAAAAATTGTGCGCCTCCACACCGGCGATCCCTCGATTTACGGAGCCATTCGGGAACAGATGGATCTTTTGGCAGATCTTAGCATTCCCTTTACGGTGATTCCCGGCGTCAGTTCCTTTTGCGCCGCCGCCGCCGCGTTGAAAAAAGAATATGTTCTGCCGGAAGTCTCTCAGACGGTGATCCTCACCCGCATGGAGGGGAGAACCCCTGTGCCGGAAAAGGAAGATATTCGCAATTTGGCCAAAATCAACGCCACGATGATCATCTTTTTAAGCGTGCACCTCATTGAGGAACTGGTGGAGCGTTTGAAAGTGGGCTATCCCGAGGATACGCCCTGCGCCGTGGTGTATAAGGCCTCTTGGCCCGAAGAAAAACAGGTCGTCGGCACCTTGGCGGATATCGCCGAAAAAGTCCGGGCAAAGGAGATCGGCAAGACTGCCTTGGTTACCGTGGGTCGTTTCCTCGGCGATGAATACGCCCTTTCGAAGCTTTACGATAAGTCCTTTTCCCACGGTTACCGAAAGGCAAAGGACTGAGCGGCTTTCCTTCTCAACCTGAGATGTAAAATAAAAAATACCCTAAATAAAAGGAAGAGGGGCTTACGCAAAATGGCTTTTGTTTTTGAAAGCCATTTTGTGTAAGCCCTTTTGTCCTTATAGATCGGAAAGCAGTCCATTTTTCTCTTGACAGGAGTCATATCATCGTCTATACTGTATATAGTGTGTATATACAGTTAACCGGGGGTGAGACTTTGCATATCGTCATCAGCAATGCCGTCAATCAGCCCATCTATGAGCAGATTTATAGGCAGATCAAAAACTGTATTCTTTCCGGCGAACTCAAAGCCGGAGATCTGCTGCCCTCCATCCGTTCCCTGGCCAAGGATTTGCGGATCAGCGTCATCACCACCAAACGCGCCTATGATGAGCTGGAAAAAGACGGTTATATTGACGTCGTGGCGGCCAAAGGCTGTTACGTGGCGGAAAAAAATCTTGCCTTCCTCCGCGAAGCCCAGCTCAAGCAAATTGAGGATCATCTGCGTGGCGTCAGGGAGTTGGCAGTCTCTTGTGACTTGACGGAAGCGGAGATCATGGAAATATACCGTCTGTTGGCAGAAGACGAAGAACCGTTCTTTAAGGAGTGAAAAGCATGGATGCCATTGCAATCAAAAACTTAACCAAACATTTTAAGGGATTTACCCTTGATCAAATCAGTTTTTCTCTGCCTCGCGGCTGCATCATGGGCTTGGTGGGGGAAAACGGCGCCGGCAAGAGCACTACCCTGAATTTGATCATGAACGCGATCTCTCGGGACGGCGGCAGCATTGCGGTGCTGGGCGTCGATAACGAAAGCAGGGAATTCAACGCCGTGAAGGAAAAAATCGGCATCGTTTTGGATGAAGCCTATTTCCCGGAAGTGCTGACGGCAAAAAACGTGAACGAGGTCATGAAGTATACGTACCAAAATTGGCAAGAAAGCGAATTCTTCTCCCTGATCGACCGTTTCAGACTGCCGAGGACCAAGCCTTTTCGCGATTTCTCCCGGGGTATGAAAATGAAGCTGGCCATCGCCGTGGCCCTGTCTCATCAGCCGGAGCTTTTGATTCTCGACGAGGCTACCAGCGGCCTTGACCCCATGGTTCGCGATGAGATCCTCGATCTTTTCAACGAGTTCACCAGGGACGAAAATCATACTGTGCTGCTCTCTTCCCACATCGTCAGCGATTTGGAAAAGATCTGCGATTATATCGTCTTTCTCCATCAAGGGAAACTCATCTTTTGTGAGGAAAAAGACCGCCTGCTGGAGGAATATGTCCTATGGAAGCTTACAAAGGAGCAGTTTGAAGAGATTCCCAAAGAAGCGGTGCGGGGCGTGAAAAGGAACCCTTTCGGCGTGGAAGTCCTGGTGAAAAAAGATGCCGTCGCCGACGTTTTCCCCGGGGAACATCTGTCACTGGAAGATATCATCCTATTTCTGGCCAAAGGAGCGTGAAAATGAGGGGTTTGCTTTTAAAAGACATTTATACTCTATTCAAACAACTGAAGCTATTCCTGCTGATCATCGTCATTTTCGCCTGTCTGCCCAGGCTTTATTCCCTTTCCGCCTTCGCCGTTGTGTACGCGTCCATGCTGCCGATTACCGCCGTTGCTTACGACGAACGCTCCAAATGGAATCGTTTGGCGGCCATGATGCCCTATTCCGAGAAGAGCCTGGTGTTCAGTAAATACCTTCTCGGTTATTTGATGATCGGCGCCGCGGCGATGATTTCCGTCGCTGCCCAGCTCGTACTCACCGCTGTCACCGGAAGCGCCTACGGCGTAGCGGAAGTGCAGGAACTGATTTGCGTCGTCTGTATCGCCATTTTTCTGCTATCGGTCAATCTGCCGCTGATATTCCGTTTCGGCGTGGAAAAGGGCCGTTTGACCTTTATCATTATCACCGTTTTCACGGTAATGCTTTTATTTTCTATGAAAGATACGGTTTTGGTTTGGCTTGTCGGAACCGATTTTGGCGCTTCTGTGGCCTTTGCCGCCTTGGTGGCCTTTGCGGCTTTGAGCAATCTCGCTTCCTTTTATCTTTCCCTGAAATTTCACAAAGGGAAGTTTGCCTGAAGCCGTTTGCCAAAAAGAGCAAAAGAGAGTCCGCGCAAATTGTGCAGACTCTCTTTTTTATGAAAACCAAAATGGTATTATGCGGGAACGATGAAGTTGATGGCTTTGGGCAGGACTTTAATGGTGATCTCTTTGACTTCTATAATCTCGCCGTCAATGCAGAACCGCGTCGGCTGCTCCATTCGTAAATGAACTTTTTTGCCCTGATGATAGACGATATAAGGGGCGTAACTTGGATCGTCGAGATGGGTTCCCGCTTTATAGCCCCTGATCAGAGCGGCAATGCGCAGACGGGAGAGGGGACGTACCGCGGTGATTTCCAGGAGACCGTCGTCGACTTTGGCCTTGGGGGCGGCAAAATAACCACCACCGTAGGAGCTGCCGTTGGCCACGGATACCAACATGAAACGATCCTTCAGTTCGATGGTATCGTCAATGGTAAGGGCCATGTGGGTGCCTAATTTATGGGTGAGGCGATTGACTAGGGAAACCGAATAAGCGAAACCGCCGGGCAGATAGCGGCTGAAACGGTGCACGTCCGCCGCGGTTTCCGCGTCGATACCGATATTGCACATGTTGATGCCATCGATATAGTCGGTGCGGATTGCGTCAATGGCTATGGATTTGCCGTGGATCTGTTTTTCAAGGTTGAGAAAAGGTTCCTTGCTGGGAAAAAGGCGGATAAAATCGTCACCGGTACCGCAGGGCATGACCCCGACCTCCCCCCGGCCTTTTCGTTTTAAAACGCCGTTGACCACTTCGTTTAAGGTGCCGTCGCCGCCGATGGCGTAAAAGCGGGCGTCTTCACCTGGGTGAAAATGCTCTGTAAATTCTCTGGCGTTGCCGATATCGGTGGTGACGTGAACCAGATGGTCGAGGTGTGCCTTTTTGGCCATTGCCTCGATTTTTTCCTTTAAACCAAACTGAAATTTGCCGTTGCCGGCAATGGGATTCAGTAAAAAAACATGATACATGCTGCGTTATGTTCTCCTTAAAGTAGTAAGAAACCGAAAATGCCGCCGATCAACAGCAGAATAAGCGGATTCAGTTTAAAACGAAAGGCCGAAAACAATAGCCCTGCCAAAAGCAGCCAGCCCAGGGAAGCTGTAAAAACAGTGTCAAAATGAAAAAGGGCGTTTTCAAAGAGCTTTCCTGTGGCGGCTAAAATCAGCGCCAAAGCGCAGGGAATCAGTCCGTATAAAAGCTTTGCCATGAATTTATTTTCCGTAGGCTTGGGGATAAAACGGCAAAGCAGCAAACTGAGGGTTGCAGGAATGGCGACGATAGCCAGGGAGGCGAGGATACCGCCGCCGATCCCGCCGGTAAGATAGCCGGCGAAGGTCGCCATGTTGATGCCGACAGGCCCCGGTGTTACCTCGGAAATGGCGATAACATTGGTCAGGTCGCCGAGGCTGAACCAATCGTAATTTTCGGCCATTTCGTAAAGATAGGGCAGGGTCGCGTAACCGCCGCCGACGGCAAAAAGGCCTGTTTTTAGAAATTCCAAGATCAAAAGGAGCAAATCAGGCATGTTTGCTCCTTCCCGCTAGTAAAAGCCCGGCGATACAGGCGAACAGCGTAAAGAAAACGGGGTTTATGCCGCTGATCAAGTAGGCGATTAGCACAAAAAGAAAAAGGGCAAAGGTCACCTTGTCCTTGATACCCGTTTTTGCCATTTTCCATAATGCCCGGGCGATGATGGCCATAACAGCGATGTTTAATCCGTGAAAGACACTTTGTACCCAGGGTAATTCGGCAAAGCGGTCAAAAAAGGCGGCGATGACGGTAATGATGAGGATTGACGGGAACATGATGCCCGCCGCGGCGATGAGCGCTCCCCTGGTTTTGTGCAGCTGATAGCCTAAAAAAATCGCCATATTGACCGCAAGAATCCCCGGCATTGACTGGGCCAGGGCAAAAAGTTTGTATACTTCTTCCTCACGGAGGACGCCGCGTTTACGGACGAACTCATTTTCAATCAACGGCAGCATGACGTAGCCGCCGCCAAAAGCCATGAAACCGATTTTTACATAGGTGAGAAAAAGATTCAGTATGGACATGCGGCTCCCTTATCTTCTGCCGATCGCTTTCCCCGTGCCGTATTTCAGCAATGCAATGCCGCATTCGCAGCATTGATCGTTCTTCATATTGTTGACGACACCGCAGTTCACGCAGATGCAGCGGTCATCCTTGGATTTGTCGAATTTTTCCGGATAGAGAAAACCTTTATGGTGGCGAATCACGTCGCCCACGGCGTAGTAAGACGCCGAACCGGCGCCGTAGGGCAGGTTGACCCACTGGGTCGCGCCGTTATCCTTTTTGAGATGTAATTTACAAAAGACAAGGGTTTTCTTTTTATGCTGCTGTTTTTCCACGTCTTTGTCGATGATTTCCGCGTCGTAGGTGCGGTCGAATTTGGAATTTCTGATTTGCAGGGTGGCGAAAAAACTGAAGAAAGCGGCAATGATGACGCCGGCGATGATTCCTGTGAGCAGAGACTGTTTTGTCATAAAGTAGAGGAGAGGAATACCGAATAGGGCAATGACCGCCACGGCGTAACCGACAAAGACAAAACGGTTCTGTTGTTTTTGACGCACACCGTGAGATTGGATTTTTTTGATATTGGGAGAGTAACCCACCAGCTCTTCCCGATTGTATGACATGCCTTCCTGAAAATGGAAGTTACATGTGGGACAAGTTTTAACGTTTTCTGCTATTTCGTTGTTACATCTTGGACAGAACATATTCTCTCATACCCTCCGGCAAATTTCGCAATTTATTAGTATTATAAGCGATTTCAGGGAAGGATTCAACCGAAAGTTGCCGGTTTTTTTGCAAGGTATTTTATGGTGAAATAGATTTTTTGTCTTTTGTACATCATTATTTCATAATTATATCTTAACATAACCAAAAAAAAAGGATATAATTTGTTTATCAAATGAAAAAGAACAAAATCTCAAGGAGGTTTACGATATGGATGAAGAAAGAAGGGTGAACCCTGGTCAGACAGAAGAGGGTGAAGCTCGCGAAGCCATCGATCCGGCCCAAAGGGAGTACAACGGAGAAATACTGATGACCGCCGGCGGGGAAGCACCGCCCCGGGAAAACCCGGCCCCGGCGTATGAGGCCTTTTCCCTCTACGGCGCTGAAGACGAAAAGCAGTGGATACCGCCGGCGGCGGAGGCCCCTTCTACCGTAAAAACGAAGCCAAAGAAACCTCCATTTTCCTGGAAAAACTTCGCGAAAACAGCGGTTATCGCCTTTTTTGGATTGATGATCGTTTTTTCCGCGGCGACCAGCGCCTATCTGCTCAAGGATCACCTCTCCGCGGAAAAGACCGTGGCCCAGATCAAAGAAACGAATTCCTCCGCCGAAGAAGATAACGTAACCCAAACCAGCAGCAGCGGTAAGGAATTATCCGTTACCGAAATCAACGCGAAGGTAGCCCCCTCGGTGGTGTTGATTACCGGCACCAATATGTACGGTTCGGGACAGGGTACCGGTATGATCATCAGCAACGACGGCTATATCCTGACCAACGCCCATGTGGTGAAAGAGTTTAGCCAGCTAAGCGTGACCTTAAACGATGAAAACGAAACGACATATGAGGCGACCATGGTGGGATATGATGATACGACGGATCTCGCCGTGATCAAAATTGACGCCGACGGTTTGACCTCCGTTACCTTTGGAACTTCCGCCGATCTAGAAGTCGGTGAGTCTGTCGTCGTCATCGGGAATCCCCTCGGCGAAGAATTTTCCGGATCCGTGACTACGGGGATCATCTCCGCCCTCGATCGTAAAGTGGAATTTGACGATGGCCAGGTGTATACTTTTATCCAAACTGACGCCGCCATCAATACCGGCAATTCCGGCGGTCCCCTCGTTAATATGAGCGGTCAGGTCATTGGCATCAACTCCGCGAAGATCGATTCTTCCATTGCCGAAGGTATGGGCTTTGCCATCCCCATTGACGCCGCGGTTCCCGTGATCAATGATCTGATCGAAAACGGCTATGTGACGAACCGGCCTTATATCGGTATCAGCGGCGAAACCATTGATGAGCAGTACAGCCAGTACTATAGTTTACCCCAAGGCGTGCATGTGGTATCCATCGCCTCGGGAAGCCCCGCCGCCGCCAGTGATTTGCAGGTGGACGATATCATTACCGCCATCAATGATACGGCGGTGACCTCCATCGGCGAACTGAACAATATCAAAAACCAGTATTCCCCCGGCGATACCGTGAGCTTGACGGTTTACCGCCATGATACCCAGAAAACACTGACCATAAAGATTACGTTGAGCGAAATGACCTCGGATATGCAGTAAAAATTAACGCGTTTTTTAAAGAACCCCGGAATGATCAGAACTGATATGCTCCCCTTGTGGTAGACAGTTAAAATAATAAAACTGTTTATCAGAAGGAGAAGCACTTCATGCTCCGGGGTTCTTTTCTGCTCCCAAAAAGGGGACTTGCGCTTTTTTTCGTAATGTAGTATGGTAAAAGAAGTTTATCCCAATGGGAAAGGGGAGGTTAACATGAGGGATTCGTCGAAATCACGGGATGCGGTTATGGAATTCATCCATGATTATCCTGTTTGCGAATATTTCTTTTTGAAAACAAGTGAATTGACCTTAACCCCGGAAGTAAAGCTCCTTGCCCAGCAGGACGCCGCTGTTTATGGTGAGCGCAGAAAAATACCGCCATCGCCGCACTCCTTTGCGGAGTGTAAGGCGATCATTGAGCAATACAGTGACGCCTTTCTCTTCGATGCCGTCTACGAAGTGGACGACGCTTATGATATGGAGCGCTGCGCAGGGGTGAGAAAAGAACACGCCGCCCTTGTTCATGCCATAAGCGACGAATTTCGGCAGCGATTCGGCAAGGTATTGACGCTATCCCTCAGCTGTGACCTATGTGAAGATTGCCCCTGTCCCCAAAAAGCCTGCCGCTATCCGGAAAAACAGGTGCCGACCATCGACAGTTACGGGGTACAGATTATGAAAACTTTGGCGGATCGTGATATCATGTATGATTATGGCATTCATATGGCAATCTATTTTACGTTGATACTATGGAATGGGGAGGCGTAATCTTTTGGATTATACAACGGAAACCAGAGAAGCAAGGATCAGCGTTGACGATTTCGTCCGCGATTTCGTCGATGTGGAGAAGTTTTTAGGATTTTGCAAACAATGTGAGAATTATAATGTGCGCTGGTCTTGTCCGCCTTACGATTTTGATCCCATCGCCTTTTGGCAGGAGTACCGCACCTTGAACATCACCGGCGTAAAAATCAGCTTCGACGAAGAAACCGCCGGGAAAAAAGTGAACCACGAAGACTGTGTGGCCCTTTACACCGAGGTGTTAAAGAAAGAGAGCCTGAAGCTCTACCGCATCTTAAAAAAGCAAGAAAAGGCGACCAAGGACAGCTGTCTGCTGAATCCCGGCTGCTGTCACCTTTGCGGCGACACCATTTGCGACAGAAACAAGGGTGCCTGCCGCAAGCCCGCGGGACGCCGTTATTCCTTTGAATCCCTCGGCTGCGACGTCGGTAAAATCGCCAAGGAGCTGCTGGGTTTTGACTTGCTATGGATCGAAAACGGCAAATTACCGCCGTATCTCTGTCAGATTGGCGGTGTCCTTTACAAGTAAATTGATAGGGACTTGTTGCGTTAAGCGCTTTCGCAAAAGTGAGCCGGTTTCCGATGTTTTATCGGAAACCGGCTCTTTTTTCTGGGGTTTCTCCATTGGGAAGCCCTTTTGCTATGCTTTGAGGAGGGGGAAGGCGGTGATTTCAAAATACTCCTCCACCACTTCGGGAGAGGCGGATAAGCCTGTTTTGAACCACCAGCGGACGACTTCCCCGAAACTGGCGGTCAGATGATCCACGAACAGATCTTGTGGCAGTTGTAAAGCGTTTTGATTGGCCATGGGCAGCAGCTGCTCCGTGACCAGCTCCGTAAAGGGGCGGCGAAAATACTGCCAGAAAAGATCGCTGCTTTCGCAGGCGAAAATCTTGCGCAGTCGGGCCGCGTCGTCCAGCAGGTGATAGAGTATATGGGTGAGCATGATTTTGGCGCTTCTTTGGGAAAAAGAGAAATCATGGCTGGTCTCGGCGACCAAATCCGTGGCGAAAACGTGATCGAAAAGATCGACGCACATCGCTTTCAACAGGTCGTCCTTTGTTTCAAAGTGGGCGTAGAAGGTGCTGCGGCCGATGTTTGCCTCTTCAATCAGGTCGCGAATCGTGATTTTATCGTAGCTCTTGCGGGAGAGCAGTACGGTAAAGGCGTCGAAAACCGCCTTTCTTGTTTTTTGAATTCTTCTGTCCATTCTCTGCCTTTTTTCTTTTTTGATGAATCTTATGGATCTTTTTCCGGTTTTGTCCCGTAGCGGACAGTTCCGACTCCTTGATTCTTGTTTTTTGCCTTTTGTCGTTCTATGATAGATATAGAACAAAGTGTCCGTTATTGTACTAATGATACACCAACGAGGCGGATTTGGCAAGGAGAAGGACGGATCATGACATTTTATCGAAAAGCCATTGCGTGCGCCCTTGGCGCCGCGGCGCTCTACGCCCTCAACGCCCCCGTCGGCAAGCTATTATTGCAGGAGATTCCCGCCGTGATTTTGGCGGGCTTGTTCTACCTCGGCGCCGGAGTGGGTATTTTTTTGTTTTCTTTTGTCCTTCGCTTTTGCGGGTGTACCAAAAGTGAGGAACCGTTGGCCAGGAGCGATCTGCCTTATGTTTTGGCCATGATCGCCTTGGATATCGCTGCTCCCATTGCTTTGCTCTGGGGGCTTTCTCTGACCACGGCGGAAAACGCGGCGTTACTCAATCATTTCGAAATCGTAGCCACCGCGCTTTTTGCTTCTTTTCTCTTCGGCGAAAAGATTTCAAAACGGCTGTGTCTCGCCATTTTATTGATTACGCTCTCCGGTATGCTGCTCTCTCTGGAAAACCATGGCGGCTTTTCTTTCTCCACCGGTTCCCTGCTCATCCTTTTGGCCGCTTGTTTTTGGGGCTTGGAAAACAACTGCACCCGACGGTTATCGGTGAAAAATCCTTTGCAGATCGTGACGGTGAAAGGGTTTTGCAGCGGAACGGGTTCTCTGCTCATCGGTTTTTATCTCGGGCAGACACTGCCTTCCCTGGCTTCTGTCATCCTATCTTTGGCGGTGGGCTTTTTCGTCTATGGCCTTAGCATCTATTTTTACGTATGCGCCCAACGCCATCTCGGCGCTGCGCGAACCAGTGCGTATTATGCGATTTCTCCCTTTATCGGGGCGTTTTTGGCGTTGCTGATCTTCCAAGAGATGCCGCCGCCGTTGTTTTTCCCCGCCGCCGTGATCATGGCGGCAGGTACGTATTTCGCTGTGACCGATCGTCCCCAGACAAAAAAGCGCAGCAATAAGCTCCGCTTTTAGGCCGTCAATAAAATTTAGATGTGGTTTAAACGGCGGGCATCGCATCTGGGCCGTGTCTTGAGGGATATCATTGCTCAACGCTCCGTTGCTGATTCTGCCGCCTGGGGCTGATTTTGTTGTTCTTTTTCGATACGTTTTAGATAATCTTGAAATATCGGGGGATAAAAATCGCCGGCGATTTTCATGTTTTGCAGTTTTGTAAACTGTTCCTTGCTCTCCTGCAAATGGCCGGTGTAAAAAAGCTTAAGCCCTTTGAGGGTACCGATGTACATTTTATAAGCGCCGCTGTTTTCGGCCTCTTTGAGAACGGGTTCTTCGATTTCCAGCCACTTGAGGGCCGCTTCCGGACGATCCGAAAGGCAAAGGCCGATGATGTACTGGGTGATGAAGGTGAGGTGAATCTTTTTCGGCAGTCCCTTTGTTTTAACCTGTTTTTTTAAGGCGTCCATCTGAGGCCATTGTTTTTGACTGATGTACGCCTGCATTTTTAGGGTGGCTAAAATATTCTTTTCTTTTTGATTGCTTGTTTTTGAGATTTTCTCATTGAGTAAACCGAGATAGGCATTGTAATCCTTGCGTTCCCAGGCCAACTGAAGGGCGTCTTTCTCGACTTCCTGATACTTTTTCTTGCGAAATTGGCCGAAAACCAAAATACCCGCGCCGAGGAGGGCGGCAATGATGATATAGATCATTCCTTGGTCCATTTTGGCGACTCCTTATAAAGCTCCCAGTCTTTTTCGGAAAAGGCCGGGCTGACGATGCAGGAAACGAGGGCGTCGTCTCCGCTGGTGTGTGCTTTCTGCCAGGTCTTGGCGGGAATCAGGCAGTGGAGATTTTCTTCGTCCAGGAGGACGCTTTCCTTTGCCTGGGGTTTTTCCCCTTGGCCGCCTAAGGTGATTTCCAAAGGGCCGCCGCTGTGCAACAGCCATAACTCTTCCCCTGAAAGGCGATGCCATTTCGCCGTTGCACCCCCGGGCAGCAAATAGTAGCAATGAGAGGCAAGGCCTGTTTCGGCCCGCCAGATTTCGGCGTAGAAACCGCCTTCTTTATGGGGGATCATGTCGTATCGCCTGATCCAATCTACTTTGTTCATCGGCCGTGTTTTTCTCCTCAATAAAATCTTTGACTTACGAAAAAAAGTATACTATACTATTATTAGTTATTATATTATAATATAGTGAATTTTTAAAGGAGGGATTTTATGCTTAACCATACCCGCGCGGAAATGAAAACGGCGGCCAAAAGCGCCTTGGAAGGGAAATGGGGTGTCGTGATTGGCGCTTTGCTTTTGACGGTGTTGGTTCCCGGTGCAGTTTTAGCTATTGTAATTACTCTGATGGGTTTTATGTCAGGTCTTTGTATGGGCTACGACGCCATGGGTTCCGGCATCATCATTATGATTTTATTGTACATTCTTGAATTCGCCTTTATTTTCCTTATTATGGGCCCCCTGATGATTGCTTATCAATTCTTCCACCTGCGTCTTGCCCGTGGCATGCAAGTCAACGCAACCATGCCCTACCAGTGCTTTTCCGGAGAGTACTACGGACGCCTTACTTTAGCCTACTTTATGCAAAACCTGTTTATCTTTCTCTGGGCGTTGCTCTTTTACATCCCCGGGATTGTCAAATTCTTCTCTTATTCGATGATGGGCTACATCATGCTGGATCATCCTGAAATGAACTGGCAAAGCGCCCTCAATGAGAGCAAGCAGATGATGGCCGGCAATAAGGCCGATCTCTTCGTTCTTTATCTTTCGTTTATTCCCTGGATGTTGTTGGTTTCTGTTACTTTCGGTATTGCCGGGCTCTATGTCTATCCCTATATGTATACGACAATCGCCAATTTCTACCGTTCTCTGAAAGAAGAAAACGTTGTTCCCGCCAAGGCGGTTCCCAACGAATTTACCGCTTGATCTGAACGCGATGGGATTTTGCGTCCATATGAAACGTACCATGAATTGTGTTTTTTGGTACGTTTCTTTTTTTTGCCGGATATGATATACTGATGCCATGAAAAATCTTTATCTCATCGGTATGATGGGCGCCGGAAAAACCAACATCGGCAAAATGGTCGCGCAAAGGACCCATCGCCGCTTCGTGGATACCGATGCTTTGATCGAAAAGCAGACCGGTATGACCGTGGCGGAACTATTTAAGCGGGAAGGGGAAAGCGGTTTCCGCGCCAGGGAGACCCACGTCCTTGCTGTCTTGGCCAAAAAAAGGAATATGATTGTCTCCACCGGCGGCGGTGTCGTGGTTACGCCGGAAAATATTCGCCTGATGAAAAGAAGCGGTACGGTTATCTGGCTGAAGCGGGATCTTCATACGATCATCGCCAATCCCCGGATTCGGCGCCGTCCTCTTTTGGCCAAAAACGAAAATGCCATTTTCGATCTCATGCAGGCCCGGGAACCCCTCTATAAAAAGGCCTGTCATTTCGTGGTGTATAACGACGGAGATCGGCGAAAAACCGTCGAGGAAATTTTGCGCATCGTCAAATAACGTATTTTTTCGGCTTTTTTTTCATATAAATAGCCGAGGTGATGGCTTTGGATGTGGATGAAAGCCTTTATGCGCTGGTCGCCCGGTATTTTCTGAAACCAAGAGAAAAGATCGGCGCAAATACGAGATTTAAAAAGGATCTCAAAGCGGATTCACTGGATTTTCTTGAATTTGTACTGCTGGTGGAAGAAGAATATCGCTGTCCCCTCGACGATCAAGCCTTATCTTTGGTGGTAACGGTGGGACAATTTTCGCAATTGCTGGAAATGAGTATCGCCGGAAATTCCTTGGGGAAAGAATAGAATAGAATTAAAAAAATGGAACATTTATACGACGTCGCGGTGATCGGCGGCGGCGCTGCCGGGTTTGCGGCCGCCATTGCCTGCGCCCGCCAGCGCAATCAGACCGATATTGTGATTTTAGAGAAGGAAACCCGGGTGGCCAAAAAACTTTTGGCCACAGGCAATGGGCGCTGTAATTTTACGAACACGGAAAACAAAGCCCAATGCTATCACGGCAAAGATCCGTCTTTTCAGGAGGCGGCCAACCGCCGCTTTCCTCCTTTTGCCAACATCGCTTTTTTCCGCTCCTTGGGGATCATGGCGAAAACAGAGGAAAACGGCAAGGTCTATCCTTTAAGCCTACAGGCTGCCGCCGTCGTGGATCTGCTGCGCGCCGAAAGCCAGCGTCTGGGGATCGCTGTTTTTACCGAGACCGCGGTGGAACGCATCACGCGCCGGGAGGAAGTGTTTCTTTTGGATACCGCGGATCAACCGGTTTACGCGAAAAAAGTGATTGTCGCCGCCGGCGGTCTGGTCGCGCCGGAATTGGGCGGTTCGCGCCGGGGTTATGATTTATTGACTGCTTTGGGACATCCGCTGATTCCCCTCGCCCCCTCCTTGGTAAAGATCAGAACCGATCCGCGCATACCAAACGCCTTAAAAGGCATCAAAGTGGAGGGAGCGCTGACCCTGAAAAAAGCGACGGCTGTCGTGGGCTATGCCGCCGGGGAGATTCTCTTTGCCGACTATGGCCTGTCCGGGCCGCCGGTATTGCATCTTTCCCGCTTGCTCTGCTATGAAAACCCAGCGGATTTCAGCCTGGAAATCGATTTTCTGCCTTGCTTTGGGCAAGAGGAATTGCTCGCCTTGCTCAAGGAGCGCCGGGAGGTTTTGGCGGCCCAATCCTTGGAATACTATTTGACGGGACTTGTTCAGAAAAAAGTGGGGCAGCTGCTCCTCAAAGAAGCATTGCACTGCAAAGTCAGCCGCGGCGTGAAGAGCTTAGAAGACCATGAGCTGATAAAGATCGGCCGCTTTTTAAAAGGATTCCCCCTGGCTGTAACGGGTACTTTAGGCTGGAAGCAGGCACAGGTCACCGCCGGTGGTATCGATGTGGCGGATTTTTGTGCTACGACGATGGAGAGCAAACTTCTGCCCGGGCTTTACGCCGCCGGGGAGGTTCTCGACATTGACGGCGACTGCGGCGGTTACAACCTGCAATGGGCCATCTCCTCCGGGCGTTTGGCCGGAGAAAGCGTGGCTAACGCTTTGACGGAGGCGTAAGATGATCCGTGTGGAACACTTAAAACTCCCCGTTTTTTACGACGCCGAAGCCATAAAAAGCGCGGTTGCCAAAAAAATACAGATTCGGAAAAGTGATATCAGGGAGATCGTCATTCTTAAGGAGGCTTTGGACGCCAGGAAAAAGCCGCGCCTTTGCCGCGTCGTCACCGTGGGAGTGACCCTTTCCGTTGCCGAAGAACCGGTGCTTGCCAAAAACAGGGATAAGTGCGTAAGGGAAGTTCCCCTTGGTTATACACCTCCTGTCGTTAACTACAGGGGAGTCCATCCGCCCCTCGTCGTGGGGGCGGGACCCGCCGGGCTTTTCGGCGCTTTGACTTTGGCCAAAGCGGGGCTAAAACCGGTGGTCATAGAAGCCGGCAGACAAAGCGCGGCGCGGAAAGAGGACATCCTTTCCTTTTGCGACGGCGGTGCTTTCCTGCCCCAGAGTAATATTCAGTTTGGCGAAGGCGGCGCCGGGATGTTTTCCGACGGCAAGCTGACCACGGGGACAAGGGATCCCCGCCACAGAGAGATCATTAAGACGCTGATCGACTGCGGCGCGCCCCGGGAAATCGCCTATTTGGCCAAGCCCCACATTGGTTCCGATTATCTGCCCCGCGTTGCCGTGGCTTTGCGGGAAAAAATCGAAGCGTTGGGGGGCAGCTTTCTTTTTGAAACGAAGCTGGTCGGCATTGTTACGCAAAAAGGGCGGCTCAAAGCCGCCGTCATAGAGGATAGTACCGGGCAAAGAGAGATCGCCGTGGATCATCTGCTCCTTGCCTGCGGTCACAGCGCCAGAGATACCGTTTCGATGCTGCGGGAAAGCGGTGTGGCAATGGTCAGGAAGCCTTTTTCCCTGGGCCTGCGCATCGAACACCTGCAACGGGAGATCAATATCGCCCAGTACGGAGAAGCCTGGGCAACCCTTACCGCGGATTATAAGCTATCGGCGCAGCTTAACAACGGCCGTTCTGTCTATACGTTCTGTATGTGTCCCGGCGGTTATGTGGTGCCGGCCACCTCTGAAGCAAATGCCGTGGTGACCAACGGTATGAGCCAATGGCGGCGGGAAGGGGAAAACGCCAACAGCGCGGTCCTCGTTTCGGTGCGGCCAGAGGATTTTCCCGGCGACGATGTTTTGGCCGGTATCGCCTTGCAGCGGCAGATTGAGAACAGCGCCTTTCAGCGCGGGGGCAACAGTTACGCCGCGCCGGCCCAGCGCTGGGAAGATTTTCTCCTCAATAGAGCGACCACCGCCTGGGGTAAGGTGAAGCCCACTTACCGTCCGGCGGCGGTGATGAGCGACTTGAACGGATTGTTCCCCGCTTTTGTCACCGAGAGCCTCAAGGAGGGCATTCCTCTCCTTGCGGAAAAACTCTCCGGTTTCGCCGATGGCGACGCCGTTTTGACCGCGCCGGAAACGAGGAGTTCCGCGCCGTATCGCATCGTCAGAGATGAAGCGGGGGGAAGCAGCGTCGGCGGTCTTTATCCTGCCGGGGAAGGCGCGGGCTATGCCGGCGGTATCATGTCCTCCGCCGCCGACGGCATAAAAAGCGCAGAAAAAATCTGCGTAAGTTGAAACTACCCCTTGCATATTTCTACGTTGGCGTGTAAAATAAAAAGAAAGGGGGTAATCGTATGAAAGCTCTGAAATGGATCTTTTTCATGATTATTACCGCCGTTTCTGTGGCGGCGCTCGTTTATGCGGTGATGAGCAAGGATATTTGTTTCTCTTGTTTGTGGGAAAAAATTAAAAAGTCCTTTGCGGCCTTTTTCTCCCAATTTCTCACCGAAGAGGACTTTTGCGATATTCCTGTTGGTGAGGAATAACCGGTCAATGATAATGGAGAGGGCTTACGTGTGATGCCCTCTAACAAAATGAAAGCTGGTTTCTGAAAGATGAAACCAGCTTTTTTTTAATATGCTGCATATGCTGCCAGAAAATTTACGGGTTTTTAGCTGAAAAGGAGATCAAGAAACATCATGAAAGCGAAGCCCACCGCCGCCAAAACGGAAACCGCTTTTTTATTGCCGTTGATGTGGGCTTCCGGGATGATCTCCGCGAAAACCACGAAGATCATGGCGCCGGCGGCAAAGGACAGAACGAAGGGGAGAATCGACTGGAAAAAGATGGTCAGTGCCGCGCCGGCCACGGCAGCCGCCGTTTCCATCATGGAGGAAAGCTGGCTGTAAATGAAAGAACGCGGCACGGAAAGACCGTCGCGGCGCAGGGGCAGGGAAATCGCGGCTCCTTCCGGAAAATTTTGAATGCCGATGCCGAAAGCCAAAGCCAGGGCCGCGGCCATCGTATCGCCGCCGGAGGCCGCGCCGATGGCCACGCCGATGGCAAGACCTTCCGGCAGATTGTGGATGGTCATAGCAATATAGAGCAGGGTATTGCTGCCGAAATGATTGCGCAAAAACAGCGCCGCTTTCGTTTCCCGGCGGTCGGTGGGGAGAATCTTATCGGCCAGCAGCAGGAAAACGACGCCGGCGCCAAAGCCCAGCATCACCGGAAACAAAGGATTGATGCCGATGGTTAGGGCCTGCTGATAGGCGGGATTCAGCAGAGAATAAAAGGAGGCGGCAACCATGATGCCTCCGGCCAGTCCCAGGGTGCCGTCGAGATATTTCTGATCGAGATTTCTGAACGGGAACACCATGGCCGCGCCGGCCGCCGCCGGCAGCAACGCCAGTAGGCCGCCGAGGAATCCCTGGAGCATGGTGGGCAAAGATAAAAACCAAGTCATATGAAAAGTCCTTTCTTTGATCTCCTCCCATTTTATGCCGCCGTATGGATTCTGTGAAAATAACGCCAAAGCAAGAAAACGCCGCAACGAAACAGCAACGTTACCAAGAATGAGATCTTTTGCCTGTTAAAAGCAGCCTTGAAAACAATCCTCCGCCAAAGCGGAATTTCTTTAAATTAAGACTTGTTATTTTCAGCGGTCTGTATTATAATACTATTATAAATTTTTAGGAGCGTATCGAAATGAAAGCCCACCATCATCATTTTCATCACCATTTTAAAAACGGAAAAAGAAATATGTGGTCGGTATTTTTTTCTGACGGGCTCCGTGCCGGGCGAAGTTAACGCGCCGGGTTGGTGAAATTTGCTCTTATTTTTATAGAAAGAGAATTTCTTATAGCAAATAGTCTGCGACCACATCTTTGTGGCCGTATTTTTATTACCCGAAAGACATATTGTTTTACTTTAAGCCTCATCATAAGACGATTGTAAATGACGCCAAGGCGTCAGGAAAGGATGGCTTCAATGACCTGGAAAATCTACATTCCCGATGGGGAACAGGACATTCTGGCGGAAGAATGCTACATGAAAAGAACCATGGAAAACGCGATGAACGCCGTATTCCGACATTGCGGCTTCCGCGAAATCGCTACCCCGTCCATGGAGTTCTTTGATTCTTTCAGCGGTCAGCGAGATATCATTCCCGAAGAGAATATGATCAAGTTTGTCGACGAACAAGGGCGCATCCTCGTTTTAAGACCGGATCTTACGGTACCCTGCGCCCGGGTGGCGGCGACAAAACTGAAGGATTGCCGCCCCCTGCGGCTTTGCTACTGCCAGAACACCTTTCGCAGTAAAAAAGACCGCTACCTTGATTTGAAAGAGATTACTCAGGCCGGTTGCGAAATCATCGGCGTCGACGGCCCTGCCGCCGACGCGGAAATCATCGCCACCGCCATCAAAACTTTAAAAGCCGCGGGTCTCACCACTTTTACCATAGAAATCGGGCAGGTCAATTACTTCAAAGGTTTGATGAACGATACGGATTTGCCCTTCCGTGAAAAAGACCGGCTCCGTCACCTGATCGAAAAAAAGGATTTCCTCGGTCTGGAAAAGCAAGTGACCGCTCTGGGCATCGACGGTGATCTGAAAACCGCGCTGATTGAATTGCCCGCCCTCTACGGCGGTACGGAGATCCTTGCAAAGATCAGCGGCTATCACCTGACCGGCAAGGCCCACGCCGCGGTGGAAAATCTCGTCGCGGTGGTGGATATCCTGAAAAAAGCGGGCTATGAGCAATATCTTGCCATTGATCTCGGTATGGTCAGCGCCTTATCTTATTATACCGGCATGATCTTTCAAGGTTTTGTCTCCGGTTACGGCACGCCGATCCTTTCCGGCGGCAGATACGATCATCTTGTGGAAAAATTCGGAGAGCCCGACGGCGCCACCGGTTTTTCCGTAAACGTCAACTTTATTATGGATATTTTGAAAACAAACGGTATTCCGGAAGCGTTCAAAGAGGAGGATCAGGGATGGAAATTTTAAATGTTGCTTTGGCCAAAGGCCGCCTCGCCGATGTTTCCATGGAGTTTTTTGAAAAGAGCGGCATCCGTTGCCCCGATTTCAACGATCCCAAGCGAAAATTGATTCTGACCGACGAAAAAAACAGCGTTCGCTTCTTCCTCGGTAAACCATCGGATGTTCCCACCTTTGTGGAATACGGCGCCGCCGATATCGGCATTGCCGGCAAAGATACCCTCTTAGAAGAGGAGCGGGATCTCTATGAAGTCCTTGACCTCGGCTTCGGCAGCTGTAAAATATGCGTGGCCGGGCCGGCGGATCAAGCATCCACCTGGAAGGGCAAGCACCGCAAAAAAGTGGCCACCAAATATCCCCACATCGCGGAAAAGTATTTCCGAGAAGAAAAAAAGGAACGCGTGGAAATCATCAAGATCAACGGTTCCGTGGAATTGGCTCCCCTGACCGGGCTGGCCGACGTGATCGTCGATATTGTGGAGAGCGGCGCTACCCTGGCCGCCAACGGCCTGGTCGTTTACGAAGACGTGATCAATGATATCTCCGCCCGGATGGTGGTGAACAAAGTCAGTATGAAAACGAAAAATGAAATGATCTTACGACTGATCAATGATTTTAAAAATGAATTGCAATGGAGGAATCTATAAATCATGAAACGATTCGATTACCGCAACAGTGAGGACTATGGCGATTTAAAAGCGTACCTTGAGCGAAGAAAAGAGAATAACAGCGCCGATGTGGAAAACATCGTCAAAGATATCATCCAAAAAGTCAGGGCCGAAGGCGACGACGCTTTGCGTTTCTATAACGCCAAATTCGACGGCTGCAACGTTTACGACCTGAAAGTCAGCGAAGCCGAAATTGAAGAAGCCTTTGCCAAGATCGACAAAGAGCTTTTGGCTTCCATTGAAAAAGCCGCCGACAACATCGCCTATTTTCACAGAAAACAGCTGGAAAACTCCTGGTTTGAGCAGAAAGCGGACGGCACCACTTTGGGTATGCTGATTCAGCCTTTAAAAACCGTGGGCATCTACGTTCCCGGCGGCGCCGGCGGCAAAACGCCGCTGCCTTCCTCGGTGCTGATGAATGCCGTTCCCGCCCAAGTGGCCGGTGTGCCGGAGATCATCATGGTGACGCCTCCCGCCGCCGACGGAACGATCCCCGGCGTGACCCTGGTGGCCGCGAAAATCGCCGGTGTGACGGAAATCTATAAAGTCGGCGGCGCGCAATCCATCGCCGCTCTGGCCTATGGCACCGAAACGATTCCCGCCGTGGATAAAATCACCGGCCCCGGCAACGCCTTTGTGGCCACGGCGAAACAGCTTGTGTTTGGCCAGTGCGGCATCGATATGGTGGCGGGCCCCAGCGAAATCTGCGTGATTGCCGACAGCTCTTCCAACCCGGCGTGGCTCGCCGTAGATCTGCTTTCCCAGGCGGAACACGACAAATTGGCCGCTTCCTACCTGGTGACCGACGACGAAGCACTGGCGCTCTCCACGGAAAAGGAGCTGGAAAAAGCCTTAAAACCCATGGAGCGTTACGAAATTGCCAACGCTTCCTGGGAGGATTACGGCGCGATCATTCTCTGCAAAGACCTCAATCAATGCTTCGAGGTGGCCAATATCATCGCCCCGGAACACTTGGAAATCGCCGTTGAGGATCCTCTGAACTACATTAACAAACCAAAAACCGCCGGCGCTCTCTTCCTTGGTCACTATACGCCGGAGGCTTTGGGCGACTATATGGCCGGGCCTAATCACATTCTTCCCACCATCGGTACGGGCCGCTTTTCCTCTCCCTTGAATACCGCGGATTTTATGAAAAAAACCACGATTTTGTGCTATAATAAAGAAGCGTTTATGAAAGTGCAAGACGACATCGTGCGTTTTGCCAACTCTGAGGGGTTGACGGGGCACGCAAAAAGCGCTTCCATTCGGAAATGAGGACAGATGATGAGTTGTTATTGGAATCAAAAAACCTGCAAGCTTGATCCTTATACCCCCGGTGAACAGCCCAAGGAGAAGATGATCAAGCTCAATACCAATGAAAATCCCTTCCCCCCCGGGGAGGCGGTGCTTGGGGCGATGAAAGAGGCTGCCTGCGAAGATATGCGCCTCTATCCCGATCCTGATGCCTGCGCCTTGCGGGAAGTATTCGCGGATTATGCCCGGGTGGCTCCCAAAAACGTCTTTGTCGGCAACGGCAGCGACGAAGTGCTGGCTTTTGCCTTTGACGCCTTCTTTCAGCAAGGCAAACCGGTTTTATTCCCCGATATCAGCTACAGCTTTTACCCCGTATATTGCAAG
The DNA here is from genome assembly GCA_040776805.1 of Clostridiales bacterium. Taxonomy (GTDB): domain Bacteria; phylum Bacillota; class Dehalobacteriia; order UBA7702; family UBA7702; genus UBA7702. The sequence continues at coordinate 74,851 of JAXGZS010000002.1, read as the reverse complement.
CATTACGGACTCGACTATGAACAGATCCCGCTGAAGGATGATTTTACCGTTGCTGTTGACGACTACCGTAGGGAAAACGGCGGCATCGTCATCACCAACCCCAACGCCCCCACGGGCATCGCCTTGACCCGCCGGGAAATCGAGGATATTGTCAAAAGAAATCCCGCTGTTGTCGTGGTCATCGACGAAGCCTACGTCCGTTTCGGCGCGGAAAGCGCGGTTCCTTTGATTGAAAAATATCCCAATCTGCTGGTGGTTCAGACCATGTCCAAATCCCATTCTCTGGCAGGCTTACGCGTGGGTTTTGCCATCGGCAGCGAGGAGCTGATCGAGGGGCTCAATCGGGTGAAAAATTCCTTTAATTCCTATCCCGTGGATCGGATCGCCCAGGCCGGGGCCATCGCCTCCCTCCAAGACGCGGAAACGGTGGAGGCCAACCTCAAAACCGTCTGCGCAGTGCGGGAAGGCGTCAGCGTGGCGTTACGCGGTATCGGCTGCGACGTCTTGCCTTCCAAAACCAATTTTATCATGATGCGTTACTGGAATTGCCCCGCCAGAGAACTGTTTCAACATCTCCGCAGCCAAAAGATTTTGGTGCGCTATTTTGATTTGCCGCGGATCAACGATTATCTACGGGTGACCATCGGCTCCAAGGAAGACATGAGAATCTTCCTTGACACGGTGGAAGAATATATAGAAAAGAGGTAAAGTGATGCGACAGGCTTCTTTGCTCCGAAAAACCAATGAAACTGAAATCGAGCTTGATCTCGATATTGACGGCGAAGGAAACAGTGAGGTCGAAACGGGAATGGGCTTCTTCGATCACATGCTCTCCCTTTTCGCGAAGCACAGCGGTTGTGATCTCAACGTTAGCTGCCAAGGTGACCTTTATGTCGACGCTCACCACTCCGTGGAGGATATCGGCATTGTTTTGGGAAAAGCCATGAAGGACGCCTTGGGCGATAAAAATGGCATCCGCCGCTACGGCGCGGCGCTGATCCCCATGGACGAGACCTTAACGGAAGCGGCGGTGGATTTGTCCGGCCGCAGTTACCTTGTGTTCAACGCCGCCTTTACCGCGGAAAAAGCCGGAGAATTCCCCTTGGAAATGATGGAGGAGTTTTTCCGCGCCCTTGCCCACAACGCCGAAATGACCCTTCACATCAATTTGCGCTACGGCAAAAACAACCACCATATGGCCGAAGGCATTTTCAAGGCCTTTGCCCATGCTTTTCAGGAAGCCGCCGCCTTTGACGGCAATGGCGTTCTTTCCACCAAGGGAGTATTATAATGGCTGATTTTCAGATTTTACCGGCCATCGACCTGATCGACGGTCAATGTGTCCGCCTTTTACAGGGAGATTACAGTAAAAAGACGGTTTTTGCCGACGATCCTGTGGCGAAGGCAAAGGAGTTTTTGGCAAAGGGCGCGAAAGCCATACATCTTGTGGATCTCGACGGCGCCAAGGCGGGGCATCCCGTCAATCAGGAAATCGTCTGCGCGGTGCGGCAAGAGACAGGGCTTTTCGCCGAAATCGGCGGCGGCATCCGCACCATGGCGGAGATCGAAAACTACCTTGAGGCCGGTCTCGACCGGGTGATCTTGGGTACTTCCGCCGTTCGTGATAAAAGCCTTGTCACCGAGGCGGCGAAAAAATACGGTAAACAGATCGCCGTGGGCATTGACGCCAAAGACGGGATGGTGGCCATCGCCGGTTGGGTAGAAAAAAGCGATCTTGACGCGTTGACATTCGCAAAAATCATCGCCGATCTCGGTATCGCCACCATCATCTATACTGACATTTCCCGCGATGGCATGCTCGCCGGCCCCAACCTTGAGGCTATGGCAAAAATGGCGTCCGCCGTTCCCGCCGCGGTGATCGCTTCCGGCGGCGTGACAAAGGACAGCGATGTGGCGGCCTTAAAGGAAACCGGCGTCAGCGGTGTGATCATCGGTAAGGCGGTCTATACCGGCGACGTAAAACTCGAAAATGTACTGGGAGGGAAAATATGAGCGATTTTTTAAAAGAAATCAAATTCGATGAAAAAGGTCTTGTCCCCGCCATCGCTTTTGACGCCGTCAGCGGTCAAGTCGTGATGATGGCCTATATGAACGCCGAGTCCATCCAAAAAACCTTAAAAACGGGGTATTGCACGTATTACAGCCGCAGCCGCCAAAAGCTTTGGCAAAAAGGCGAAAGCAGCGGTCATTTGCAGAAATTAAAAGCCATGAAGCTGGATTGTGACGGTGATACGCTTTTGTTGGAGATCGAACAGACCGGTATGGCTTGCCATACGGGGAATTTCTCCTGCTTTTTCCGGCAACTGAACGATGGGACATGGGTTCCCTCTGAGGACGATTTCAGCATTGGCCGGGGAATGGCCCTGGAATATGCCATCGTCAAGGAACGGGCGGAAAACCCAATCGAGGGATCCTATACCAATTACCTGCTGCGGGAGGGCGTTGATAAGATCTGTAAAAAAGTTGGCGAGGAAAGTACGGAATGCGTCATCGCCGCCAAGAACCGCTCCCCGGAAGAGCTGACTTTTGAGGCGGCGGATCTGATTTATCATCTGACCGTCCTCCTCTATGAGCAAGGGCTTAGCTGGGATGATATTGGAAAAGCGATGCTCTCACGTCATAAAAAATCGGAATAGTCCTTGTTGTTGCGGCGGCGCCGTGGTATAATAAACCATCATAATCAAAAAAGCCGAGAATGAAAACCATGAGAGAATCGTCGCAAGGGTGTTTTTTGGATGTCACCGTAAAAATACCGGCAATGATTTGAACTGATGTTACTGAGGACGCGGCGAAGAAGAGAAGGCAGAGAAAAGCCAAATGATGATCAAAACCGAAAAAGAACGGTGTTTTTTGAGTAAGCATAAATGCATATGGTTGGGAATAATTTCTATTGTATTTTCGGCAGTTATGACCTTGAGCCGTATTTTTATATATTCCGGTAATATCTTTGGCAAGGTGGGCGATAGTTACGCCAGAGAAATCATGGTTAGCGACATTTTCTTCTTTGTTTTTGGTTGCGTGGGCTTTTGCATAGCGTTTATTGTTTTGACTGTGTTCTATGATTTTGTGGAAAAACATAGGATCCATAAAAATCAGCGTGAACTACCTTCTTTGAAAAAACAAACGGCAGCTTTTTTTATCATCTCTGCAATCTTGTTTGTATGCTGGTTCCCGTATTTATTATCAAACATGCCCGGGGCGATTTACGCCGACGGGTTTTCATCCATAGGGCAGGTTATTACCGGTATCTATAACAACCACCATCCACTGTTATATACTTGGTTTACCGGCATATTTATCAAAATAGGAATGTTATCAGGGAGCCTGTTAAGAGGTATCGCTTTATACACGGTTGCGCAGATGCTGATTATGATTTCGGTGATGGCGCATTTCATTATCTGGCTTTATAAAAAGAATATCTCACGCGGGTATATTGCTGCAGTTTTCATATTCATTGCGTTTTTTCCTCTTTTCCCGTTTTATGCTGTAACCTTTTGGAAAGACACCCTCTTTTCTTTGGCGCTGTTTCATTTTGTTTTGATATACATCGATATCTTTATCTCTGACGGAAAATATTTGCACTCCACACCCGGGATCGTTCATTATTGTGTGACAGCCTTTTTCGTCTGTTTTTTAAGAAACAACGGCTTATACATCTATGCTTTCTCCCTGCTATTTCTAGTTTTTATATATCGGCATTTGTTCTTCAAGTATTGGAAAAAATTCGCCATCTGCTCTATTGCCTTATTGATTGGAACCGTCATCATACAGGGGCCTATTTATAACGCAAAAAATCTTTCCACTGAATTTGTGGAAAACTTGGCCATGCCAACACAACAGATATTTGCGGTTATTAGCAAAGACGGTGTTTATACCGAAGAAGATAAGGCGTTTATATCAAAGATATGGGACATTGACGAGATAAAGGAAAAGTATACTCCGTGTAACGCCGATACTCCAAAATGGTATATGAGTCGATTTGACGATACCTTTTTGGAGGAGAACAAAGCCGCCTTTTTCAAATTATGGTTAAAACTTTTCAGTCAAAACCCCGGCCTATATTTAGAAGCTTTTTTTGTGCAAAATATAGGGTTTTGGAATATTAACACTTCCGGCTCGGAAGCTTATTTCCAGAAGGGCGTCTGGCACAACAATATGGGGATTGAGCAACACGATTATTTTTCAAAGGTATTTGGATTTTCTTTTAACAGTATTGTTTCCCCAAAAAGATACATCAGTTCAGGCATGCTTTTTTGGCTAACGATGGGCAGCGCGATGATTTTGATTCTTCGCTCGAAAAAAGATCTTATGACTTGTTTTATGCCGTATATTCCCATCATCGGCGCCTGGCTTACGATCATGATCGCCACTCCTTTAGGAATTAGCTTCAGATATATGTATGTATTGATGTTAGTAGTTCCTCTGATACCGGTAATCCCTCTGATGAATAAAAACGAGGAAAAATAGCGAGAAAAAATGAAAAACTCCGCTTCTGGGCTTGAAACAGATCCCCGAAATCATGAACAAATAGTAGAGATTGATTGATTCATTCAAAAGAAAAACATCCCACACAAAATCATTTTTGTGAGGGATGTTTTTTTGGTAGTGTCAAGAGTTATGTGCAAATTAGAATGTAGTCTTTGCGAGAATGAAGAAAAGTATGGCAAAAGAAAGGTCATAATTTCCCCCTGATAACGTAAAATCTTGGCCGATGAGGGGTTTAATCCCGGTAGTTTAGTAATAATTCGTAGAGTTGTTTGTGTTTTTTGACGATGACGTCGAGAATGACGCCGACGGAAAAGGATAGCAGTGAGATGATGCCAAAGGTAACGGAAACGATGAGGGTGGGGAAGCGCAGAACCAGCCCTGTTTTATAAAACTCAATCAGGATCGGGACGAACAGAATCAGGGTAATGATAAAGCAGAACAGTGCCGCAAAGCCGAAAAAAGATAGGGGCTTATAATCCTTAAACAGGGAAAAGATCGTTTTCAAAACCTTGAAGCCGTCGCCGTAAGTATCCAATTTTGAAGTGCTTCCTTCCGGCCGGTCCCGGTAGCTGACGGGAATCTCCTTCAATAAAAAGTTCTTGTCAATGGCGTGAATCGTCATTTCCGTTTCGATTTCGAAACCCTTGGATAAAACGGGAAAGCCTTTCACAAAGGTCTTGCTGAAAGCCCGGTAGCCGGTCATAATATCGTTGACCTTGGAACGGAAAAGACGGTTGATCAATTTTCGGACTAAGACGTTGCCAAAGTTATGAAAAGGGCGCTTGTTTTCCTTGAAATAGGTGGAAGAAAGCCGGTCGCCGATGACCATATCCGCCTCTCCTTTTAAAACGTAAGACACCATTTCCGCGGCGTTCTCCGGGGGGTAGGTATCGTCGCCATCAATCATCAGATAGCAGTCCGCGTCGATATCCCGGAACATGCTGCGGATTACGTTGCCTTTGCCCTGGCGGTATTCATTGCGGAGAATCAGCTTGGCATCGTCTTTCATGAGGGAACCGACGATTTCCACGGAGCGATCTTTGGAGTTGTTGTTGTAAACATAAATATCAGCCTGGGGTAGGGCTTTTCTGTAATCTTTGATCACCTTTTCGATGGTTATTTCCTCGTTATAACAGGGGATCAATACGGCGACAGTGGACATGGAGACCTCCAATTTAGGCATAAGTTTCTTTTTTGTTGAAATTGTGTCAAAACGTTGGCTTTTGTCACAATTAGATACATTATACTTCATTACATGACGAATAACAAGCGTTAATTTGCTTGCATGTCGCTTTTTTGCAATGTTAGGCAGAAAGAAATTTAAAATTGTAAAAAATGTCTTAATGTGTTAATATACATGGAGAAAAGAATGAGTGCGGGTAAAAAATGACCTTGGATTTCATGAAAAAATACAAACCGGTTTTGTTATACTTGGTCTTTGGAGTACTGTCGACCCTGGTGAATATTGGGATCTACGCCTTATGCTACCGATTTTTTGGCTTTTCCAATGTGATCAGCAATATCATCGCCTGGGTCTTGACGGTGCTGTTTGTTTTTGTGACCAATAAGAACTGGGTCTTCGGCAGCAAGTCCATGGAAAAGAGGGTCCTCGTCTATGAATTGGTGACCTTTTACGGCTGCAGAATTGCCACGGGCCTGTTGGACTTGGCCATGATGTACGTTTCCGTGGACTTGCTTTCTTTCAATGCCTTGGGCATGAAGGTGATTTCCAACGTCATTGTCATCATCCTTAATTTCATTGCCAGCAAATTGATTATTTTCAGAAAACAGAGGGAAAGCTGATTTTAATAAACAATGAGACAAGCATTGTGAAGATACTTTAAACTGTCAATAAAGCCAAACTTTCTTAGGGGAAGGGCGGGAAGGGGAGCATCGTCTCTCCGTCCGGGTACTTTAATTAAAAGCGGCGGCAGTGCCGCCACCGCACCAGCTTGGCGGTAAAGTGGCGACGCCACTTTTTTGACAAGCTGGCTTTTCTTTACTTTAACCGCAAATAGGACGAAAAAATGAGAGAAAAGGTACAACAAAAGGGGAACCCTTTGGGGACCGCCTCCATCAATAAACTGCTGCTGGAATATACCATCCCCTGTATCATCGGGATGGTGGTTTCCGCCGCTTATAATATCGTTGACCAGCTCTTTATCGGACAGAGTATCGGTATGCTGGGGAACGCCGCCACCAATGTGGCCTTCCCTTTGGCCATTATCTGTACCGCCATTTCCCTGCTTTTCGGGATCGGCGGCGCCGCCAATTTCAATCTCTCCATGGGCGGCGGCGATCAGGAAAAGGCTCGGCTCTACGCCGGCAACGCCATCTTCCTGATGGTCGCCGTCAGCGTGGTCTTATCCATTCTTACCTTGATCTTTTTAAAACCGTTGATGGTGCTCTTCGGCGCCACCGACGAGGTACTGTCTTATGCCATGACCTATACAGGCGTTTCCGCCATCGGCTTTCCCTTTCTGATCCTTTCCGTGGCCGGAGGGCATCTGATCCGCGCCGACGGCAGTCCCGGTTATGCCATGGCCTGCAACATTGTCGGTGCTGTCATCAACGCGATCTTAAACCCGATCTTCCTCTTCGGACTCAAAACCGGTATTGAGGGCGCCGCTTACGCCACCGTTATCGCTCAAATCATCGCCGGGGCCATGGCCGCTTTTTACCTGACGCGCTGTAAAACCGTGAAGCTCAACTGGAAAGCCTTGAAACCCATTTCCGACTATTGCCTGCGCATCGTTAGCCTGGGCATGGCCCCCTTCTGCAATCAGCTGGCCATGATGGTGGTACAGGTGGTTTTGAACAACTCCCTGACCTATTACGGCGCTCACTCCCTTTTTGGCAGTGAGATTCCCTTGGCCTGCGCCGGCATCATCTCCAAGGTCAATATGCTTTTCTTTGCCGTGGTCATCGGCATGTCCCAGGGGCTGCAGCCCATTGTCAGCTTTAACTACGGCGCCGGGAAGTACCTTAGGGTCAAGGAGGCCTACTGGAAAATGGCCATTGCCGCCACGGTGATTTCTGTGATCTCCTTTGCCGTGTTTCAGATCTTTCCCCGCCAGATTATCGCTTTCTTTGGGGAAGGGGACAAGGAATATTTTCTTTTCGCGGAACGCTTCTTCCGCATCTTCCTCTTCTGTGTTTTCATCGACGGCCTTCAGCCCATTACCGCCAACTTCTTTACGGCCATCGGCAAGCCCCGTCAGGGGGTGTTCCTTTCCTTGACCCGGCAGGTTATTTTCCTGCTGCCTTTATTGGTGATTTTGCCGCTATTTTACGGTATGGAAGGCATTATGTATTCTGCGCCCATCGCCGACGCCCTCTCCGCGGTGATCGCCATTGTTTTGGTGATCGCGGAATTCCGCCGGATCAACCGGGATATGCCGGGGCAGGCAGCGGCAAAGAGGATGCCCCGCTAAGCCTTTTGGCTTTTGGAGCACCCTCTTTTTCAAGGACGGTATGGACAAAGCTCGCAAAGGAGAGAAAAGGCGGCCATGACGGTCAACGGCCTTTTCTTTTTCGTTTGTGATCTCTTTTTGCGCTGCCGTTTCTTTTTACCGACGTATAAATGGGGGGCTCCGGTTTCCCTTTCACAGGATCTAGGGGTGTTTGTAATACTTCCCGGGGGACTTCCGTCTCCCCATCGTTTACTGCCGGCTCCTCCTGCCTTGTTTCAGAATCCCGATTCTCATTATTTGTCTTGATCGGAGGCGTTTGTTTGCTCTTCGCTTTTTTTCGCAGGTGTATCATATATTTTTTCCTCTCTTTTTACCTAGGGGAAGGAAAAGCTCTCTTAACGGTATCATATGCGGAAATGAAAAAAGAGTGCCTCGGTTGCTGAAAAACGGAAATTGTGGTATGATACTATTATTATTTTAGCCGATTTGGAGGAAAAATGAGTCAATTTATCCATTTGCACAATCACAGCGAATACAGCTTGTTGGACGGATTCGCGCGGATTCCCCGCATGGTGGCGAAGGCCAAGGAATGCGGTATGAACGCCTGCGCCATTACGGACCACGGTGTGATGTACGGTGCGGTGGATTTCTATCGTGCATGTAAAAAAGCGGGCATCAAGGCGATCATCGGCTGTGAAGCCTATGTGGCTTCCCGCAGCCGTTTTGATAAAGACCCTACCCTTGATAAGGAGCGCTACCATCTCGTGCTCTTGGCGAAAAACGACATTGGTTATCAAAACCTCTGCAAGCTGATCTCCTTCGCCTCCACCGAAGGTATGTACTATAAACCCCGCATCGACCGGGAATTGATGAAGAAATACCATGAGGGGGTCATCGCGCTTTCCGCTTGCCTGGCCGGTGAGATTGCCCAGGCATTTTTGGCGGAAGATAAGGAAAAAGCCAAAGCCGTCGCCTTGGAATACCTCGATATCTTCGGCGAAGGCAACTATTACCTCGAAATCCAAGACCACGGCTATCCCGAAGATCAACGGGTGGTGTCGCAAATCGCCTCCCTTGCCCGGGAATTGAATATTCCCCTGGTGGCCACCAACGACGTCCATTACGTTGATCCCGAAGATGCCGAATACCACGATATCCTCCTTTGTATTCAAACGGGAAAGACCGTTGACGAGGAAGACCGCATGAAATACGAAGGCGGTCAATTCTATTTTAAGACCACCGAAGAAATGACAGCCCTCTTCGGCGCTTATCCCGATGCCATTGCCAATACCCAGAAAATCGCCGATCAGTGCAACGTTGATTTTCAATTCGCGCCGCCCTATTTTTTGCCGGAATTTCCCGTGCCGGAAGACTACGATATTCCGTCTTACCTGCGCCATCTCTGCGAAAAAGGCCTGGCCAAAAGATACGGAGAGATAACGCCGGAAATCAGAGAGCGCTTTGAGTATGAGCTCGGCGTGATTTTGAAGATGGATTTCCCTAGCTATTTCTTGATCGTTTGGGATATGATCCGTTTTGCCAAGGAGAACGGCATTATGGTGGGACCCGGCCGGGGCAGTGCCGCCGGCAGTATTGTTGCTTATGCTTTGGGGATTACGGATATCGAACCCCTCCAGTATGACCTGCTCTTTGAGCGGTTTTTGAATCCCTCCCGTATTTCCATGCCTGATATCGATACCGATTTCTGTATCGAACGGCGGGGTGAAGTTTTTCAATACCTGGCAGAGCGTTACGGCCACGACCATGTGGCGCAAATCATCACCTTCGGTACCATGAAGGCGCGGCTTGCCGTCAGAGACGTTGGCCGGGCTCTGAATATGCCCTATGGCGACGTGGACAAAGTGGCGAAACAGGTGCCGGAAGATCTCGGCATGACCATCGAAAAGGCTCTCTCCGTCAACCCCGACCTGCGCCGCATGTGTGACGACGATCCCCTGATCGACCGTCTCATCACCTGCGCCTTAAAGATTGAGGGGATGCCCCGTCACAGCGGGCTCCATGCCGCGGGCCTCGTCATCGCTCCTTCCGCCGTTTATAACTACTTGCCGGTTCAGGCCGGGGACGACGGCGGCCTTGCCACACAGTTCGCCAAAGAAACCGTGGAAGAAATGGGCCTCCTGAAAATGGACTTGCTGGGTCTGAGAAACCTGACGGTGATTCGGGACGCCATCGCCAACCTCAAATCCTCCCGCGGCATTGACCTCGACATCACCGCCATTCCCCTTGATGATCGGGAAACCTATGATATGCTGTCCCGCGGTGAGGGAAACGGCGTATTTCAGCTGGAAAGCGGCGGTATGCAGAGAGTCATGCGCAGCCTTCAGCCCGACAGCATCGCCGACATCACCGCTTTGGTGGCCCTTTACCGTCCCGGCCCCATCGGCGGCGGCATGATCGAAGAATTCGTTGACCGAAAACACGGCAAAAAAGCCATCGCTTATGCCCATCCGATTTTAGAGCCGATTTTAAAGGATACCTACGGCGTCATCCTCTATCAGGAGCAGGTGATGCGCATTGCCACCAACATGGCGGGGTTTAAATTGTCCGAGGCGGATTACCTCAGGAAAGCCATGGGCAAGAAGAAAAAAGAGATCATCGCCGGTTATAAAGAACAGTTTATCGAAGGCTCCGTCAATAACGGCGTTTCCCGGAAAATCGCCACGGAAATCTTCGACCTGATGGAAAAATTCGCCGAATACGGTTTCAATAAAAGCCACTCGGTGGCCTACGCTTTCGTGGCATATCAAACGGCGTATCTAAAAGCCAATTATACACCGGAATACTCCGCGGCGCTGCTCACCAGTTTGATGGATAAAACCGACAAACTGGCGACTTATATTGAGGAGTGCCGCCGCCTCGGTATTGAAGTGCTGCCGCCGGATATCAACGAAAGCCGCCTTGACTTTACCGTGGTCAAAGGGAACATTCGTTTCGGTCTCGCCGCCGTGAAAAACGTCGGCCTGGCCCCGGCAACCCAGGTTGTAGAAGAGCGGGATCAAAACGGCCCCTACCGGTCTTTGCCCGATTTCTGCGAACGTGTTTCCATCAACAGCCGTATGCTGGAAAGCTTGATTCAGGCCGGGGCTTTTGATTCCATGGCGATGCACCGCGCCCAAATGATGGCGATCTATCCCAAGTGTATCCAGATGTCGGAAGCGGTTCGCCGCGAAAAGGAATGCGGTTTGATGAACCTTTTCGACGGTTTTTGCGAAGAACAGCAGTCGGAAAAAGAGCTTTTCCCGGAAGTCGCGGATATCAAGCCCTACCCCAGAGAAATCATGTTGAAACTGGAAAAAGACATGATCGGCCTTTTCCTGACCGGTCATATTCTCGAAGGCTATACATCCTATTGGCGGGATTATAAAATATGCTCCATCAATGATTTATCAGAGCTCAAAGACCGCGCCAAAGCCTCCATTGCCGGGATGATCTCCCATGTGAAAATCAAAAGCAATAAACAGGGGCAGCGCTTCGCCCAGTTTGATATTGAGGATCTCAACGGCAAGATCCACTGCTTTATCTTTGCCCGTTACTTTGAGCGTTGCCGCGATCTTTTGACGGAAGACGCGATTTTGGCCATCACCGGAACGATCCGCAGACAAGAGGAGGAAATCAGCTTCAACGGGGAGGAAGCGGTGCTTTTGAAAAACATCCGTTCCTTGAACATCCCTTCGGTGCACGGTTTAAACCGTACCCGTAAAAATGAGGATATCGACTACTACGATGGCCTCGCCTTTGATTCGGATACGATCCCCACCGAAGAGGAAGTTTCGCCTTATGAGGAAATTCCCGGAGAACAGCTGCCGCTCCCCGATATCAGCGTTGAGGAAGTTGTGGTGAAAACAAAGAGGCGTCTTTATATCAACATCAGCCCCGGCCAAAAAGGCCGGGAAGAAGAGTTGGCCGCCAGAAAAATATTCGCCTGCCATCGCGGGGAAGACGTGGCCTATGCCTTTTATAAACAAAAGAATAAAGCGAAACCCTTCGGTTTAACCGTTTTTGTGAACAAAGAACTTTTATCGCAATTGGAAGCGGTTTTCGGGAAAGAACGTATTTTTGTAAAAGTAGTGGAGTGAAAGGAATCAATACCATGCGTATTTGTGTTTATCCCGGTACCTTTGACCCTGTGACCAACGGTCATATGGATATTATCCTACGGGGCGCGGCGCTCTTTGACAAAATGGTGATCGGTATCGCCAGCGAAAATTATAAGAACTGTCTTTTTAGCGAAGAAGAGCGAGTGGAGATCCTGAAAGAGGTCACGGCGGATTTGGACAACGTGGAAGTGGAAGTTTTCTCCGGCTTGCTGATGGAATACTGCAAAGTAAAAAAGGCCTGCGCCGTGATTCGCGGCTTGCGGGCGGTTTCTGATTTTGAGTACGAAATGCAACTGGCGCTGATGAATAAAAAACTCAATCCCAACGTTGAAACGGTCTTTTTGATGACGGGACAACGGCATTCCTTTATCAGCTCCAGCATTATTAAAGACGTAGCGGTGCTTGGCGGCTGTATCAGGGATTTGGTGCCGCCGTCAGTGGAAAAGCGGATCATCGAAAAATACAGGACAAAATAAGCGGTTGATTTCATACTTTTATCTGTGCGGTGAAACCAAAATCGTGTATAAATCGAAAGTCATGTGCGTATAATGAAAGTAGCAGGATATTTCAAAGGAGGTTTCGCCAAAGAATGAATCGCGCGGAAAAAGAGTTTTTTACCCTGAAGGATGTGGCAGAACGATGCGGGACCAGCTACGGTATTGTGAAAAGAGATATCGATAAAGGGATTCTGCCCGCGTATCGCGTAGGAAGAAAGTATTTCATTGCCAGAGAGGAAATGGATGACTACGTAACCGACGCCGTGGAAAAATGGGGAATGGAAGGCTACACCATTCAAGAAATCATGAGCAGGATTCCTTTAAGCTATGCTTTTGTGATGGATCTGATCAAAACAGGAAAGCTGCACGCGGTGAAAGTCGGCAGGCAGTACATCATTCCCAAAGGCGAGTTTGAGCACTTTATGGCTTTGAAGAAGATGCAGTGAACAAAAATATGCTGTGAAAATCCTCCTGCCAAGGGGGATTTTTTCTGTTTTTGTAGAATATTCTCTTTTAAGGGGGCATTTTCGTGAGCCGGTTTCAAACCGATCGCCGCCGCGAAGATATTTGGTGACAGCCCTAACAAAGATGGCGTTTGGCGAAAGCACAAAGAGCCTTCTCCAGCCGGTTTTGCCGCGGGTCAATTGTGACCGTCGCAGCTAGAGTAACCGCCGCTGGCGGCAGCACAAAGGGAGGACAGAATGTGGCGAAATATAAACTGAAGAGACATCATCCCGATGATTCCATATGCAAGATTCTCCATGACGCGGAGACAGAGGCACCCCCCGATATTCCCCTGACCAAAAAGGATCTTTGGGTTTTGGAACGTATCGCCATCTTTATTGAGCGCTCCCGTTTGAATACGTACATCGGCATGATGGAAAAACCGTCGCGTTGGTTTGTTTTGAATATTTGGGGTGGCATCGGCCGAGGCATCGGCATGGCCATCGGTTTTACCATTTTAGGCGCGGCGCTATTCCTGATCCTACAGAAAATCGTAGTTTTGAACTTGCCGATTATCAGTAATTTTTTTGCGGACATTCTCGACATGGTCGAGGGCTACCGCAGCGTTTCCCCTTGATTTTCTTTGATATTGATGTTAATACCATTGACACTGATGTTGAACGAGGTTTCTTTTTATGGCTTACTTACTGCTTATCATCGGCGTGGTCGGTCTCGACCAATGCGCCAAATGGATTGTGCAAACGCACCTCGATCTTTTCGGTTCCGTGAAGATCTGTGGCTTTCTTAAATTGACCTATATCCAGAATACCGGCGCGGCCTTCGGTATTTTGGACGGCAACCGCTTTCTCTTTGTCCTTTTTACCCTTGTGCTGTGTGTCTTTGTGCTCAGCGTTTGGAAAAAGCCCTGGATGAAGCGGTATCATCTTTCGGCGGTGCTGGTCATTGCCGGGGCCGTCGGCAACAGCATCGACCGCGTCGCCCGCGGCTACGTTGTGGATTTTATTGATCTTACCTTTTTCCCCGCCGTCTTTAACGTGGCCGATATCGCCGTCTGCTGCGGTACGGTACTCCTCGCGCTATTGATCCTCTTCAGCAAAGAAGGCTTCGGCCTGGGAGAAAAGGAAACGGAAAAATGAGCGAAACGAATCAGTTCTTTTATACTTTTCAAGAAGACAAGAATGAAGGGCATACGCGTCTCGACGTTTTTCTCGCCGCGCAGCTTACGACAGTTTCCCGCAGCCGGATCGCCGCGCTGATCAAAGAAAAACGCGTCACCGTGAACGGTAAAGGCGTCAAGGCCGGTTACGCTTTGACCAAAGGCGACGTCATCGCCGGGGAAATCCCCGCAGAACAGCCCTTGGACGTGGCGCCGGCGGCGATTCCTCTGGATATTGTCTACGAGGACCACGACGTCGTCGTCGTCAACAAGCCCCGGGGCATGGTGGTGCATCCCGCTCCGGGCAGCAAGGAAAACACCCTGGTAAACGCGTTGATGGCCCACTGTGACGATTTGTCCGGGATCAACGGCGTACTGCGCCCCGGCATCGTTCACCGCATCGATAAAGATACCTCCGGCCTTCTGCTGGTGGCGAAAAATGACGCCGCCCACAACAGCCTGGCCCGACAATTGAAAAACCATACGGTACACCGTGTCTATGAAGCCATTGTCTGCGGCGCGGTGGCGGAGCCTCAGGGGCTGATCGATTGCCCCATTGGCCGCCATCCCACGGAACGAAAAAAAATGGCGGTGACGGAGAAAAACTCCAAGCGGGCCGTGACCCATTACCTTGTTTTGGAGCGGTTTGCGGAGTTTACTCACATCGAAGCCCGGTTGGAAACGGGCAGAACCCACCAGATTCGCGTCCATATGAAATACATCGGCCATCCGCTTTTGGGCGATCCCGTTTACGGCAAGGGTGAAAAAAATCCCTTTCACTTCGCGGGACAGGCACTCCACGCCCGCACCATCGGTTTTCTGCATCCGGTGAGCGGCGAATATTTGGAGTTTTCCGCGGCACTCCCCGGAGATATGGAAGATGTGCTGGCTCAATTAAGAAAAGGCTATTGAAAAATAGCGCAATTTGTAGTAAAATAGTAAAAATACGGTAATTCCTTTAATTTTGTCCCGTGAGGCAATAAGGCGTTGTGCGTTACCGCAATCTTTCGGCGCTTTTTAAGCGCTCTGTTGCGTACATAGTCTTATCCTTTTGGGGATAAGACTTTTTTGATGATTACCGATGGAAAGGTGTGAGTTTTTTGGTTAGAGCAAAGAGTGCCCAAAGGGAAATCATGACAAAAGATGATATCAAACGGGCGCTAACCCGCATGGCCCATGAAATCCTGGAAAAAAACCAGGGTAGTGAGAATCTCGCGTTGATCGGCATCCGCACCCGCGGCATTTTTATCGCAAAACGCCTCGCCGCTATCATCCGCCAAGTGGAAGGCGCCGCGGTGGCAGTGGGTACCCTTGACATTACCCTCTACCGTGACGACATCGCCGCCAAAGGCGGCATACCCATTGTCGGCGGCAGTGATCTACCTTTTGATCTTAACGGAAAAAAAGTGGTGTTATGTGACGACGTTTTGTATACGGGCCGTACCATCAGAGCCGCCTTGGACGCGCTTTTTGATTTGGGACGGCCTTCTTTTATACGTCTCGCCGTGTTGGTGGACAGGGGACATCGGGAATTGCCGATTCGCGCCGACTACGTTGGCAAGAATATCCCCACCTCCTACCAAGAAGCGGTGGATGTGCGCCTCAGTGAGGCCGACGGGGAAGATACTGTAATTTTAGAACAAGAGAAGGATTAGGAGGAAGGCGATGGCCATTCGTGCAAAAGATCTGATTGATCTGGAATTCCTCAGCGCCGACGAGATTCAGGAGATCCTGGATACGGCGAAACCGATGAAAGAAGTGATGGGGCGGGACATCAAAACCGTGCCCGCTCTCCGCGGCAAAACCGTGGCAACGCTGTTTTATGAAAACAGCACCCGTACGCGGCTCTCTTTTGAGTTGGCGGCAAAGTATCTAAGCGCCGGTACCTGTAATATTTCCGCCTCCGCTTCTTCCGTGAAAAAAGGGGAAAGCCTGCAGGACACCGGCAGGACATTGGAAGCCATGGGTACGGATATCATTGTGATCCGGCATAATATGTCCGGTGCTCCCAAACTCCTGGGCGAAGGTGTCAAAGCCAGGGTAATCAATGCCGGCGACGGCACTCACGCCCATCCCACCCAGGCCCTCCTCGACATGTTTACGATCAAGGAACGGAAGGGCCACATCGAAGGCTTGACGGTGACGATTTTAGGCGATATCCTCCACAGCCGCGTGGCACGCTCCAATATCTGGGGCCTCACCAAGCTGGGAGCACGCGTTCGCCTTTGCGGGCCGCCGACGCTGATGCCGAAAGAAGTGGAAAAAATGGGTGTGACTGTCTTCTACGATATTGACGAAGCCTTAAACGGCGCCGATGTCGTGAATGTCCTCCGCATTCAGCTGGAACGCCAGGAAAAAGGGTTGTTCCCCACCATCGAAGAGTACGTAAAAAACTACGCCATGACGGAAGAACGGCTGAAGCGGGCCAAAAAAGATGTTTTAGTGCAACATCCCGGCCCCATGAACCGCTCCATTGAAATCCCCACGGCCGTGGCGGATTCCGCCCAATGCTCCGTGGAGGAACAGGTGACCAACGGTGTGGCCTGCCGCATGGCGCTGCTTTATCTGATGTGCGGAGGTGAGAATCTTGTCTAAGCTGTTACTGAAGGGCGGGCGAATCGTTGACCCCGCGCAAAATTTCGACGGCATTGCCGACCTCTTGGTGGAAGACGGTAAAATCGCCGCGGTGGCGGAAGCCATCACCGCCGACGGCGCTGTGGAAAAAGACGTCACCGGCTTGATCGTTGCTCCCGGCCTGGTGGATATCCACTGCCATTTGCGAGAGCCGGGGCAGGAAAGAAAAGAAACCATTGCCACCGGTACCCGGGCCGCGGCGGCCGGCGGCTTTACCACGGTGATGCCGATGCCCAATACGTCGCCGGTGGCGGACAGCCCCGCGGCAATCATGTACGTGAAAGACCGGGCCAATGATACCGGCGTGGTTCATGTTTATCCCATCGGTGCCATTACCAAGGGCAGCGACGGCAAGGAATTGGCGGAAATGAGCGCCATGGCCGAGGTCGGCGCAAGAGCCTTTTCCGACGACGGCCGTCCCGTGGCTAACAGCCGCATGATGCGGCTGGCCATGGAGTACAGCCTCATCACTAAATTGCCGCTCATCGCCCACGAGGAGGATCTTGCCTTGGTGGACGAGGGCGATATGAACGAGGGCTATATGTCCACGGTATTGGGGCTCAAAGGCAATCCCAAGGCGGCGGAAGAAACCATGATCGCCCGGGATATCATTTTGGCCCGTTTGACGGGAGCCCGTCTCCACGTGGCCCACGTCTCCACGAAACACGGCGTCGTTATGATTCGCGAGGCCAAGGAAGAAGGCTTAAACATTACTGCCGAGGTGACGCCCCACCATCTGACTTTGACGGAAGAAGCCGTGAAAAATTACGATACGAACACCAAAGTGAACCCGCCATTGAGAACCCCTGAAGATAGGAAGGCTCTGCTTTTAGCGCTCGTGGACGGCACCATCGATTGCGTGGCCACCGACCACGCCCCCCATACCATTGAGGACAAGGTCATCGAATATCACTTTGCCGCCAATGGCATCAGCGGTTTTGAAACGGCGCTGCCGCTGCTTTACACGAGGCTGGTGAAAATAGGAAAACTGACGCTAAACCAATTGATTGATCGCATGAGCGCCGCCCCGGCCCGGATCATGAACCTGCCCGCCGGCAGCCTCGCGGTGGGCGCTAACGCCGATATCGTTGTCATTGACCCCGCAGGAGAAAAAGCCGTGGACAGCAAGGCCTTTTATTCCAAAGGGAAAAATACGCCCTTTGACGGGGAAGTCCTTGCCGGCTGGCCGGTGCTGACCGTCGTCGACGGAGTGATCGTGATGGAAAACGGAGAGATAAAGGAGTAAATTCGTTTATGGTTGAACAAGGAAAAATACTGATCAATGAACATGTTGGAAAAGACATCTGGCGCATGGAATTGAAAGCGCCCGGGATCGCCCGGAAAGCGCGTCCGGGACAGTTCGTCAACGTGCGCTTGAGCGAACACACCGATCCGCTGCTGCGCCGCCCCATCAGCCTTCACGGCATAGACGCCGATAATGGGATCATTTGTTTTCTCTATCTTGTGGTGGGCAAAGGCACAAAAATCATGTCGAAGTTAGAAAACGGCGATTCTCTCGATTTGCTGGGGCCTTTGGGGAACGGTTTTTCCATTGTTTTTCCGGGCAGGCACGGTGTGCTCATCGGCGGCGGCATTGGCTCCGCGCCCCTTTATCCTCTGTTGGAAGCGTTGAAAGCCCAGAAGAAGGACGTGACGCTGATTTACGGCGCCAAAGATCAAGACAGCATCGTTTGTCTTGATTTATACAAAGAAAACCAAGTGGAAATCATCATCACCACGGAAGACGGCTCCGCCGGCGAAAAGGGCTTTGTGACAGCCCCCTTTGAAGCGTTGCTGAAAAACGGGGGCGTCGATTTCGTTTACGCCTGCGGGCCTTCGGCGATGCTCCACGCCGTGGAAGAGCTGACACTGCAATACGGTGTGGACGGAGAGATCTCCACCGAAGCCAATATGGGCTGCGGCCTGGGGGTTTGTCTCAGTTGCAGCACACCGGGGAAAGACGGCAAAAACCGCAAGATTTGTACCGACGGCCCTGTGTTCAAAATGGGGGAATTGGCTTATGAGTAAAGTGAAAACCGCCGTAAAGATCGGCGCAATGACCATGAAAAATCCCGTGACCACCGCCTCGGGCACCTTCGGTTCCGGCCTTGAGATGAGGGAATACGTGGATCTGCGGAAACTCGGCGCCATTACGGTGAAGGGCACCACGTTAAACCCACGGGCCGGGAATCCCTTGCCCCGCTGCACGGAAACGCCTTCCGGCACCTTGAATTCCATCGGCTTGGAAAACCCCGGCGTCGATGTGTTTGTCGCGGACATTCTGCCTCAAGTGGCGACTTACGAAACGCCGATCATCGTCAATATCGCCGGCAGCGAAATTCCGGAGTATGGCCGCCTGGCCGAGATTCTGGAAAAGGAGGACGCCGTCTCCGCCCTGGAAGCCAACGTGTCCTGCCCCAACGTGAAAAGCGGCGGCATGGCTTTGGGTACTGACCCCGATCTCGTTTACCAAGTGACGAAGCTGGTGAAAGAGCATACCAGCAAACCGGTGATTGTGAAGCTTTCACCCAATGTTACCGATATTGTGTCCATCGCCAAAGCGGCGGAGGCGGGGGGCGCCGACGGCCTCAATCTGATCAATTCTGTGCTGGGACTCGCCATTGACCTGGAAAAGAAGCGGCCGGCCCTGGGCAACATTGTCGGCGGACTTTCCGGCCCCGCCATCAAGCCCATTGCCTTGAGGATGGTCTATCAAACCGCCCAGGCGGTAACGATTCCCATTATCGGTTTGGGGGGCATTGTTTCCTGGCAGGACGCCATTGAGTTTTTGATGGCCGGCGCTACCGCCGTCGGCATCGGCACCGGTAATTTTCTTGACCCCGCCACGACGATGAAGGTCGCCGACGGCATCGAAAAATATTTGGAAGACCACGGGTTTAACGATATTTACGAAATCATCGGCATTGCCTGGAAAGGCCAAAAAGCCGGAAAGGAAGGTTGCCATGTCTGCTCTGAGTGATCAAATTATTGTGGCCTTGGATGTCCCCACCAGGGAGGAGGCCCTATCCATTGTGGAAGAGCTCGGCGACAAAGTCGGCGCTTATAAAATCGGCATGCAGCTATACAATGCCTGCGGCCCGGAAATACTCCAGGCGGTCAAAGAAAGAAACGGCAGGGTTTTCCTGGATTTGAAATTCCACGATATCCCCAATACCGTGTCGGCCGCCGCCCGTGTCGCCGCCAACCTTGACGTCTTTATGTTCAATGTCCACGCCTCAGGCGGCAGCGCCATGATGAAAGCCGCCGCCGCGGCATTGACGGAGGAAGCGGCGAAACTGGGCAAAAAAAGACCGCTGCTCATCGCCGTAACAGTGTTAACCTCCATGAGCGAAGAAGAGCTCCGGGGTGAAATCGGCGTCAGCCGGGCCATGGCAGAACAAGTGGCGGCTCTTGCCAAACTGACCAAAGACAGCGGTCTCGACGGTGTGGTGGCTTCCCCCCGGGAAATCAAAATTATCCGGGAAGCTTGCGGCAAAGACTTTCTCATCGTGACGCCGGGGATCCGTCCTGCCGACGCCGCCGCCGATGATCAGAAACGGATCAAAACGCCGCGAGACGCCGTGGCCGACGGCGCCGATTACCTGGTGATCGGCAGGCCCATCACAAAAGCGGCCAACCGCTCCGCCGCCGTAGAGGCCATTGTCGCTGATATGAAACTTGCGATAGAATAAAAGGAGATAGTGATCATGGAACAAAATGAAATTTACGAAATCTTTAAAAAATCCGGCGCTCTTTTGGAAGGTCACTTTTTGCTGACCTCCGGCCGCCACTCCAACCGCTACATGCAATGCGCCCAAGTGCTGAAATATCCGGAATACACCGAAAAGCTTTGTAAAGTCATTGCCGACGCTTACCGAGACAGCGGTGTGGAACTGGTGGTGGGCCCCGCCATGGGCGGGATTATCGTCGCCTACGAAGTGGCGAAACAGTTGGGCGTGCCCAATATCTTTGCGGAACGGGAAAACGGTAAAATGGCTTTACGCAGAAACTTCTCCATTGAGAAGGGGCAAAAAGTCCTCGTGGTGGAAGACGTCGTCACCACCGGCGGCTCTGTGCTGGAGGTGATTAACATCGTCAAGGAGGCCGGCGGTGAAGTGGTCGGCGCCGGCGTCCTCGTGGATCGCAGCAACGGCACCGTGGATCTGGGTGTGCAGTTGGCGCCGGTGCTTTCCATGGAAGTGGTCAGTTACGACGCCGCGGAATGCCCCATGTGCAAAAACGGGGAAGGGGAGCCTTATAAACCCGGCAGCCGCAGTTTGAAATAGCGCTTTCGCGGATAAGCTAGCGGATAAGCTAAAAGTAAACGCCGGGGCAGCTGCCCCGGCGTTCATATTACAGCTTGAGATTATGGCATTCTCCGATGGTTTTTGGCTTTGTGTATTTCTTCCCTTAAACTCTCCAACTGAAGGGCTAAACTCTTTTTGATCGGTCGTATGTCAGGAAAGGAACGTAGAATATATCTTTCCGAAGCCGTAAGGCGCAAGCGCAGCTCCCGCAGGTGTTCTTTGCCTTCGCTGACGATTACTTCTTTCCTGCTTTCCAGGGATTCTTTTAGGTTATCCTTGCCCTCCGTTAACTGTTCTAAGAGGTCTTCTTTGCCTTCGAGGAGGTGCTCCCTGATTTCCTGCTGGTATTTTAACAATTCCTCTTTTAAGTGCTCCTGAGCTTCCCGGAGCTTTTCCAGATTGTTTTTCAGACGGAAACTGGCATGAACGGAAATGATGAAATCCACCAAGAGCAGAATGCTAAAAAGAGCGGTGAGGGTGAAGAGGAGGTTGTGGGGAAGGACGGCGGCGCGGGCTTCGACAAAGGGATGAAGGATCTCGGTTAAAATGAGAGCCAGCAGGCCGAAGAGGGTGGAGTTCAGCAGACAGACTCTGCCGTTGAGGTTGAGAAAGTATCCGGAATAGTCCCACCAACGCATCTTGAAGATTTTTTCCATGGCATAGCTGGTGAT
This sequence comes from Clostridiales bacterium, assembly GCA_040776805.1. GTDB lineage: Bacteria > Bacillota > Dehalobacteriia > UBA7702 > UBA7702 > UBA7702. The sequence continues at coordinate 53,081 of JAXGZS010000002.1, read as the reverse complement.
ATATTCCAATATCGAAGTGAGAAAAAAACTGATGAGAAAGATGAGAGCCCAATTTTCGAAGGGCTTTAAGACGACGAGCAGGATCAGCGCGCCAGTGCCGTAAATGGGGCAGAGAGGGCCTCGCAGGAATCCCCGCTCCACAAAACGGCGCTCCTGTACAGAGCAGTAAATGGTTTCCAAAATCCAACCGAAAATAGAATAGATGATGAAATATAAAAACCAAAGGGAAAATAGAACCATAGCGTGCCCCCCTATCTGATATTTGTATTATAGAAAAACAGTGGTAAAATGTCAATGCAAGGAATATTCTGCTTGACAAGGAGGAAAAGGTCGGGTATAATTTGACTGTTACAACCGCATTTTTTATGTCTTTCAGTGGCTTTGCCCGCATAAAAAAGCGAGGATAAACGGAGGTAAAAATGTACGCAATCATTGAAACCGGCGGCAAACAGTACAAAGTTGCCGTGGGTGAGAAAGTCAAAGTCGAAAAACTCACCGTCGACGAAGGCGGAGAAGTTGTTTTCGATAAAATTGTCGCCGTGAAAAACGACGCGGGCTTAAAAGCCGGCGCTCCCTATGTGGAAGGCGCCAAAGTGGTCGGCGAAGTGACCGAACAGGGAAAACATAAGAAAATCGTCGTCGTTCACTACAAAGCCAAGAAGAACATCAAAAAGAAAAACGGTCACAGACAACCCTATACGGAAGTGCTCGTAAAAGATATCACATTATAAGGAGGTGGGATTTTAAATGGCACATAAAAAAGCAGGCGGTAGTTCCAAAAACGGCCGCGACAGCAACCCAAAAATGCTCGGTTTGAAAAGACATGACGGTCAGTTTGTTACTGCCGGCAGTATCCTTGTGAGACAGCGGGGTACAAAATTCCATCCCGGTAATAACGTGGGTCTCGGCAGAGACCATACGCTCTTCGCGATAATGGACGGCTATGTGAGTTTTGAGAAAAGCAGCCATACCAGAAAACAAGTGAGCGTTTACGCAGAACGTAGTTAACTTGCAGGATAAACCGGAGCAGAAGCTCCGGTTTTTTTTCGCCGCTCGCGGCAATGCTAACCGTAAAAAGTAAGGAGAAGCAATGTTTTACGATAGAGCTAAAATCCATTTGAAAGCCGGCGACGGCGGCAACGGTCTCGTATCCTTTCGCAGGGAAAAATTCGTTCCCGAAGGCGGCCCCAACGGCGGCGACGGCGGCCACGGCGGCAGTATTTATCTCGTCGCCGATCACAATCTCCGCACCTTGCTGGATTTTAAAATGAAACAGCATTATAAAGCCCCCAAAGGGGAAAACGGGCAAAACAGCAATAAAACCGGGAAGTCCGGTCGGGATATCTACCTCAACGTGCCCCTCGGTACTGTGGTGCGCTTCGACGGCGAGGAGGCGATTTTCGCCGATCTCGTGGAGAACGGTCAAAAAGTGCAAGTGGTCAAAGGCGGCCGCGGCGGCCGCGGCAATGCCCGCTTCGCTTCCAACCGCGATAAAGCGCCGGAAGTGGCGGAAAAAGGAGAGCCGGGAGAAGAGGTTTGGGTTCGCCTGGAACTGAAAGTTTTGGCCGACGTCGGCCTTGTGGGGATGCCCAATGCCGGTAAATCCACCTTCATCTCCAGAGTATCCGCTGCCCGTCCCAAAATCGCCGATTACCCTTTTACCACATTGGAACCGCATCTCGGCATTGTCGACCTCGGAGAGGGGCAGACCTTCTGTATCGCCGACGTGCCGGGACTCATTGAAAACGCCCATGAAGGCGCCGGTCTCGGCCATCATTTTTTGCGCCACCTGGAACGCACGAAAGTTCTTTTGCACTTGATCGATATGTCCGGTCAGGAGGGCAGAGATCCCTTGATGGATTTTGAGATCATCAGCAATGAACTGATCAAATATAAAGAAGAACTCGGTGAAAAGCCCAGAATCATCGCTGCCAACAAAATGGATCTGCCGGAATCAGCGGAGAACTTAAAGCGGCTTAGGTCAAAATACGGCGCGGAGTTTGAAATCTATCCGATCTCCGCCGCCACGGATCACGACTTGAAAAAAGTTCTCTTCCGCTGTTATGAGCTGATTTTGGCGGCTCCCAAAGCGGAGGCCAAGAATGAAGAAGAAATCAAGGTGACCACCTTCGAAAAGCGGCGTCCATTTACGATCTGCCGCAATGATCGCGGCGAATTCATCGTGGAAGGGGACGAAGTGAAAAAATGGCTTGCCATGACGGATTTTGGCAACGAAGCCGCGGTCAAGCGTTTGCAGCGGATTTTTAAGGCCATGGGTCTTGACGAGGGCTTGCGCCGGGCCGGCGCCAAGGAGGGCGATACCGTCGTCGTTTATGACCTCGTATTCGATTACGCGGATTAAAGGAGAAAACATGTTAACAGGAAAACAAAAACGCTATTTGCGCAGTAAGGCCATGACCATGGACGCTCTCTACCAGATCGGTAAAGAAGGCCTTGGCGAAAATTTCATAAAACAGATCGACGACGCTCTCGAAGCCAGAGAGCTGATTAAAATTAAAATACTGAAAAATTCAGCGGAGGAAACGGAGGACGCGGGGCGCAGCCTTGGCGCGGAGCTCGGCGCGGAATTGGTGCAGACCATCGGCCACTGCATCGTCCTCTATCGGAAATCAAAAAACAAACCGAAAATCGAATTGCCTTAAGGCTTATAGGAGGAGAAACAGATTGCTTCTCCTTTTGTGCTTTGCGGTAGGATCCGTTTCAAGCGCCTGACAGCGGCGGCGTTTACGGCGGAAAAATCCCTTTGCCCGCGGCGACTCGTTCGTAAGTTTTTGCCCCTGATCAAAATGGGGCTTTTTTGCGGTCCCTGGTTCAAAGAAGGAGAAAAAACAGTATGCCGGAAGAAACCTTGATCTACGATAAACCGGTAAATTTTCATAATATCATCAAATTTGCTTTACCGACAGTGCTGATGACGATGTTTAGTTCCGCCTACGGCATGGTGGACGGCGTGATCGTCTCCCGTTTTGTGGGCAGCATCGGCTTGGCCGCCATCAACATCGTGATGCCGCTTTTCTTTTTTGTGATCGGTTTAAGCATCGTTTTTGCCACCGGCGGCAATGCGGTGGTGGCCAGCCGTCTCGGTGCGGGAAAGCCTCGGGAAGCCAATACCTTTTTTTCTTTGGTGCTGCTCAGCGCCGTGACGGTGACCATGGTTTTTGCTTTTTTTGCGGTGATCTTTGGGAAACCCCTTTATACCTTTCTCGGCGCCGATGAGCAATTACTGCCCTATTGCTTGGAATACGGCAATACCGTGATCGCCTTCAGCGCCATGATCGTATTGCAATATATGTTTCAAATATTTTTGGTAACAGCGGGAAAGCCCCAATTTGGACTCATTCTGGCCGTGATCACCGGCTGCGTCAATGTAGCTTTGGATCTGCTTTTTGTCGCCGTTTTCGCTTGGGGTATCCAGGGCGCGGCAATCGCCACGGTGATCGCCAGTACCATCGGCTCCCTGTTACCACTGTTCTTCTTTCGTTCATACCGGTCGCTGCTGCGCTTTTGCCGTCCCCGCTGGGAAGCGAAACAGCTCCTTCACGCCATGGTTAACGGCTCTTCGGAAATGGTCAACTGTTTGGCCATCGCCTTTGTGACGTTCCTTTTTAATTTGCAGATGATGACTTATGTCGGCGAAAAAGGAGTTGCGGCCATCTCCTCCTCCCTTTATATTCAGGATCTGTTCCTTTCCGCCATCATGGGCTTTTCTATGGGGGTCTCGCCGGTGATCAGCTACTATTACGGCGCGAAAAATACGGAAAACCTGCGTAACGTTTTTCTCATCTGTATTCGGGTGATCGCCGTCGCCAGTGTTATACTGTTCGCCTGCGCGGAACTGTTTGCCGCGCCCCTGGTGAATGTTTTCGCCGGAAGTGACGACGTTCTGCAAAAAATGGCTTTATCGGGTTTTCGTCTCTTTTCCGTGGGCTTTCTCTTCAGTTCTTTCAATATTTTTGCTTCCGCGCTCTTTACCTCCCTCTGCAATGGCAAGATTTCTGCGCTGATCGCCTTTTTAAGGGCCTTTATTTTTCAGGCCGGCGCGATTATACTGTTGCCCCTGATCATTGAAGTGAACGGTATTTGGCTGGCGGTACCCTTGGCGGAAATGTTCACCGCCTTTATCGCGTTTTCCCTGATTTGCCGTTATCGCCCAGAGTACCACTATTGATAAGGTAAGGAAGAAAAGGATCGAGTGAAGAAAACAACAGCGGCTGCCGTTCTTATGCGGCAGCCGCTGTATTTTTTAGAGCCTGTTTTTTTCAATGGTCTTTTTGAACTGCTTTTTAAAGGTTGGCGGCGACGAGATCGCCCATTTCCGAACAGGAGACTTTCTGCATGCCCTCGCTCATGATATCGCCGGTACGGTAGCCGTCATTGAGCGTTTTGTCAACCGCCGCTTCCATGGCCTCGGCTTCGTTTTCCAGATCAAAAGCATAGCGGAGCATCATGGCCGCGGAGAGGATCGTACCCAGGGGATTGGCTAGATTCTTGTCGGCAATGTCCGGGGCGGAACCGTGGATCGGTTCGTACATCCCCAGCTTGCTTTCGGAAAGGCTCGCCGAAGGCATCATACCCAGAGAACCCGAGAGCATACTGGCTTCGTCGGAAAGGATATCGCCGAACATGTTTTCGGTAACGATCACATCAAATCGGGAGGGGTCGTTGATCAGCTGCATGGCGGTGCTGTCCACCAAGGCGTCCTCATAAGCGACGTCGCTAAATTCTGCCGCCAGTTCGTGCATGACGGTGCGCCATAATTTGGAGGTGTCCAAAACATTGGCTTTGTCTACCGAGGTGACCTTACGGCGGCGTTTTCGCGCCGTCTCAAAGGCCACCCGACCGATGCGCTCAATTTCATGGGCGCTGTACGCCATCAGATCCGAGGCATAGCGTTCATTGTTTTTTTCCCCGGTAAAGCGTTCGCCATAATAGATGCCGCCGGTGAGCTCCCGCACGATCAGCAAATCAATGCCGTTTTTTACCGTGGACTGCCGCAAAGGGGAGCCTGCCGCCAACTGCGGAAAAAGCTTGGTGGGACGCAAATTGGCGAAAAGCCCCAGAGATTTTCTGACTTTCAGCAAGCCCTTTTCCGGCCGTTTATCGGGATCAATGCAGTCCCACTTGGGACCGCCGACAGAGCCTAAGAGAACGCTGTCGCTGTTTTTACAGAGAGCAAGGGTTTCTTCGGTGACGGGAACGCCGCAACGGTCAATGGACGCGCCGCCAATGTCGGCTTCGGTATAGAGAAACCGGTGGCCGTATTTTTTTGCGATTTGATCCAGGGTTTTTATGGCTTCCGTGACGATTTCCGGGCCGATGCCGTCACCCTTTAACACGGTGATTTTCTTTTCCATGAGAAAAAGCTCCTTTATTCTTTGTTCATGGCCTTCAGCAGGCCGCCTTTGGCGATGATCGCTTTGATGAAGGGCGGGAACGGTTGTGCCTGATAGGTTTCGTTTTTCGTTTCATTGCGGATCACGCCGGTATCGAAGTTGACCTGAATCTGATCGCCCTCTTCGATGCTGTCGCTGGCCGCAGGACATTCTAAAATCGCCAGGCCGATATTGATAGCATTTCGGAAAAAAATCCGGGCGAAAGTTTTGGCGATGACACAGGAGATGCCGGCTTCTTTGATGACCACCGGGGCGTGTTCCCGGGAAGAACCGCAGCCGAAATTCGTGCCGCCGACCATGATGTCGCCGGGGCTGATCTTGTTTCTGAATGCTGTATCGATGTCCTCCATGCAGTGGGAGGCCAGTTCCGCTACGTCGCTGATGTTCAGGTAGCGGGCGGGGATGATTACGTCGGTGTCGATGTTATCACCGTATTTGAGGGCTTTGCCTTTGACTTCCATGGTTTTCTCCTTATAACTGATCCGGCGTGCAGATGAATCCTTTGACGGCGCTGGCTGCGGCTACGGCGGGGGACGACAAATAGACTTTTGAACTGATATGTCCCATGCGGCCTAAAAAGTTCCGGTTGGTGGTGGCCACGGCAACTTCCTCCGCCGCCAAGATGCCCATGTAACCGCCGAGACAGGGGCCGCAGGTGGGTGTGGAAACCACGCAGCCGGCGTCGATGAAAATTTCCGCATAACCCAGTTGGATACATTCCTTGTAGATTTTTTGGGTGGCCGGAATAATGATACAGCGAACGTCTTGGGCGACGTGTTTGCCTTTTAATATTTTAGCGGCAATTGCCATGTCGGAGAGGCGTCCGTTGGTGCAGGAGCCGATGACCGCCTGGTCGATTTTAACATCGTTGAGCTGTTTAGCGTCTTTCGTGTTTTCCGGCAGGTGCGGACAGGCCACGGTGGGACGGATCGCGTCAAGATCGATCTCGTAGGTTTTTTCGTAGACCGCGTCGGGGTCGGCTTTATAGATTTCATAAGGGCGGCGGACACGTTCGTTAACGTAGGTTAGGGTGGCTTCGTCCACTTCGAAAATGCCGTTTTTCGCCCCGGCCTCAATGGCCATGTTGGCCATGGTGAGACGGTCGTCGACGGAGAGGCTCTTTAAGCCCGCGCCGCAAAACTCCATGGACTTGTAGAGAGCGCCGTCGACGCCGATCAAGCCGATGATGTGGAGGATGACGTCCTTGCCGGAAACATCCTTTCGCAGCGCGCCGTTTAAATGAAAGCGCAACGCCGCGGGTACTTTGAACCAGCCTTCTCCCGTGGCCATGCCGGCGGCCATATCCGTGCTGCCGACACCGGTGGAAAAAGCGCCCAACGCTCCGTAGGTGCAGGTATGAGAGTCGGCGCCGATGATCAGCTCTCCCGGGGCGACGAGTCCCTTTTCCGGCAGCAGAGCGTGTTCCACGCCCATTTCACCGACGTCGAAATAGTGGCGGATATCGTGGTTCCTGGCAAATGTGCGGCAGGTTTTGCATTGTTCGGCAGCCTTGATATCTTTATTGGGGACAAAATGATCCATGACCATGGCGATTTTGTCCTGATCGAAGACTCCTCCAAAACCGGCTTTTTCGAATTCCCGGATTGCCACGGAAGAGGTGATGTCGTTACCCAGCACCAAATCGAGTTTGGCCCGGATCAACTGACCCGCCTCGACTTTTTCCAGCCCCGCGTGGGAGGCGAGAATTTTCTGTGTCATTGTCATGCCCATGGTGGTTCACTCCTTTTCCGCGCTGATCAGCGATTTTGCTTTGTTGATGGCGTTGAGATAGGCGATGAGGCTGCCTTCGATGATGTCGGTGCTTAAGCCCCGGCCGGTGATGGTACTGTCCTGATTGCCGAGTTTGACGAAAACCTCGCCCAAGGCGTCATCCCCCTCGGAGACGGACTGAACCGTGTAGTTCAGCAGCTGGCATTGATTGTTGGTGAGCTCGTTCATGGCCGAGAAGGCGGCGTTCACCGGGCCGCTGCCCACCGCCGAAGCTTCTCTGATTTCGCCTTTATCATTTTGCAAGGTAACCGTGGCGCGGGGTTTGTTTTCTTCGCTGGTGACGATGGTGTACCGCTTCAGGGTGTAGGTGTCCTCGGTATAACGTTTATCGAGGTTGATCAGTGCTTCGATGTCTTTATCCGTAATGACTTTCTTTTTATCCGCCAAGGTTTTAAAGTCGGCGAAAGCCGCGGCGATTTCCTCATCACTGAGATCGTAACCAAGGCTGATCAGCCGGTCTTTAAAGGCGTGTTTGCCGGAGTGTTTCCCCAATACCATGGTGTTTTGAGGGATGCCCACGTCCTCGGCGCGCATGATTTCATAAGTCGTTCTTTCCTGGAGCACACCGTGTTGATGGATGCCGGCCTCGTGGGCAAAGGCATTGGCGCCGACGATGGGTTTGGTGGGGGCCACCGGTACCCCGGTGATGGAGGAAAGCAACGTCGATGTACGGTAGATGGCTTTCGTATTGATATTTGTCTCCGCCTGATAAAAATCTTTTCTTGTCTTTAAAGCCATGACGATTTCTTCTAAACTGGCGTTGCCGGCCCGTTCGCCAATGCCGTTAACGGTGCATTCCGCTTGTTCCGCGCCGCCGGCGATGGAAGCTAAAGTACAGGCTACGGCCTGCCCCAAATCGTTATGGCAGTGCACGGAAATGACGGCCCGGTCGATGCCTTTGACATTGGCTTTGATATAGCGAATCAGGTCTTCCATTTCCTGTGGCATGGCGTAGCCTACGGTATCGGGGACATTGATCGTGGTGGCCCCGGCGGCAATGGCTGTTTCAAAGGCTTTGACGAGATACTGACGGTCGCTGCGGGAAGCGTCCTCCGCGGAAAACTCGATATCGTCGCATTTTGTTTTGGCGTAGGCGACCATTTCCTTAATGCGATCGAGGACTTGTTCGCGGCTCATTTTCAGTTTATATTTTAAATGGATGTCGCTGGTGGCGAGGAATACATGGATTCTGGGGCGGGCGGCGTGCTGCACCGCTTCCCAGGCGCGGTCGATATCCTCTTTGGTGCAGCGGGCGAGGGAAGCTACGGCGGCGTTTTTAACCACTTTGGCAATGGCTTTGACAGACTGAAAATCATCGGGGGAGCTGATGGCAAAACCGGCTTCAATGATGTCTACACCAAGCTTATCCAGGGCTTCCGCCATTTCCAGTTTTTCCGCTAAGTTCATGGAGCAACCGGGGGACTGCTCCCCATCTCGAAGTGTTGTGTCAAAAATTCGGATCTGTTTCATTTTTTTTACCTTCACTTTCTTTTTTTACGGTATTGAGAAGGTTTTTGGCCGCGTTTGCAAATAAAAAACCGTCTCTAAATAATTAGAGACGGAAAATCCGCGGTACCACTCTTTTTGGTATATAAAAATACACCCGCTCAATACATATCGGCCTTTTACGGCGAATACGTTACTCTTTTAACGGCAGAGTCCCGTCCTTCCTAATGGACATGACGTCGTTCGGTCGGCGGCTCAGGGGAGAGTTCGACATCAGCATGATTGCTGCCTTCCAGCATACGGCAGCTCTCTGAAAATCATGGGTTTGAGTTCTTTGTCCCCGTCATCGCAATTTACATATAAAGATATTGTGACTATTATAATGAATGGCTTCCCATCTGTCAACTGTTTTTTTAAATATTTTTATAGCAGCAGTTGTTGACGCCAAAGGACTGCTCCGCAAAAAAGGGAGTATAGAAAAAGAGACGGTCGTGAAGACCGTCTCTTTTGATAAGCGCATACTGATTAAGCAAGCAATTCTTTGCAGAGGTCGCAAGCGGTAGCAGCATCAGGAGCAAAACCGTCAGCGCCGATTTCATCAGCGAATTCTTTGGAAACAGGGGCGCCGCCGACAATCAATTTGACATCATTGAGGCCGTTTTCTTTGAAGAGATCAACGGTTTCTTTCATGGCCAGCATGGTGGTGGTCAGAAGAGCGGACATCGCAACGATGGTAGCGCCGGATTCTTTCGCGGCTTCCAAGAATTTTTCAGGAGCAACGTCGATACCAACGTTGACAACTTCAAAACCGGTGGATTCTAACATCATACCAACGAGGTTTTTGCCGATGTCATGTAAGTCGCCTTTTACAGTACCGAGAATGACTTTGCCCAAGGAAGGCATATCATCAGCACCGAGTAAAGGTTTTACGAGTTCAACGCCAGCACCCATCGCTTTTGCAGCCATGAGAACTTCAGGAACGAACATTTCGCCAGCTTTGAATTTGGGGCCGACGATATTCATGCCAGCAATCAGACCATCGTTGATGATAGAAGTGGGTTCTACACCAGCATCGATCAAAGCTTGAACTTCACCGGTGACAGCACCGATGTTGCCGGTAACGACGCAGTTGGATACGGATTCTAATGTTGCCATAGTTAAAAATACCTCCTCATAGTGTGTGCTTTTTTTTATCTGCACTACTTTGTACCCTTATTATCACAGATTTGGAGCGAAAGGTAAAGGGAAATCCGCAAGATTGAAGTAGAAAAATTTTACCGTAAAAGTTTAAATTCTTGTTATTAAATTGGCGGATTTTTGAATACTTTGCGTTTTCGCTTTTTTCTGTTTTTTTCCTTGTTATGGCAGAGCCTTTTTTGTGGCCATGCAATATTTTCTTTCTTTCGCATAATGTAAATAGTAAACATTGAAAAGGACGGTGCAATCATGCAGGTTTATATGCTGGCGAAAGGGGACACTCTGTGGATGATTGCCAGAAAATTCGGCGTTTCCCTGGAAGAACTCATCAAAGCCAATCCACAGATCAAGGATCCCAATAAAATTTTTCCCGGAGAAGAGGTCAACATACCTTTGCCGGTTTCCAACGGTAAAAGCGTTTATACGGCGCAATCCGGCGATACGATGTGGTCCATCGCCAAGAAATTCAACCTCTCTCTCGACCTGCTGCTAACAGCCAATCCACAGATCGAGGACGCTGATATCATTCAAGTAGGGCAGAAGATCTACGTTCCTTTGGCCGGCGGCGGCAGAATGGCACAGATGTCTTATACGATGCAAGCCGGCGACACCTTGTGGCGGATCGCCCAAAAATACGGTATTTCCGCCGAGGCCCTGATCGCCGCCAACCCCCAGATCAAAAACGCCGACCGAATCGTGCCGGGACAGACCGTGAGAGTGCCCCTGGCGACAGCTTCCCCCAATGCCGTGGGTGTCAATAACGGCGCGCTCTATTTCGTGAAGCACGGAGATACCATTTTTAATATCTCCCAGCGTTATGCGATCAACCCTGAAACATTGATGCTGGTAAATCCCCAAATTGCCGACGCCAATCGGATCAGACCGGGCATGCAGATGTATTTGCCCGGCTTTCATTACGTGAGAAGCGGGGAAACCCTCTATTTTATCGCCTCCCTTTATCATGTGGATTTTGAAACGCTGATCAGCGTCAATCCCCAGGTCACCGACACCGACGAGATCGCCGTCGGCGATAAAATCGCCATTCCCCGGCAAGAAAATGGCGATATCGCGACCTATACGGTGAGACAGGGAGATACGATCTATAAGATCGCTCAAAAGTATAATGTCCCGGTGGAGGCTCTTTTAAACGCCAACCGCGATATCATCAGCGCCGACCTGATCTATCCCAATCAAAGATTGCAGATTCCCGGCCCTCACCTGGTGCAAAAAGGGCAAACGCTCTTTGGCATCGCCAATCTTTACGGCACAACCTTGGAAGCTCTCAAAAGAGCCAATCCGCAAATAACCGACGCGGACGTGGTTCATCGGCAGACCATGGTGATGATTCCGCCGGCGGAACATCATACCTGCTGCCGCGGTGAAGCAGACGGCCTCGACTATACGGTGCAGCAGGGGAATACATTGAAAGCCATTGCCGAAATGTTTCATGTTTCCCTCGGCGAGCTGAGAGGCAACAATCCACAGCTAAAAACGGGAGACCAACTGCATCCCGGTTCCGTCATCCATGTTCCCACCGGTTATGTGGAATCCGTCAGCTATGTGGTACAACAGGGAGATACCGTTTATCAAATCGCTCGGATGTATGATATCTGCGCCAACGATATCATTCGCGCCAATCCCCGCATTGTCAACGCCGACTATGTGGAACCCGGCATGATGCTGACCATTCCCATTCGCGGTAAAAATGCCGAAGAGCCCCTGAGCGAGGAAGAGGAATTTGAAAGCGCGAGCCAACGCCTGTATCCCGAAATCTATGTGGTGCGCCGCGGCGATACGCTGCACTCCATCGCATCCCGCTTTCAAACCACGGCGAAACAATTGCGCCGGGCCAATGCCTCGCTGAGAGACAGTGATACGGTCTATGCCGGTCAGCAACTGATCATTCTGCCTGCCGATATGACGCCGGAATACCGCTGTCTTGAGTGTCCCTGGTTGGAGCAGGGTATCGAAGAATAAATTTGTTCCTTTGAAATCTCCCGCCCTTTGCGGGTTCCCTCGGCAAGGGACTCGTATTTTGCTATATTTGCATTAAAGTCAGCGCTCATTATATTGTCGGGTAAATTTAGCCTGGGGATATTCTGAAGTTGCTGACTTTTCTTCTGTCATTATGTTTGAATGATGATTGATATCCGGTCTTTAGGGCTTCTTCCGCGGCGCGGATTTTTTGTTCTTTTTAGGAAGCGTCGTCTTGCTCTTTGATTTGTCGAAAAAGGGCGAATACTCGGGCTTGAGCTCGTGTTTTGTCGCCGGTTTTGGTGGAAAGTGACGGTTTTTTATCATAATGTTGTAAAATTTTAACTCTTTACTTTTTTAGCAGGTAAATGTCGAATGACATAGAAATAATAAAAAAGAGTATTTGAAAGTGTTTTTGGAGCGGATACTTTGGAGGTGCGGAAATGGATATTTTCGATAAAACTGCGGCGCTGGCCGTCTCGATCAAAGAGAGTCATGAATACAGCGAATTTTTAGAAACAAAGTCGGAAATCGAAATGACCCCCAGAGCAAGAGAGATTTTGAGAGAATACAGAGCACGGCAATTTGCCTTGGAACTTGCGGAAATTGCCGGAGACGGTGTGGATGAAATCAATGACGCTTTGGCGGAAATTTGTGAGGTTATGGAAGAGGACAAGCTGTTAAGCAAATATTTGACCGCGGAATACAATCTTTGCTGCCTGATGCAGAAAATCCAGGAGATCTTTGCCGAACAGCTGAAAATTTCCATGGAACATGGTATCATTGAAACCGATGGTACGGAAAAAACGAGATTTTTGAATTAAAAATGAATGAAGAAATAAATTTAACGCTGAATGAATTGCAGGAAAAGTTGGCGGCGGCAAAGTACATTGCCGACGACCGTATCGTCGTGCCGCTTTTCCTTGCCTTGAAACTGCAAAAACCGCTGTTGATTACCGGTCCCGCTGGCGTCGGCAAAACGGAAATTGCCAAAGTGTTAGCGAACATCTTTGACCTGGAACTGATCCGTTTGCAGTGTTACGAAGGCCTTGACGAAAACAAGGCGCTCTATGAATGGAATTACCAAAAACAGTTGTTGCATATCCAAAACAAAAATGTCTGCGGCGATGACGATATCTTTTCTGAAGATTATCTGCTTTCCCGTCCGGTTTTGAAAGCCCTGCGCACAGAGAAAAAGTGCGTGCTGCTCATTGACGAAATCGATAAAACAGACGCGGAGTTCGAGGCGTTTTTGTTTGAAGTCCTTTCCGATTTTCAGGTTTCCGTGCCGGAACTGGGTACCGTGAAAGCGAAACACATTCCCATTGTGATTTTGACCAGCAACGGAGAAAGGGAACTTTCCGACGGCATGAAGCGCCGGTCTGTCTTTCTCCATATTACCTATCCTTCCCTGGAAAAAGAAATCGCCATCATCAACGCGAAAGTGCCGGCACTGGGCCCGGAACTCACCCGTCAGCTGGCTCGCGGTACGGCTTATCTAAGGAACGAGCTTTCCCTGCGCAAAGAGCCGTCCATTGCCGAAACCCTCGATTGGGCCAACAGTCTGCACCAGTTTAACGCTGACCGGATTTCCGAAAAGCTGATCGAAGATACGATGAACCTGCTGCTGAAGGATGAAGAGGATTTTGAAGAGTTCGCTAAAAATGGCGGCGCCGGGCGCATGCTGCGGGCGATGACGGGAGAACAAACCTGAAAAATTTTTATTTGAGCGCTGCAAAATGGAAAATTTAATTGAGAATCACATCATAAACTTCATTCATATTTTGAGAAGCGCCGGGCTTACCTTGGGGATCTCGGAAATGGTCGACGCCCTCAGGGTGATGACCCTTCTCGACATGACCGACCGTGATCAGATGTATCGCGGTCTTTCTTCCGTTTTGGTCAAAAGCGAACACGACGCCACCGTTTTTGACGAGACCTTCAACGCCTATTTCGTCCCCCGGGCCGTAAGGGATCAACAGATGGCGGAGTATATGGATAAAAAGCGGGATATGGAAGAAATCAAGGAGGATTTTGTCTTTAAAGAAAAGCCCCTGGACATGTCGGAAAAGGATCTGGAAACCTACGGCGCCATGAGCGAAGAAGAACGCCAAAAAATCCGCGACTTCATTCAGAAAACCAACGAGGGAATCAATGTCACCGAATCCCTGAAGCCGATTTTGGAACAGTCCTTGAAAAGCGCTTTGCAGAGAAAGCGCGATATGATGAGCGGTGAACAGCTGGTACCCATTGAAACCACCGGCGTCGATGAGTGGGATGCCGTGCTCTACGATATGGCGCGAAAGCAAGAGAACAAAGACTTGCTGATGAAAAATATCGCCGATATCAAAGAAGAGGAAATGAAGGAAGCCGTCGTTTTGATCCGGCAACTGGCCCGCCACCTGGCCACCCGCATCGGCCGCCGCTACAAGAGCAGCTCCGGCCGGCAAATCGTGGATGTGCGGCGCTCCATTCGTAACTCCCTGCGCTACGGCGGCGCTTTGCTGGAATTGAAATATAAAAAGAAGCGCATTCAAAAGCCGAATATCATTCTGATTACCGATATTTCCGGATCCATGTTGAAATACAGCGGCTTTTTGCTGGAGCTGATGTATGGTCTTTCCGCCGTGCTCCCCAATATGAAGGGTTTCGTCTTTGCCGAGCATCTGCATGAACTGAATTTGAAACACTTCAATATCGAGAGTTTCAGCAAAAACGAAGCCATCGGCGACGGTACCAATCTACATAACTCCCTCTTGGAGTTTTTGACAGACTATGATAGAATGTTAAATAGAAAAACGGTATTGATCATTTTGAGCGATACCAAAACCGTGCAGTATCTAAAAGCCGCGGACAAGCTGAAATACATCGGCGGTAAGGTAAAAGAGATTCTCTGGCTGAATCCTATTGCCGCCGAGGATTGGGACCGTTACGTGCAGACCCTCGCTTTTATGCCCTATGTATCGATGGTTGAAGCGTCGTCCATCCGTAAACTGACCCGCGCTTTGAGAAATATTTAGAATACTTATATTTTAGGAGGAACTGTGATGCCCAAATATAGTTTTAAATGTACAAAATGTGAAGAAGAGTTTACTGTAAATTGTAAATATGAAGAAAAATGGGACACGAAATGTCCCAAATGCGACGGAATCGAAAAAAAGGAAGTATTTAAACCCCTGGGTTACGGTCGCGCCCAGTCCATAACGGAGCGGATGGGGATCGAAGTGCCGCCTCCGGGCCATCATTTCGGAGAAAAATAAAAAAACGCTTCAGGCTGCCAATAAAGCTAAACTTCCTCAGGGTAAGGGTGGGAAGGGGAGCACCGTCTCCCCGTCCGGGTATTTTAATCCCAGGTGGCGGCAGCGCCGTCACCGCATCAGCTTGGCGAGAAAGTGGCGAGACCACTTTTTTGACAAGCTGACGCATTTTCCCTTTTGCCGTATTGACAGAAGGGGATCTTTCTTTTATGATTGATCATATCAATTGATTTAATCTATTTTATTTGTTTTGGAGGTTTTTCATGTTTATTGAAAATTTGCGTCACGTGAAAAATAAAAGACGCATCCTGATCGGTGTCCTCATGGGGTTGATTGTAATCAGTCTTCTTCTTACCTTTGCTAACTTCGGCGGCAGTCTCAACGTTTCCGCTGATGCGTCTTCGGACTACCTTGTCAAGGCGGAAGCCACCGCGGAAAGCGCCGCCGCCTCCGCAAAAGCCGCTAAGGGCGATATGGAAGCCCAGGGTACGGCAGCTTCCGCATACCTCTCTTTGGCTGTATACCAAGAGCTGTTTTTGGAAGACAACAGCAAAAGCTATGAAAAGGCTTTAAAATACGGTCAGGCTATGGTCACCGCCTGCGCCAAGGCGGAGAAAGCGGATTACGCCACAGCCTACGGCTATGAATTTTCCGCCTACCAGGGGCTTGCCGATGCCGACGGCCTGAGCGCCGCTTTCCATGAAAGCCTCGATACCGTTGATCTTAGCGAAAGCTATCTCGATTCCTACTACAGCGCCATGAGCGCCTTGGGCGCAAACGATCAGTTTGTCACCGATATGAAAACCGTGACAAACTTGCTTAGCGAGGAAGCGGAGAAAGAAGGAACCGACAGCGGTGAGGAGGCTACGACAGACAATGACAGCGAGGCCAGTGAGGACAGCGAAGGCAGTGAGGATACGCCTACGGAAGAGGTTTCCGCTTCCGATCTCATCGCCTATGTGGCCAATTTGGTGAGCCAGGCTACGGCCAGCACTGCGGATACAGCGGATACAACGGAAAAATAAATGATTGTAATGTTGATAAAAAGGGCTTTCCCATGAAGCCTCTAAGAAAAGAAAAGCTAACTTCTTGAAATAAGGAGTTGGCTTTTCCTTTGTATACTGCCGGAAAATTCTAAGCCATGGCAGGTGGAAAGTATTTTGTATCTTTTCTTTTTTGAGAAAAAAGAACGGAGAGTATCATAAATATTGTATAAGATAAGAAATTTTTTAAAGGAGTCCTTATGAGTGACAGTGTTTTTGCTTTTCTTGGAGATTTACCCTTAAACTGGATTGTTTTTTTTGCATCGGCCATTCCCCTGACGGAACTGCGGGCCGCCATCCCCTTTGGCATCGCCGGCGGTATGGCGCCCCTTGACGCCTGGTTTTGGGGAGTTCTCGGTAATTTGCTGCCAATTCCTTTTATCCTGTTTATGTGGCCGCTGATCTACAAAATATGCGATCGGCTGCCCTTTACCCGCAAAATATTGCACCGCTTTGTCGATAAAGCCAGGGAAAAAGGGCAGACCATTGAAAAACAGGGCGCCATCGGCCTCGCCCTTTTTGTCGGTATTCCGCTGCCGGTAACCGGCGTGTGGACCGGCTCTTTGATCAGTTTCATGCTGAATCTGAAGCCGCTCAGGGCCATAGCGGCGCTGACCTTAGGCGCCATGATTTCCGGCGCCATCATGACTTTGCTTTCCCTCAGCTTCGTTGATTTGGCCGGTTCCTTTGGGCTTTTGGCCATCTTAGCTGCCGTCTTGCTGCTAAGCGTGATTGCCTATGTGATTTACCGTATTTTTTCGAAAAGAAAAAGGCGTTGAGCCATTGGAACGTCTTTGTCGGACAGCGGTTTTTTGCTGAAAACGACGTGATTTTATAAAACGCGGCTAAAAAGCGCCCATGAGCGGAAGCCGCGTTGCTTATTTATGAAAAAAATTAATTTTTTTTGAAAAAGCTCTTTACAAATCTATTTTTATGGTTTACTATATAGAAAAGTGGTTAAAAGTTGCAAAAAGTGGTAAGAAGTGGAAAGAAATGAAGGACACTTAGAACTTTTCCATGGTCACACGTTTTCAACGAGAGATAAAAGCTTTAAAAGCAAAACCTAAGAAAAAACTGCACCCCACAACAGATCGGGGGAAACCCCATTTCCGTTTAAAAAAGATAAAAACGTCAAAGCGGGAAGACATAGAAACGACATAATTTTTGGAACTGCCAATTGCTCCAAATTGCTCCTAAAAGAGAAAGTGAAAAACTGCAAAGCCGTTGATCGAAAAAGAACAGACAGCAAAGTGCAACGGCGGAAAGAACTGCAAGGGAGGAGCTACCCGAGGTTCCGCCCTTGCCTGCCCGTCTAAGAAGAAAGGGCAGGATTTTTTTGGAAAGGAGGGATACCGTGGCTTCCCGGTTCAGAGGCGAATATCACCATACCATTGATAAAAAGGGGCGCATGAGTATCCCTGCCAAACTCCGAGAGGGCTTGGGGGAACATTTTATGTTTTCCAAAGGGCCCGACCAATGCCTCTACGCCTATCCCATGGAAGAATGGGAACGGGTAGAGGAGCGTATTGAAAACAGCGAAGTTTTTTCAAAAGCCCAGTACCGGGCTTTTGTTCGTAATTTTTTCTCCTCCGCCGACGAAGGGGAAACCGACGCCATGGGTCGCGTTCTCGTGCCGCCGACCCTGAGAGAATACGCCGGACTCACCGATAAAATGGATGTTACCGTCATCGGCGTGGCCAACCGAGTGGAAATTTGGGCCGCTGAAAAATGGAGCGCTTACTGTGACGATAACGCGGAATCGATGGATGTCAGTGAAGGTATGGAAATATTTGATATTTGAGAAAAGATGATTTCCGGAAAGTCAAGGAGATACTATGAGTCAGTTTTTGCATCAACCGGTATTGCTTCGTGAGACCATAGGGGAACTTGTCACCAAAAAAGACGGAATTTATGTTGATTGCACCATGGGTGGAGGCGGCCATAGCGAAGCAATTCTCTTGAGCGGGCCTGAAACAAGGGTCATCGGCATCGATCAGGATATAGAAGCTATTAAGGCTTCGGCAAAACGGCTCGCGCCTTATGGTGGGCGGGCTATTTTTGTTTGGGATAACTTTTGCAATTTAGAGGAGATTCTGTCGAAATTGAATATCCCCAAGGTCGACGGTGTGTTGATGGATCTCGGCATCTCTTCTCCCCAGCTCGACCAGGCGGAGCGGGGGTTTTCCTATCAGCAGGACGCCACCCTCGATATGCGCATGAATCGGAACGGCAAAACATTGACGGCAAAAGATCTCGTGAACAATCTCCCCGAAGAAGAGTTGTCGCAGCTGATTTACCGTTATGGGGAGGAGCGCTGGGCCAAGCGGATTGCCGCCTTTATCAAGGAACGCAGAGAAAAACAGCCCATTGAGACCACCGGTGAACTGGTGGAGATCATCAAAGCCGCCATTCCCAAAAAGGTTCGGGAAGAGGGACACCATCCGGCGAAAAAAACCTTTCAAGCCCTGAGAATCGCCGTCAACAACGAATTGCAGATTATCGCGCCCACCATGGAAGTGGCCGCCCGTCACCTGAACCCCGGCGGAATCTTGGCGGTGATCAGTTTTCACTCCCTGGAAGACCGCATTGTCAAGGAAACCATGAAGTATTTGGCGGCAGATTGTATCTGTCCGCCGTCACAGGTAGTATGTACCTGCAACAAAGAACGGCTGATGAAAATCACCGTGAGAAAACCGATTACGGCGGGAGAAGCGGAATTGGTAGAGAACCCCAGAGCCCGCAGCGCGAAACTGCGGGTCGGCATGAGAATTTGACGGCAGGTGAGACATACGAAAAAAAGATCGTCGTTGGCCATGATCGCGCGTCCCCTCTTTTTGATGCTGCTGACGCTGATCCTGGCGGTGGGCTATATCTATTGTGACGCTTTGATGCAGGCAAAAGGCAGGAATCTGACGGATCTGAAAAACCAAACGGCGGCGGTGGAAAGAGAAAACGCCGCCTTGAAAACGGAAATCGCCCAACTCTCCTCAGCACAACGCATCGAAGAGGTGGCCCGCAGGGAACTCGGTATGGTTCAGGCGGGAGAGGCAGACATCGTTTACTATACGGCGGCAAAGGCTGCTTCGGATTCCCCGGATGCGGCGGATGCAGCAGAAAAAACAAAAAGCGCCGAAGGTTACGGCATCTTCTCTGTGTTCAAGCGCCTTTTCCCCGGGTCGTAAAGCAGGGAAAAGCAGCGGCAGAAAACAAGATTTCAAAATGCGGCGGGAATTTATAAAAGTTTTTATGTATTCCGGCGGCATTTTGTTGTATAATTAAATGGTATGTGCAGACAAGAGGAAACCGTTTTGTTCAAATGACAGCGTAAGGCAGGTGGAACATCGTGGAACAAAACAAAAACAGCAGCGTTTCCTTGCGCCTGAGGAAACGAACGACGCTGATTTTCTTATTATTCAGCTTGCTCTTTTTCACTGTTTTTTTCCGCCTCTTTTATCTCCAGGTTTTCGCCGCTGATGACTTGGCGGAGAAAGGAAAAGACCAGCAAATGAGAGAAGTCCCGGTGGAAGCGGGACGCGGCACGATCTATGACAGAAACGGCAATATCCTCGCCGTTAGCGTCTCCGTGGATTCTGTTTATGCTTCCCCCACGGAAATCGACAGCGAAGAAGCCCCGGCTATCGCGGCGACCCTCAGCGAAATCCTTGGGCTTGACAAAGAAACCGTGCTTGCGAAATTGACCTCGGGAAGAGCCTTTGAGTGGATCAAAAGAAAAGTGGACGAGGAAACCGCCTTCCGAGTGAAAAATGCCGGCCTTACCGGGATCGGTCTGACCACGGAGACGAAAAGAAGCTATCCCAACGATGTCCTCGCCTGCCACGCCCTGGGTTTTGTCGGTATCGACAATCAGGGATTAGAGGGTTTGGAGGCCATGGAAGATACGACCCTCACCGGCGCAGACGGCTATATTTTAGCCCAGTACGACAGCCATGGCCAGGAAATTGCCGGTTCCCATCAAACCTATGTGGAACCGACGGCAGGCAGCTCCCTGGTGCTGACCATCGATGAAAATATCCAGTATTTCTGCGAACGGGAACTGGACGCTTTGATGAGCGGCAGCGTCAACCCGAAAGGAGCCACGGCCATTGTCATGGACCCCGATACCGGGGAAATTTTGGCCCTCGCCGTGCGCCCCGGTTACGACCCCAACCATTACAGTGATTACGAAGCAGCCCTTTGGCGCAATACGGCAGTCAGCGATTTTTACGAACCCGGCAGTGCCGCGAAGATCATGACCATCAGTGCAGCCCTGGAAGAGGGCGTCGTCGAGGAAGACGATCGGTTTTACGACCCCGGTTATATCATGGTCGGCAAGGTCAGAATACGCTGTTGGTCGCGGACGCCCCACGGCAGCGAGACCTTTGTGGAGGTGGCGGAAAATTCCTGTAACCCCGCCTTTGTCCAGGTAGGGCAGCGTATCGACGCCGATGATTCGCGCACCTTTTACCGTTATTTGAAGAGCTTCGGCATCGGCCAGCCGACCGGAATCTCCCTGCCGGGAGAAAGCGCCGGCAGCCTGCAAAAACTGGAGGAAGTCGAAGAAGTGAACGCTGTCGACGTGGCCAATATGTACATCGGCCAAGGCTACGGTTTGACGTCGATCCAGCTGATCAGCGCGGTGTCCGCCGCGGTGAACGGCGGTATCCTAAGGGAACCGCAGCTGGTAAAAGCCATTTTGGACAGCGACGGTAATATCACGGAAGAGATAGATCCGAAAGAGGTACGCCGCGTGATCAGCGAGGAAACCTCGAAAAGAGTTTGTAAGATATTGGAAAAGGTGGTCGCCAACGGTACCGGCAACAAAGCTTATATCGAAGGGTACCGAGTCGGCGGTAAAACAGGGACGGCGCAGAAATTTGTGAACGGTACCTACTCGTCCTCAAAGTACGTGGCCTCCTTTATCGGCGCGGCGCCCATGGATGACCCTGAAATTGTCTGTCTTGTCGTCATCGACGAACCCGGCAGCTATCCCATATACGGCGGTACCATCGCGGCGCCGGTCTGTAAACGAATTATGGAAGATACCCTCGTCTATCTCGGTGTGGAACCAGAAGTCTTGGAGGCCGACGAAAAAGGGGAAGACGCGGAAAAAACGGAAACCGTGATGGTTCCCTCGGTAACGGGACTTTCCCCGGAGGAAGCCGCCTCTTTGCTCCAAGAAGCCAACCTCAAAACCCGGGTGGCAGGCAGCGGCGATAAAGTCGTGGCCCAGACCCCGGCGGTCTTAGAAGAAGTGGCAGAAGGCAGTACCGTTGTGATTACCCTGGGGGGCAGCGAAGAGACTTCGGTGATTTTACCGGACTTTACCGGCAAACGGCTTTTGGAAGCCGGACTCATTGCCGACGCCCTCGGTCTCGTCTTTGTCTACGAAGGCAGCGGCGCAGCCGTATCCCAGGAACCGGCGGCAGGCAGCGCCGTACAGCGCGGTGATGTGGTCACCGTGACATTTGAAAACAAAACGGGCGAAGAGGTTACCTTGAGCCCCTGATCTGATGGAGGAAAACCATGAAGTGGCATGAATTGACGGCTTTGGCCGGTTTTGAATCGGTTGGCGGTAATCCGGAAATCGCTGATTTGCAATATGATTCCCGTAAGGTGAAGAAGGACAGCGTCTTTTTCTGCATCCGCGGCGAAAGCTCCGACGGCCACCGCTTCGCGGCCCAGGCCGTGGCCAGCGGCGCCTGCGCCCTCGTTTGTGAAGAGGCGATTTCCGGCTTGGAGGTTCCCCAGTTGGTCGTAGCCGACAGCCGTGAGGCACTGGCTAAGATGGCCGAGGCATTTTTCGGCTTCCCTCACAATAAGCTGAAGATCATCGGCGTCACCGGCACCAACGGCAAGACCACCGCCACGCATTTGATCAAACATATTCTCGATGATTACGGAAAGCAAACGGCGTTGATGGGCACGAACCATATCATCATCGGCGACCGAGTCATTCCCGCCACCCACACGACGCCGGAATCATTGGAAATATCCGGTTATTTAAAGGAAATGACCGACAACCACTGTGAATATCTGGTTATGGAAGTCAGCTCTCACGCCTTGAAACAGGGGCGTGTTTCCGCCCTTGATTTCAACATCGCGGCTTTTACCAATTTGACCCAGGATCATCTTGATTATCATAAAACCTTCGACGATTATTTACAGGCCAAACAGCTGCTTTTTGCGGGATTGCGCCGGGAAAACCAGGGCTGCGGCATCGTCAATTACGACAGTCCCTACCGCGCTGATTTTCTTGCTGTCACCAAAGTGCCGGTTAAGACATACGGTTTAAAGGACGGCGCTGATTTTCAAGGGAAAAACATCGTCATGGACGCCAACGGCACCTCCTTTGACCTACTTTTTGACGGCAAAAGCTACCCCGTAAAGATGAGTCTGATCGGCGATTTTAATGTTTATAACGCTCTGACGGCCATTGCCGCGGCGGCTGAAGCAGGGATCCCTTTGGCCTTCATCAGCCAATCCTTATCCTGCGCCAAACAGGTCAGGGGACGCTTTGAAAAGATCAAAGAAAAATGCGGGCCAACGGTGATTATCGATTACGCCCACACCCCCGACGGTCTCCAGAACATTCTGGAAACCGCCAATAAACTTGGGGCCAAACGCGTGATCCTCGTCTTCGGCTGCGGCGGCGACCGGGATCGGACAAAACGCCCCGTGATGGGTAAAATCGGCGGCCGCCTTTCCGATTTCGCTTTGATTACTTCGGATAACCCCCGCACGGAAGAACCGATGTCCATCATCCGCATGGTAGAGGAGGGCGTTAAGGAGAGCGGCGGCGCTTATGAAATTCGCTGTGACCGCCGGGAAGCCATTCGCGACGCCGTGCTCATGGCCGACGACGACGATCTTGTGGTGATCGCCGGCAAAGGCCATGAAGACTACCAGATCATCGGTACGGAGAAACACCACTTCGATGATTTTGAAGAAGTCAAAAAAGCGCTGGCTTTTTGCTAAATAGACCAATATCGGAGAAGAACTATGAAATATTTGCTATTTGCGTTCGTCATTGCCTGGGGCATTGGCCTCCTTTTGATTCCTTCCACCATTCCGCTTTTAAAGCGCTTGAAATTCGGACAAAATATCCGTACCGACGGGCCGCGGCAGCATCTGAAAAAAAGCGGCACCCCGACCATGGGCGGAGCGGCTTTTGCCGCGATTCTCGTGCTCTCCATGCTGTTTTTGGCGGATTTTGGCGTGACTTCACTGTTGGCTGTGATTATCACCTTGCTCTACGGTCTCCTCGGATTTTTGGATGATTTTATTAAGACGGTGAAAAAGCGTTCCCTTGGTTTAAGGGCTTATCAGAAAATGTTCGGGGAAATCGTCATCGCGGCGCTCCTGATTTACGGCGCGGTGATTACCTTGGGCCGCGGTACGGAGCTGTATCTCCCCGGCCTGGGCTTTACGGAAATCGGCGGTATTTACTTTGTGTTGGCCTTTGTCCTGATTGCCGGTGTGACCAACGGCGTGAACCTCAACGACGGTCTCGACGGTCTCGCCGCCGGCGTCAGCTTTTTCGTTTATTTGGGCTATGCTTTGATCTCTTATTACTGTATCGAACATCCGCCCTTTGGCGCTGTGGATTATACGGCGCTGACGGTATTCGCCGCGGTGATGGCAGGGATTTGTCTCTCCTTTCTTTTCTTTAACCGTTATCCCGCCAAAGTATTTATGGGCGATACCGGTTCCCTGTTCCTGGGCGGCGGTATTGCCGTGCTCTCTATCTTGACCGGAACGGAACTGCTCCTCGTCATCATGGGCGGTGTTTTCGTGATTGAAGTTCTGTCTGTGATGATTCAGGTGATCGGCTTCAAACTCACCGGCAAACGGGTTTTTCGCATGGCGCCGCTGCATCACCACTTTGAACAATTGGGATGGAAAGAAACGAATGTTGTATTGTCATTCTGGGCCGCGTCTTTGCTTCTTGTCGTAGGCGGTCTGCTGATTTATTTTAAATTTTGATAGATAGAGGCTTATGGAGAAATGAATATGGGAAAAAGACGCGCCCTTGTTCTGGGCGCCGGCAAGAGCGGTCTCAGCGCGGTGACGTTCCTTTTGAAAAAAGGCTGCTGCGTATCGCTTTACGATGATAATACAGAGGAAAAACCTGTTTACGATGAATGGAGGGCAAAAGGCTGCAAACTGTTTCTCGGTACATTGCCGGATTTTCATAAGGAGCGGTTTGCCTTTGCCGTGATCAGTCCGGGGATTCCCTTAACCCACCCTTGCGCTGTGGCGCTCCGGGATCATCACATCCCTATTTGGGGGGAATTGGAAATTGCCGCCAGGTTCATTAAGAAACCGATCATCGGCATCACCGGCACCAATGGCAAGACCACCACGACGACTTTGATTGGGGAAATCCTCAAAGCCGCCGGTTACCATGTTTTTGTCGGCGGCAACATCGGCGTGCCGCTGTTATCCGGTCTCAACGATAAGTACGACTATTACGTGGTGGAAATGTCCTCTTTTCAGTTGGAAACCATCGACCGCATGGATGCGACCATCGCGCTTTTCCTGAATCTTACCGCGGATCATTTGGACCGTCACGGTTCCATGAAAGAGTATTTGGCGGCCAAGGGGAATCTTGCCGCAAAGCAAAGCAAAAAGCATTACACGGTTTTGAATTATGACGATAAAGCCATTCGCTCCCTGGAAAAAATTACCGGCGGTATCCCGGTATTTTTCAGTTGCAAGGATCATATATATACGGGAACCTCGCTCCAAAATAATCACATCCTTTTTCAAGGACCTGCCGGAATGGAACAGGAAAACAGTATCGTGATGCCGGTTTCCGATATTCGTCTGCCGGGGCCCCATAATTTGGAAAACGCTTTGGGCGCCATTACCGTGGCAAAACTACTGAACATCGATCAAAAGGTCATCGTAAAAACCCTCAAAACCTTTGCCGGTGTGGAGCATCGTCTGGAAGACGTGGCCGTCATCAAAGGCGTGCGCTATGTCAACGACTCCAAAGCAACCAATCCCGACGCCGTTTTTAAGGCCTTGGCCTCCTACGGCGACGCGCCGATTTTGCTGATCGCCGGCGGCCGCAACAAAGGCAACGATTTCGGCGAACTGGGAAAATTGATCGCCGAAAAATGCAAAGCGCTGATCTTGATCGGCGAGGCGGCGGCCGATATGGCCGACGCCGCCCAAAGAGCCGGTTTAGAAGATGTTACCATCGCCGAAGATCTCGCCGCGGCAGTGGCTCTTTCGGCGAAAAAGGCGGTGAAAGACGACATCGTTTTACTCTCTCCCGCCAATGCCAGTTTTGATCAATTTGATAATTATGAACAGCGTGGTCAGGTTTTCAAGGACATCGTGTTAAAGCTCAAAAGGGGGAAAACCAATGGCGGATGCGGACCGAAACAGGGGGAGAAAGCAACCTGATTTCTTGTTGTTTCTGGCGGTGACGGGACTTTTGACCTTCGGTATGATCATGGTTTACAGCGCAAGCCAGTATATCGCCGCGGACAGCGCCATCAACGACAGTTTTTACTACCTGAAAAAACAGTGTATGTGGGTGGCCATCGGCATTGTTGTGATGTTTTTCATGCTGAAGCTCGACATGAACCTCGTCAAAAAAGCGGCTTGGCCTTCGTTGATTGCCGCCGTCATCCTTTTGCTCTTCGTTAAATTAGGCGCCGGTATCTCTTCCCTCGGCGCGGAGCGGTCGATTTTGCTGGGTCCCATCCATTTTCAGCCCTCTGAATTCGCAAAGCTTGCACTCGTGCTGTTTTTTGCTTATAATATGAGTCGGCGTCGGGAAAAAACGGCAACGTTCGTTTTCGGTTTTTTACCGTTGATCGCCGTGTGCGGCCTCATCGTCGGTCTCATTATGCTACAGCCGGATCTCGGCACTTCCGTGGCTTTGGTGGGCACCGCATTTCTGATGATGATGGCCGGTGGCGTCAAATACCGCTATCTTTTTACTATGATCATTCTCGGCGTGGCCCTGGTGGCGGCGGCCATTATTTGGGAACCCTTCCGCATGGCGCGGTTTACCGCTTTTCTGAATCCTTGGGCCGATGCCCAAGGCTATGGCTTTCAGACCGTACAGTCGCTGATTGCCATCGGCAGTGGCGGCTTTACCGGCGTGGGATTGGGCAACGGCAGCTCCAAATGGTATTACTTGCCGGAAGTCCATACGGATTTTATCTTTTCTCTCATCGGTGAAGAGCTGGGTCTGATCGGTACGATTTTTACACTGTTCCTCTTTGCCGTTTTCGTTTGGCGCGGTGTGCGCATCGCGCTCCTCAGCGAAGATCCCTTCCATGCCCTTTTGGCTTTGGGACTCACTGCGACGGTCGGTGTGCAGACATTGATCAATTTCTTCGTCGCCACAGGCATGATGCCCGTTACCGGCATCGCCTTACCCTTTATCAGCTATGGCGGCAGCTCCTTGATATTCACCATGATCGGTGTGGGGTTGCTGCTGAATTTATCCACCCGCTTACCCAAAGGAGATATCGGATGAAAGTTATCATCAGCGGCGGCGGTACCGGCGGGCATCTCTATCCCGCTCTTGCCATCGGCCGCGCGTTTCGCGAAAAAGGCGCGGAAATCCTCTATATCGGCTCCGACTACGGCATCGAGAAGAACATTATGCCCAATGAGGAATTCCGTTATGAATTGCTCCCCGTGAAGGCCCTGCGCAATAAAAATATTTTTGTTTTGACAAAAAACGCTTATCTGGTGTTGAAATCGTTTCAAATGGCAAAGCGGATCATCGCCGCTTTTCAACCGGATCTCATCGTCGGTACCGGGGGCTACGCTTCCTTTCCGGTGTTAAGGGCCGGGGCAAAGCTCGGCGTGAAAACCATGCTTCACGAGGCCAACGCCGAAATGGGCAAAGCCAATCAGCAGTTGGCGGCTCTTGCCGACTGTCTCTGTTTGACCTATACCGACACGGCAAAATATGTCAAAGACGCCAAGAAAATCATTTTGACGGGAATGCCGGTGCGGGAATCCATCAAAACCGCCGTCAGAGACGACGGGGCCGCCTACGTCGGCATCGACGACGACACCCTTTTGGTGACCATCACCGGCGGCAGCCAAGGCGCTCACCACATCAACATGGCCATGGCGGACTATTATAAGATATACCGGGAAAAGAAAAAGGTGCTCTTTTATCATATTGTCGGCAAAATGAACAAGGACGATGCCGCCCTGCTTTCTTACCCCTTTGTCCGGGTGCGGGAGTACGAGCAGAAAATGGACTCTGTTCTGGCCAGAACCGATATCTGTATCGGCCGGGCCGGCGCTTCTTTTTTGGCGGAGATCGCCGTGAAAGGGGTTCCCGCCATCCTCGTGCCCTATCCTTTTTCCAACGGACACCAGGAAAAGAACGCCGCCTATTACGATGGGAAAGGCGCGGCCAAAATGGTGCTGGACGCCGCCTTAAAAGACAAGCTCGCCCCCGCCTTGGATCGGCTCATTGAGGATGAGCCCTATCGCCGGCAAATGGGCGAAAAAATGCGCGGGGAAGCCAGAGGCGACGCCCTCCAGCGGATTGTCGACGCGGGGTGCGCCCTGATCAAAGAAAAATAGTGGGTCAGGCACCGATTGAGTGCATTGACATAAGATAAAGCAGGGGTTTCGGCCCCCGAGGAGGTAACCATGAGTCATAAGGGTGCGGTTCATTTTATTGCCATCGGCGGTATCGGTATGAGCGCCTTGGCAAAAATATTATTATCCATGGGATACGACGTCAGCGGTTCCGACGTACAGGAAACGAAAGTCATTGAAGATTTACGGAACATGGGCGCTTTGATCCATATCGGTCATGACGCGGCCAACGTACCGGAACACTGCGGAGAAATCATCTATTCCAGCGCCATCAAAGACGATAATCCGGAAATGGTGATCGGCCGGGAACGGGGCATTCCCATTGTTCACCGCGGGGAATTGCTGGCGCGTCTCTTTAACAGCGGCCGCGGTTTGGCCGTCGCCGGCGCTCACGGGAAAACAACGACCTCCGCCATGCTGGCCCTGATCTACGATATGGAAAAATTAGAGCCCAATATTGTGCTCGGCGGGATTTTACCGCTGATCGGCAGCAACGCCCAAAAGGGCGACAGCGATATCTGGGTGGTGGAGGCCGACGAAAGCGACGGCTCTTTCCTAAAACTCCGGCCCCACCGCACCATCATCACCAATATTGAACCGGAGCATATGAATTACTACCGCACCGAGGCCAATTTGGAGCACTCCTTCTGCCGCTTTGCCGCCCAAAGCAAGGATTTGATTCTCTGTCTTGACGACCGCAGAACAAGAGAATTGGCGGAAAAATGCGCAGGACCCTTTCATTCCTATGGCTTGGAACACCGCGCCGTCGATCTGACGGTGAAGAATATACGCATGGAGGGACTTTCTTCCATTTCGGAAGTCTATTATAAAGGCCAAAAAGTGGCTGATCTCCATTTGCGCGTGCCGGGGATCCATAACATCAGCAACGCTTTGGCGGCAATCTACGCCGCCTATCTTGGCGGCATCCCCTTTGACCGCAGCGCCGCCCATCTGGAAAACTTTACCGGCACGGGCCGACGTTTTGAGGTTTTGTATGACAGAGACGGCATTGTGATCGTCGACGATTACGCCCACCATCCCACGGAGGTGAGGGCCACCATCAAAGCGGCAAAAGACAGCGGCTTTGCTCGCGTGATCGCTGTTTTTCAACCCCACCGTTACAGCCGCGTCAAAGAACTGTATCAGGAATTCGGCGCTTCTTTCGGCGATGCCGATGTGATCATCATTGATGATATCTACTCTGCCTGGGAAGAGCCCATCGAAGGTGTTTCCTCCCAAATGATCGTAGAGGAAATCGCCAAACGGGGGTTAAAACCCCTTCATTTTGCCGCCAAAGAGGAACTCGTCAGCTATCTTGTGAAAAATATGCGTCCCGGCGATATCCTGCTCCTGATGGGCGCTGGGAATATCCGCTGCACCTCGGAAAAACTGCGGGATATATTATTAGGGGAATGAAATGGAACTCTCTGCTTTAAAATCGAAAGTAAAAGGGGACGTTTTTTTTGACGTTCCGATGAAAAAATATACCACCTGGCATATCGGCGGCCCCGCCGACTGTCTCGTTTTACCAAAAGACGCCGAGGATATCGCGGCGGCAGTCCGCTTTGCCCGGGCAAATGATGTGCCTTACCTGGTCATTGGCAACGGTTCCAATCTCCTCGTGCTTGACGGCGGGATCCGGGGCATCGTGATACGCATCGGCGAAGGCATGGCGACCTATACGGTGGAAGATACTTTGGTTACCGCGAAAAGCGGCTGCACCCTGACGAAAATGGCCCGCGAAACGGCAAAATTGGGTCTGAAAGGCCTGGAATGGGCGGCGGGAATCCCCGCCAGCATCGGCGGCGCAGCTTATATGAATGCCGGCGCTTACGGCCACTTCTTTTATGAAACCCTGGAAGCGGTGGAAATCATCGACAAGGACTGCAACATCAGAGTGGTTGCGAAAAGCGATCTTTCCTACGGCTACCGTCATACGTCTCTGATGGAAAACGGCGCCATTGTGACAAAGGCCATGATCCGTACCAGTTATGGCGACAAAGGCCAGCTCCTCGCCGCGGTGGAGGAAACGCTGAAGCTGAGAAGAAAAAACCAGCCTCTCGATTTGCCCTCGGCGGGCAGCGTTTTTAAGAATCCCTCAGGGGATCATGCCGGCCGTTTGGTGGAGGTTTCCGGTCTTTGCGGTTTGCGCGTGGGCAATGCCCAGGTCAGCGAAAAACACGGCAATTTTATCGTCAATCTTGGCGGTTGTACCGCCAAGGACGTTTTAACCTTGATGGAAAAAGTGCAAGCGGAAGTAAAAAGGCAGCACGGCGTTGTTTTGGAACCGGAGGTATTGAAGATAGGCAGACCGTGATAGATATTAGGAGGCCAGCATGGACGCATTAAAAATTACCGGCCGCAGAAGACTGAAAGGCAGCGTGCATATCGGTGGCGCAAAAAATGCCGTGCTCCCGATCATGGCCGCGGCAATGATGGTTGACGGTGAGGTCGTTTTAAAAAATGTACCCCAGCTTACCGACGTTACCGCGATGTGTACGATCCTTGGGGCATTGGGCATTGCGGTAAAAGCGGAAAACGATATATTGATCATCAATGCCGAGAGCGTCAGATATCAGGACGTTCCCGACACCATGATGAAAACCATGAGGGCTTCCAATTTGATTTGGGGGCCTCTTTTAGACAGGTTTTCTTTTGCCCGCATCCCCATGCCCGGCGGCTGCCGCATCGGCAGCCGACCCATGGACCATCACATCAAAGGTATGCGCAAACTCGGTGTGGAAGTGGTGGAACACGGCGGGATCATCGTAAGCCACGGTAAAAACCGCAAAGGGAGCGATCTCTATCTCGATTTTCCCAGCGTCGGCGCGACGGAAAATCTCATCATGGCCGCGGTGAAAACAAGAGGGGAGACGATGATCCGTAACGCTGCCCGCGAACCGGAGGTAGCGGATCTTTGCTCCTTCCTCGTGGCCTGCGGCGCTAAGATCACGGGGATTGGCAGCGACACTCTTTTTATCAGCGGTGTGGAAAAACTTTATCCCACGGAATACGAGATCATTCCCGACCGCATCGTCGGCGGCACACTGCTTTTGGCCGCGGCGCTCACCGGCGGCGATGTGAGCATCAAAAAGGTTCGACCCGAACATATTGAGGCGGTCACCATGAAAATGGCGGAGGCCGGTGTGGTCATTGAGGGTTCCTTTGACGCCCTCCGCGTCAAAGGCGGCACCTTGCGGGCCGTGGATTTGAAAACCATGCCCTATCCCGGTTTTCCCACCGATATTCAGCCCCAGTTTATGGCCGCCATGACCCAGGCCGAAGGCGCTTCGGTGATCTG
Organism: Clostridiales bacterium; assembly: GCA_040776805.1. Classification (GTDB taxonomy): domain Bacteria; phylum Bacillota; class Dehalobacteriia; order UBA7702; family UBA7702; genus UBA7702. The sequence goes on along the minus strand of JAXGZS010000002.1, from coordinate 22,066 downwards.
TGAAAGCATATTTGAAAACCGTTTCGGCCACTGTACCGATTTAAACCGCATGGGCGCCGATATTAAGGTGGATGGCAGATGGGCCGTGGTGCGGGGGGATACGCCCTTAGAGGGAACCGATGTGGAGGCTTTGGATTTAAGGGGTGGCGCAGCCCTGATTCTGGCGGGATTGGCCGCCGAAGGAGAAACGGTGGTTCATAACGCGTCTTTCATTGAGAGAGGGTATTGCAACCTCGAAGCTGTTTTCAACGAACTGGGCGCAAGGATTGAGCGCAGCGAATGATAGGGGAGCGGTAACGTAATGTTACTGCTCTTTTTTTGAAAATCTACTTTACTTGTATTATAAAAAAAGCTATAATAATAAACAGGTCTATTTGAGTGCGAGGTGAGAAAATGGCAGGCTCCGGCAGCCCGGGCAGAAAAAGGAAAGCCAAGGTCAGTTTACGGGAAAAAAGCATGAAACGGCGGGAGAAAAAAAAGCAGACCGGGTCCGTGACGGGTTTTCTGATTCGCGCCGGCGTCGTCGTGTCTCTTTTTGTCATCGCCTATTTCTTGTTGCTCAACAGCAGTTTTAAAGTGGAAGAATTCGAGATTGAGGGGAACAGTAAAGTCTCCGACGCCGATATCATTACCCTTTCCGGCATCCATATCGGGGACGACCTCTTTCAAAGCAACGTGTCTGCCGCCGCAGATCAGATCGGTCTCCATGTGCTCATTGAAGACGTAAGGGTACGGGTGCGCCCGTTCCATAAAATTCTCATTGAAATAACGGAAAAAGATGCTGTCGCCGGTTTTGTTGACGACGAGACATACTATTATATCGACGCCGATAAAGTGGTGGTGGGCGAAAGCGAGATGGTGGACGACTCCTTGCCGCTTTTCTCCGGCTTTGAGGTTCCCTCTTTTATTTCCATCGGCTTACAACTAAACAACGCGGAGCTCAATACGGATCTCATCATCGCCGCCAAGGCCACGCCTCTTTTTTCCGATTATACGCTGGAAATCAGCGCCCAATCGGAAAGTGTGAACAATATCTACCTCAACGGTGTGGAAGTGCGTCTGGGTACCACAGGCCGTTTGGAGCAAAAGCTTGCGGCTTTGGCCGCTCTTGTGAGCTCGATATCCCAGCAAAAACTGGAAAGTTTGGAATATATTGACATCAGTATTCCCGATGAACCGGTCATCAAGGAAAAGCCGCTGAATACCGGCGAAAGCGGCGCGGCAACATGAGATTGAGCCTGATTGCGGCGTTTGCGGGAATATGAAAAAGTTTTTTTTGGCGGCAGGTATTTCGACTTTTTTGTAGAATAGAGAAAAAGGTGTATAATAATTTTGCGCAAAATTAAGTTTATAGATAGAAAATAGGGAGGAAATATTGCATGGCACTGGAATTCGAAGACATGGAATATGATCAGTTTGCAAAAATAAGGGTAGTAGGCGTCGGCGGCGGCGGTAACAATGCCATCGACCATATGATCAGCAACAAAGTCGGCGGTGTGGACTTTGTCGCCGTGAATACCGACCTTCAAGTGCTGAAAAAATCCCAAGCCGATGAAAAACTGCAAATTGGTACAAAACTGACAAAGGGCTTAGGCTCTGGCGGCAATCCCGAAATGGGCCGCAAATCTGCGGAAGAAAGCAGAGAAGACATCAAAGAGATCCTCAACGGTTCTGATATGGTATTTGTGACCGCTGGTATGGGCGGCGGCACCGGTACCGGCGCAGCTCCCATCGTCGCCAATGTGGCGAAAGAGATTGGCGCCCTGACCGTTGGCGTTGTGACCCGTCCCTTTGGCTTTGAAGGCCGCCGCCGCGCACAGCAGGCGGAATACGGCATTACCGAGTTAAAGGAAGAAGTCGACGCTTTGATTACCATTCCCAACGATAAATTATTGCAGATCGTCGATAGCAGAACGCCGATGACCGACGCCTTTGCCATCGTCAACGATGTGCTCCACCAAGGGATTCAGAGCATTACCGATTTGATCGGCACACCAGCTCTGATTAACCTTGACTTTAACGATGTGAAATCCGTGATGAAAGACGCCGGCTCCGCCTTGATGGGGATTGGTGTCGCCAAAGGTGAAAACCGCGCCAATGACGCGGCCACCGCAGCGATTTCCAGCCCCTTGCTGGAATCTTCCATTGAAGGCGCCCAAGGCGTGATTCTGAACATTACCGGCTGTCCCAACTTGAGCCTCTTTGAAGTCAATGAAGCGGCAAAGATCGTCGAAGCTGCCGCCGATAAAGATGCCAATATCATCTTCGGCGCCGCCATCGACGAAACCCTCGATGATGAAGTTCGCGTCATCGTCATTGCCACGGGCTTCAGCGGTGATGAAAAAGGAAAGGCCAAGGAAGAAAAGAAAGAGGGCAGCTCCCTTTCGAGTTTCGAAATGGACGACCTCGACATTCCCGCTTTTTTACGCAGAAAAGACTGATCGGTTGATTTCGTTGAAGGACAAAAGAATAGCATGATATACTAAGACCCGGGCCAATCCAATGGCCCGGGTCTTTTAGGCTGTCGGGAAAGACAAAACCTTTCTCGGCAGCCTATTATCATGTGGCAAAAAAGTTCTTTTTGCGGTTTTTGTTTTCAGTCAAAATGGGATATGCGGCGGTGGCTATCCGTGGCAACGGTCAGGACTGTTTTATGTCAAAGCGATTTTGTTCCGCTTAAAACTTACCGCGCAATTCCACGACTTTTCCGATGATGGTCACAGGCAGGGAGCGGATTTCCTCATTGCTGTAATATATCGTTTCGTACTTCGTGTTATTGGGTTGTAGCATCAGCCCCGTTTCCGTTTTCTTTACCTTTTTACAGGTGGCCTCCGCGCCGTTGATCAGGACAATGGCAATATCGCCGCTCTCGACGTCCTCTTGTTTATGGACGATGACGATATCTCCCTCCTCCATGCGAGGCTCCATGGAATCGCCTTTGATCAATAAGCCGAAATACTCATCTTTGTCTGCAATATTCCCGGAAAGCTCCTCGTAATCAACGATATTCTCCAGCGCTTCGATGGGACGTCCCGCCGCCACCTTGCCAAGGATGGGAATGCGAACGCCACCCGTTTTCGCTTTGGACGAAATTCCCTCAAACAGAGGCTGATGCGTCAAATCATCCAGGTCTACATGAAAGATTTCCGCCAGGCATGACAGTTTTGCCAGGGGAGGTTCCGCAACACCCATTTCCCATTTCTGGATGGTGGTAAAGGATTTGTAGCCCAGTTGTTTGGCGATCTTCTCTTGGGAAAAATGATTCTTTTTTCTTAAATATCTTATATTTTCTGCGAGATACATGATACCCTCCTCATACCATTGTAATATGGAGTTGAATAAATATCAAGTAAATTTTTACAAAATTTCAGAAAACTTGAAAAATGTTCCCTTGTTATATTGACACTTGAATTACTTTCAAGTATTATTAAACCAACAAAAAGAGGAGGCTTTCTTGTGATGGCAAAGGAAAAGAAGTATTCTATTTTTGAGTTGAGAACAGCGATGAGTTTAACTCAACAGCAGGTAGCAGATGATCTCGGTGTTTCTTTGACCACCTATCGGCATTGGGAGAAAAACATTTCTGATGTGGGGATCAGCAAAGCGTGCGCTTTGGCAAAATACTATGATGTGGGCATAGGACAACTTTTATTTTGCACAAAAACATGAAAAATATTCATGTGAAAAATAAAAAGGAGCAAACCATGGGAAACATTATCAAAGCAAACATTTCTTACTGGATGACCTTTTTGGGAATGAGCCACAAAGAAGTCGCGGCGGCAATGGATATGAGCAACGCTACGCTTTACAACCGCATGCGTCTGCCATCTTCCTTCACCATTGCGGAATTAGAGCGGTTTGCCGGAATAATTGGCATTGAGATGTCTGATCTGGTGGTGAAGAAAGCTTAAAGGGAAAAGAAAAAGAGGAAAGGGAAAGTAAATGATGATCTATGACTACAAAACACCTTTCGGTAGAGAACTGAAACCGGACCGCAGAATCATGGGGCCTGCCGCCGTCACAATCCGCTATTTGACCGACGAGGAAAAGGAACGCTACGGTTGCGAAAACATCACGGTGATCAAAAAGAGATGCGCCCACTGTCACGAGGAAAAATCAGATTATGCCTTTTTCCGTTCCGCCACATCGCCGGATGGTTTATCCTCCTGGTGCCGGAAATGCGTTCTAAAAAAGCAAAAACAAATCCTCGCCAAGGCGGAAAAACGCAGAAAAAGTTGGTGGAAGAAATTTTATGAACAGAGACAGACTGAAACAGTATAAAAATATTTTTTGGAAATTAAGGAGTTAAAAGAAGAAATCGATGAGTTGGAAAAAGGCCTTGCCCGCCAGGGGAGGGGATCAGGGCCTTTACAACGCCGGAAGGATTTTACCGGTGATACCGCCGCTCTGATACTGGATTTGAAAACCCTGTTATCCGAAAAGATAGAGGTCCTGACGGCCATGCGCAGAGAGATCGAAGCTTGCTTTTTAGCCCTTCCTCCCAGGAACGGCGGTTGATGCGTAAGAAATACATCCTCGGAAAAACGAATCAAGTGATTGCCAACGAGATGTTCATGAGCATCGATAATGTAAAACGGATTCATTCACAGATTTTAAAGAAAATCGAATACTGCGCGTAAAGATCGCCAGTGTGTAGATTTCAAGGAAAGCCTATTTTTTTAAATCCAATCATTTTAGCGTAAAAGGACCGTCCTCGTAGACGGTCCTTTTCGTTTATGATCTTGCTTTATTTCTTTATAAAAGACGCGGGAGCGTTGAAACGCTCCCGTTAACAGAGACCCCACAAGTGTGTCGCCACAAAATCCGTGGGAACTGTTCGATCTTATTATGGACAAATCCCAGAAAGAAATGATGGCAATTTTAGACAGGCTATTTTGTCGTTGCGGTCTTTAGGAGCCGCAGCGCTAAAATCACTGTGTTTGAGGCAATGATTGTTAAAAACTACACCCCGCTACACTTTTTTCACTGAACTCTACCTGCTCTTAGACGCTTTTCTGTGATATGTTGTAATTGTAAAAAATGACTCTTTCCCGATGCTGTCGGTAAGGGTTTTTTTATTTTGAAAAGGAGGAAAGCCGGTAACGGCGGTGAGAGATTGAATCAGCAAGATCAGACCAAGAAAGCGACTCCCAAAAGAAACAAAGCCTATCTGAAAGCCACCAACAACAAGACTTTTTTACCGCTCTTCACGGATACTTCCCGTTATTTGGTTCTAAAAGGCGGTGGCGGCTCCGGCAAATCGATTTTCGCCGGACGAAAAATATTAGAGAGGGCGATCAACGAAAAAAAACACCGCTTTCTCGTCTGCCGCAAAGTCGGCAAAACGTTAAGAGACAGCTGTTTTCGCCAGCTGATCGCCCAGATACGGGAATATTATCCCGATGTGAAATTCAAAGCCAACCAGTCGGATATGCGCATCACTTTTCCAGAAAGCGAAGGCGAAATTCTTTTTTCAGGCCTTGACGATGTGGAAAAATTAAAATCTATTTTTCATATCACCGGCATCTGGATCGAAGAGGCCAGCGAGCTCTTGGAAAACGACTTTAATCAGTTGAATATTCGCCTGAGAGGGGAAACGCCCTTTTACAAACAAATCATCTTGACCTTTAACCCCATCAATATTCTCCATTGGCTGAAAACGCGCTTTTTTGATCATAGCCCGGAAAACGCTACGATTCACGAAAGCACCTATAGGGATAACCGTTTCCTGGATGATGCGGCCATAAAAGTATTGGAAGATTTCCGGGAAATTGACGAGTACTACTATGCCGTTTACTGCCTGGGTCAATGGGGGGTGACGGGGAAAACCGTATTCCCCGGCAAAGCCGTTACGGAACGGCTGCAACAAATTGTGAGGCCCTTGAAAAAAGGGTATTTCGAATACGACTACGACGGCGCGAAAATCAGCAATATTCGCTTCATGGAAGCGGATGATGGGTTTATCTCGATTTATCTCCCGGCAGAACCGGGACGTCCTTATGTGATCGGCGGCGATCCCGCCGGAGAGGGCAGCGACAGTTTTATTTTACAGTGCCTTGACAATATGGAATTGCGCCAGGCGGCAACCTTCAAAAGACAAAAGATCGACGAAGATATCTACGCCCAGCAGGCGTATTGTCTCGGCGCTTACTACAACAATGCTTTGCTGGCCCTGGAAACGAACTGGAGCACCTATCCTGTTTTGGAGTTGGAACGGCTAAGATATCCCAAGCAGTATGTGCGGGAATCCTTTGACAACTACACCCACGCGGTACGCGCGTCCTTCGGCTTCCGCACCGATGCCAAGACACGGCCGGTGATCATCGCCAATCTCATCAAAGCCGTGCGGGAGGATATCTCTTTTATCAATGACCGTGCCACCTTGGAAGAAATGCTGACTTTTGTGCGCAGCGAATCCATGCGTCCCGAGGCGGAAGCCGGCGCTCATGACGACTGCATCATGGCCTTGGCCATTGCCCTCTTCGCCCGATCCCAACAGCGCATGTATGTGGAAACGGCTGTAACCAAATTAAAGTGGACCGCGGATATGCGGGAAGATTACGAAAACGCCAGCAGAGAAGACCGCCTGGCCCTGATCAAGCGCTGGGGGAAACCAAAATATCAATAAAGGAGCAGATCATTGATGAATAACGGGAAAAAGAAGCAACGGCGTAAATTAGAGCTCTGGCAGCAGCGGCTGGAAAAGAATCAGCTGGCCTATGACAGCGTCGACGCGCAATTTGATGAAAGGGAAGCTCTCTTCAAGGGCAGACGGGACACGACACCCTGTACCGACGGGGACAGGAAAAAGAGCGCCTATCACGTTCGAAATATTGTCTCCGAATTGATTGAATCCCAGGTAGATGCCAATATTCCGTCTCCCAAAGTGACACCGCGCCGGAAGGAAGACGAAAGACTGGCTAAAATTATCGAAGATATGCTCCGAGATGAATTGGATCGGCTGCCCTTTGAAACCATGAATGATGTCATGGAACGCACCGTGCCGATTCAGGGCGGATCACTGTTTCTTTTAGAGTGGGACAACAGCTTAAGAACCCATACGACCATCGGCGAACTGTCCGTATCGGTCATCCATCCCAAACAGATCGTACCTCAAGACGGGATCTATACCTCCGTGGAGGATATGGATTACATCATTTTAAAACTGCCCCAGACCAAAGAGCTGATTCACCGCCGCTATCAGGTGGATGTCTCCGGTGAGGAAGAAGAAGAGCCGGAGATCAAAGGGACGGAGAACAGTGCTCCCGCCCAGGGAATCGTGACGCAGTACATTGCCTATTATCGCAACGAAAAGGGCGGCATTGGGCTCTTTTCCTGGGTGAACGACACGATTTTGGAGGATCTTACGGATTACCAGGCTCGGCGTTTGCGCCGTTGCAGCCGGTGTGGCGCGGTGGAACCCCCTGCCGGGGAAGTGCTGCCGCTGACCTCAAAAGACGGCGCCCATCCTCTTGAACACCGGGACGGCGTGTTTTGGGAAGCTGATTTCGACGGCAATCAGGAGCATGCTCCCCAGGCTGCGACGCAACAAGGCTCGGGGCACTGCTGTCCTTATTGCGGCGGTACCGCCTTTCAGGAACGGAATGAGGAATACGAGGAGGTTTGGCTGCCAAAGCGCTCTATTCATGGGGTGCAGATTCCCGGCGCGACAAAGCCGGAAACGGAAAGCGACATCGGTGAAGAGGGGTCTCCCGTGGCCGACACTGCCTGGGAGCCTACGCGAATCCCCTATTATAAGCCCGACATCTATCCGGTGATATTGCAAAAAAGCGTTTCCGTTTTCGGCCAGCTTCTGGGCGACAGTGACGTCGACAAAATCATCGATCAACAAAATACCTCCAACCGTTTGGCCACGAAGATTTTAGATAAGTTGTTAAAAGCCGGTTCTTTCGCCACGCTCCCCGCCGACGCTTCCATTGGCACCGACTGCGAGGACATGAAATACATTCGCCTGGAAAACGCCGCGGACAAAGCGATGATTTCCGTTTTTGATATGGAGGGCAACGTGGAGCAGGATTTGGTGATGTACAACCAGATCTATGAAGAAGCCCGCAATATCATCGGCATCACCGACAGTTATCAGGGCCGCCGGGATACTACAGCCACCAGCGGCAAAGCCAAGGAATTCTCCGCCGCCCAGGCCGCCGGACGTCTCGAAAGCAAACGGATCATTAAAAACGCCGCTTATGCCAGGTTGTTTGAAATCATGTTTAAATTTAAATTGGCCTATGCCGACGAGCCTCGGATGGTGACCAGCCGCAATCTCAACGGAGATTTGCAGTATGACGCCTTTGACCGTTACGATTTTCTGCAACAGGATGAAAACGGGGAATGGTACTGGAACGATCAGTTCCTCTTCTCCTGTGACACCTCCGCTTCTCTCGCTTCCAACAGAGAAACCATGTGGCAGGAAACGCGTCTCAATTTGCAGCAGGGCGCTTTCGGCGACCCCGCTTCCCTTGATACTCTCATCCTGTTTTGGAATAAAATGGCTCAACTGCATTACCCCTGTGCCGAAGAAACAAAGCGTTATTTACAGGAAAAGTTAGACGAGCAAAATCAGGCGGCTGCAAAAAGTGGGAATCTGCCCCAGCTTGGTGCGGCGGTTATGAACAATGAAAAACCCGCGGCCCTTTCGGGAATGGCCGCGTTACGAAATCAGCGTTGAAGGGAGGTGAAATCATGACGAAATCGCAAAAAGCACCCGTGGGTTACAGTGGTAAGATTGGCAATGCCGGTTCCCAAAAGGTGGAAGCGCCCTTCGCCCCAAAAGCCACGGCGAAAGGTACGGTAAAAAAAGGGAAGGATCTGGACAAACAGTAAGGTTTTAACCCTTTTTTTCTCAGGAAAAGAGCAGAAATCCAAAAAACAAGCAGGAGGCAGCTATGACAGAACCTGATTTTTCCGAGGTTTTCGCCCCGGAAAACACTGACTGCAAAGCGGAGCAGGAGATTACCGCATCCACAAAGGAAGAAGCAATGGACGCCGCCGGCGGCGCAAGGCCGGAGGGTGAAACGAAACGGGACGTCACCGCTCCTGAAGAACAGAAAACAGAAAACGAAACCAAAAAAGATGGTCAGACCAAAGAGGAAAACGCGAAGTACGCCGCGGCCCGCCGCAAAGCCGAACGGGAACGGGACCGTATGATCGACAAAGCGCGTCAGGAAGCCCGGGCGGAAGCGGAAAGAGAAATGGATCAGCTGATCGCCGCTTCGCATATGGTCAATCCTTATACAAATGCACCCATTGAGACAAAAGCGGATTTTCTCGTCTGGCAAAAGAAATTCGAAAGTGAACATGACGGTGTCCTCAAAGATAAGTTGTTCCAGGCGGGGATCGACGAAAGCGAAATGGAACGGCTCATTGAAAATCATCCCGCGGTGAAAGAAGCCAAGTCCTCTTTGGCAAAGCTGCGGGCCGCCAAAGAAAACGCGGAAACGGAACGCATCAAATCCACCATGGATCAGGAATTGGCCAAGATCCGCCAGTGGGATGATTCCGTGAAGAATTTGGCGGACATCACCGGCGCCGAAAACTATGAGGTGATCTATGAAAAGGTCAAAAGGGGATACTCCCTATCCGATGCTTTTTACATCGCCAACCTTGAACAAATGAACCGGCAGACCGCGTCCAAAGCGGAACAGTCCGTTTTGAATCATCTGCGGAGCAAGGAGCATCTCGCCGGTACGAAAATGAGAGGGGCGGGGGATATCGCCGTGCCCCAGGTCGTGATGAGCGAATTCAAGCGTCTGATGCCCCAGGCCAGTTCAGAGGAGATCCGCCATTTTTATCGGAAGGATCTGGCGCAACTGAAAAAGTAAAAAATAAAGAAAAAATGAAGAGACGAAAAAAGGAAAAAGAAAGGAATGAATGATGGCTTTTCAACTATACAGCACTGACGATGGGCGCATTCCCGCCTGGGAATATGTGCCCTGTAAGGCGATTACCCCCAAGGTTGGTTTATGCCTCGCCTTTGATACCGTCAGCGAACAGCTGCAGGTATCCGACACCCCGGAATACATCTGCATGAGGGCGGAAAGCGCCGCGGTAGCCGCCGGTACGCTGATTCCCGTGATCCGCGTCACCAAGGATATGGTATTTGAATCCGCACTGGACGCGGCGAATGTCGGCCTTAAAGTGGGCAGTCTTGTCGATGTGGACGCCACCGGTCTCTTGATCGATGCGGATTCCAGTACCGATAAGGTTTTCCAGATCACCGCGCTGAATGGAACCGCCGCCGGCAGCAGTGTTCGGGGCAGATTTGTGAAATAACGAAAGGAGAATATGGATGGCAAATATTACCTTTTCTGAAGGCTCCGGCTTAAACGATAGCATCTACGGCAAAAGCCAGGCGCCTCTGCGCATGATGATCGAAAACCGCGCCGAAGCCTATGAAGAAAAATCCATCTTAAAAGAAGTCTTTATGATGGATGAATCAAAGCATTGGGCGGAAAAATACACCTCCCTTACAGCCATGGAAGGCTTTGACCCTGTTGGTGAAAACGGCGCTTACCCGGTGGACGGCATGGAGGAGGGCTTCACCAAAACATTGGAGCATGTTACCTGGAAAAATTCCTTCTCGATTTCCCGGGAAATCATCGAAGACGGGAAGCTCCTCGATCTGAAAAAGAAACCTGTGGGTTTTGTGAAATCCTTCTACAGAACGAGAGAAAATTTGGGGGCGGCTCTTTTGGGAGCTGCCGTCAAAGGAGAGGCCGCGGTGAAGTTTCGCGGTAAGAAGTTCGACGCCACCTGCGCCGACGGTCTGACCTTCTTTCACACGGCCCATAAAGCCAAGGTGAAAGGGGTAGTCCAGAGCAATCAATTCACCAATGCCTTTTCCGCGGATGCCCTGGCTTATATGGAAGCAAGGATGCAGAATTTTAAGGGCGACAACAACGAACTCGTCAATGTCGTGCCCAATACGATTCTCATTCCCAATGACGCGTCTTTGAAAAAGGCTGTTTTCGCCGCCATCGGCGCGGATAAAGATCCGGATACCGCCAACAACGGCTACAATTACATTTTCGGCCGCTGGAACATTTTGATTTGGAATTACCTCAATCAATACGTTTCCGACGGGGTCTTTCCCTGGATTTTAGCGGATTTGGATTACAACAACGAATACGGCGGCGCCATCTTTACCGATCGTACGCCCCTTGATATCCGTTCGACCCTTGATGAAAATACCGACGCCAACGTATGGCGGGGCTACTCCCGTTTCACCGCTGGTTTCAATGATTGGCGGGCTTTCGCCGTGGGCGGTATTTCTGGCGGTACCGATTTAGGCCTCGCCGGGGTGTAAGGCGGTAAAAAATGGCTGCTTCGAGATGGACGGATTTGATGGTTGCCGACGCTCTAAATATTTCGGAGCATAAGGGTGTTAAGATGCGGGGCAGGTTTCTGCCCCGCAAGATACAGGAGAAAAAAGATGACGATTAAAGAAATCATGGCCTTTGTCGATGACATCAAACCCAATGCTTTTTCCAACCAGCAAAAGACCGTCTGGCTCAATGAGGTAGAAGGGATGGTGCAGACGGACGTGATGTTGCTTGCCCCGTCCTCTGTTATAACTTACGTCTATGAAGCCGTTTGGTCGGGTACGGGTATTGTTTTCCCGGACAGCGCTACCATGGTCTTCCCCAGCTCCTCTCAGTTTCGCGCTGGTGGCATCGTAACCATTGCCGGCCTTTTAGACTATGCGGACAATAACCGGGCTGACGTGCAGATCAAGAACGTAAGCGTTGACGGCAGAACCCTTCGCTTTGAAGAGGGAACATTCGATCTTTGGGGTGATACGGTGGAAACGGCAACGGCCACCGTTATTTTCGATGGCAGCAATAGCGAGCCTCTGATCGAAGCGCCACATCATAAAATTTATTATACGTATCTTATGGCGATGATCGATTTTGCCAACGGTGAATACGGTAAATATCAGAATACAATGACGCTGTTTAACAGTTTTTTAGGCAGTTTTAGCAAATGGTACGTGGAAAACTATCAGCCCGGCGACGGGAAATGCCTAAAGAAGGGATACTATCTTTCCGCCTACGCCATTGCCGTGAAGCACGGATTTCACGGCAGCGAAGAGGATTTTCTGTATGCACTGAAAGGGGAAAAAGGGGATACGGGAAACAGTATCAGGGGATTTGCAAAATCCGCCGGCACAGGAGCACCGGGGACAACCGATACATATACTATAACAATGACGGATGGCAATACCGTTTCTTTTACGGTATACAACGGACGTGACGGCAATATGCTTGCCGTTGATGCCGTGCTGTCCTCATTAAGTACAAACCCTGTGCAAAACAGCGTGATCAAAGCGGCCTTTGACAACAAAGCCGACTTAGTGGAGGGACTCATTCCCGCCGCGCAATTGCCGTCTTATGTCGATGATGTTATCGAGGCGGCAAATTCTGCGGCACTGCCTGCCCCTGGGGAAAGCGGTAAGATTTATATTACCACCAACGACAATAAAACCTGGCGCTGGAGCGGCAGCGCCTATGTGGAAATATCAGCCTCCATTGCCCTGGGGGAAACCTCTGCCACCGCTTACCGTGGAGATCGGGGAAAAAGCGCTTACGACCACAGCCAGGCAACAGGGAACCCCCACGGGACAACGGCGGCGCAAGTAGGTCTTGCAGATACGGGTAACTATTTTACCACCGATACCGTTGAAGCCGTGTTGCAGCAAATCGGCGCGGTGTTAAACGGCTTGGCCGTGGCATTGAGGGATTGTTATGAGCAATACCATTGCCCAAAGTTTAACAGCGCCCTGGCGGCGGCAAAAGCAACAGAGCCGCGGCCATTACGAGTAAGTGCGGCACGGTACAAAGCGGCGACGGTTTTGCCGACTTTGCCGCCGCCATCGCCACGATTCCCGCGGGTATCCCATTGCCTTTGGGTCTTACAGAAATGAAAAGCGGCAGTTTTAAACCGGGAAGCGACGCGTTATGTTCCGGTTATGCCATATCTCATACACTGGCCGCCGCACCAAAACTCTTCTATGTGTGGACGCAAACAGGCTTGGCGGGAGGCTCCAATCACTATATCGATAATATTGTGACCTATAATATTGCGGGCATGGATGAGGATTATAACCAAACAACATCGTTAGAGGGGGGAAAAATTGTGAGCTTCGGCAAAACAAACGGTTATGCCGATGTGGAGTATACCCGCTATCTAAGCACATCATCCATAAGAATCACGAGTATTTTAGGGGCGACTATTGTGACTTTTTCAGATGTTTCCTATTACTTCAAAGCCAATACCACGTATTACTGGATTGCCTTACGATGAGAAAGCAGGTGAAAAAATGAGTGTAAAAGCAGTTTACATGTCTAAATTTGGTAAGGACTATAAAATCAGCGAACATTTTACTCTTGGTGAAATGCAATCTCATGATGGGGCGGATAAAGTTTTGTATTCCACGGAGTTACTGGAAAAATTAGAGGAGCTGCGATCTTATGGTGGCTTTACCATTGCGATCAACAGCGGATATCGTACCGATACCTACAATAAAAAAATCGGCGGCGCAACCGCCAGTCAACATCTTAAAGGCATGGCGGCGGATATCATCGTGAAAAAAGATGGCGTGACCGTTGACGCCAAAAAAATCTGCTGTCTTGCCCAAACTTTGGGCTTTGCCGGCATTGGTTACATCTCTGCCAACGCCGTGCATCTCGATATGCGGGAAAGCGGCAGTTACCGCGGGGACGAAAGGAACAATTATAGCAGTAATGTCGGCAATGATTTTTACAGCTATTTCAAGATAGATCCGTCCGTGATTGAAAAAATGAAAATCAGAACGACGGCAAAGGAGGAAGACGAAATGACCCAGGAGCAGTTCGATCAGCTGATGGAAAACTATCTTGCCCGTCTGAAAGTGAAACCACCTTCGGATTGGAGCAAGGAAGAAAGAGCGTGGGCCGAAGCAAACAAGCTCATCGTCGGCGACGCCGACGGTAATAAGCAGTACAAAGCTTATTGCACCAGAGAACAGATGGTCATGCTACTTTACCGTCTGTATAAAAAGATAAAGGGTGAGTGACGATGGCAAAAAAGAAGTTTCAGTTTTCTAAATGGATCATTCTTTTTGAAACCGTATTGGTCGGCTATTTAACTTATCACGGCGTTCAACTGGCGTATTTATGCGTAGAGAACGGATTTTCCGGCTCTCTCGCCTTTATCACAACACTACTTTCCTGCGCCTGGGGTGCTTACGGCACCAGCGTGGCGTTTTATTACAACAAAGCGAAGGCGGAAAATCAGCTGAAAATTCCCAATACCCAGCCTGTCACCGTGCAGGAACTGCGGGATATGGAGATTGACGCTGATTGAGAGGAAGAGAATGGAAATGACAACACAATTTTGGATTCAGATTGTCGCCTACGCGATTTCTGTCGGCTGCCTTTACGGCGCGTTATCCACGCGCCTAAAGGTGCTCGAGAAAAAGGTGGACATCCATAATCACCTTGTCGAACGCATGTACAAAGTGGAAGCAAAGCTTGAAATGATGGAAGGGAGGCTCGAAGATGAGTGAAAAAAAGGAAAACTTACAGCACCGTTTAAAAAGTCCGGTGTTTTGGTCGGCGCTGTTGGCGCAAATTCTGGCCATGCTCGTATTTGTCGGCGTCATTGACCTTAACGTTTCCGACAACCTCCATAACATCATTTACGGCTTGCTGGAATTATTTGTGATTTTCGGTATCTTGAACAATCCCACGAATGGAGATGGATTTTGATGACGGCCTTTAACGAGTTCGGCGCCATCCCGGATCTTTCCGGCAGTACGACGGAAGCGTCCTTGAAAAAAATCCAGAATTATTTGTACGTGCTCAGGGAGCAGATGAATTACGTGCTATCCAATCTCGGTGTCGAAAACATCAACGAATCAGCCCTTGGGGAAATGAATACGCTCTTCACGGAAAAGGTCACGGCAAAAATCGCCGACGCCGAGGAGCATGTCTCCTCTTTGCAGCTGACCGCCGAAGGGTTGAAGCTTTCTTTGACCGATGCCGTCGGCAATATTTCCGCCCTTGTCCAAAGTGTGGAGGGTTTATCCCTGTCCATCAAGGACAAGGACGGCAACGCTTCATCGGTAAATCTGAACAGTGGCGCCCTTGACCTGAAAAATCTTATTTTCAACGTCTTGAACACAAAGGGGGCTACGGTGATCAATGGGGGCAATATTAAGACAGGGACCATTGACGCTGTTGATATTAGCGGCGTCAACATCTCGGGCTGCACGATCACAGGTTCCAATTTTCTGACCGCCGGGGAAAACAGCCAGATCAAACTGAACGGCGGCAAGATCAGTATTTACAGCATCGGCGGTATCTTTTTCGGTAGCCTTTCCTTTAGTGAAATGGGTTACGTTTCTTTGGCCTCCGCCGCCAGGTGCGGTATGGTAATCTATGCCGATAATGATTTGCGGATCGATGCGAGGAGCGGCAACACCGTGGCCATCGGTACTGCCTCTGCTGCCGCAGAGAAGATTGAAATCGGGAATGCCAGCTCTTATTTGCAGATCAAAGGGGATCAAATTCTTTTTACCGGTACGGTGAAAATCAACGGGACAACGCTCCCTTATTGAGGAGGAAAGAAGGATGAAACTGATTGAAAAAGTCGCGGCCTATAAAGCCCTACGGGAAATCATGAAGGAAGATTGGGAATTTGCCTTCATCTACCCTTTGATGGGGCTGATGCGGTTCCTTGAAGGCGATTACGCGCTCTTTTGTAATGAAGAGATGAAACTCGTCGCTGCCTACGGCGCTAAAGAAGAAAACGGAAAAGTGGCCCTTGATGCCGACGGTGTCTTTTCCTTTGCCGATGAGGAGAGTATGGATCGCTATCAGCAAAAACACAAAGAATTGGAGGCGCTCATCACCGATGCCCCGGAGCGGATCTCTTTGCCTGCTCCCGGTAAAATGAAGGGAGCGTGGCTTGCTGCCATCGCTCCTTTCTGCTCCTTCCAGTCTTTTCAGGAGGGAGCCTTTTCTGATGAGTAAATTACCGAAGCTCCCTTATGATGACCAGATCACCCGTTCGGTGCAGTGTTCCTTTGGCGGCTATCAACATACAAAGGGCAGTTACGACGGTACCATCTATGATATGACCAACCTGACTTCCGACGAATACCCGCTTCTTGCCACCAGGGAAAAACGGCGTGTTTTGCAAAAAGTCACGGCGTTTAATGGTTGTCTCGCTGTGGACGATATATTATGCTACATAGACGGTACCTGCTTATATAAAGGAAGCGACATGGTGGCGACAGTGGCGGATTCGCAAAAGAGTTTCGCTGTTTTGGCTGACCGTGTATTGATTTTTCCCGATAAAGTGTATTTGAATTTGGCGGCAAAGGGGCGCTACGCATCAACGGAGGAGCTTGCCGCCGCTGTGTACGAGCCTGTTCCCGGCGACGTCTATGCCGTGGGTACAGCGCCCCCCTATGCTCTTTATCATTGGACAGGCTCCGCCTGGTCCTTTTATGAATATGAAACGGGAACCATGACGCCATTTTATCGCGGCGGTGTTGTCTTTAAAGCCCAAGGCACCCTTTACGATGAAACGGCTGCCAATAACTGCCTTGAGGCGCCGGGAATCGACTGGAACGACTATTTCCACGCCGGTGACGCCGTGACCATTAGCGGCTGTACCATCCATACAGACAACAATAAAACGCCGATCATTCGGGAAATCGATGGTAACTGCCTGTTTTTTTACGAGAACATCTTTACCGTCGATACCGTTTACCGGTATACGGCAACGGAAACCGTAACAGCAGGGGACTATGGATTTACTATCGCTAAAAAGAGTTATCGTTTTACCTTGGCCGCTTCTCTCTCCGCGGGAGATACTCTAACCTGGGAGGAAACAGGGTTAAGAGTGAATCGGAACGGTGTGGAAACGGTTATTTCCGTAATGGAAGGGGTTGCGGCAAACCAATTGACCCTGAAAAAAATGGAAATGGATTACAGTGAAGCGGAGGTGACCGTCAAACGGGACGTTCCGGATATGGACTACTTTTGCACGGCGAACAACCGGCTTTGGGGCTGCAAAGGAGATACCGTCTACGGCAGTAAATTAGGAGATCCTTTAAATTTCAATGTCTTTGACGGCCTTTCCACCGACAGCTATGTCGTGGATACCGGTTCCCCCGGTTCTTTTACCGCCTGCTACAGCTATCTTGGATATCCCACTTTCTTCAAAGAAAACGCGATCTATAAAATTTACGGTTCCAAGCCGGCCAATTTTGAGGCCATTGCGTCCCTCACCGCCGGGGTCGCCAAAAACAGCGAAAAAAGTTTGGCCGTCGCCGGTGATCTGTTGTTTTATCTTTCCCCTGCCGGCGTCGTTTGCTACAGCGGCGGTACGCCCACTTTTTTACGGTCTGTTTTCGGCAATGTCAACTACCGTAATGGTGTCGGTGGCAGCAACGGTTTGAAATACTACATCTCCATGACCGACGGCGACGGTATTCCCCAGCTCTTTGTTTACGACACCGCCTGCGGACTCTGGCACAGAGAAGACGATAAAAAGGTGCTTGCTTTTTACCGCGAAGGACAGCGGCTGCTGATGGTGGATGAAACGGGCGTTTTGATGAGCGTTGACGGCAGCGGCGGCCTTGCCGCGGGAACGGAAGAAGAGTCCCTGCCCTGGTCGGTGGAATTCGGGGATTTTATTGAAAATTCTCCTGATAAGAAGGCGGTAACAAAAGTTCAACTCCGTCTTGCTTTGGCAATCGAAGCCAAAGCTGAAATATATCTGCAATATGACGGCGGCGCTGAGGAAAAAGTCGGCTCGACGTTACGCGGCGCGCGAAAACGCTCCTGGTATTTGCCGTTGATCCCCAAAAGGTGCGATTATTTTCGCATCAAGCTGAAGGGAGAGGGGGGCTGCCAGATTCATTCGCTGGCGGTGGAATACAGCGCTGGCAGTGCACTTTAAGTTTTAGTTTATAGGAGGAAACATGGGGAAAACCACATATACCTACGATGATTTTATGAAAAAAGCCACAGACGCGGGTCTCTGGAATACCATGTCCGATGCCGATAAAGCCCTGGCGGAAAAGAACCCCAACGCCGGCATGTCCATCTTACAGTACCGCCTTGATTATAGCAGCGCCACCACCGATGAGGCCAAAGCCCTGGCCCATGAAGGGGCGGAGCGCATTCGAAAACAGTACGGCGGCTATTCCGGGGGAGACGACGGTAGCGGTTATTATTTGGAAAACGCCTCCCCCTGGCAATATGCGTCGGAGGAAGCTCCCGCTTATGAAAGTACTTACGCGGATCAGATCAAAAGCGCCCTGGATACGATTGCGAACCGGCAGGATTATCAATCATCCTATGGTCAGCAGATTCAAGACGCTTTGGCCCAGATCACCTCAGCGGATCCCTTCTCCTATGATGCGGCCTCGGATCCTCTTTTTCAGTCCTACGCCAAGCAGTACCGCAGGGAGGGGCAGCGGGCTACTGCCGACGCATTGGGCAGCGCCGCGACGCTCACCGGCGGCATTCCCTCCTCTTACGCCATGACCGCGGCCAATCAGGCCGGTGATTATTACGCGACACAGCTAAGCGATAAAGTACCGGCCTTGGCGGAGGCGGCATATGGCCGATATCGTGATCAACAGACGCAAAATCAAAATACCCTGGAGACCCTTATGGGCCTGGATAATGCCGGTTATCAAAAGTATATTGACGCCCTGGGTTTTGATTATGACGATCTCAATATGATGTTATCATTGGATGAAAGCGATTACGAGCGGTTCAAAAATGAACTTGCCCAATACAATACCGATCGTAACTTCGATTACGATCAGTGGCTTGATGAACTCTATTATCAGAGTGACCAGGCGGAGAGCGCCCAAAATCAGAAAAACTACGAGGAGGAGCTGGCCCTAACACAGAAAGAGGCCGCCGCCAACGCCGACCAAACCGCATACGAAAACGAGCTGACAAAGGCGCTTTATGCCGCGGAATACCTCGGCGATTACTCGCTTTTGAAAAAGCTGCTGGGTCGTTCCTGAGGAGGCAATATGGCCAAAACAAACATCTCCGCCGCATTGCAGAAAGCAGCGCGGGAATCGCGAAAAGCCGTTTCCGCTGTGAAGCAGGGGCATACAAAGCAATCTCCGGCGAAGGCGCACCTGGTACGAAAGGCGCCGCAAAAATTGGCGAATATCAGCAAAGTCAAGATTACGGCCAAGGCAAAGCGGTTTGCAAAAAAGGACGGTATTTTGAAAATCGATCCCGCTTCGCTGCGAAAGGGGTTGCGGCAGGAAGCCAAGGCGAAAGATAAAAATCAAATCAAGCAGGAAAAATCTTGGCAAAGAACGGCTGAAAAAGCAGAACGGCCGCAAAAAATGGGTAAAGAGATTTTAGATAAAATCAAAGCCTCCTCCAAAAAAGGCGCGGGAAAAAACAGCGCAAAGAAAAAAGAATTCCTGCCCGTGGCAGGGTACCGCATCACCTCAAGTTTTGGCGAGGATCGCGGCGACCATCGGCACAGCGGCATTGATTTGGCCGTGGCGGAGGGAACGGCCGTTGCCGCGGTCAAAAGCGGCACTGTGGTTTTCGCCGGTTGGAGCGGGGGCTACGGATACCGTATTGTCATCACTCACGGGGACGGCAGCGAAACCTCCTACAGCCACCTTTCCGATATCGGCGTGGAAAAGGGAGACGCGGTGGGCGCAGGCAGCCAGATCGGCCTATCTGGAAATACCGGCCATTCTACCGGCCCTCATCTGCATTTCGAAGTAAAAGTTGACGGTGAATACATCAACCCGGAAAGTTATTTCGACTTTGGTAACGGTCTCGCGGCAAAGACCGATGACGCCTACACCTCAAAACTGTCCGCTGCTACCAAAGCTTCAAAAGAGAGCCGCGCGTCTTCGAAAAAGCAGGCGGGGGTCTCTCCTGCCGTACCTTCCCTGACTTTGCCCACGGCCAAGAATCAGACAAAAAAAACCGCAGTTTTTTCACCTCAAAATCCGTTACTCCAGTTGACTACTGTACACCGTTTTCGCGATAGAGAAAGAAAAGATAACGCCGCGGTCGCGAGTGAAACCAATCCGTTGACGCAGTTGATTTTAGCCTATCAAAAAAGGGGCAACACGAGGAGGACGCAACGCACAGCGGTGACAAAAAGAAACCGGAGATGACAAGAATCATCTCCGGTTCTTTGGGAGTACATATGGGGGGGTGAGGAAGTATTCACAAAGTAGACGAGGGAGAAGGCTTATTTTGTGATGACAGTGGCTGCCGCTTCGCCTGTTTCTCCTTCAACTACGTCTGCTTCGGATTGGGTAAACGCATTTCTGATCAGCAGGATCGCCGTGTAGCAGAGAACGCCGATGACGATCCATTTTAAGGCAGTCAAAGGAATGGACTTCACGATGAAGACGGCCACGGCCACACCGATGCAGCCAATGAAGTTAACGGCGATTGCCGCTTTTCTATCGTAAGTTTCATGTTTCTGCTTTCTGCTTTCTCTGATGAAGCGAATCCCCGCCGCCGGGATCAAAAAGGCGCAGGAACCCATCATGAGTGGGAAAGCGACGAAGGGACTGAGGCCCATCAGGTAGACGATGGCCATCATCGGAGCGTAGATGCCGATGCCGATGGTCATCAAAGCGCCGAGGATGAAAGCGAGAACGCCGAGGATCACTAATTTAGTGACAGATAAACCGATTTCTTCCCCGCCTCCGGGCATCCAGCCGATAAGACCGGCCATGATGACGAAAGCGACGATGATCAGGGCAAAGCCCAGGCCGAGACGAATCTGCTTCACCGGCAGTCTGCTGACGAAACCGGCGCCGAGGAAAGCCCCGATGGTGGAGCAGGCAACGGGAACGATCAGCGTGGGAATTTCCACATCGATGGTGGTGGTATAAGCTAAGGTCATAAAGGCGCAAGTCACGACGGTACAGGTGTTCAGCGTGCCGGGAATCTGTTTGTCCGGCACCGCTTTGCCGATTTTAAACCACGCGCTTAACGGTCCATACGAGCCGATACCCAGGGTATCGAAGAATTGGGTGATCACAGCGGCAAAAGATAAAGAAACCCAGTGTTTGCCCTTTAGTTTTTCCTTGTTCTGGAAAATGTCGATGAGCAGGTATGTCGTGAAAACCACGGTGATCAAAATGACTAAAATCTGAAATACGAGAATAGCGCTCATATTTTACTCCTTTCACCAAAGGTATAAACCTTAATTCTATACCTTAATTCTATATTGATATATTACGAGTCGCTCTGCGTTTGAGGACACGGCTCCGGTTCTGCGTCGGAGTGATTGGTGAGTTTGTCTTTGCTTTTTAAATACAGCGCTTTTTCGTCATCAAGCATAAAATACTGTATGATTTCATCTTTCGACATCATGCCGAAATCCTCTTTGAGCCATTTCGTACAGGTGATGATGCTGAGCAGGATCAGAATGGAAACGGGGATGGCGGTGAGAATCAATACGGCTTTGAATCCGCTTAAACTGGCTTGGGCCCACAGTAAGCAAAGAGGGCAAACCGAAAGCATCATGGCCCAAAGGACGCGCAGCCTTTTCTTGGGATCATCCCAAGTACCCAACCCTTTGGTGCAGGCCGCGGCCATACTGTATGCCGCAGAGTCCATCGTCGTTACCAAGAGAATAAAACCGGTGGCGAACCAGGCGGCGAGAACCAGTTTGCCGGCAGGGAGCGAAAGGATCACGTCGGAGACGAGCCCGAATTCATTCCAGGAATTATAAAACGTATCAAGGAATGTGCCATTGCTGCCGATGGTGTTGAAATCAAATCCTTTGAGGAGGACCTCGCCGAGGCCGTAATTGGATATGGTGCCGAAGAAGACGACGGAACCGGCGGTTCCGGCCAGGATCACGGTGAGGATCACCGAACGGATGGTGCGTCCCGCGGAACACTTGGCGATGAAAATCCACATCACCGGCGCCAATCCCAGCCACCAGGCCCAGTAGAAGATCGTCCATTCCTGAGGAAATCCCCCTGATGCCCTGGTGGGATCTATGTTCTTCCTCATTTTGATACAAT
>JAXGZS010000001.1:407500-709774 GCA_040776805.1 Clostridiales bacterium | reverse complement strand
TTCAATTTGAAAACAAGGCCGTCGGTATCGTAAGCCAATGCCCGACGCGCCACGGCTTTTTCTTCAAGGAAGGATTGGATTTCTCCCAAATCGGTAATCCTTTGCCAATCGCCGTTGACGAGAAAACCGTTCTTCCTCAGAAACGTCAAGGTATCTTCTTGGGTCGTCGGAAGTTGCCCTTCGCCGTAAACAATATCGTAAGCGAAAACAGCCAAGGGACGTTTGGCGGCGATTTTAGGATCCAACTGCCGCAAAGATCCGGCGGCGGCGTTGCGGGGATTGGCGAAAAGCGTTTCTCCCGCTTCTTCCCGCTCCTGATTTAGCTTCGCAAAGGCCTTTTTGGGTAAGTAAGCTTCGCCTCTGACCACAAGCCTGCCTTGAAAGGGAATGAGCAGCGGCACCGTTTTGACGGTGCGCAAATTCTCCGTGATATCTTCGCCAACTCTGCCGTCGCCCCTGGTGGCGCCTTGGACAAAGCGGCCCTTTTCATAAGTCAGCGTCACGGTGAGACCGTCGATCTTCCATTCCGCCACGTAGGTGAGATCTTCCACACCGGCTTTCAGCAGCCGCTGCTGGAAATCCTTCAGTTCACCCGCAGAAAAGGTGTTGCTCAAAGAAAGTAGCTGCAAGGGATGCTCCACCGGGGTAAAACCGGCCACGGGACGGCCCCCCACCCGCAGCGTGGGGCTGTCCTCCCGCTTCCATTGGGGATATTGTTCTTCTAAAGCTTCCAGCTCTTTGCTGGCGGCGTCGTAATCAGCGTCGCTGACCACGGGACGATCTTCTTCGTAATAGGCTTTATCCCACTGATTCAGCTTTTCCGTCAGCTCGTCGATTCTTTCTTTCATTTCAAATCTTCTCCAGATTGGCGTAAGCCAGCAAGAATTCTTTGATGCCCAGATCGGGGAAAGCCACTTTGGCCTTGCCGTTCTCATTGTCGATAAAAACGATGACCCCTTCCCCGAATTTGCAGTGGCTGATCTTATCGCCGAGGCTGAAGCTGTCGTAGGCTTTGGGTTCAATGGCTTTGGCGGCAGGTTCCGCCGCTTTCTTTTCGGGTACCTTGATATTCATTTCCTCCAAAAAACGGGAGGGTTTGTTGTACATCGTCCGCCCCCACAAGGTGCGGCGGTAGGCTCTGAGGATCTTCAATTTATCCATGGCCCGGGTAACGCCCACATAACAGAGACGCCGCTCTTCCTCGATTTCGCTTTCGCGCCCCGCTAAAATGGAACGGATGTGGGGAAAGATTGATTCCTCCATCCCCATCAGAAAGACCACGGAAAATTCCAGACCTTTGGCCATATGAATCGTCATCAAGGTCAGGTAATCGTCGCTTTCCTCGAGGTTATCCAGGTCGGAGCTTAAAGAGATCGAAGCGAGAAAATCGGCAAGGGAGCCGCCCTCCACTTCAAACCGGGCGCTTTTATCGTAATCGGCAGTCACCGTCAGGAATTCTTCCATATTTTCCAACCGGGACATGTTCTCAATGTTATTTTCCTTTTCCAGCGACGCTTTATACCCGCTTTTTTGCCACAATTCAGCGGTAATCTCCGTGACATTGTGATCAAGGGCGAAAAGGCGCAGCTCACGGATAATTTCCGTAAATACGCCCAAAGATTTTTGGGCTGCAGTCTTCATTTCCCCCAAACCGATCTTGCCGTCAAGAACGCGCCAGATGGAAACGGCGTGGGCCGCGCTGAGATCTTCCAGCTTTTCCACGGTGGTATCGCCGATGCCGCGCCGGGGCTCGTTGATGATCCGCAGCAAACTGACGTTATCATCGGGATTCATGATGACCCGTAAATAGGCCATGGTGTCCTTGATTTCTTTTCTGTCGTAGTACTTCTGACCGCCGAACACTTTATAGGGGATCTTGTTCTTTTGCAGCATGTCTTCAAGGACGCGGCTTTGGGCGTGGGTGCGGTAAAAAACCGCCATATCGCGGTAGCGGTATTTTCCTCCCTCGGCGTAACGCTTCGCCTTATCCGCCACATAATGCGCCTCGGTCTTTTCATCGGGGAGCAGCGCCGCCTCGACGTCGCCGACGCCGGCCTTATCGGAGTAGAGCTCCTTTTCCAGACGGTTGCCGTTATGCTTGATCAAAGCGTTGGCCACCCGCAAAATCCCCATGGTGGAACGGTAATTCTTTTGCAAACGATATACCTGCGCCTTGGGATAATCATGATGGAAATTCAAAATATTCTCGATTTTCGCGCCGCGAAAGGCGTAGATGCTCTGATCCGGGTCGCCCACGACGAAAAGATTTCCCTCTTTCCCCGCCAAAAGCCGCAGAATACGGTATTGGGCTTCGTTGGTATCCTGATATTCGTCGACGAGAATATAGGGAAAACGCTCCCGGTAATCGCTTAATACCTCATGACAGGTACTGAAAAGCTCCACGACGTAAAGGAGCAGATCATCGAAGTCCAATGCGTTGTTGGCTTTCTTTTGGGCTTCGTATTTTTTGTAGATCGCGGCAATGGTTTCCTCGTCGGCGGTGAAAGCCGTCTCTGCGTAGGCTTCCGGATTCATCAGCTCATTCTTGGCGTCGGAAATGGCGCACAAAACAGCAGCCGGCGTCAGACGTTCATCGACACCCTGCTGCTTCAAAAGGCTTTTGATCAAAGAACGCTGATCGGCGTCGTCGTAGATGACAAAATCCGGCGAAATGCCAATGGCCTCCCCTTCCATTCTTAAAATGCGCAGGCAAATGCGGTGAAAAGTACCCACCCAAAGGCCGTAGACATCGGCTTTAAGTAAATCGGCGAGACGTGATTCCATTTCCTTTGCCGCTTTATTGGTAAAGGTCAGCGCCATGATCTGCCGGGCCGAAACGCCTCTTTCATCCATGAGGTAAGCAATGCGGTTCGTTAAAACTCTTGTTTTGCCGGAACCGGCCCCGGCCACCACCAAAACGGGTCCGTCTGCCGCGGTGACCGCTTTTTTCTGCTCCTCGTTCAATCCATCCAGATAATGCGCCATAAATAACTCCTTATCGTCTTACTGCAGATGCCGGAACGCTTTTTGTCCGATATCCTTACGGTAGTGACAGCCTTTAAAATCGATGGCCGCCACCCGGCCATAGGCTTTGGCGATGGCTGTTTTCAGATCTTGATCAAAGGCGGTAACCCCTAAAACACGGCCGCCGTTGGTGACGAATTGCTGATTTTGCTTTTTCGTTCCGGCATGGAACACAAAAGTATCCGGCTGTTTTTCGTCTAAGCCGGTGATCACATCGCCCTTCACCGGGGAAGCGGGATACCCCTTGGCGCTCATCACCACACAGACGGCGTAGCCGTCCTTCCAACGGATATCCATTTCAGCGAGGGTACCTTTGTTCAGCGCTTCGGTCACGGTGATGATATCGCTTTCGAGGAGCGGGAGCACCGCCTGGGTTTCGGGATCACCGAAGCGGGCGTTGAATTCCAGCACTTTCACGCCGTCTTCTCCCACCATCAGCCCCGCGTAGAGCACACCCCGATAGGGCTTTCCCTCTTTTGCCATGGCGGCGACCAAGGGTTTCATCACCTTTTCCATGGCTTCCGCCACGACTTCCGCCGAGCCCACCGGCGCGGGAGCATACGCCCCCATGCCGCCGGTGTTGGGGCCTTTATCGTTATCGTCGATCCGCTTGTGATCCTGGGACGGGAGCATCGGCACAACGGTTTTCCCGTCGGTAAAGGCCAAAAGGCTCAGCTCTTCCCCTTCGAGGAATTCCTCAATCACAATACGGCTGCCGCTTTCGCCGAAAATCTTATCTTCCATCATACTTTTGACGGCGCCGATGGCAGTGGCTTGATCCTCGGCGATCACCACGCCCTTCCCCGCCGCCAGACCGTCGGCCTTAACCACCGTGGGATAGGCCGCTGTCTTCAGATAGGAGAGGGCCGCCGCCATATCGGTAAAAACCTCGTAGTCGCCGGTGGGAATGTTGTATTTTTTCATGATGTGTTTGGAAAAAGCCTTGGAACCTTCCAATTCCGCGGCGGCCTTTTCCGGTCCCAGCACCATGATGTTTTCTTTCCGCAAAGCATCGGCAAGGCCGTTTAAAAGCGGCACTTCCGGGCCGATGAAGACCATTTCGATATGGTTTTCCCGGGCAAAGGAAAGGATCTCCGCCGTATCCGTTACCGCAAGGGGTACGCATTGGGCCAGAGAGGCCATGCCATCGCTGCCGGGGGCGGCGTAAAGTTTTGTGAGACGGGGGCTTTCCGCAATTTTCGCGGCGATGGCATGTTCTCTGCCGCCGCCGCCGATGACCATAACGTTCATGTTTCCCTCCCTTATTTGTCCGCAAGCATCCGAACCACAGCGGGATAAAGCCGGTGTTCCTGCTCCAAAATGCGCTGGGATAAGGTTTCTTCGGTATCGCCGTCTTTGACTTCGACAGCCCGCTGGGCGATGATCTCACCGGTGTCCATATCATCATCCACATAATGTACGGTGCAGCCGGTGATTTTCACGCCGTATGCCAGCGCCTGGCGCTGTGCGTGGAGCCCCTTGAAAGAAGGGAGCAAGGAGGGGTGAATGTTGATGATTTTCTTGGGGAAAGCCGCCACAAATTCCTTGGGCACAATCCGCATATAACCCGCCAAAAGCACATAATCGGGAGCATAGGACCGAACGAGGTTTAAAAGCCATTCGTCGTACTCCCCCGAATGGGGATTGCCGTAGATGGCTTCGATCTCCGCCGCCCTGGCAATCTCCAGCGCTTTCGCGTCAAAATGATCGGAAATCACGGCGACGATCTCGCCGTTGATACCACCGTTTTTGATTTCTTTGATTTCATTGAGAATCGCTTTAAAATTTGACCCCCGGCCGCTGGCCAGCACGACAAACTTCTTCATACGTTGACCCCCATGATCTCCGTTTTGCCTTCGCCCCTTTCCAAATAACCCACCTGCATAAAGCGGGGATCATCCTCTTGAATGCGAAAGGCCGTATCCTGGTCGCAGATAACGATGAAGCCCAGCCCCATATTAAAGACGCGGTGCATTTCCAAAGGCGTCACGCCGCCGGCTTTCTGTAAATAGGAAAAGACCGCCGGCACCGGCCAGGCAACGTCGATCACGGCGTTGAGGTCGGGCTTGATACAACGGGGAATATTCTCAATCAGGCCGCCGCCGGTGATATGGCTCATGGCTTTGATGTCGTATTTTTGCAGGAGCGGCAGAATCTCCGGCACGTAGATTTTCGTCGGCTTCAGCAGCTCTTCTCCGAGGGTGCAGCCGAATTCCGGGATATTGTCGTCAACAGAAAGCCCCGCCTTATCAAAGACGATCTTTCGAATCAGGGAAAATCCGTTGGAATGAACGCCGCTGGAAGGCAGCGCCAGCATCACATCACCCACTTCGGTGCGGCTGCCATTGACGATTTTACTTTTTTCGACGACGCCCACGGCAAAGCCGGCGATATCGTATTCGTCCTCCCCGTAAAAATCGGGCATTTCCGCGGTTTCACCGCCGATCAGCGCCGCCTTGCTTTGACGGCAGCCTTCGGCCACGCCGCTGACGATGGCGGCAATTTTTTCCGGCTGCAGTTTGCCGCAGGCCAGGTAATCAAGGAAAAACAGGGGAGTCGCCCCCTGCACCAGAATATCGTTGACACACATGGCCACAGCGTCGATACCGATGGTATCGTGCTTGTCCATGAGCATGGCAATTTTTAGTTTGGTACCGACGCCATCGGTGCCGGAAACGAGAACCGGTTCTTTATATGCCGCCGTTGGCAGCTGAAAAAGGCCGCCGAAACCGCCGATGTCTGTAAGGACATTTTCGTTAAAGGTGGATTTGACATGCTTCTTCATGAGCTGAACGGCTTCGTTTCCCTTGTCGATGTCAACGCCGGCGTCTTTGTATGAAATTCCCATATTGCTCCTTTCGTCCGCCGCCGATTCGTTTTGCGCCGCGGCAAAAAGCCCCGCCCAATTCGGGCCCACCGGTTCAGGGTGTGAGGGGTTTTCGTCTGCCGCAAAGCGTAAAACGACGGGGCGTCTTAGGGAAAGTTTCTCCGCGTAGATTTGTAAATTTATTCACTCAAACGTTTCAAAATTTCCTGATAGGCGTCTTCCACATTGCCCAGGTCTCTTCTGAAGCGGTCTTTGTCGAGTTTCTCGTTGGTTTCGGTATCCCAGAAGCGGCAGGTATCAGGGGAAATCTCATCGGAGAGCATAACTTCCCCGTGGAAGGTGCCGTATTCCAATTTAAAGTCGATGATCTTAATATTGCGTTTTAAAAGGTACGCTTTGAGAATCTCATTGACCTTCAAAGATGTTTCGGCGATGAATGCCAGCTGTTCCGAGGTGGCCCATTCCATGGCGGCGATATGATAATCGTTGATCATGGGATCGCCCAGCGCGTCGTTTTTATAGCAGTATTCCAGCACCGTCTTTTTCAGGGGCGTGCCTTCGGGAAGGCCGAGCCTTTTGGCCAGGGAACCGGCGGCGACGTTGCGGACGATCACTTCCAGGGGTAAAATCGTATTCTTTTTGACCAGCTGCTCCGTGGGGGAGACTTTTTCAATGAAGTGGTTTTTCACGCCGTTTTCTTTCAGCATGGTAAAGAAGATGGCGGAAATTTCGTTGTTCAGATGGCCTTTCCCGACAATGGTGCCTTTTTTCTGGCCGTCAAAGGCCGTGGCGTCGTCTTTATATTCCACCCAGATCACATCGGGATCGCTGGTTAAAAACATCTTTTTTGCTTTGCCTTCGTAAAGCATTTCTTTTTTTTCTATGTTCATGATGGTTTTTTCCTCCTTAAAGACCAATACGTTCAAAAATATAATTGATATTTTTCAAATGGTAATCGTAGTCGAACAATTCGTCGATTTCTTCCTTGGAAAGGAAACGGGCGATATCTTTGTCTTCCGAAACGAGGTATTCAAAGTCGGTTTTGGTCTGCCAGGCGTAAAGGGCGTTGCGTTGCACCCATTCATAGGCCTTTTCCCGGCTCATGCCCTTATCGATGAGCTTCAGCATCACCCTTTGGGAGAAGACGAGGCCCAGCGTTTTTTCGAGGTTGGCTTTCATGTTATCTTCGTGCACTTCTAAATTGGCAAAAATCTGAATCATCAGGTGCAGCATGTAATCGAGCAAAAGACAGGAATCGGGAATGATGATGCGTTCCACGGAGGAATGGGTGATATCCCTTTCATGCCAAAGGGCCACGTTTTCCAAAGCGGCCTGGGCGTTGCCGCGGAGCACCCGGGAAAGACCGGCGACCCGCTCGGCGGTGATGGGATTTTTCTTATGGGGCATTGCCGAAGAACCCTTCTGCCCTTTGGCGAAGGATTCCTCCACTTCCAGGATATCCGTGCGCTGGAGATTTCTGATTTCCGTGGCCATCTTTTCCAGGCTGGCGCCAACCACGGCGAGGGCGCACATGAAGGTGGCGTGACGGTCCCGCTGAATGATCTGGGTGGATACGGGTTCCGGCTTTAAGCCCAAACGGCTGCAAACCATTTCTTCCACTCTGGGATCGATATTGGCGAAGGTGCCTACAGCGCCGGAGATCATGCCCACGGAAACGGTTTCCTGCACCTGTTCCATACGTTTGATATCCCGATCCATTTCCACCACAAAAAGCGCCATCTTCAAACCGAAGGTCACCGGCTCCGCGTGGATGCCGTGGGTCCTTCCCGTCATGATGGCATATTTATGTTTTTTCGCCAAGGCGGCCAACACCTCGCGGAACTCCCTCATTTTGGTCAGCAGTAAATCCGTGCTTTCCTTCATCTGTAAACCAAGGGCGGTATCAAGAACATCCGAGGAGGTCATCCCCATATGGATGTATTTGGAGTCCTCGCCGACGTTTTCGCCGATTGCCGTTAAAAAGGCAATGACGTCATGCTTCACCACCTCTTCGATTTCTGTGATGCGCTCCGCGTTGAAACACGCTTTCTCGCGAATGTTTTTCGCGGCTTCCTCGGGAATATAACCCAGTTCGGCCATGGCCTCGGAAGCGCAGATCTCCACTTCCATCATTTGATGAAAGCGGTTTTCCTGTTCCCAGATGGCTTGCATTTGGGGCAGACTGTAACGACCAATCATACTCTCTTCTCCTTACTTCTTCTCTTCCAAATATTCTCGCACCGTCATGGACTGGAGTTTTTCATCTTTTTTGATCACGCCGTCAGCCATGGCTTGCCTAAATTCTTTTAAAGTTACACGCAGATTTTCATCTTTCAGCGATAAAATTTGGGCGGCCAGGATCCCCGCGTTTTTGGCTCCGCCGATGGCAACGGTGGCTACGGGAATTCCCGGAGGCATCTGCACCGTGGAGAGCAAAGAATCCATACCGCCCATGACATTGGTGGCAATCGGCACGGCGATCACCGGCAGCGTGGTCGCCGAGGCCACTACGCCCCCAAGATGGGCTGCGCCTCCCGCCGCGGCAATGAAGACTTCGGCGCCGTTTTTTTCACCCTTTGCGACAATTTCATGGGTTCTTTCCGGCGTTCTGTGGGCCGAAGAAACATGGATTTCGTAGGGAATTTTGAACTCGTCTAAAATATTCGCAGCAGCTTCCATCTGCGGCAGATCGGAATCGCTGCCCATGACAATGATTACTTTCGCTTTTTTCACGCTACACCTCCGAAAATCCTCCCGTTGACAGCGGCAGAGCAAGGAACTTTTTCTCCTGCTGTGACGAAAAGATAATATATAAATTTTATCAAATTATCTCTGTTTCGTCAAGAAAACGCAAAAGGCGAACATTAGAAAGGACGCCTGTATAAGTCCAATCCTTTACGTTTCCCTTTCCCCGCGGCAAAGAAAATTTTTAACCGCGCCTTGCTTCCTCTTCGACTGCGGCGCCGCTCTCACGAAAAACTGCCCCGGCAAACGGGGCAGTACCATTTCATGAATTTCATTTCATTGGTTTGATCTTATTTGTTCTTATTGGTATGTTTGGTTTTCCTCTTTCAGCGCCGCGACAATCTCCTTGATCTCCTCTACCCGCCGCCGGGGACAAATCAACAAAACGCCGTGGTCTTCCGCGATCACCACATCCTTCATGCCCACCACGGCACAAAGCCGGTTATCGGTTAAAATCACCGAATTGCGCACATCCTTCAAAATATGGTTGCCCTTTACGATGTTGAGCTGCTCGTCGGGGCGAATCAGCGAACCGAGGCTGTTGTAACTGCCCACGTCGTCCCAGCGGAATTCCGCTTCCACCAGGTAAGTATCCTTTTCTTTTTCCAAAATACCGACGTCAAAGGATACGTTTTCCGCTTCCCGGTAGGCTCTTACCAATCCTTCCCGGTCGTAAAGGCCGATATCGGCGAATTTTTGGCCAAAGGACGGCAGATGACGGTCGAAGATCTCAAAAATCGCCGTCAGAGGAAAAACAGACATGCCGCAGTTCCAATGATACGTCCCCTTTTTGAGATAACGCCGGGCCTTTTCCCGGTGGGGTTTTTCCACGAAACGGCGGACATGATAGTAAGCATCGTTTTCAAGGTGTTCTTTTCTACCCCGCTCCACATAACCGTAACCGGTGGCGGGATAATGGGGCGTGACGCCAACCACCACAATGGACTGCTTCAAAGCCGCAACTTCAACGGCTTTTTTGAGTGTGCCGGCAAAGCCCTCTTGATCGGGAATCTGGTGATCGGAAGGAAGCACGGCGACGATACCGCGTTCCTCTTTTTCTTTCAAACATTTGCAGGCCCAAAAAACGGCGACAGCGGTATTGTTGCCAAAGGGTTCGCCGATGAACTGATAGTTCCCTTCTTCGCCGCTGAGGGCCGCACAAACCTGTTCCCGCTGGTCCTCACCGGCAATGATATACGGAACGGCGTTCACGGCAATGGCCTGCGCTCTTAAAAAGGCTCTTTTCAACAAAGAATCACCGCCGTCAATGCTGAGAAATTGTTTCGGACAGTTCTCTCTGCTCAACGGCCAGAAACGGCTGCCTTTTCCGCCGGCAATGATCAAAGGGATGACTTTTTCCACCATACAAAACCCTCCTTCTCGAAAAGGAGGGTTAAATACAAAAGCAAGGCTTGCTTTCGCGGTTCGCTTCGGGTTATAGGATCGTCTCCAACCGTACCGGGCAAAACACGGCAAACGCTGGGCCCGCCGTGTACAAAGGATACTTCGGCGTCCCGTTTTTAGCGCGGTGCTGCTCTATGCGGCTGACCGACAAACGAAGAAAACCCTCCTTCTATAATAACTATACGGCAAAGGAGGGTTTGATAACTAAAAATCAGCTTTTTCTAATTTGATCTAATTTTTTTAATCCAACTGATCTATCTGATATATCTGAGTTATTAAAATTATCTGAATTTCCCGTCCACAAAGGAGCGGCTGAAGTCAAAATTGCTGATCAAGTGGCGGTTCCCCTGTTTGACCCCGTGAGCGCTTAATTGCCATAAGGTAAGAGCCAGCTCTTTGCCTTGGCCCATCAAGTCGATGACGCTTTCCCGGTGTTCTGCCTGATCGCCGTGGTGGAACCAGGCGACGCGTTTCAAGTTTAAATAGTCGTCAACCGTCGGCGCGATATTGGCAAAATAGGAGCAGACATCGGCGCAGCTTTGCAGAACCTGCCGGTTCATTATGGCGTAGGGTTTCAGCCTGCCCTCCACGTCGTAGATCAGGTCGGTGCGCCAAATCCCGTCGGCAAAGCATTCTTCCACTTTTTTCGCCTGTACCCGTACTTCATAAACGTTCCAGAGAATGCGGCTGTAAAGCCCGGCGATGGTTCGACGTACGCTACGGTCCGCAATATAATAATCCTCCGCGGCGCTGGCCGCGGGACAAAAGTGCGTCAGCGCTTCGGACAGCTCGTGATCCATCCCATCTTCGATGCGCCAATGGGAACCCATGGTTTTAGAAGGATCTGTTGAGGCGTCTTCCATCTGTTTTTGCAGGGAAAACACGTAGGGATGACATTTACAGTCGAGGGCATAATGACAGCAGAAGCCGTAATAATATGCCATCAGCATCTCAAAATCGACGCATTTTCTGTGATTGATCAGATCGTGGGCCAAAAAGGTGAACAGCGTGTTGGTTTTCTCCCCATGAATCAGGCGTCCGTAAAGGGGCAATTCACTGTATTCGTCAATATAACGGTGGCTGTATAAGAGGTCGGCGCCTTGCAGTCCCCAGCAAAACGCGGAGAGGTTCTCCTCCACGAGGCGGGCCGTGTCAAAAGCGGCGTCTCTTAAAACCTGCTGACCGAAAATGTGGTGTGTTGTAAAATGCGACATAGTAAACTCCCATAAATATACATACTCTCTGTTTCTATGATATCATATTTTTCAAGGAAATGATAGACTATTTTTCCCGGCCATTGTATAATGAAATTAAGATTTTCAAAGGAAACGATCATATGAAAGAACGATTCGAAAAGTATTTTTCTCAACAATCCATCGGCTTTGCCTTTTTGGTCTTCGGCGGCATCCTCTTTTATTTCATCCTCTCCCGGATTGAAGATGTCTTGTCGTGGATCGGCTGGGTTTTGGCGGTTTTCAAGCCTTTCTTATGGGGCCTGATCATCGCTTATTTCGTCAACTTCTTTATGGTATTTTTTGAACGCCGTGTTTTCAAAAAAATCAAGAACAGCAAAATACAACGATCCGCCGCGATGATCTGTGGGTTTTTATTGGCCTTGATCATCGTGATCCTCTGCATTGCCATCATCGTGCCGCAAACCGCCGACAGCATCGCGGGGCTGATCGGCAACACGGCGGGATACATCGAAAACTTCACCGCCTTCTCCACGACTTTCGCCGCCAACCACGTTTGGGCCACAAATATTCTCGACTGGGCCACGGTGAAACTCATCGGCTTAGAGGATTCTCTGCCCTCCTTCTTCACCGACTACGTATTGCCGTATACCGTAAATATCACCACAAAAATCACTTCGATCATCGTCAATCTTTTCATTGCCATTGTTGTTTCCATTTACTTTTTGGCCAGGAAAGAACGGTTTTACGCCCAAACCAAAAAAGTGCTTTACGCCCATATGAAAAAGGAAAAGGTGGAACGGCTCTTGCAGCTCACCAGTCTTTCCAATGAAACCTTCAGCAGTTTCATCTCCGGGAAGCTGCTGGATTCGCTTATCATCGGAATCCTCGCCTTTATCTGCCTTTCTATCTTCCATTTCCCTTACGCGCTGCTGGTAGCCGTGATCATCGGCATCACCAATATCATACCCTTTTTTGGGCCGATCATCGGCGCCGTCCCCTGTTTTTTCATCATTTTAATCGTCGACCCCGCCAAAGCCCTTTGGTTCCTGCTCTTCATTCTCATTCTTCAACAGGTAGACGGTAATATTATCGGTCCAAAAATCTTAGGTTATTCCATCGGCCTTTCCGCCATTTGGATTGTTTTTGCCATCGTCATCGGCAACCAGCTCTTCGGCTTCATCGGCATGGTCATCGGCGTGCCTCTTTTTGCCATCATCTACGTGCTCTTTAAGGAGTGGAGTGAGAACAAACTGCGGCAAAAACAGATGCCGATAAAAACCGAGGAATACGCCTCGGAAAAGAACCAAATCCGCTATTAAGACCAATTGATTCTGATCTAAAAAAAGAGACTGTCGGAAAACGCAAGCGCAAGCTGGATTCTCTGGCAGTCTCTTTTTTGATTAACACAATCATCTTTGCTTTGTTTTATTTCTCGATGGTAACTTTTACATCCTTGGGCAACGCCATATTGGCGGCGACCTCCACGGTTTTGATGATACCCATCGGCACGGGGCAGGCGCCGTGTTTACACTTGGCACGGCAAGCTTCGTAAATAAGGCCGGTACCCAAAGGATCGAACCCCGCCATCATACTGACCTCCGGCAGCCGCTGGTCAAGATCTTTGTAGGCGGGACACTGGGAATCAACTTTCAACGTCATGTTCATGCCGTCCTTATCCTCTACCGTAACATGGGTGATCATACCGCAAACCCCCGGTTCGATTACACTTTTCGCCATAATCCCTGTCTCCTTTCTTTCTCTGAGCTTAACCCTATTTTATAAAGAGAAAAAACCTTTGTCAGTGACTTGATCACAATTCATTTTCCAAATAAGCGCAAAGTTTTTTCATGATGGGACCGCCGTCGCCCACACCGCTGCGTCCCCCGGTCACCAAGATCACCACGGTATATTTCGGGTTGTCATAGGGGAAAAAACCGCCGATCCAAACGTTCCCCGTCTCCGAAGTGCCGGTTTTACCGGCAATCTTAAAATCCTCCAAATGAAGGCTTTGGGCCGTACCGTTTTTAAAGGTTTTCGCCATCATCTCTTTGACGGTTGATGCCGTTTTCCCCGAGATCACCCGCAAAGCCAAGGCGGTATCATAAGAAGAAACAACATTTCCCTCCTCCGCCACGGCTTTTTGGACGATGCGGGGGGTATAAAGCAAACCGTTGGCGGCAATGACGTTGATCATTTTGGCGATATTCACCGGCGTCATCATCACGCCTTTTTCCCCTAAAGCGGCGTTGGCCAAATCCGCTTCGCCGCCGCCGGCCAAATCGAGGCCGGAAAGATCGTTTAAGGGATAGCCCAGGAGATAGTCGTCATTCAGTTCCCAACGGACAAAGGCCTCCTTCATGCGGTCTTTGCCCAAAGAAAGCGCCGTGCGCACAAAAACAGGATTGCAGCTTAAAGACAAGGCGTCGTCAAAGGTGAGAAAACCGTGTCCCTCCTTCTTCCAGCAAGAAATGGTCTGCCCGTTGCCCAGGGTATCGCTGCCATCACAAAAGAAACTCGTTTCCGGCTGCACCACGCCTTCGTCCAAAGCGGTGGCCGCAAGAAAGATTTTAAAGAGGGAAGCCGGGGGATAGGCGGAAAGCGCTTTGTTGACATAGACATCATCGGAGACGTTTTCCGTTACCTGATAAGGATCGTATTTGGGCGAGCTGACCAAGGCCAAAAGATCGCCGTTTTCAGCGTCCATCACCACGACGGCGCCTTCGTTGGCGCCGATGGCAGCCTCGGCGGCGCGCTGGATGTCGAGATCAAGGGTCAGGTAGAGTTCTCCCGCGGCAGATTCGCTGTCCTCCAGCAGAAAATAGGCGCCGCTTTCGATGATCTTGTTGTTTTCATCCACCAAAAAACCGATTTTTTTGCCGCCGCTGTTATGCAGGATATCCTCGTATATCTTTTCCAGACCGCTCAAACCCACGGTAACGCCGGTATCTCCCGCCGTGTTGCCGTTTTCTTCACCCAAAGCGCCTAAGAGGTGCAGCGCCGGATAGTCCCGATAATAGCGGCCCTGGCGAGATACGACGTAAACGCCGTTGAGGACAAGAGATTCCGCCGTTTCCGCTTCCGCCGCGGTCAAATCGGTTTTGGCGACAAAAGGCGTTTTGCGGATGGTTTTACCGCTTTCGCTTTTTCCCGCGATCTTCTCATGCAGCAGTGAAGCAGAAAATCCCAGGTTCTCCTCGAGGGCTGACGCCGTTTCACCGACGTCGTCAACGAGAGCGGGAACGATTAACAGAGCAAGGGTTTCCCGGTCGGCGGTAATGGCGATGTTGTTGCGGTCGTAAACCGTGCCTCGAGGCTCCTCCGCCAGTTCCACGGTGCTGATTTCCTGAGAGTCGGCTTTGGCGGCCAGGTCGTCATGACAAAACGCCTGTAACCAGCAGAGGCGTACCAACACGGCCAAGCCGAAGACCATAAAGAAAAGTATGATCAGGCGAATGCGTTTTTCCATCTATTTTACTCCATGAAAAAAAGACTATGATGTATGATGTGTGATGGATATCATACTTCATAGTCCATAGTCTTTCCTGCTCATGGAATATTATGCCAATACTTCGCAGGCAAAGGGCAATCCCCGCAGAATGCGTTTGACCGGGCCGGTCTTGCCGTAGCCGCGGAGCATCACGATACCCGCCTTGTTATCCACGGTGGTGACAACGCAAAGATGATCGTAGCCTTCAAAAACGCGGTTGAGATAATCAATATTTTTAGGATCGACTTTGATGTCGAGTCGGTAAGCGTTAAGTTCCATGTTTCTTTCTCCGCAGTATGGTCAAGGGTTCCATGGGCGTATCATAGGGCAGATAAACCGTCATTTGCGCATGGGGCGCTTTTTCAATGGCCGCTCCCCCTTGATCATAGAGCGCCGTAACAGTCAAAGAACGATTCTCCCCTTGGGGAAAAACAAACTCTAAGGTCTCGCCGACGCCAAAGTGATTGCGCTGTTCCAGGCAGATCATTTTCCGCTGAGCGTCATAGCCTTTGACCACCGCCACAAAATCATAAAGCCGTTCATAGCCTCCGGTATCATAACGGTGATCTTGGCCCTGGGGTTTTCCCGTAAGAAAGCCGGTGGTATAGGCCCGATGGCTCACGGTTTCCAGTTCTTCCTGCCAGGAAGGCAGCATGTCGCAAAATTGCGCCGGCGTCTCCTCAAGACAGTCGATGGCCGCCCGGTAGACTTTCGTCACCACCGCCACATAATAACTGCTTTTGACCCGCCCCTCAAGCTTCAAAGCGTCGATGCCGATATCCCATAAATCCGGCAAATAGGAAAGCAGGTTTAAGTCTTTGGAATTCATGATATAGCTGCCCCGGGCGTCTTCTACTATGGGCAAATATGATCCGGGCCGTTCCTTTTCCACCAGGGCGTATTGCCAACGGCAAGGATGGCTGCATTGGCCTCGATTGGCGTCTCTTCCCGTGAGATAGTTGCTTAATAGGCAGCGTCCGGAATAAGCCATGCACATCGCGCCGTGAACGAACATTTCCAAGGAAACCTCGGTTTTTGCCGCAATCTCCCCGATTTCTTCTAAAGAGAGTTCCCGGCCTAAAACCACCCGCTCCGCGCCGTTTGCCTGCCAAAAGGAGACGGTTTTCCAGTTGACGTTATTGGCTTGGGTGCTGATATGGATCGGTATTTCCGGCGCCGTTTCTTTGGCCAGCGTTAAAACACCGGGGTCGGAAATAAGCAGAGCGTCGGGATTCATCGGAGCCAAGGCTTTGAGATAGGCGGCCAATGGTTTTAGATCGTCGTTGTGGGCAAAAATATTCACCGCCACATAGACCTTTTTGCCGCGGTCATGGCAGAAAGAGATCGCCTCTTCGATTTCGGTCAAGCTGAAATTACCGCTTTTTTCCCGCAAACTGAAACGGTCGCCGCCGAGATAAACGGCGTCGGCGCCGTAAGCGACGGCAAAGCGCAGCTTTTCCAAATCCCCTGCCGGCGATAGCAGTTCCGGTTTTTTCCTTTGATCCTTTTGATCCTTTTGATCCTTTTGTTTATTCGTCGTCATATTCCCCGTTTTCAATGGCGGCTTTGGCCGATAGATGTTCTTCGTAAGTTTTGCTGAAAATGTGCTCCCCGTTGGGTTTGGCCACAAAATAAAGATTGTCGGTATCCGTGGGGTAGAGCGCCGCGTA
The DNA here is from genome assembly GCA_040776805.1 of Clostridiales bacterium. Classification (GTDB taxonomy): domain Bacteria; phylum Bacillota; class Dehalobacteriia; order UBA7702; family UBA7702; genus UBA7702. Next base: position 693,421 of record JAXGZS010000001.1, on the reverse strand, counting down.
AAGAGAGTCATAGCCGGGAGAGGCAATGGGTCCCGGCGGCAGACCGTAATGGATATAGGTATTATAAGCCGAGTCGATCTGCACGTCCTCGTTGGTGAGCACGGATTTCGTTTCACCCAAGGCGTACTGCACCGTGGCGCAGCTTTGCAGCAGCATATTAAGGTCCAGGCGATTGTAGAAAACGCCGGCGATGAGGGGCCTGTCCTCTTCCACCACCGCTTCCTTTTCCACAATGGAGGCCATGGTGACCCATTCCTTTGTGGTTAGGCCCAGTTCATTGACGCGGGCCTGCCATTCGTCCGTATAATGGGCGTCAAATTCTTTCAGCATCATACTGATGATGCTTTGCACGGAATCGTCTTTGGCGATATAGTAGGTTTCAGGATAGAGGAACCCCTCTAAACGTTGGGAGTCGCCGGCGGGCGGTAAATAAGCGTAACCATAATCGCCATTGGCTGCGGCGTCCAAAAAGGTCGCCTCTGTAGCGAGACCCTTGGACACGAGCAGGGCGATAATCTGTTTCTGACTGTAGCCCTCGGGAACCGTCACTTTTTCACCGCTGAGGGAAGGCCCTTTTACAAGGGCGTCGATGACCTCCGATAAGGCGCAGGTACCTTTGAAGTTATACGTTCCCGCTTTCAGTTGGGCGCCGACGCCGTCCTTTTTCACCTGGAGTTTAAAGGCAAGGGCGCTGCGAATGACACCTTTTTCCGCTAAGATCACGCCGATGTCTTCACTGGCGGACGCCTCGGGGATGGTCACTTCTACTTCATTTTTTAATGTTACGGAGCCGAAAAGATGGCTATAATACCAAACTCCGCTAACCATTAGGACCACCACCAGCAACAAGATGATTACTTTTTTCATTTTTTGTTCCTATCACTTCTATAAATTTTATAATTTTATATATTCAAGGCGCGGCGACAATGATCTCTTTTTGCGCCATATAGGTATCGTGAGAAACGGTTTCCCTGGCTAAAACAGCGCCGTTTTCGGCAATGGTACGGCTGACGCTGCATTCCAGCCCCTGCTTCCCCCTGGATTTGATATAATACGAACCGCCGGTAAGATCCTCGTCGATGACGGTTTCCGTGGTATAGGGAATATAGCGAATGATATTGGAGGTTACCGTAATTTCCTTCTTTAACGCTGTATTGCCGTAGATCGTCACCGTGAGCACGCCCTTTTCCGCGGTGGCGTGGAGCAGCACCGACCGGGGATAAGTATTTTCAAAGGCAAGGTCGGAGGTACCCCAGGCGACCATGGCGTCTTGGCCGGGATCCACATAGGAGCTGACCAGCGAATGGGGTCTTCTTGCCGTAACCGTTAATTCCGTGCGCAGCAAGGCGCCGTAAACGGTGGTGCTAACCTGACAAACGCCGCCGCCGAGACCGTCGATGTACTCGCCGTTTTCAATAATCGCCGCGTTGAGAAAGCCCCGCTCATAACTGCGCTGACCCACGGTTTCGTTAAAGGAGAAACTGCCCCCCGCCGGAATCAGCGTCAGATCGAGAAGAGACGCGGCCAAAGCGATGTTTTGGGCGCGATTCGCGGTGCCTTCACTGTAATAGGTGGTAAAGGTCGATAAGACGCCGTCGATCTCCATGGCCTCCAAATCGCCGGTGGTGATATCCGGATCGGCGTTCTCATCGATGATCAGTTCCACTTCGGAAACGGCGGGATCAGAAAGGGCCTTACGGATTGCTTGAGCCGTGGCTTTGCTGTTGAGGAACGTACCTTTTTCAGAGGGACTTACCGCCACGTTGCCGTCTGCGTCAATATAGAAACAGGCGTTTTTTGCCGTGGTGGTCAAATCATCTTTTATGGTGTCGAGGGCCGCGTTTAGCGCGGCTTCGTCAATGACGATCGCCGAAGCCAGTTCCGTTTCCCGCCACAGGGAGCCTATGCGGTATGCATACCGTTTGAGGAGGTTTCCTTCCCTGCCCAAGCCTTCGGCATAACAAAGCAAAGCTTCAGGATCCTCGGAGAAGCCCAGTTCGCCGCAGGTATACGTATAAACCTCGGCTTTCGAAACGAGCTTCATGCTTGCTTCGCTCCGTTTATGCAGCAGCTCTTTGATGACATCCTCCGCCGCGGCAAAGGAAAGACCGGAAAGATCGCGGCCAAACAAACTGACCTGATTTGGCAGGGTCTCATTTTCCCGCCAACACTTGTCGTTGAGCACCGCGAAAACAAAAAGAGACAAAGAAAAGAGCAGAAAGATACAAAGAATCCTTATTCTTTTCTTTTTCCGCAGTTTCTTCGTCTTTTTTTGTTTACCCAAAAGAAATCACCGATCAGAAAACGGTTGTTTCATTATATTCTCCGTGATCTGAAAAGTGACCTCTTTTGAATTATTCTTCCTCGTCGCCCAAATCCATGTAGGCTTCGGCGACTTTATTCCATTCGTCGTCGTCTTCGATGTCGTGAAGGAGCTCTTCTCCTGTTTTCTCATCAACTTCCAGGCGGAATACCATCACTTCGTCGTCTTCTTCCCCTTCGGGGAGGGCAATGGCCACGTATTCGCTGCCGTCCACTTCAAAAATATCAATGACCTCAAATTCCTGTTCGTTGCCTTCTTCGTCGATTAACGTCACGAGCTGCACTTCGAACTCTTCTTCATGGTCATGATCGTGGCCGCAGCCACATCCGCATTTGTCTGCCATAATACACCTCTTTCAGCGGTTTGATCCGCTTCTTAAATAATCAAGATAGTTTTGTAATATCAGAATCGCAGCCAGAGAATCCACTTCTTGCTTTCTCTTTTTGCGGCTCAGATCAGCTTCGAGCATGGCGCTTTCCGCCATTTTTGAGGTCAGCCGTTCGTCCCAATAAACGATGGGCAGTCCGGTTTCTTGCTCCACTGCGGCGGCGAATTCCTTCGCCATCAAACAGGAGGGGCCTTCCGTGCCGTTCATATTTTTCGGCAGGCCGACAACGATTCTTTCCACTTGATATTTTCGCACCGCGTCGTCAAGATGACGCAAATCGTCGCATAGGTCGCCCTTTCGGCGAATGGTCGGTAAAGGTTGGGCGGTAATCCCCAAGGGATCGCAAACCGCCATGCCGATATTTTTTGTTCCCACGTCCAATGATAGTATTCTCATTATTTGCAAGCATTCTCTAAATAGTAGCTGACAAAAACTTCCATCAAATCGTCTCTATCGATGTTCTGAATGAGATTTCTGGCGTCTTTATGTGAAGTGATATAGCTAGGATCGCCGGAAATCAAATAGCCCACGATCTGGTTGGACGCGTTGTAACCTTTTTCTCGCAAGGCGTCGAATACCGCTTTGACGGTAGACGAGACATCATCCTTGTTCCCCGCAAATTCTTTGGTAAGTTCTAAACGGTCGCTCATGGTAATACCACCTTTCTTCGTCTGATCCTCAGACGTTTTTCAGCAACTCTCGCGCTTTGGTCATGGCTTCACCGATTCCTTCGACGTCTTTACCGCCGGCCTGGGCCATGTTGGCCTTGCCGCCGCCGCCGCCGCCGACCACAGCGGCGATCTCTTTGATCAGTTTACCGGCGTGAAAATTGTTTTCCAGCCAATTTTTACCGCCGCTCACCACGATGCTGACTTTGCCGTCAACGGCGGCAAACAGCACCAAGGCAAGGTCGTCGCGATTTTCTTTTAAGCGGTCCGCCAGCTCTCTTAAGCCGTTGGTATCCATTTCCCCCATATCGGCGACAATGGCTTTGCCTTTGGGATAATCCACGGCTTCCTCCATGATGTCGTCGGCTTTGGCCGCGGCGGACGCTTTCTGATAAGCGGCGATCTGCTTTTCTTTATCCTTCAATTCATCGAGAAGCGCCCGTACTTTCGTAATGGCGTCGTCGTTTTTGACCTTCAGTAAATGTTCGATTTCCCGCAATTCGCGCTCTTCCTTTTCGTAATAGGCGCGGGCCGCCTCTCCGGTGACGGCTTCGATTCTTCTTAACCCGGCGCCGATGCTGGCTTCGGAAACGATTTTAAAGAGACCGATTTCCCCGATATCGGCGACATGGGTGCCGCCGCACAGTTCTTTGCTCCAACCGCCCACGTTGACGAAACGGACACGGCTACCGTATTTTTCACCGAAAAGCGCCATGGCCCCCTCGGCCTTGGCCTCTTCAATATCCGTTTCCTTTGTGCGGACATTGAGATTTTCCAAAATCTTGGCGTTGACTTTGTGCTCAATGGCGTTGATTTCCTCCGGCGTAAGGGCGGAGAAATGATTGAAGTCGAAGCGCAGACGGTCTTCATTAACGAAGGAACCGGCCTGGTTGGCATGATCGCCCAACACTTCCTTCAGGGCTTTGTGCATCAGATGGGTCGCCGTATGGTTCCGCTGGGTGGCTTTGCGCAAGGTTTCGTTCACCTGAACGGAGCCTTGGTCGCCTTCGCTGAGGTTGCCGCTTTCTATCTTGACTTTATGAAGATAGACGCCGTTGGGCAGTTGGAAGGTGGTCAAAATCGCGGCGCGCACGTCCCCGGCTAAAAATTCCCCGCGATCCCCGGTCTGGCCCCCCTTTTCGGCGTAACAGGGGGTTTTATCCAAAACCAGATAGCCTTCCGCCCCCCGGTTTAAGGTCCCCACCCGTTCATTGCCGGCGATCAACGCTTTCACCTGAGCAATATCGGACAAGGTGGTATAGCCGGTGAATTCCGTGGCTGCCATCTCCGGCAACAAGGCGGAAAGGGCAATCTCCTGTTCATTGAAGCTTTCGCTGCTCCTGGCGTTCCTGGCTCTTTGCCGCTGTTCGTCCATGGCTGCGGCAAACCCTTCCCGATCTACGCTGAGGCCGCATTCGAGGGCGGCGTCTTCCGTCAGATCAAGGGGAAATCCGTAGGTATCGTAAAGCTGAAAGGCTTCCTTGCCGTCGAGGACGGTTTTGCCCGCGGCTTTCGTTTCCTCAAGCTTTTCTTCTAAAATCTTCATACCGTCCGCCAAAGTCATCTGGAAGCGTTCTTCCTCATTGGCGATGACTTTGATGATAAAGTCCTGTTTTTCTCTGATTTCCGGGTACTGATCGCCCATGAGGTCGACGACGACGGGAACAACCTTGGCCAAAAAGACGCCTTCGACACCGAGGATTTTAATGAAGCGGGCCGCCCGGCGCAGAATGCGCCGGAGCACATAGCCTCTGCCTTCATTGGAGGGCAGCACGCCGTCGGCGATTAAGAACGTACAGGAACGGGCATGATCCGCCACGACCCGCATGGGAAAACCGCTTTCGTCGCCGTGGTATGCTTGTCCTGTTTCTTGGGCGATAAAATCGATGATTCTTTTCAGTAAGTCCGTGTCGTAATTGGAGGCGACGTTTTGGAGGATGGAGGCCACCCGTTCCAAACCCATACCCGTATCGATACAGGGGTGGGGTAACGGCGTCATTACGCCGTTTTCGTCGCGGTTATACTGCATGAAAACGAGATTCCAAATTTCCAGCCAACGGTCACAGTCGCATTTGCCGATGGCACAATCAGCGCCGCAGGCGAGTTCTTCGCCCCGGTCATAGTGAATCTCACTACAGGGACCGCAGGGACCGGTATCCCCCATGGCCCAAAAGTTATCTTTTTCCCCCAGCCGGGAAATGCGGTCCGCCGCCACACCGGTGATTTTCTGCCACAGTCCATGGGCTTCGTCGTCGTCTTGATAGACGGTGATGTATAAATGCTCCCGATCGAGGCGCAAAACTTCCGTTAGAAATTCCCAGGCGTAGGCGATGGCGCCTTCTTTGAAATAGTCGCCGAAGGAAAAATTTCCCAGCATTTCAAAAAATGTATGGTGGCGGGCAGTTTTGCCCACGGTGTCGAGATCGTTATGCTTGCCGCCGGCGCGGACGCACTTTTGCGCCGTCGTCGCTCTTTTGTACGGCCTTTCTTCCAGCTCTAAAAACGTATCCTTAAACTGCACCATACCGGCGTTGGTAAAGAGCAGCGTGGGGTCGTTATGAGGAACGAGAGAAGAGCTTTTTACGATTTCATGGCCTTTTTCATGAAAAAAATCGAGAAACGCCTTTCTGATCTCGTTGCCCTCGGTGATTTTGCCTGCCATTTTCAGCCTCCAAATATATCTCTGTTACGGAAAGTCCGTTTTTATGCGTAAAATGAAAAAACCACAAACTTCACGTATTTTAATGTATCCTATATTATATAATTATTTCCATAAAAAGTCAATCGGTGGGATAGGCGACTATTTTTTCATAGATGAATTTCAACAGCACTTTCATAACCGCGGAAAGAGGGATAATCAGCACCATACCGAGGATGCCGCCTAAATAGCCGCCGATCAAAACGAGAAAAATAACGGTAACGGGATGCAGCCCCACGCTGTTACCCAGTACTCTCGGTGAAATAAACACATTTTCCCCCTGCTGCACAACGATCAACAGCAAAATGACGAGAAAAATATTGACATCCCCCTGCAGCAGGGGCAATACGAGGATGGGTATCGCGCCCAAAAACGGCCCGAAATAGGGAATGATATCGAGAACGCCGTAGAGAATGCCAAGTAAGGCGGCGTACTCCACCCGCAGAAAAAAAAGTCCTATTGCCGTGGCGCCGCCGACGATCAGCGAAATCAGCAGGTTGCCCTTGACAAAGCCCCATAATACGCCGTCAATATCCTCCCAAAGGCTCAGCACGTTGACGCGGACAGAGGGCGGGAAAAGCAACAGAAAACCGTCGCTGATTTTCTCCTTATCCCGCAGAAAATAGTAGGCGATCACGGGAACAAGAATCGAATAAAAGATGATCCGGGGCAGCGCCGAAAGAAAGTCTATGGTACGGTCGGCAAAAGATTCGGTCCAGGAAGCAAGAAGCAGGGATATCTTTTCGTCAAGACCCACGGAACCGACGAGGTTCATAAATTTCGTCCCCGCCACGTAGTGATTCCAAAGGGACATCACGTAGTCATAATAAACGGGGAGCGCGTCGAAAAGCGCGGCGCATTCGCTGTAAAGCTCGGGGATGGCCACGATGACCAAAAAGAGCAGCACCGTGAGGATCATGGCGTAAGTCACGAGAATCGCTACGGACACCGTCACCCCGCCCTTGACAAAGGCGGCGATGATCGGCTGCAGCAAATAAGCGGTGATCACCGATACGCTAAAGAGCATAAAAAGACCGCCGAAGACTTTGATCAGCCAAATCAGCGCTAAAAATAATATCAGGGCAGCCAAAATCAGCCGAGTTTTTCGTTTCATCACATTACCTCAAATAAAAAGCGGACCGCCGAAAACGGTAAAACCTATGGCAAACGCTGCTCACTCATGGCGCATACGCCCATCGTTTAAGATTTTACCGCTTCGACAGCCCGAAATTCCAAATTTCCCAGGTAATTTTCATTACAGGTTAAAAACAGGATCAGAGCATATCTTCCCAGGTCTCCTGTAAATCTCTTTTTAGTTTTTTCGCTTTTCTTGCCACGCTCTTGGGCAAAATGATCACGGGAGCATTTTTCCCTCTCTTTTTCCGACCGGCAGAGGGCATATAATAATCGTGATACATATAACCCGCTGTGGCGCCAAGCATGAAAGAAGCGAAAAGACACATTTTGCTTGTTCCGAACAATCGATCACCTCCCGGAAGCCGATACTTTGGTCAAATTGCCTTCTTCCGAAATCATGTAGACTTCCGCAGCCGTATTAAACTCTACATGGCAATTCCAACAAAAATATTGGTTCTCCCCTATTTTCCCCACATCTTTTCCGTTACATACAGGACAAACCACGTTATCACCTACCATTATTTTGAAATTTGTCCGATTTTGTCATATCGGGGATAAAACTTGCGCCCGTCGGCGAGATCCTTCCAGAGCCCGCCGGAAATTTCATAACCGCTGATGGCGTATTGCTGATCGAAAACGAGATCGGAAATGATTTCGCCTTCTTTTAGAAAAATCTGCGCATTGCGGGTAAAGTCATGATACGAAACATGATCAAAACCGACGTCTCTGATTTTTTTCAGATCCGACGGAGAAGCAATGATGATACCGTCCTTATAGATTTTCAAAATCTTTTTTTCGTCAACCCAAAGAATCCTTTTCCCGGAAAAGGATTTGCCCAGGGAGATACCGGCTAAAGCCTTTTTTTCATAATCAATAAAAAAGTCCGCCACCCGGCCGAGATAGTTTCCCTTCACCCAGGAAAAAACGGGGAGCCCGCAGAGATCCCGTCCCATCATCATCAATGTTCACCTCTTTGATGGATATTTTAACCAAATATAAAAAAAATAACCATTGACTTTTCAATGGTTATTTTGATCTTTCCTAAGGTTGAACATCAGACTGTATCACCGCGATATGCGGTTTTGTGATTTATCGGCGATCGACAGGTTGCCGCGTAAGGCTTCGTCTTTTCGGGCAAATGCTGCCGCATTTCCTAAGGTTAAGCGTGCTGTCGTAGGCCAAGGGGTTCGCCGCGTACTCTAAAGAGCATAAATATCAGCCTTTCTCGTCAACCTGAAGTGATTTCGCCGCCGCCGAGGAGCATATCCCCATCATAAAACACGGCGTACTGTCCCGGTGTAACGGATTTCAGGGGCTTTTCAAATTTCACCGCAAAGACACCGTTTCCCCGCGGTTGCAGGGCGGCGGCGGCGGGTTCGCTCTGATAGCGGATCTTCACGGCGCAGGAAAAACTTTCGTCCTCTTTCCTGCCAATGAGATTGACCTTCTTCACCAGACAGGAAGCGGTGAACAGCTCCTCTTCGTCGCCGATGATCACGACGTTATTTGCCGCGTCAAGTTTCACCACATATTTGGGGCTGCCAAAAGCCAGGCCGATGCCGCGGCGCTGGCCCACGGTATAAAAGGGCAAACCGTTGTGGCGTCCCAAAACACGCCCTTCCCCATCGAGGAAATCGCCTTGCTGAAAGCGGCCGGGGTACCGGCGCAAAAACGTCTTGTAGTCGTCGTTGGGCACAAAACAGTTTTCCTGGCTTTCGGCTTTTTCCGCCACCGGCAAACCGAGGTGCGCGGCGAAAGCCCGGATTTGTTCTTTTTCATAATCGCCGAGAGGGAAAACCAGCCGCCCATACCAGCTTTCCGGCAACAGGCAGAGGACATAGCTTTGATCTTTTTTATGATCCTTCCCCCGGAGGATTCTCCCCTGTGCCATCCTGGCATAATGGCCGGTGGCGACCTTTTCGATGCCCAGGGAATCGGCATAGGCCAAAAGTTTCGGAAACTTTATCGTCCTGTTACAGAAGACACAGGGATTGGGGGTTTCGCCGTAAAAATACTTGTCCGCGAAATAGGAGACGACGGCAGCGTCGAATTCCGCGGCAATATCGTCAATTTTATGGGATATGCCGAAATGAGCGGCGACAGCGGCGGCATCCTCCGCGATGATCCGCCGCTTTTCCGGGTCATCCCCGGTTAAAAAGGTATAACCGTAGACTTCATATCCCTTTTCTTGCAATAGATGAACGGCCACGGCGGAATCGACGCCGCCGCTTAAAGCCAAAACAATCTTTTTCATGATTTTTTATCCTTTTTGAGCTTTGCCTGCTGTTCTTTGATGTCTTTTTCAGCGCCGTAGTCAGTGGGCCGATAATAAACAGCGTTCTTCAAGGCGTCGGGCAAATACTGCTGCCGCACATGACCGCCGGGAAAAGCGTGGGGATATTGATAGCCGACGCCGTATCCCAACCCCTCTTTCACGGCGCTGTGGTGGGCGTCGCGGAGGTGAGGCGGCACGGCGCCGATGTCTTTCGTTTGGATATCATGAAGGGCGCTGTCAATGGCTACCACCGCGGCATTACTTTTGGGCGCGCAAGCCACGTAAAGGACGGCTTCGGCCAAGGGAATCCGGGCTTCGGGCAAACCCAAGGCACGCAAGGCGCGAAAGGCGGAAACCGCCACGGTCAGGGCGTTGGCATCCGCCAGCCCCACATCTTCGGCAGCGCAGATCATGATGCGCCGGGCCACAAATTCCATATCTTCCCCCGCCGCGATCATCCGGGCAAGGTAATGGATGGCGGCATCGGGGTCGCTCCCCCGCATACTCTTGATGAAAGCGGAGATCACGTCGTAGTGCTGGTCGCCGTTTTTATCGTAGCGCACCTGCTTTTTCTGGAGCGCCTCTTCGATCATGGCGGTGGTAAGGCGTATTTTTCCGTCCTCTTCGGGAACGGCCAAAGTCACGACGGTTTCCAAGGTATTCAAGGCCACTCTGGCGTCGCCGTTACAAAGCTGGGCCAAAGCGTTTAGGGGCTCTTCGCCGTATTCCACCTGAAAACCGCCGAGGCCCCGCTCTTGATCTTCCAGGGCGGCGATTAAAATATCCTTGATATTTTCCTTTGTCAGAGGTTGCAGCGGGTAGATCCGGGAGCGGGACAGCAGCGCCTGGTTGACCTCGAAATAAGGATTTTCCGTGGTGGCGCCGATGAAGGTGATGATCCCCCGTTCCACGGCAGGCAGCAGCGCATCCTGCTGGCTCTTGTTAAAGCGGTGGATTTCATCGATGAATAAAATCGTCTTTCTGTCGTCATAAGCCAAAGTATCCTCGGCTTGGGACACGACTTTCATAATGTCCGCCTTCCCGGCGGAAATGGCGCTCATCGGCACGTAAACGGCTTTTGTCACCGTGGCAATGATCTCCGCCAGGGTGGTTTTGCCGGAACCCGGGGGGCCGAAAAGAATCAAGGAACCGATTTTATCTTCCTCGATGGCTTTTTTCAATAGGGAACCTTCCCCTAAAATTTCCTTCTGACCGATGAATTCATAGAGGGTTCGCGGCCGCATCCGGGCAGCCAAAGGCATATATTTTGTTGTATCCGCGGTAAATAAATGATGTTCCATAGCGTCATCTAACTTTCAAAAAAACCGGCGTCAGCGCCGGTTCTTTTATTTTATCTCTTCAATCTTGGCCATGAGCGCGTCCCGGTTCAGATAGCCGACGATCCGACCGGTTTCCTCTCCGTTTTTCATCAGGATCACGGTGGGAATATTCAAGACATGGCAATTCTTCGCGATATCGCCGCAATCATCAACATTGATTTTCCCCACGGCGATGGTTCCCTCGTAAGCCTCGGCGATTTCATCAAGGACCGGCGACATCATCTTACACGGTCCGCACCAAGCCGCCCAAAATTCCACCAGGGCGCAGGGGGCTTCGGCAATAAAGGAAGAATAGGTTTTCTCGTCCAACGTATTTACACTCGCCATCATTTTCCTCCTTCATTTTCTTTATTCTTCTGATTATCCTTCTTGTTATTAGTGTTCTAATTGATTTTATTGATTTTATGCTCTTCGCTTTTATGTTGCACAAAGTCGTTGATGATATGAGACGCCATCAGAATACCGGCTGCCGGCGGCACCAGACAGGAGCTGGCGGGGACCGGTTTTCCGTCGTCGTAAAGACCGCTTTTCACGGGGATTTCCGGGGAGTAAACCACCGTAACGCCCTTTTCCACTCCCTGTTCCCGCAATTTCCTCGCACCATCCGGCTCAACGGACAAACCGAGTCTTACTGATATCGGTCACGGTCAGCAGCTGGGGCTGGAGCTTATTCCCGGTACCCATGGCGGAAATCAAGGGAATCCCCTGCTCCCGACAGTGCATGATGACGGCGATTTTCGCCGCCACATCGTCGATGGCGTCGCAGACATAATCGAGGCGCTCCGTAAAAAAGGAGGACACCTCTGCCGCCGTGACCCGCTCTGCAAAAACGCGTACGTCGCATTGGGGGTTGATATCGGCGATGCGGGCTTTCATCAAATCGACTTTCCTTTGCCCGATTGTCGAGGTCAGGGCATGAATCTGCCGGTTGATATTATGGACGGCGACGGTATCGAAATCCACCAAAGTCAATTTGCCCACGCCGCAGCGGGCGAGGGCTTCTGTGAGATAGGAACCGACGCCGCCGATTCCGAAAATCAAAATATGGCTTTTGGTAAGGGTTTCAAAGGTTTCCTCGCCGACCAGGGCGGAAAACCGCATAAAACGCTCGGTCTTCATTGCAAAAAGATCCCCGCTGTTGCCGTGCCGCCGGGTTTTGTACCTGTCCTTGACAGGTGGGTATTTTCCTTCCCGTTTTCCAGATCCCCGATAAATCGGGGCGCGAGGGCCGCGGAAAGAGAGAAATTCCCTTAAAAAATGTGTTGGTTCAAAACGATGGCTGTCACGAACAATGCAGGGATTTTTCTTTAGTATACACCATGCCCGACGGTTTTTCAATGCTATTCATCAACTTTATTTTGGAAATATTCGACACCGATTGCGGTGTTGTCTTGCTCCTATTCTTCGGTCAACCTCACTTCGATGCTGAGTTCGCGCAGTTGTTTCGGAGAAACCGCGCCGGGAGCGTCGGAAACAAGGCAGGTAGCGCTTTGGGTTTTGGGGAACGCGATCACGTCCCTGATCGAAGCGCATTGCCGCATCAGCATCACCATGCGGTCAACACCGAAAGCCAGGCCGCCGTGGGGCGGCGCGCCGTATTCAAAGGCCCGCAGGAACCAGCCGAATTTGCTCTCCACTTCTTCCTCGCTGAGCTTTAAAAGCTCGAACACCTTGGCCTGGGTCGCGCCGTCGTGAATACGGAGGCTGCCGCCGCCGATTTCCACGCCGTTTAAAATCATATCGTAAGCGTCGGCCCTGACTTTTTCTGGCGCTTCCGCCAAAAGCGTCAAATCCGCCGTTTTCGGGCTGGTAAAGGGATGGTGCTTGGCCACATAACGCTGCTCTTCCGCGCTGTATTCAAACATCGGGAAATCCACCACCCAGAGGAAGGCCTGTTTGTCGCCGTCTAAGAGCCCTTCTCTGCGGGCGATTTCCAAACGCAGATTCCCCAAAACAACGCAGGTCGTTTCCCACTGATCGGCGATGAAGAGAAGGGCGTCGCCGACTTCGCCGTCCATGGCTTTGACGATGGCCGCCAGCTGCTCTTCCGTAAAGAATTTGGCGATGGGCGATTTGACGCCGTCTTCCTCCACCTGGATCCAGGCCATACCTTTGGCGCCGTAAACGCCGGCCAATTTCACGAGAGCGTCAAAGTCTCTTCTTGAATATTTGGCGCAGCCTTTGGCGTTGATGCTCTTGACGCAACCGCCTTTTTTGACCACGTCGGCAAAGACTTTGAAATCGGCGTCTTTCACAAGATCGCTCAAGTCTTTGATTTCCATGGCAAAGCGGAGGTCGGGTTTTTCGGAACCGAAACGGTTCATGGCTTCGTCGTAAGGCAGCCGCAAAAACGGCGTTTCAATATCGATGGCCAAAAGATCCTTATAAATCTTTTTCATCATTTCTTCCATCAGCCCCATAATGGTATCCTGATCAACAAAGGACATTTCAATGTCCAGCTGGGTAAATTCCGGCTGACGGTCGGCTCTCAAATCTTCGTCCCGGAAGCAGCGGACGATCTGGAAATAGCGTTCCATGCCGGAGACCATCAAAAGCTGTTTGAAAAGTTGGGGCGACTGGGGCAGCGCGAAGAAATTGCCGGGATGCACCCGGGATGGTACAAGATAGTCCCTAGCTCCTTCGGGGGTGGATGCCGTCAGCATAGGGGTTTCGATTTCCCAAAAATCCTTGGCGTCGAGAAAGCTCCGCATGGCCATGGTGAGCTTATGGCGCAATTGAAAATTCTTTTGTATTTGCGGTCTTCTGAGATCAAGATAACGGTATTTCAAACGAATCATTTCGTCGCAGTCAACGTCGTCCTCAATGAGGAAGGGTGGTGTTTTGGAATCATTCAAAATTTCCACTTCTTCAATGTAAATTTCGATTTTTCCCGTTTCCATAGCGGGATTATCCTGTCCTGCCGGGCGCAGGGAAACCCTGCCGGTGGCGGAAAGCACATATTCCGGACGCACTTTTTCGGCAACGGGGAAATATTCTTTGGCGACTTCCGGGTCGAAAACCAACTGTACCATACCGCTTCTATCCCGCAAATCGATAAAGATCACGCCGCCGTGGTCACGCCTTCTTTGAATCCAACCACAGACCGAAACCGTTTCTCCGGCGTTTTCCTTCCTGAATGCGGCGCAATAATGGGTTCTTTTCATTTCTGAATCCTCCTGATCAACTCTTCAATCACATCTATAACATCCGTAGCTTCTGTCATGTTTTCCGCTTTGATGGTTTCCTGGCCAGAATCGGCCATATTCTTCACGATGATTTCATTGTTTTGCAGCTCGTTTTCACCGATGATCAGCGCGTATTTGGCGTTGATTCGGTCAGCGGCTTTCATCTGGGCCTTAAAACTCCTGCCCATGTAGTCCATATCGCCTTTGATTCCCCGGCGGCGCAATTGGATCAGCCAGGAAAAGGCTTTTTCCCGGGCTTTTTCACCGAGGGCGACAAAATAGACGTCGGAGGCGTTTTCCACCGGTATTTCAATATGATTGGCGTCGAGGGCGGCAAAGATCCGCTCCATGCCCAAGGCAAAACCGACGCCGGGGGTGGCTTCACCGCCGATATCCTTGATCAGGCCGTCATAGCGGCCGCCGCCGCAGACGGCGCTTTGAGCGCCGATTTCCGTTAAGATGATCTCAAAGGCGGTTTTCGTGTAGTAATCAAGGCCCCGCACGAGTTTGGTATCGACGGCAAAGGGAATGCCCGCCGCGGTGAGGTACGTTTTGACTTTTTCAAAATGATCGCGGCATTCGTCGCAAAGGCACTGGGCGATGGTGGGGGCATCCTTGATCAAGGTTTGGCACGTTTCATTCTTGCAGTCAAAGATGCGCAGGGGATTCCGTTCAAAACGGCTTTGACAGTCAGCGCAGAGTTCATCGAGATGGGGGCGCAACATTTCCTGCAGCTTCGCCTTATGTTCCCCGCGGCATAGGGGACAGCCGACGCTGTTGAGACGCACCTGCAAATCGGTGAGGGCGAGTTTTTTATAAAATTCCATGGCCAAGGCGATGACCTCGCTGTCCAGAGCCGGATCCAGGGAGCCGAAGGCCTCGACGCCGAATTGATGAAATTGGCGAAAGCGCCCCTTCTGGGGCCGTTCATAGCGGAACATGGGGCCCATATAGTAAAGTTTCACCGGCTGGGGCAAGCCATACATTTTATGTTCAATGAAGGCCCGCGCCGTGGAAGCCGTGTTTTCCGGGCGAAGCGTGATGCTGCGCTCCCCCTTGTCGGTAAAGGTATACATTTCCTTGTTGACGATGTCGGTGGTTTCGCCGACGCCGCGCAGAAACAGTTCCGTGGCTTCAAAAATCGGCGTTCTGATCTCCGCAAAGCCGTACTGATCCGCCAAATCCCGCAAGATGCCTTCCACGTAATGCCACTTTACCGTATCCGCGGGCAGAAAGTCGTTGGTGCCTTTCGGCCGTGCTGTTGCCATTTTTCCTCCTATCGTACAAAGGGGTTGCCGCTCTTCTCTTCGCCGATCCGGCTCATGCTGCCGTGACCGGAGCAAACCGTGGTCTCCTCCGGCAAGGAAAAGAGCTTTTCCCTGATGCTTTCCGTCAATTGTTGGTAATTGCCGCCGGGCAGATCCGTTCTGCCGATGGAACGGTAAAACAGCGTATCCCCGCAAAAGACCGCGCCGTGACCGTAAAGGGAGATTCCCCCCGGGGTATGCCCTGGCGTATGAAGTACTTTTAAGGTACAGTTGCCGAAACAGACCTGATCGCCTTCGTTCAGCAGGCCGTCGGCGGGGTCTGTCGCCGTCTTTGTCCCCATGATGCAGCTCATATTATAGTTGGGGTCGGTAAGATAGCTTTGATCCGCCCCGTGAATGTAAACCGGCGCACCGGTTTTTTCCTTGATCGCCCGGTTGGCGCTGATGTGATCCCAGTGACCATGGGTATTGATGATGACCCTGATCTTCACGGCGAGCTGATCCAGGGCTTTCTCGATCAGCTCCGGGCTGCCGCCGGGATCAATGACGATGCCCTCTTTCGTCTCTTGATCATAAACAATATAGCAGTTGGTGCCGATGGGCATGACTTCGATTCGAACTATTTCCATGGTTGCCTCCGCTCTCTTTACCTTACTTTACTGTCCAACATAAATGTCACCGGGCCCCAGTTCACCGAGGCGACCAGCATGTCCCCTTGAAATACGCCGCAAGCTACCGGGATGCCCTGTTGCCGCCAAAGCGCCACCAAGCGCTCATACATTTCTTTGGCTTCCTTTGGCGCCATGGCGCCGGAAAAACCGGGACGCCGTCCGTGAGCGCAATCCCCCATCAACGTAAACTGGGAAACCGCTAAAATTTCGCCGCCGATATCATGCAGGGATAAATTCATTTTATCGTTTTCGTCAGGAAATATCCGTAAATGAGGAATTTTTCCGGCGATAAAGGATAAATCCGCTTCACCATCATCAACCCCGACACCGATATAAAGGAGAAGTCCCGTACTGATTTCCCCGGTAAGACTGCCCTCCACGGTCACCGACGCTGATTTCACTCTTTGCGATAGAACTCTCATTTTGCCGCCTTTCAATGCTTGCCGTGGATCACTCTTCTCACTTCGACGACGTCCTTGATCCGGCGAATTTTATTACAGATAAAGTCAAAATGACTATTGCTTTTGACCTCCATTTTAACGCTGACCACGGCCATACCGTCTTTGGTGGAGCGGCCGTAAACCGCGTTGATCGTGGTTTTCGTATCGGCAATCGCCGACATGATATCCATGGTGAGATGATCCCGATCGTAAGCGAGAACCTCGATTTCCGCCTGGAAATTCGTGCTGTAAACGTCCTCCCATTCCACGGCGATGAGGCGGTTTTCATCGAACCCCTTGACATTGCCGCAATCCCTGCGGTGCACCGTGATGCCAGCGCCCCTGGTGATGTAGCCGATGATGGGATCTCCCGGCAAAGGGTTACAGCAATGGGCGAATTTGATCATCACATTGTCGGCCCCTTTGACCACGATGCCGTGGTGCCCCCGCTTTTCCACGAAAGGCTTTACTTCCGGCGCGGTTTTTTTCGGGTCTTCGTATTTGATTTCCTCTTTGATGCCGTTGATCACGGCGTTGACCGTCAGGTGATTCTCGCCGATGGCCAGGTAAAAATTTTCCAGGGAAGCGAAGTTATAGCGTTTTACCAGCTCCGCCAAACGATCTCCCTTTAAATACTCGGCCATGAGCTCGCCGTAGGCTCTGACTTCCCGTTCGTAGCTATCTTTCCCCTTGGCGATGCTGGTATCCCGCTGTTCCTTCCGAAACCAGCTGCGGATTTTATTTCTCGCCTGGGGGGTTTTGACGATTTTCAGCCAATCGCGGCTGGGTTTCCCCGATTTCGAGGTGATGATCTCCATAATATCCCCGTTGCGGAGTACGTAATCAAAGGTGACCATTTTGCCGTTGCACCGGGCGCCGATGGCCTTATGTCCCACTTCGGTATGGACGCGATAGGCGAAATCCAGGGGTACGGAGCCTCGGGGCAACTCGTAAACGTCACCTTTGGGGGTAAAAACGTAGACCAGTTCATATTCGAGATCATATTTCATCGACGCCATGAATTCATCGGCGTCTTTGACTTCTTTCTGCCAGTCCAACATCTGTCTGAGCCAGCTCAGTTTCTGATCCTGCCGGCCCTTGCTCATCCCCTCTTTGTATTGCCAGTGGGCGGCAATCCCATATTCCGCCACCTGATGCATTTCTTCCGTGCGGATCTGCACTTCCAGGGGCTTGCCGTTGGGGCTGATGACTGTCGTATGAATGGACTGATACATGTTCTGCTTAGGCATGGCGATATAGTCTTTGAAGCGGCCGGGTACCGGCACCCAAAGACTGTGCACGATGCCTAAAACGCCGTAGCATTCCGCGACGGTCTTGACGATGACGCGAACGGCCAGAACGTCGTAAATTTGGCTTAAATCCTTATTCTGGGTCAGCATCTTTTTGTAGATGCTGTATATATTTTTCGGTCTGCCGTAAATATCACTATAATGAATATAGGCTTCCTGGAGTTTCTCGCCGAGGATTTTGATCACCGAATCAATATACGTCTGCCGGGAAGCGCGGGTTGAAGCGAGTTCCTTGGCCAAAGCGGCGTATTTTTCCGGTTCCAAGGCTTTTAAAGACAGATCCTCCAGCTCCCATTTAAACTGGAAAACCCCCAAACGATTGGCCAGGGGCGAATAGATATCCAATGTTTCCTGGGCAATCTGCCGCTTCTTTACATCAGAGGTATGGTAATCAAGGGTCCGCATATTATGGAGCCTGTCCGCCAGTTTCACGATGATCACGCGGATATCCGTGGCCATGGCAAAAATCATCTTGCGGATGTTCTCCATCTTCTGTTCCGACTTGGTGCGGCCTTTGACTTGGCCCAGCTTCGTCACGCCCTCTGTGAGCACGGCGACATCTTTGTCGAAGAGTGTTTCGATTTCTTCAATGGTATGCTCGGTATCTTCGACAACATCGTGGAGGATGCCGGCGATGATCGTCTTATCGTCGGCTTCGACACTGGTGAGAATTTCGGCCACGGCCAAAGGATGGCTGATGTAGGGTTCACCGGAATGACGCACCTGACCCACGTGGGCGTCTCTGGCAAAAAGATAAGCCGCCACAATCTGATCCCAATCACAGTCGGGATTGTATTGCGCGATTTTATCTTTCAGGCTGTTTAATTCCGGCGGTGTGGTCATAAGCCCTATCCTCCCAATATAGTCTAAAATTATAGCACAAAAAAGAGCTTTTGAGAATAGTTTTTCCGAAAATAGCCAAAAAGCGAGGGTGTCCCCGGCTGATCACAGCATAAACGTAACGTTTGGGACACCCTCGCAATCATTCGATGAAATTATTTTATGCGGTCTGTTCCTTCTTCTGCTTTTTATCGCTCTCTTTGGCATCATTCTTTTTACCGCCAAAACGCGAAAGTAAATCAAAGTAGAGAGAACCGGAAAGGCAGATACTGGAATAGAGACCGGCGGCGGTGCCGATGATCATGGCTAGCACAAAAATCTTCGTCGTGTCACCGCCAAAGATCAGCAAGGCGAATAAGGTCATCAATACCGTTAAGGTGGTATTGATACAACGGGCAAAGGTTTGGCTGATACTGTGATTCAATAGCATTGCCAAATCGTTTTGTTTATAATTGGGCCTGTTTTCTCTGACCCGGTCAAAAACAATGATCGTCGCGTTAATCGAATAGCCGATGACTGTTAAAATCGCCGCAATGAATGAGCTGGAAATCTCCAGTTGAAAAATACTGAACACCGCCAAAACAATCAAGGCATCGTGAACCAGCGTGATAATGGAAGCGATTCCATAAAACACCTGGAAACGAATGGTGATATAAATCAGCATCAGCACCGACGCGATGGCCAAAGCCATAAGCGCTTTTTGCGTCAACTCCTGCCCAATGGTGGGCCCAATCACTTCATTCCGGTCAACTTCAAAGGGGCCGATTTCCGTTTCAATGGCCGTTAACAGCGCATCAACATCTTCTTTCTCGTTGATATCCGTGCGGATGATATAAGCTTTATTGGTCTGGTCATACTGAATGGTCGGCGTATGGCTGACATAGTCGTTGACGACACTGCGGAGACCCTCCATGGATACCTTGATCCCCTCAACGTCGGCAGTGGCGGTTTCATCCTCTGTTGCTGCTCCTTCAGTATCTTCTACTGCGGAAGCGGCGTCCTCACTACCGGCTTCAACTGCTTTTTCATAAAAGGTCAGCTGCAGATAGGAGCCGCCGGTAAAATCAATGCCAAAGTTAAAACCCTGTATAAAGAAGGATACGAGACCGCCAAAGATGATCAGCAGCGAACAGGCGTACCAAATCCCTCTTTTACTGATAATATGAAGATCGTTTATTTTAAGTTTCATTATTCTACCCCCTTACGACCGATACAGACTGCGTTTGCTGAGCAGAGGATCGTTGGTGCAGAATTTCAGCAGGTAACGGGTGAACACGATGGCCGTAAACATGCTGACGACAATACCGATACTGAGGGTAATGGCAAAGCCTTTGATGGAGCTGACGCCGAAGAAGAAAAGCACGGTGGTGGCAATCAGCGTTGTCACGTTGGAGTCGATGATCGCGTTCATGGCCCGGCGGAAACCCGCGCTCATGGCGGCGCTCATGGATCTGCCTTTCCTCAATTCATCTTTCAGTCGCTCAAAGATGATGATGTTGGCGTCCACCGCCATCCCCAGGGAGAGCAAAAAGCCGGCGATCCCAGGTAACGTCCAGGTAACATTGATCGCGCATTGCAACCAAAACACAATGATGCCATATAAGAGCAGCGATATGCAGGTCAATAAACCCGGCAGTTTATAATAAATAATCATGAAAATAAAGATTGCGGCAATGCCGTAGATAATCGCGATATAGCTTTTTTGCAAGGAGTCGCTACCCAGCTGGGGACCGACAACCCGTTCTTCGATGATTTTCACATCCACCGGCAGCGCGCCGCCGCGGAGCAGGGAAGCCAGTTCGGCGCATTTGTCATAATCACCGATGCCTTCGATGACCGCTTTGCCGTCTTTGATGGGCTCATTCACCGTGGGGGACGAAATCGTTTTTTCATCGAGGACGATGCTGATCGCTTGATTTACAAATTCAGTGGTGGCATTGGCAAAGGCTTCTTTCCCTGCGGAGGAAAACTCCAAGGCAACTTCGTAAGTACCGGTGCCGCTCTGGGTAACATAAGCGTTTTTAAGATCGGTGCCATCTAAGATCACATTACCCTTGGGATCCCGAAATTCCAGTTTCGCGGTGGTACCGAGCATGTCGACGGCTTCTTCGATATCACTTAGGCCCGCCAGTTCCACGATGATGCGGTCGTCGCCTTCGATCTGGATCAACGGTTCGGCGACACCGAACTCATCGACCCTCTTGGTCATAATATCGGTAAGATTTTTCAAGTCGTCAGAGGAAACGGTTTTGCCGTCTTCCGGTTCTGCCTGAAGTGTCACGCTGACGCCGCCTTGTAAATCGAGACCAAGTTTCAGTAAGTTGGGAAACTCTTTCACAAGGTAGACGGAAAGAACAACGGCACAAATCACCAACGCGCTGATTAACATCAGCTTTAAGCGTCCGTTTGATTTCATTTTTTCAACTCCTTGTATGCGTCTGCTTATTCCAAAATAAAAAGGCCTTTTAGGCCCCGTAGCACACGAATTGTAAATCCGGGAAGGGAGAGAAGATCTCCCTTCCCCTAAAAAATCTTTAGTTCACACATCTGTTAACAGCGCTTTTTTCGATTTCTATTTCAACATTATTGCTGACTTTGATCCAAAGCGTATCATCCTTGATGCGGGTAACTTCACCATGAATACCGCCAATCGTGACGATTTCAACACCTAGTGAAATCTCATTGATCAGTTTCTCATGATCTTTCTGTCTCTTTTTTTGGGGGCGAATGATCAAAAGATAAATGATCGCAACGATTGCCACCATATAGACGACTGTCCAGAGTACACTGTTTGACACCGGCAAAACACTCCTTTGCTACTTAGATAACATCTATTATATTAGATTTTACGGTTCTTGTCCAGTTATTTATCGTAATTATACTTTATATTGCGAAAAAAAGTTTCGATAAAAAACATCAAAGGCGTTTTTTTCAATAGCTTCTCTGATCTTCGCCATCAAATTCTGAAGAAAGTGCAGGTTATGAATGGTCGTCAAACGAATGCCCAAGACTTCCCCAGCTTTGAGCAGATGACGGATGTAGGCCCTGGAATAATTGCGGCAGGCGTAACAGGAACAAGTTTCGTCGATGGGCCGGAAATCCTCGGCATATTCGGCGTTGCGCAGCACCAACTTACCGGTGGGATGAAAGACGGTGCCGTTCCTGGCAATCCGCGTGGGCAAAACGCAGTCGAACATGTCCACCCCTCGTTTGACCCCTTCCACCAAACAGTCGGGGCTGCCCACCCCCATCAGATAGCGGGGTTTCTCTTGGGGCATGAGAGGATCGAGAACTTCCAATATTTCGTACATCTTTTCCTTCGGTTCGCCGACGGAAAGACCGCCGATGCCGAAACCGGGAAAATCGAGGCTTAAGATCTGCTCCGCACTCATCTTCCTAAGATCCGGAAAGGTTCCTCCCTGAACGATACCAAAAAGGTTCTGAAAATCATGGCGGTGGACGGCTTTGCAGCGTTTCGCCCAATCATAGGTGCGGTAAGCGGCTTTTTTGACGTCCTGATAGTCCGCGGGAAAGGGCGCGCACTCATCAAAGCACATGGCGATATCGGCGCCTAAGGCCATTTCCACTTCCATCACGCTTTCCGGCGTAAACATATGCTTGCTGCCGTCAAGGTGGCTGCTGAAAAGGACGCCTTCGTCGCTGATTTTACGCATGGGGCCAAGACTGAAAACCTGAAAACCGCCGCTATCCGTCAAGATCGAACCCGGCCAATTCATAAACCGATGAAGCCCCCCGGCCTTTTTCACCAATTCATGACCGGGGCGTAGGTAGAGGTGATACGTGTTGGCCAAAAGGATCCGGGAACCGGTTTCCCAAACCTCCTCCGGCGTGGCTGTTTTCACCGTAGCCTGGGTGCCCACAGGCATAAAAACCGGCGTTTCAATGGTGCTGTGAGAGGTGGTCAAAGTACCGCGGCGAGCCCGGCCGCAGGTGTGTTTTATTTCAAAGCGCAACATACTATTTCTCCAAAATAATTATAGGATCAGCATCGCGTCGCCGAAGCTGAAGAAGCGGTATTTTTCGGCGACGGCGTGTTCGTAACCGCGAAAAATCTTGTCCCTCCCCGCCAAAGCGGAAACCAGCAGCAAAAGGCTGCTTTTGGGGAGATGAAAATTGGTGATCAAGCCATCGACGATTTTAAAGCGGTAGCCGGGGTAAATATAAGCATTCGTCCAGCCCGCTGCCGCTCTTAGCATGCCGTTTTCATCGGCAACGGTTTCCAACGTTCGAGTAGACGTCGTACCCACGGCGATCACCCGCCCCCCGGCGCTACGCGCCGCGTTGACGGTGGCGGCGGCTTCCTCGCTCACCTCGTAATATTCTTCGTGCATTTTATGGTCTTCGATATACTCTTCTTCTAGGGGACGAAAGGTCCCCAAGCCAACGTTTAGATTGACCTTGACAATCTTCACGCCTTTGGCTTCGATCTGCTTTAAAAGCTCCGCCGTAAAGTGCAGCCCCGCCGTGGGCGCCGCCACGGAGCCGGGGATTTCGGCGTAAACCGTCTGATAGCGTTCCGGGTCGCCGCAATACTCCTTGATATAAGGGGGCAGCGGCATGGTGCCGACGCGATCCAAAAGCTCCTCCCAAATGCCGTCATAGACGAAGGTGACGACTCTGCCGCCGCTGGCCGTTTTATCCACAATCTCCGCCTTGATTTCCGGCACGGAAAAAAGAATGGTGTCGCCGACGTGGATCTTGCGGCCCGGTTTCACCAGGGTTTCCCAGGTGTTGCCGTGAAGCCGTTTTAACAGGAATAGCTCGACTTTGGCGCCGGTTTCCTTGTATCCGAAGAGCCGGGCGGGTATCACCTTTGTTTCGTTGAGAACCAGAACGTCTTTTTCATCAAGGTAATCGACAATATCGGAAAAAACACGGTCCTCTAACCTATCGTCCGTTAGAGAAACATGAAGCAGCCGGCTTTTATCGCGATTTGCCGCGGGACACTGGGCAATCAGCTCCTTGGGCAAGTGGTAATCAAATTCTTCTAATCTCATGATTTATCAGTCTTTCCCGCTTTCAATGGTATGTTTCAAAGGTCAGCTTGCCGTTATTTTGGTTCTGATTGTAAAAATAATTCAGAATATAGCGGTAATCTTTCCCCTCATACGCCATGACGCAGGCGCTCCACTGGCTCATGCCGACGCTGTGGCCGTAACCCCTGCCGTTGATGGTAATCATTTTGCCGGAAGCGGCAAAGGTCGCGGCAAAAGACGAAGATGTGACATACTGGAGAGAAAGGGTTTTATAGGCGGCGACGCTTTTGCCCACCACGAGATCAAGGTTGGCGCTTCTCAAGCCGAGCTTCCCGCGAAAGTTCGTGCCGGAATAGGAGGCGGAACCGGCTGTCCCCGTTACCGTCACCGTTTTCGCGTAACCGGAAACGCAGTCTCCATGGCTCACCGTGACATCGGTAATCGTGCCGCCATAGCCTAATTTCGCGGCGAGGTCGGCAAAGGACAGGGTCACCGTCCACTCATAGCCCGTGGGCATTTTCATTGATTTGTAGGAACCGGCATCCCCCTCAAAGGGCAGCGCGTCCCAGGGGCAGGAAATCCCCTGCAAATAGGGGTAGGTACCACCCCATACATTATTGGCGTTTTCGGTGCAGCCGCCACCGTTGGCCATATAGATCGCGTTGATGAGGGTCCCGTCGTAATACATCACGAGGCCGGCGGTGGCGTCCACAGCAGAGCGCACCCGAGCAGCCACGGCAGAGCTGTAGCTTTCCCCGCTATAGCCCTGGTACGCTTGATCGGAGGTACTGTTTAAAATATCGTAATAAGCGGCATTGCGCGGTGTTTTCAGTTTTAGACAGGCATAATTCCGCGAAGCCAGCGCTTGGGCCTTCAACGCTTCGTCCCCCGGTGCGTAACCCCCAATTTCCAGCATCACCACGCTGTAGAGATACTGCTCCAGACCGACGGTATTCACCACGTAGCCGCCACGATAGATAAGGTCGCCGCGGTATTCGTAGCTGCCGTAGCTGAATCTGCCGTAGCCGTTCACCGAGGAAAGTCTCTCTCCTGCCGCCAAAGTCACGGCAGAACCGGCGTTCACCGTCTTTGTTACGGCGCCGCCGCTGTTCAATACTTGATACGTGCCATAAGTCACCGTCGCCCCGGGCGCGGTACTTGTTTCATTCAAATAGACGCGGATCGCATTTTGATAGCCGTCATAGGCCAAAGCGTTGCCGCCAAGGCAGAAGATCAGCCCGAGAATCAAAACAAGGGCCGACAGCAGGTAATATTTACGCATCCTCTGCCACCTCCTTCTTTTTCCGCTTTTGATGGCGGTCACGTTCGCTGAAAATGCAGCCGCAGTACTTTTGCCGATAGAGACCCTGTTCCACGGCGGTATCCTGGGCGTATTGAAAACCTTCCCGAAAATCACGGTCATAAAACCGCAAGCCGTACTCTTTGGCGATTTTTTCGCCGGTGGCCACGATCAGTTCCCTGTTCTGATAGGGGCTGATCAAAAGCGTGGTGGAAAAGGCATCGTACCCTTCCTCTGCCGCTTTCCGCGCCGCCAAAGTCAGCCTGGTTTGATAACAATAAGCACAACGGTTTTCGTAGGTCAGCTGCTCCCGCAAAAAATCTTCCAGAGGGTAGTCTTTATCGATAAAATAAGGCACGCGATTGCTTTCCGCCACAGCAACGAAAGTTTTCTTCCGCTCTTTCCATTCTTGATAGGGGTGGATATTGGGATTGGCGTAATAAAGAGCGAAGTCGATCCCCTCCTCCCGCATCAACTTGATGGGATAGAGGGAACACACGCCGCAACAGGCGTGATATAAGATCTTCATGATGTTGTTTCATCCTCTCCGAAAAGGCTCCCCTCCTGCTTGCCGCCTTTATTGGCCGGCGTCTGATAGCCGAGGTAACGGTAGGCCGCCGGCGTCGCCATGCGTCCCCTTAAGGTGCGGCTCAAGAAGCCCAGTTGCATCAGATAGGGTTCGTACACGTCTTCCACCGTGTCGGCGCTTTCATTGATGGTGGCGGCGATGGTTTCCAGACCCACGGGGCCGCCGTCGAATTTTTCGATGATCGCGCAAATCACCTTTTTATCGATGCTGTCAAGGCCCATAGGATCGACTTCCAGCATATCAAGACCGGCCAGGGCCACTTTTTCGTCGATATAACCGTCGGCTTTGACTTCGGCGTAATCGCGGATGCGGCGCAACAGGCGGTTGGCGATTCTCGGCGTGCCCCGGGAACGCCGGGCGATTTCCGCGGCGCCTTCCTGGGAAAGAGGTACGTTTAAAATTACCGCCGCTCGTTTTAAAATGGTGATGAGATCCTTGATTTCATAATAGTCCAGGCGGCTGATGACGCCAAAGCGGTCTCTCAAAGGAGACGAGAGCATCCCCGCCCTGGTGGTGGCTCCCACCAAAGTAAAGGGGGGAATGTCCAAACGCATGGTGCGGGCGGCGGGGCCTTTGCCAATCACGATATCGATACAGAAATCCTCCATGGCCGGATAGAGAATCTCCTCCACGGTGCGGCTTAAGCGGTGGATTTCATCGACAAACAGCACGTCGTGGGGTTCCAGCGAAGTCAAAATCGCCGCCAAATCCCCTGCCCGCTCAATGGCGGGCCCTGCCGTGGTGCGGATGTGCACATTCATCTCGTTGGCGATGATATTGGCCAAAGTCGTTTTGCCCAATCCCGGGGGGCCATATAAAAGAACGTGATCCAGGGCGTTGCCTCTATTTTTGGCAGCCTCAATGAAGATCGCCATATTTTCTTTGACCTTGTCCTGTCCCGTATATTCCGCGAGGGTCATGGGCCGGATACCGGCTTCCGTGGCCGCATCCTCCTGTTTTAAGGAGGAGCTGATGATTCGATCGTCTTGTATCGGCAAAATATTACCTCAATTCTAAAATTTACTCAAGCGCAGCAACGCCTTGCGCAGCAGCGCGTCACTGTCAAGAAGCGGGTCTTCGGCAAGCACCGCGACGACGGCCTTTTTTGCCTCGGCAGCGCTGTAGCCCAGCTGGCAAAGGGCGGCGATGGCGTCGTTATCCCCGACCTGGGACTGAGCGGCGACAGAACGGGACACCTCGGCAATCCCGGCAATGCCCATTTTTTCCACTTTGTCTTTTAGTTCCAAAACAATGCGCTGGGCGGTCTTTTTTCCGATACCGGGCACGCTTTGAAATGGCTTGCTATCGCCGTTCAGCACGGCGCCGGCAATTTCGGCGGGAGCAAGGCGGTTGACGATACCCAAGGCGCTTTTGCCGCCAATGCCGCTGATATTCAAAATCTGTTTGAATAAACTCAATTCCTCGGTATCGGCAAAGCCGAAGAGGGTCCAGAGGTCTTCCCTGACGATGAGCTGGGTATACAAAAAGATTTCCTCATGCAGACGGTAAAGTCCCTCCATGCGGTTGAGGGGCGCGAAGATTTGCATACCAAGGCCGTTGACGTCCACCACCAGGTAATCCTCTTCAATCAAAATAACTTCTCCGCGAACTGATGCGATCATAGCGCCTCCTAACTCATATTCTTGTTCCATTGCCCGTGGCAGATGGCGATGGCCAAAGCATCGGCGGCATCGTCGGGCTTGGGGGTTTCTTTCATCTTGAGCATGGTTTTCACCATGAATTGAATCTGCTTTTTATCGGCGCGGCCGTAGCCGACGATCCCCTGCTTCACCTGGAGGGGCGTATATTCATAAAGGGGAACCTGCTTATGGGCACCGGCCAGCAGGATGACCCCTCGGGCCTGTCCCACGGAAAGGGCTGTTTTGGCGTTATTGTTGAAAAACAATTCTTCTACGGCCATCTCATCGGGAGGATGGCGGTCAATCAAAAGGCAAATGCCGTCATAAATCCGCACCAAACGCTCTTCCAGCGACATGGTGGCGGGGGTATTGACGGCGCCGTAATCAATGAGTTTGAATTGATAATTGTTTTTCTCCACAATCCCGAAGCCACAAATGGCCGTACCGGGATCGATGCCTAAAATAATCATAAAATCACCCAATAATGTATTATACATGATTTCTCAAAAAGTTACAAGAGAACAGAAAATAACACCCTCTTGACAAAAAGGATGTATTGTCGTATCATAATTTGCATAATATAGTATTGATTACTACTTTACAAAAGGAGACGTATGATGTCACAAGCATTTTATACGCCGGGGGAGGAAGTCGCCAATGCCGTTACCCATGGCATAGGAACCCTTTGCGCCCTGGCCGCCATTGCCGTACTGTCGATCTTTTCCACCCTATACGGCAGCGCGCTGACGGTTGTTTCCGTCAGCGTCTACGGCGCCACACTGTTGGTTCTTTATCTTTCCTCCACCTTATATCACGCCATCAAAGGTGAAAAAGCAAAATTTATCTTTCGCGTCTTCGATCACTGCAACATCTTTTTACTGATCGCCGGCACCTACACGCCCATCGTTTTAAGCGGGATCGGCGGCGCTTACGGCTGGACGGTTTTCGGCCTGATCTGGGCCGTGGCGGCCTTTGGCATGGTGCTGAACGCCGTGGATCTGCAGCGCTACGCGAAAAGTTCCCTGCTCCTCTATATACTCATGGGCTGGGCGATCATTTTCACCTTCTCCTCGCTGAAAACAGCGCTGGGCCTGGAAAGCGTGATCCTGCTCATCGCCGGCGGCGTATCCTATACCGTCGGCGTCCTTTTCTTCGTCTTACGAAAAAAATACATGCACGCCATTTGGCACCTCTTTGTTTTGGCCGGCAGCATCCTGCACTTTTTCGCCATCCTCTGGGGCGTGGTTTTGGTCTGATACCGTCATAAAAAGGGGCTTACGTAAAACGGCTTTCTTTCTTAAAAGCTATTTTGCGTAAGCCCCTTTTTATAGCATTCTCTGCTAAATAATCTTGACCTGACACCTTTCCATTGCCTTTAAAGCGTTCTCATGGCTTTCCGGCGTCACCCCGGCGCAGCAATCTCTGTCCACGATAACTTCCGTTTCCGGAAAAGCCGCTTTTAAGATCAGAGCGTTGCTGATCACGCAGATATCGGTGCAAAGCCCCACCAGCACGATAGAATCAAGGTCCCCCTTCTGCTTCAAGTAGTGGGCCAGGGCCAGGGAACCAAAGGCGGGCTTTTCGATGACCGTCTTCCCTTCCGCCAGCTCCCGGATATTGCGATGCAGCTGCCAGCCGTCGGTATCTTTGATGCAGTGCCTGACGGGAAGTTTTTGCCCCTCTTGGGTTTCAAGATAGTTTTCCCCGTGGGTATCCCTGGTAAAAACGACTTCCCCGCCGAAATGGGTGATTTTATCAATCACGCCCTGCAGGATGTTGCGCGCTTCCGCGGTACCGAGTGCGCCGTCAATAAAATCGTTTTGCATATCGACTACGACCAAAACATCATTGGTTTTCATAAACTTCCTCCTTATGTTTCATCTTATCTTTTCTTGTTAATAACAGCGCCAAAACGACGGAGGCCACAGCAGAGACGAATTTTCCGGCGATGAGTGCCGGGATCAGATCCGGGGCGACCCCCGCCGTGAAGCCCACGTGGGCGGCAAAAGAACCGTAAACGAGAAAGGCGCTCACCACCACCTTGCTCCGGGGCGACATATCCTTGATCAGGGCGAAGACCGGCGTCGCCGAGGCTGTGGTCAGCACCAAAGCAGAAATACCCACGCCGTCGAGGCCGACGGCGCGGCCTACTTGATCCAGGGTTTTCCCAGCAAAGTGGAGCAGCAAGCCTACAAGGGATAAAAAGCCGATGACGGAGATGGAGATATAACCGACGATCAGAAAGCCCACGGTAACCTCGTCCATACCCTTTAACAAGGTCACGCCGGTCAGAAAACGCAGAAAGGCGAGGATAATACCGATCACACCGATGGCGCTGATCAGACGGGCATACCAAAGACAGGCGGTAATCACCGCTTTTCTGAAAAAGAGCATACCGCATACGAGGAGGGCGCTCATGAAAATCACCGGCAAGCTGTTGATGATGATCACGCCGAAGGACAGTCCCATGGTGAGACCTCCGGCAATACAGCCCAAAGGCATCACGCTCAAACCGATGACATTGCCCCTGGCGAAAAGTTGATGATCCTCTCCGTCGGTGAGCTGAAAACCGATGGGCAAATAATAAACAAGGACCGGCCCCAACAGAGAGGCCATAACGACACCGCCGTAAAGACCCAAAGTAGCGTCCTTGGCCATGGAAACCGCCAAGGAATAGCCGCCCATATCGATGGCGAGGATGGAACCAAACATGGCGGGGTCCGCGCCGATCAGCCCATAAAGCGGGGACAGAAAATTGCCGAGAACCTGGCCGAAAACGGGCGCCAAACAAATAATCCCCACAATGCCTAAGGCGGTTTTGCCCATCAGCGTAAAGCCTTCGTAAAACTTTGCCCCGGCGCCGAGCTTGTTGCCGAGAATATAATCAATGCCGCCGATGACCACCCCTGCCGCCACAAGCCAAAGCATCACTGTCTTAATCACCATTGTTTTACCTCTGTCTCCCATTATAAAAGATAAAACGCTGCTGTCAAGGAAATCCCCTCTTGACGAAATCAAATAATATGGTAGAATATTTAAGTACGCGATGCTGCTGTGGCTCAGCTGGTAGAGCAGCGCACTCGTAATGCGCAGGTCAACGGTTCGAATCCGTTCAGCAGCTCCATAAAAATCCCCTGGTATACTGATGTATCCCAGGGGGTTTTATTTTGCCTTGAAATAGGCGCTTTTTTGGTTCTGGTGTTTACTTGGTGCTTACTTAGATTGGACTTGGGTCAATATATCGCCGATTAACTCATCCGCCGCGGCGTCAGCCGATCTGATTGCATGGGCATATATTTTCGCTGTCGTCGATGCGTTGGCATCACGATCTGTTACTGACCTGTTGCGGAGTTCATATATGCGTCTGTGATCTGTTCTGCTTGTTCCATATACACATCATTTAGTTTTCCTGCCCACTCCATGTATACATCTTCGGAATCCCCGTTTTCCAGCATCAATGCAGCCATTTTTTCTGTACCTTCAACGCTGATTTGTGCAAGTTTCTCTATTTTTGCGCTGGAAAGCTCGGCAAGAGCGTTAATATCACCTGCTTTTTCTGCAGCTTCTGCGTTATACTCTTCTACAAGACCCGGTGTAGCATCTATAATTTTCTGAGAGTATTCCTCCAAGATGCTTTCGTAAGTCGCGTTAGCTTCCGTTGTGGCATTGTCTTCCGTTGTTTCTGTTAATCCCTGGTCATCCTTTGATCCTTCACAGGCAGCGAGGGCGAACATAAGTACCAAAACAGAAATAATACCGAGTAACTTTTTCATCGTTAATTCCTCCTTAATGCATATAGATGGAATATTTTATTTCAAAATGAGATTCGCGATCAGTTTGTCAAAAACACGAACATCAACTTTTTTGCCAAGTTTTATTTTAATATGCCCTGCTTTCGTCCACAGTTCAACCTCCGCGCTAAGATCAAGCGTGCCTGCATTTTCTGTTGACCACATATTGATGGAAGAGTACGGCAATGAGTAGATTTCTACCTTTTTCCCCGTCAGCCCCTGTGCATCCCTGACGATAAGGCGCTTGTTTGTAAAAATCGCTGAATCGCGAATCGTTTTATACGCGGCAACAGCGGACTCCCCCTCAGTCAAGAGAGCAGTAGCGTCTTGCGGTACAGGACATTCACTCATAAAATTCCACATTGTAACATTGCTAACCTCGCTCATTGTTATTTCCTCCTTAATGCATTTAATTATACAGCCCCTTAGAACGATCCTATTCTAAGGCAGAGACCAACACCTCTTCAAGACATCAAGGTACTCAGCGAACTCATAAGTTGTACCACAACCGGCCTTTTGCGCTGACTTTTGGTAAACCACAAAAAGAGCAATCCTGTTTAGGACAGTGGTGACTCTTCTGCTCGTAAGCAAATGTCTGCCTCAAACGCCAAACACTCTCCGGTGACTTCATCAACGATGGTCAATACCCGGATATTCAAACCGGTTTTTGTCCGATTACTGACAAAATCCATTGCTCTTCTTTCTCGGTTATTATCATTTATTTGACATCATAATAACACATAAATAACCCTTGGTAAAGAGAAATGTCGGATTGCTCCGGTTTTTTTACATCCATATCCGGGGATGATTCAGCCGAAAACAGCTGATTCAAAACCAACGAAGGCTCGTAATGCGCCGATTAACGGTTCGAATCCGTTCAGCGGTAAAAAGAATGGAAGAGACCGGCGAGCTTTCTTTTTGTCGTATTTTTCTGAAATGAAATATTTCAGCCGCTGCCGGTCCTTTCCCTTGACGCCTTTGGAATCTCCGCATATAATGTCTTTAGTGACACCAGTGTTTCCGATCCCTGAAATGGCTTTTTGCCATTTGGAAGGGTCAACCGTTACACTGGTGTTTCTTTTTATATTAATAAAACCGTTATACTCCGCGCGGCATATTGGGGAGATTACTGCTAATTGGTAGCCGTTTTGAATCAAGGCAAGATTCATGAGGAGCCGCACCGTTCTGCCGTTCCCATCTATAAAGGGTGGATCATAACAATTTTAAGATGAAGAAGGGCGGCAAATTCCACGGGATGAAATCCGCTCCGGGTTTCCGTGATCCACTTTTCAAGCTCCTGCATCTTCTTATCAATCTCTTGGGGTTCGGGAAACTCATCATCGCTGCCCGAAACAATCACACTTTCATTACGCCATGTTCCAGTATGATCTGAGTCGATATTTTGGTAAAAAAGGCGACGCATCTTTTTAATGGCTTCTAAATCAATACCCCCACTGTGGATAAGAGAAAACATGTAATCATAGGCTTTTCTCCAGGCCCCACAGTTTCCGATGTATCCCTCAACGGCTTGCCTCCGACGGTAAAACCATCCTCCAGAATCACTTTGGTTTCACTTATGGTCAAAGAGTTCCCTTCCAAGGCGTTGCTGGAGTAGGTCAGACCGATTTTATAGTATTGCTTTAATTGCTTCAACAGCTCCGGGCGTTTTTCATCGATGAAAGCCTTTTTATCGTCTATGGTTTGGTATGCGCTCATTGACTTACCCCTATTTCCCTCATCCCTCTTGACAAAAAATATTTTTTTGCTATAATGAACCTAACTAATATTAGGTAGGTGGCTTATGGCAAAAGAAAACATTAAAAACGCCGCTTTGGCTCTTTTTGCCCAAAACGGCTACGAAGGCGCCCGGTTGGCGGATATCGCGAAATCGGTCAACATGAAAGCAGCGTCCCTCTATTTTCATTTCGAAAGCAAGGAACAGCTGTTCGTTGAATTGTTTGATGATGTGAAAGAGCGGAGATTCACGAAGCTCAATCTCCTCCACAAAAAAGTGAACTCTGTCGATTCCGCAAAAAGGCAGCTTTACGAGCTTTATCATTTTTTTTCCGCACGTAATTATAAAAACAATGCGGAAGAGCTCTTTTGGAAAAGATGCACCCTGTTTCCTCCCGCCTTTCTCCGTGAAAAGATTCACGAGGATCTCGTCGGCTACCAACATAAATTCGTGGATGAAACACTGCGGCCGGTGATCGAAGGGGGCATCCGAACGGGTGAATTGAAATCCCAAGATCCCGAAATCGGAGTGGTGGCCTTTTTTGGTATCATCGACGCCTTATTCAATGAGATATACTATTCTCAAGAAGCCAGATACCAAGAAAAAGTCAAGCTGCTTTGGGCCTTTTACTGGGACGCGCTAAAAAATCAGCCAAGCTGAAAAACATCACGCTTCTTTCGTATCACAAATGAAATAAAAACCAGAGAGGTTAAAACGATGAACAAATTCGCAGATAAAACAAAAATCGAGAATATCTATGAGCAGGTTCTGACTGTTTTGGAGAAGGTCGGTATCCGTTTTGAAAGCCGGGAAGCCCGAGAATTATGCCAACAACAGGGTGCTGTGATCAAGGAAGACCTGGTTCTTTTTCCCCGTCCGCTCATAGAGCGAATCCTTGCGTCCACGCCGAAACAAGATTACACCCCATCCTCCAAAAAACGGGTGGTTGCCGCGACGCCTTTTAGCAACGCTCCCTTTTTGCTCGATGATGAAACGGGAAAAATTCGCCGCTGCAATCTGGAAGACGCCATAAAACTCTATCAAATCAACGAAACCTCCGAGCTCTATGAATGCGCGAACCCCGGCTGCGCCGACCCTGTGGGCAACGACGCGCCGGATCAATTCGTCGCCCAAATGGCAATGGCGTTAAAATACTCCGAAAAGTACCTCAGTATCGGGTTGCGCGCCACCGGCAGCAACGCAAAAGACGGCAATGTCTATCAAAGCGCGCGAAAAGCGTTTCGCCTGGTACGTGAATTTCATGACATCTGGGATGAACCCGTAATGACCCAGGGAATCTGTCCCAACCCGCCAATGGCATACGACCAGGAAGGCCTCGCCAACCTCGACGCCGCCATCGATGAAGGACAGGCCATCTCCATTTTCCCTTGCAGCTTATCCTTTATGACGGGCCCGGAAAGCATCATGGGACTCGTCATCCATGATTTCGCCCTTTCTTTGGCGGGATTGGCCTATGTTCAATTAAAATCACCGGGACACAGCGTCTCCATATGTGAATTTTCTTCCATGAGCGATATCAAAACATTACAACCGACATACGGAACACCGGAATGTATGATCACACAGGTACTTTTTTACGAACTTGCCAAGTATCTGGAAATCCCCTGCGTGATTTGCGGCAGCTACGGCGACGGCACCTCCGTTGATTATCAGGCCGGTGTCGAGGCCCTGCTCACCATGATGCTCCCCTTCCAATTGACAGAAGTTAGCGAAGTATGGTGCTACCCCGGCATTCTCTCCGGCTTTGCCTGCGGCAGCTTTCGCAAAGCGCTTCTTGATGAAGAAACCATGCGTTACACCAATCGCGCGCTCCGGGCTTTGGATATGACGATCGACCCCTACTTACCCGAACATCTTGCCGCAGGCTTGACCGCCGGCAGTTTTTTAGGCGTGGGTTTTATGGAAACGTACCGACGGGATTATTATTTAACCAATGTTTTCAACAAACAGGGCATCGCCATGGCCAACACGGAAAACAAAACGGAACTCCTCGATACCGTGGATAGAGACATAAAAGCAAGGATCGCCGCTTACGAACAGCCCAAACGCGACGAAAGACAAATCAAATTACTGCAACCTCATTTACCTTCGATGTGTAAATTTTAAAACCAACAAAAAAGCACTTGTGCGGCAAGTGCTTTTTTCATTCCGTCATATCGATTAGATGGTGCCGGCCACCGTAATGGTGGTCAAACCGGGGGGCACCGTTACCATAAAGGGTGAATCTTCTTTAATTTAAAAGATATGCGGCTTTGTCCCGTTTTGTGAATCTCGTCCCAAAACTCCCATATAAAAATCGCCCGGCCTAGGCCGGGCGATGCTACTCTTTATGATCCCTTATTTCGGTGATTCTTCCGTCTCACTGAATTCTACAATAATTTCTTCTTCGATTCCTTCTTCCGCAGCAGCTTCTTCTCTCCCCTTCTTTTTGCCCAGGTTTTTCACGAGTTTCACAATGCTTTCCACCACGGAATCGATGTTGCCGCCAATGCTGGCGTCGTCGATATGGATGAATTTCACATCGTCGGCGGTGACGGCAATAAAGCCTAAGGGTTGCACGCTGATGCCGCCGCCGGTACCACCGCCAAAGGGCATCTTCGCGTTTGCTTCCGGCTTGCCGTATTCACCGCCGCCGCAACCGAAACCGCAGGCCAGTTTTGTTACGGGGATGATAGACGTGCCGTTGGGCAAATTCATGGGATCGCCGATCACGGTATTGGCGTCCACCACTTTTTTTAGATTTTCCAATACACTGGTCATCAATGCTTCAATCGGATGTTCGCTCATTTTTCTTCCTCCGTTTTTTTCTTCTTTTTGGGTAGTATTTTTAATACGCTCGGCAGCATACTGCCAAAAGCTAAAATCAGGTCAAAAACACAGACGCGGATATCGCCATCCACCGCCGCCATCATGGATTGTGTACACCAGGCGGGATAAAGACCGATGCGCCAGCGGCAATGGCGCAGATCGCCGAAAATCAGGGGCAAAGCAGCATAGATCGCTCCGCTGACCTCGCCGGTAACAGCGGGATCAGGAAAACCGTAAACAACGCGCAGGCGCACTCTAAAGCGTTTGAGACCTTTTTTGAAACGTTTCATCAGCCCGAGGATTTTGGGAATCAGCTCGTTTAAGGGTTTCCATTGCTTTTTCGCCTTTACTTTGGCTTCTTCCTTCTTTTTTGTTTTGGCTTTTGCGCCCTTTTTCTCCTTTTTCGTTTTGGGGTGCTCGCTGTCGTACACCGTGATACCGATCTTCTTGATGTTCAGCACCGGGTGCAGAATGACTCTTTCGGTATCCTTCCCGTCCAGGTAGGAAATATGTAACGTGATCCGAAGGGGATAAAACAGCAAAAGCAGCAGAAACAGGAGAACGATCAGGAGGACGATCAGGAGCGTCATATCATACCCTCTTCTTTTTCAGCGGCATCCTTTCTGTTCACTGCGGGAAGCTCCTCAAGGGAGTTGATCCCCAAAAGCGCCAAGAACTTTTCAGAAGTGCCATACAAAACGGGTTTGCCCGGCGTATCCTTTCTGCCCATTTCTTTCAGCAAGCCTTTTTCGTAGAGACTTGCCACCAGGGAATCGGCATTGACGCCGCGAATATTTTCGATTTCACCGCGGGTGACCGGCTGACAGTAAGCGATGATCGCCAACGTCTCCAAGGCGGCTTTGCTCAGGCGGTGCACCTTCGGTTGATATAGTTTTTCCAAATAGGGGTAGACCGCTTCCTCGGTAACGAATTGATAACCGCCGGCGACTTCCTGCAAATGAAAGCCACGGTCCTGATAAAAATCGATGAGCTCATCCAATATTTCTTTCGCCGTCTCTTCGCTGCATTGGGCGCAGGCGGCGATTTCCTTCCGTTTCAGCGGTTCCGGTGAGGAAAACAGCAGCGCTTCGATGGCTTGTCTGATTTCTGTACTGAAAAGAGGTTCCATTAAATCCTGCTCACACTTTCTGCGGGAAAGATCATGATCTCCCCGTAATTGACTTTTTGTAAAATAACGATGCTGCGGCGGCGAATCATTTCCAGCAACGCCAAAAAGAGCACGATCACGCGGATTTTACCGTCGCAGGCGTCGCAAAGCTCGGCGAAGCGAATCCCCGCGGGAAATTCTCTCAAACGCAGCTCGATAAGGTGAATCTGCTGATCTACGGTGATATTTTCCCGCTTTACCCGGTGAAAAAGTTCCTTTTCCCCCAGGCGCTCCAGGATCGTTTCCATGGCCGCGTTTAGATTATCCAAAGAAAAGCCGTGAAAGATATCGTGCTCATGAAAGAGAGAAATATACATCTCCGTTTCATCGGGACGCACGATCTGCCGGTTGCGCTTCTCCGCCAGGGCGGAAAAGGAATCCGCCAATTCCCGATATTTCTTATATTCCAGAATCTGCCGCACCAAATCGTTTCTGGGGTCATCCTCCTCCTCATAATACCCTTCGGGAAACGAAGCGCCGTCGTCCTTATGGGCCGCGGGCAGCAGCATTTTGGTCTTGATGGCGATGAGCGTCGCCGCCAGAACGAGAAATTCGCTGGCAACCTCAAGATCAAGACTGCTCATGGCGTTGAGGTAGGAGAGATATTGTCTGGTAATTTCGGCGATGGGAATATCGTAAATATCCACCTGGTTTTCATCAAGAAGATGGCACAGCAGATCAAAAGGGCCTTCAAAATTATCCAAGCGGATCGAGATGGACATCAGATACGCATAGCCTCCCTGACCATGGTCAATGTTTTAGACGCTGTTTGACGGGCGCGTTCTTCACCGTCGGCCAGAATATCCTGAAGCCGGGCCGGATCCGCCGCCAAAGCGTTTCGTCGCTCCCGCATCGGCGACATAAAGGCCTCGAGAACGTTTGCCAGCCGCTTTTTACAGGCCACACAGCCAATGGTCCCCGCTTTGCAGCGTTCCTCGATATCGGCGGCTTCCGCCTTATTGTAAAACGTATGGTAGGTGTAGACGGTACAAACATCAGGATGACCGAGATCGTCCTTTTTGATCCGGGCGGGATCCGTCACCATCTGGCTAACCCGCTGGCCGATGAGTTTCGGATCGGCGTCTAAGGGGATATCGTTGCCGTAGCTTTTGCTCATCTTGCGGTTATCGGTTCCCGGCAGCAGCTTGATTTTTGCCATAAGCGCTTTCGGTTCGGGAAAAACTTCCGTTTCATAGAGGTAATTGAACCGCCGCACCAGTTCACGGGTAAATTCCAGGTGGGGCAGCTGATCTTCGCCCACGGGCACCCCGGTACCGCGATAGACCATGATATCCGCGGACATCAGCAAGGGATACCCCAAAAAGCCGTGGGTGGAGATATCCTTCCCTTCTTTGCCGAATTGAACGATCTGATCCTTGAAGGTTGGCACCCGTTCCAGCCAGCTTATGGGGGTAATCATCGAAAGCAGCAAATCAAGCTCGGCATGTTCTTTGACGTGGCTCTGCACAAAAATCGCGCTGTGGTCGGGATCGATCCCCGCCGCCAGAAAGTCTAAGGCCATTTCCCTGATATTTTCCCTGATTTGCAACGTATCGGAAAAACCGGTGGTCAAGGTATGCCAATCGGCGATCATATAATAATTTTCGTTTCCCTCTTGCAGCGCGGCCCAGTTTTCCAAGACGCTCAAATGCCCGAGGTGCAGCTTTCCAGTGGGCCGCATACCGCTTAAAATCACTTCTTTTGTCATGGTATTCTCCTTCGATTAGTAAATCGTGATGCCTGCCAGCGAGCAGATCAGGTTGGTCAAAAAACTCACCGGCGTCGTTAAAATATAGCTGATGAGTGGCTTGTTCAAGGGAAAGATACAAAGTAACAATAGAATGAAAATGCCGTATTGTTCGATCAAATTATAGCGGTAACGCAGCGCGGGACTGAGAAACGCCGAAACGATCCGGGAACCGTCCAAAGGCGGCAGCGGGATTAGGTTGAAAATCATCAGGACAACATTGATTTGGATAAAATAGAAAAAGAAGAGACCGAAATAATAGGTCGCGTTGTATTCACTGCCGCTTAGCCAAGCGTAACCCACAACATGTACGTAGAGCAGGAGAAAAATCCCGCCGAGGAACGCCAAAAAGAGGTTGGAGGCAGGCCCCGCCGCGGCCACCCAGGCCATGCCGGTTTTGGGTTTTTTGGTCAGGGCATAGGGATTCACCGGTACCGGTTTCGCCCAGCCGAAACCGACGAAGATCAAACAGAGAGTACCCATAGGATCCAGGTGTTTTAAGGGGTTTAGGCTCAATCGTCCCTGGCTTTTGGCGGTGTGATCACCGAGGCGGTAAGCCACAAAACCGTGGCACAACTCATGTAAGGTCAGGGCGACCAAAATGGCGGGGATCAAGGCCAGCTTCTGGAAGACCCAACCCATGCTAAAATCAAACATCAATTTCTCCTTTATATTTCCCGTTTTTCAAATTTTCACGAATATACGCCAGCTCTTGTTCTTTCGTAGGCACGTTTCCTTTTTTCTTTTCCGCCAAAAGATCCGTCAGGATGTTTTCAATGGTTCCCCGTTCATAACCTTCAAGTGCGCGAATATCCTGTTTCGTACAGAAAATCCGATGTTCGCGGAAAAAGGAAAACGCTTCCAGCAGCCGCCTCTGCCAAAGGGGCGAAACTTTCGCGTACAAGGCAATCAACACCTCGGCTGCGGTTTCCGCCATCAACGTATACCAGGTAAGCTCGGAAAAATCCTCGTCTTCTTCGGTCATCCCGGCGGCCTGGTCTTGCAAGCTCCACACCGCGTCCCGGTAGGCCCGGGGAAGCTGCGCTTCTTCAAAAAAGGTGTTGAGATCTTCCCGTTTCTGGGGAAAAACAAGCAGTAAAAACCGGAGCAAAGGCAGGTTGGGCTTGCGCAAGACCTTTTGGAACAGGGGATTGCCGCCGACAATTTTTTCGAAGCTGTCTTTCAGGGAAGCGTCGAAAGCATAACCGGGGAACAGATACGGCCAAATACAAAATTGCTCCATCTTTGCCAAAATCTGAAAGGCGCAGTCCTCCTGTAGGGCAAGGTCGGTCTCATGCCAGATACGCCGGCGGGAGAGGTTTGCCAAAACGCCGTCTTCGATGGCTTTCAGGGCAAAACCTTGGGTTTCCTCGGTCATGGTAAAACCGTAGCGGGCTTCAAAACGAAGGGCCCGGAAAATACGGGTAGGGTCCTCCACAAAACTGAGGTTATGCAGCACCCTGATTTTTTTGTTTTGCAGATCTTCTCTGCCGTTATAGTAATCGATCAGTTGACCGAAGGTTTCAAAATTCAGCGATAGAGCCATGGCATTGACGGTGAAATCCCGGCGGAACAAATCCTGCTTCAAAGAACCCTGCTCCACTTTGGGAGCGGCGGCGGGGTATTCGTAAAACTCCGTGCGCGCACCGGCCACATCAATTTTGATCACACCGTTCAAGAGCACCGTGGCGGTGCCGAACTTGGGATAGGCGGAAATCGTCCCCGAGAGCATCACAGCGATATCTTCGGCAAAGGCAATGCCGTCACCTTCTACCACGATATCGAAATCCACGCTGTTTTCCCCCAGCAGCAAATCGCGGACAAGGCCGCCCACGAGAAAAACCCGGATGCCTTCCCGGTCCGCCAAAGCGGAGATCTTGCCCAAAATCTGAAACATTTCCCCGGGCAGCGCTTTTTTCAAGGCATGAAATAAATTGACGCGCTCTTCCCCTGTGGAATTTTTCGTATAAGTCAGTTGATGACCGCCGACGATCTGTTGACCGTAAAACGTCCGCAGTAAATCTGTACGGGTTACGATACCGATTAAGGTAGCGTTTTCCACCACCGGCAGGTGACCGATATTCTTTTTAATCAGCAGTTCCCTGGCGTCTTCCGCTAAGGTATCCGGGGACACGGTGATCACATGATGGGACATATAGCCTTTGACGGGAACGTTCCCCAAGCCGTGATATTTGCATTTATCGACGTCACGCCGGGAGATCATGCCGATCAGGCGGTCGTTTTCCACCACAGGATAAGCGGAATGGCCGTAGCGCAGCATGTATTCCCCCACTTCGTAAACGGTGATATGGGGACTGATGGTTTTCACCGGCGTCGACATCAGCTCCTTCACCGTGAGGGGCGATGGAATACGCTCTGCAAAGGCTTTAAAAAGAGCTTCGGCGAGATCAGGAAGGTTAAGGGAAGCATCCTTCAGCATGGCGGAGGCGGCCATGATGTGGCCTCTGCCGCCGTAATCGGCGAGGATTTCCTTGATATTGATTTCCTTGGTCGCGCTTCTGCCCACGATGTGAATGCGGTTTTCCATGCGTACCACGGCGCAGATGGCATCGACGGCATAAACCTCCTTCACCTTCATGGTAAGGGAAGCAAGGTCATTGATGAACCGCTCCGTTTCCGCCGTGGCGATCAAAACGTCTTTCTTATGGATCGTGCGGATTTCGCTGTGGTTGAGCAGTTCGGTAAAGAGTTCGCTTTGTTCCGCGGTGAGAGAAAGCTCTGTGAATTCCGAAATCACGTCGAGATTCGCGCCTTGTGACAGCAGCCAGGCCGCAGCCGTTAGATCCCTTTCGGTCGTCGAAGAAAAGCGCAGGGAACCGGTGTCGTCGTAAATACCGAGGGCAAAAACAGTGGCTTCCTGAGGCGTGACGGCAAGCTTACGCTCCCGGATCAATTCGATGAGTTGGGTCACGTTGGCGCCTAAGGCTTCATGGTGGATCTTTGCGTTGACAATATCGTCATCGCTGTTTTCGTGGTGATCGTAAACGATCACATCTATATTTTCGTTTTCCAAAACCCGGCCAAATTCAAGCAGACGCTTTTTTGAACGGGTATCGACCATGATCAACGTATCGATATCTTTTTTATCAATGTAATTTTTGATTTCGATAAAATTACCGTAGAGCACGATAAAGTCTCTTACTTTCGTCGCCGGTTTGCCCACGGTGACCAAGACCGCGTCGGGATAAAGCTTCTGCGCCGCGACCATAGAAGCCAGGGCGTCAAAATCGAGATTGGGATGGGATATGATCGCTTTCATGTTCTCTCCTTAAAATAATATTATAGCAAATGTCTTTGACGTTGGAAAGAGAAACTTTCACATTTGTTTTTCCCTTTGACAAAAAGCGACAGTTTTACCAAAAGTTATTATGGCTTTTTCCCGCTTTTTATTGTATCATTAGTAATATAATATAGGTAGCACTTTCAACCGTATAAGAAAGGGAGCATGCGTTTGAGCAGAATATTTCCCCAAACTGTACTCGGTCTCGATATCGGATCCACCACTGTCAAAGTAACTGTACTGGATGAGCAAAATAATTGCCTTTTCCGCTGTTATCAGCGGCATTACTCTGATATTCGCGCCACAGTTGAAGATGTATTGAAACAAACCAAAAACGCCCTTGGTGATATCAAGGTCAAAATGGCCATTACCGGCTCGGGAGGACTCAGTCTTTCCGGGCATATTGGCGTGGACTTCGTACAGGAGGTCATTGCCTGCACCAAAGCGGTGGAGTACTTCATTCCCCAAACCGACGTCGTCATTGAGCTTGGCGGCGAGGATGCCAAGATCACCTATTTCGGACAAGTGATGGAGCAGCGCATGAACGGGGCTTGCGCCGGCGGTACCGGCGCCTTCATTGACCAAATGGCCTTGCTATTGCACACCAACGCCAAGGGTTTGGATGATATGGCCAAATACTATAAGATCATTTACCCCATCGCCTCCCGCTGCGGCGTCTTCGCGAAGACCGATATCCAACCCCTTCTAAATCAAGGTGCTGCCCGGGAAGACCTTGCGGCGTCCATTTTTCAGGCGGTGGTAAACCAGACCATCAGCGGCTTGGCCTGCGGCAAGCCGATTCGCGGCAACATCGCCTTTTTAGGCGGACCCCTTCACTTTCTGCCGGAGCTGCGCAAAGCCTTTATCCGCACGCTGAATCTTACGGAAGAAACGGCGATTCTGCCGGAAAACGCTCACTATTACGTATCCAACGGCTGCGCTTTGGTGGCCAGAGAAGAAGGCAGCGGGGAAGAGCTGCCCCTGTCCGCCCTGATTCAGCGCGTTGAAGCCTTGAATCTCACCGATATTACGGAAAAGCAAGGTTTAAAACCGCTCTTTACCGACAAAGCGGAACTCGCCGCTTTCAGAGAACGTCACAGTCGGGCGAAAGCAGGCCAAAAACCGCTGTCCGAAGCAAAAGGTAACCTCTATCTCGGCATCGACGCCGGCTCCACCACCTCGAAAACGGTGCTGATGGACGACGCCAAAAACATTGTCTATTCCCACTACGAAAGCAACAGAGGGGAACCTCTGGATCTCTGCGTAAAGATTCTTTCCGAAATCTATCAAACCCTCCCCGCGGACGCGAAAATCGTCAACGCCACGGTCACGGGTTACGGGGAAGACCTGATCAAGGCTGCCCTCAAAGTGGATATCGGCGAAGTGGAAACCATGGCCCACTACAAAGCCGCCAGCCACTTTTTGCCCGGCGTGGACTTTATCCTCGACATCGGCGGTCAGGACATGAAAGCCATCCACATCAAAAACGACGTCATTGAGAGCATCATCTTAAACGAAGCCTGCTCCTCCGGGTGCGGTTCATTCATTGATACCTTTGCCCGCAGCCTCAGCATGAGCGTAGATCAATTCGCCGCCCGGGCCATTGATTCCAACTCTCCCGCAGATCTCGGCAACCGCTGCACCGTCTTTATGAACTCCAAGGTCAAACAGGCGCAAAAGGAAGGCGCTACCATTGAGGATATCTCCGCCGGCCTTTCCTACTCCGTGATTAAAAACGCTTTGTATAAGGTCATTAAGATCCGCCGTCCCGAGGAATACGGCGAAAAGATTTTGGCCCAAGGCGGTACCTTCTACAACGAGGCCATTCTGCGCTGCTTTGAGCTGGAAACCGGCAGGGAAATCGTACGTCCCGATATCGCCGGCCTGATGGGGGCTTACGGCGCCGCCATCATCGCCAAGGAACGGTATCAACCGGGTCGCCAAACAACGCTTATGCGCCAAAAAGAACTGCAAAATTTCCGCTACGAAAAGACCTTCCGCCACTGCGACAAGTGCCCCAACCGCTGTTTGCTGACGGTGATGAAATTTACCGACAACAGACAGTTCATCTCCGGTAACCGTTGTGAACGCGGGGCCGATATCGAAATCAAGAAAAGCGACATCCCAAACCTTTTCAACTACAAATACAAGCGGCTGTTTTCCTATGCTTCTCTGAAAAAAGAAGACGCGCCCCGGGGCGAAATCGGCATTCCCCGGGTGCTCAACCTCTATGAGAACTATCCCTTCTGGCACACGTTTTTAACAGCCCTCGGTTTTCGCGTCGTGCTTTCGGGGAAGAGCGATAAAAAAATGTTTGAGCTGGGCATGGAAACGATTCCTTCCGAAGCCGTCTGCTATCCCGCCAAACTCGTCCACGGCCATATCGTGTCTTTGATCAATCGGGGCATTGAGACGATTTTCTACCCCGGCACCATCTACGAGCAGATTGAGGATGAAAACTGCGACAACAACTTCAACTGCCCCGTGGTTTCCGGTTATCCCGAAGTCATCAAAAACAACGTGGAACAGATCAGGGATCATGCCATCAAATTCCTGCATCCGATCATCACTTTAGAGGATAAGAGCCGTCTTGAAGAGGGCTTAATCAAAGCCTTCCGGGACTTCGGCATCACGGCCAAAGAAATCGGCGACGCCGTGGAGCAGGCTTACCGGGAGGACGACGCCTTCAAAGCGGATCTGCGTCAAAAAGGCGAGGAAGCCCTTCACTTTATCGAAGCCCATGATCTGCACGGGATTATTCTGGCGGGCCGCCCCTACCACATCGACCCGGAAATCAATCACGGGTTACCCAATATCATCACCCATCAAGGCATGGCGGTTTTTACGGAGGACAGCGTTTCTCACCTGACGGCGCCGGAGCGCCCCTTGCGCGTCCTGGACCAGTGGGCTTTCCATTCACGGCTCTATGCCGCCGCGACCTTCGCCGCCACCAGAGATGATATTGATCTGATTCAGCTGACCTCCTTCGGCTGCGGCCTCGACGCCGTCACCAGTGATCAGATCGCTGAAATATTGGAACGCCACAATAAAGTCTATACGAACATCAAAATTGACGAAGGCGACAATCTCGGCGCCGCCCGCATCCGCGTGCGCTCCCTCAAGGTCACCATTGATGAACAGAAAGAGCAAAACCGCGAAACAACGCCTTTTGTTCCCTTTGTCCCGCCGCCGAAAGCCGTCTTCACCAAGGAAATGAAGA
Organism: Clostridiales bacterium; assembly: GCA_040776805.1. Classification (GTDB taxonomy): domain Bacteria; phylum Bacillota; class Dehalobacteriia; order UBA7702; family UBA7702; genus UBA7702. Next base: position 648,561 of record JAXGZS010000001.1, on the reverse strand, counting down.
AGCGGCATACGATTTTAGCTCCTCAGATGTCCCCGATCCACTTTCAGTTTTTGCAGGTGGCCTTTGACGCCTGCGGCTATAATCTGGAAGTGATTCCCGAGGTGACCGCCGAAGACATGGAAGAGGGTTTGCGCCACGTCCACAACGACGCCTGTTACCCCTGTATTCTAACGACGGGCCAACTGATGAACGCCCTCAAGAGTGGCAAATACGATCTCGATAACATCTCCCTCATGATGTCCCAGACCGGGGCCAGTGCCGAGCCACCAACTACGTTGCCTTTATCAGAAAAGCGCTGCAAGATGCCGTATGGCACAGATTCCCGTAATCGCCCTTTCCGCCCAAGGACTGGAAAGCAATCCGGGCATGAAGTGGACGCCCACACTGCTCAAACGCGCTTTTATGGCGATCAACTACGGTGATCTCCTAATGAACGTCCTCTACCGCACACGCCCCTATGAAAAAGTCACAGGGAGCGCCATGGAACTTTACGAAAAATGGGTGGCGAAGGGCAAAGTCACGGTGGCGAAGGGCGGTGTACGCCAATATAAAAAAGAAATGTTCACCATCGTCAAAGATTTTGACTGTTTAGCCCTCAACGATGAAACGAAACCCCGAGTCGGGCTGGTGGGCGAAATCTTAGTGAAGTTTTCTCCTGACGCCAACAACCATATTGTGGAGTTGATCGAAAGAGAGGGTGGCGAAGCTAAGATGCCTTCCCTCCTCGATTTTTTCCTCTATTGCGCCTATAACGCCAAGTACAAAAGCCTCTATTTAAAGGGCAAACGCTCCGGCTACTATTGGGGTAAATTGCTCATCGCCGTTTTGGAGCGCTCCCGAAAAACTTTGCGGGAGGCCTTGAAACAAAGCAAACGTTTTGACCCGCCGAGTTTTATTGACAAAATAGCGGAAAAAACCAAAGGTGTCGTGTCCTTAGGCCACCAGGCCGGGGAGGGTTGGTTCTTAACCGGCGAAATGATTGAGCTAATCGAAAGCGGCGTTGAGAACATCGTCTGCATGCAGCCTTTCGCCTGCCTGCCCAACCACATTACAGGCCGGGGCGCTCTAAAGGAACTGCGGCGACAGTTCCCCCAAAGCAACATCATCGCCGTGGACTACGACCCCGGCGCCAGTGAATCCAATCAGCTCAACCGCATTAAGCTGATGATGGCCGTGGCCAAAAAAAAGCTAAACAAAAAACAGCCCTAAAAGAATGACAGAACCGCGGGATAACGCCTCCTGCGGTTCTGTTTTTTAGGCAATTATTGATTGACACGAAAGGTCTAACGTGTTAGACTCACAGTAAGGTCTACTACTTTAGACTTCACGGGAAGGGGGATCGCCATGAAGGAGATCAAAATATTCGACGCAGAATACCGCCTCATGGAAATTGTTTGGGAAAAGGAGCCCGTCAATTCCACGGAATTGGTCAAGCTCTGCCAAAAGGAGTTGGGCTGGAAAAAATCCACCACCTACTCGGTGCTGAAACGCCTTTCGGCGCGGGGCATCTTAAAAAACGAAGAGGCCGTCGTCAGTTCTCTCATCAAACGCCTTCAAGTGCAAAAATACGAGAGCGAACAAATCATGGAAAAGAGCTTTGACAATTCTCTACCCACCTTCGTCGCCGCCTTTCTCCAGGACAAAAAACTTTCCCGGGAAGAAGCGGAGCAGATAAAGAAGATGATTGAGGAGGCGGCAAAATGACTGATTTATGGATTGGCATTTTAAATATCAGCCTCAGCGCGAGCTTCGTCGCCTTGATTGTCATCGCGCTCCGCCTGCCCTTGACCAAAGCGCCAAAGATCTACTCATACGCCCTTTGGGCTGTGGTATTTTTCCGACTGATCTGCCCCTTTACCGTCGCCTTACCGGTGAGCGCCGTTCCCGTTGATTCTCAGACCATACCGCAAAACATCGCCTATGCCGAGAATCCTGCCATTGCCAGCGGCATCCCTGTCCTTGACGACACCGTCAACGATATGATGGTCCGCTCCCTGCCGGCGGCCACCGTGGGAAATAGCGCAACTCCCATGAAAACCGCTGTTACCGTCGGGGCCTACCTTTGGTTTGGCATCGTCCTTGTCCTCACCGCCTATGGCATTACCGGTTATCTGCGCTTAAAATACAGGGTAAGAACCGCGGTGCGCCGGGGAGGCCGCGTCTACGAGACCGACCGCATCAAAACCCCTTTCGTCCTGGGCTTTTTCCGTCCCCGCATCTACGTGCCCACCGGGCTTGAACCGATGGAGCTAACATACGTTACAGCCCACGAAGAGACACATATCCGCCGCTTTGATCATCTCATCAAGCCCCTGACGTTTTTCATCACCGCAATCCATTGGTTTAATCCTCTGGTGTGGCTATGCTACGCCCTGATGATCCGGGACATGGAGCTATCGGCGGATGAAAGCGTCATGAAACGCTATCCCGGGGATATCCGAACAGCATATGCCGGTTCTCTTTTATCTTTGGCAGTAAAAGGACGCGGCTTTTTTACCCCCCTCGCCTTCGGCGAAATCGGGGTCAAAGATCGGGTCAAAAACGTGCTGCGTTATCGAAAACCCGCCGTTTGGGTCAGCATTGCGGCCCTTCTTGTGGTCGCCGCGGGAACCTTCTTCCTGGTCGCCGGCAAGGAGACGGAGCATAGCGCCGAAACGGCGTATACCAGCTCCTATGACAGCGTAAGCGTTACCGACCGCTCCGATATGATGGGCTTCAAATCCACGGACCAATTTCAAAGCGACGCCCCCCAGGCCGTCAGCTACATTGATACAACAATAAGAACAAGCACCGCGGCAGAAACAGCAAAAACTCCCGCATTAGACAGCAACACCTTTCAGTCCTACGCCATCACCCTATCGGGCAACGGCGACAAAACCAACTGCACCCTTTATTATGACGACCTTTACGATGAGGCTTTCATCGAAAAAGACGGCGGCCTCTATGAAACAGGGGAAGACTTTGGCCGTTATGTCGACGCCCTTTTTGAAAACACCGGCATGGATTTTCAGTTGAACAAAGACGACGCGGCGCTGTTTCAGGAATACGGCTGGACCCTGGATTATGAGATCAGCGAAAAGAAGCTGAAACTGGGCGATATCAATGCACTGTCAAGCTTCGACGCCAACACCTACTATTTTGCCTACCACAACGTCCTTTCTAAAGACATCGGCCTCGACATGAGCGCATACGGCGGCAAAAACGTCACTGTCGCCATCTACCGCATTCACGAAAGCATGCCGGCGGAATTTAGCCCGATCAAAAGCTGCCGGGGCATCGTCGTAAAGAGCGGTAACAAAACCGTGGCCGCGTTCATCAGCGCCGGGCGTCACAATACCTTCTCTGCTTGCAGCCTAAAGGGTAAGAGCTTTGAAACAGCGGCGGGAGAAACCGTTGACGATTGGCTTTCCCACAGTGTAAAAGCGGACGCCACGGAAAAGGAAATGTCTAAGCTTTCACCGGAAGAGGTCATCGAAACGTATTTCAAGGCCCTCTCTGACCGAGATTCCCATGCGGCGGCAATCTGCATTGCCAAAAGAACCCTGCTGGAACAGTTGTCCACCAACATGTTGAATCAAAGTCTCTTTTCAGAGATGGTCTATCTGCCTTTGACGGACGCTGATATCAACGCCAAAGACCCCCTTGAAAATCTGAAATCCGCCAGGCTGATCGAAATAGAGCCGTCCTCCTACAGCAGCGATGTTTACGGGGTCACGGCGGAGATGGAATACAAGCAAACCGTCACCACGGAGAGCGGATACCAATCTTCCAATTTTACCATGGTCTTTGAATCCCCTGAGACAGGATGGAAAATCGCCGAAACCGGGCAAGGATAACCATAAAAGAAACATCATAGAAAATGGCCTGGCGGTTTATCCGGCAGGCCACTTTTCATCTTATGATCATTTACTCAGCAGAGGCCGGCTTCGTAGCATTCAGGATCAAAATCACCGCTGCGCTCAGCACAGTCCCGCTTTAGACAGAGGCGGCAATCGTGATCATCCCGGGTCACCTTAAAACGGAACCCGGAGACGCTCTTCACCGGATACATGATGCCGCTTTCCGTGAGCTCGATTCCGGTTTTCGCCACATCGTCACCGATCAGCGCGAAGAGATCATGCTGCGCGGCAAGGGGCCAATCCTCGAAAGAGCCCGGAGAAACACAGGCGGTTTGGCCGCCCAAGGCGTTATCCAGCTGTTCGGTCATATAGATCGCGGCTTTCCGCAGATAAATATTCATGATGCCGTCAAGGGCAAGCTCCTTGATGATATCACCCTGAGCTTCGCTGAAATCGGCAATTTCCTTGCCGCAGGTGCAAAGATATGCATAAACTTGATCGATGTTTTTCAGCTTATCCGCCAGGGTTTTGCTGGTGAAAACTTTGCCGCCGACGGTCACGCCATCCTCGGTTTTATGCTCAACGGTATATATCCGGCAAACGGCTTTGGGGTTGACAATGTCTTTGGAAGCCTCGATCATTTCATCAATATACTTACCGTACATATGATCAACGGGCATACCCATTCTTTTTAAAACTTCTTCTTTTGTCACAACACAGGAAATATGACCCCAAAAAGCATTCTTCACATTATCATGATTCATATGATCACCTCTTCTTTTCGTATCTCTTGCTATATCATACTGATTTTAGCGTCCTTTTGTCAAGCTGATTCCCTTTTTTTTGACAAAAGACGTTGCTTCCCCGAAAATTTTCTCTTTACAAAGAAAAAGCAACGTGCTATAATCTCGTTATGGTGATGGGGCTCACCGAAACGCAATGAAAATTGCTAATGGCTCCTACTTTCATGAATTTGAAGTAGGTGTTTTTTTATGGTCAAATTTAAAAAATCCAATATCCACGATAGTGATGGAGTTCACTGAATCGCTTTTTAGCTAATGACTCCTACAGATACGCGGCTTTGCGTCATTTGTAGGAGTTTTTTATTGCTCCCGCAATGATATATCAACTTTAAATTTGCAAAGGAGATTCTATTTTGTTATCAACGATTTTGAACAACACCTGGGTCATCGCCGCCATCTGGATCGGCCTCGCCTTTTTCGCCAGCCTGATCTCCATACGTCTTGGTATTTCTGTGGCTTTGATCGAAATCATCGTCGGCGTGATTGCGGGAAATTTCTTGGGTCTTCACCAAACCAATGAATGGATTGATTTTTTAGCCGCTTTGGGAAGCGTCGTCTTGACCTTCCTGTCCGGCGCGGAAATTGACCCGGTTTCCTTACGCGCCAATTTAAAAAGCAGTCTCACCATCGGTATCGCGGCATTCATTTTTCCCTTTGGCGGCGTCTGGCTTTTTACCCAATTTGTGCTTGGCTGGGATCTCCAGCAGGCGCAAATCGCCGGACTCGCTCTTTCCACGACTTCGGTGGCGGTGGTATATGCGGTGATGATCGAAACGGGTAAAGCCAACACCAGCCTCGGCAAGATGATCCTGGCGGCCTGTTTCGTCAACGACTTGGCCACTGTCATCGCTCTCGGTGTACTCTTTGCCGGATTCAATTTGTATCTGCTTGTTTTTATTGTGCTCACGGCCATCGTGATGTTTTTGATGCCTCGCCTCACAAGATTTATCCTTGCCAAATGCGGAGAACAAAGGGTCAGCGAACCGGAAGTAAAATTCATCTTTTTCGTCCTCTTCCTTTTAGCGGGACTTGCCACCCTTGCCGGCAGCGAGGCGGTGCTTCCCGCTTATCTCATCGGTCTTGTGGTTGCGGGGGTATTCGTTAAAAATAAAACCCTCATCAGCCGGATGCGTACCATCACCTTCGCGGTTTTCACCCCTTTCTACTTTATGAAAGCGGGCTTGCATGTGTCCTTGCATGCCGTTTGGCTATCCTTTGGGGTGATCGCCGCTTTATTCTTGATGAAAGTCCTCTGCAAAATGATCGGCGTCTGGCCGGCGGCAAGGGGGTTTCAGATGGGGCTCAAACAAGCCAATTATACAACGCTGCTGATGTCCACCGGGCTTACCTTCGGTACCATTTCAGCGCAATTTGGGCTTTCCCATCATATCATCGGGCAAGACCAATATTCTGTGCTGGTTACCGTCATTATCCTGACCGCAATCATACCAACTTTGATCGCTCAGCGGTTTTTTGAACCTTCGGCGGAGGAGATGAACGATTGGGGAAAGGCAAAGTCAAACAAAATCAGTTATTCTGTAAAAAGAGAGGAGCATCACCATGAACAAGATACTGGTAGGTCTTGATGGTTCAAAAAACGCCTTTAAGGCGTTGGCGGAGGGCATACGGCTTGCACGTTTTTATGACGCCCCATTGCATACCGTATCCGTGGAGGCCATGCTGCGCTTTCCGGAAACCATCAGCGAAGTGATGGATGAAAAGGATTACGAAGACAGCAAATACAAAAAAATTATCGAGGAAGCGCAAGCCGTCGCCGCCGCGGAGGGCGGCGCCATTATCCCTCATATCTTATTTGGACATGAGGTAAAGGCGATAATTGAGTTTATCATGGAGCAAGACATCGATCTCTTGATCATCGGCTTTTTGGGCGTATCGGCAATTTATGAAAGGATCATGGGCAGCACCTGCGCAAGCCTTGTGCGCTTGGCGCCCTGTTCCGTGCTGGTTGTAAAATAGGGATACCGGCCTCTCTTTGCAGGGAAACCGATACGGTAAAAGAAGCAAAAGCCTTTCCTATAGAGCCAAAAAAGAACCTCTGTGCCATCAAAGCACAGAGGTGAAAGGACAAAATTAACAGGTATAACAGGTTAAAAGGTTTCACAAAATTAAAATAAATCTACACGCGGCATCACCGCCAAGGGATCCGACAATCAATCAGACCGTCTTTAGGCTTTCAATTTGACATCCGCGCCTTTGAGGTACATGAGGTAGTAAACGAGACCCACGAAAATACCGCCGCCGACAATGTTGCCGAGGGTAACGGGGATCAGGTTGCCCACTAAAAAGTTGCTGACGGTGAGAACATCCACGGAACCGTTGGCCGCGATGATCCCCATGGGAATGAAGAACATATTGGCGACACTGTGTTCAAAACCGCAAAGTACGAAGGTGAAGATGGGGAAAAAGCAAGCAAAGATCTTGCTGATAATATCCTGGGAGCCCACGGCCATCCAGACGGCGAGGCAAACCAGCCAGTTACAGAAAATACCGCGGAAGAATGCCTGCCCCCAGGTGAGGGAGGATTTTGCCGTGGCGATGGCAATGGCTTTGGTCGCGAAAGCCGAAGGCTCACCGTTGGCTAGGAGGAAACCGCCCAAATAGATCATGGATACCACGACCAGGGCGCCGATGAAGTTGGTGAAGTAAACCGTGACCCAGTTTCTCACCAACTCACCAAGGGTGGATTTTTTATCCAGGTAAGAAACGGCGCAATACATATTGTCACCGGTAAACAATTCGGCGCCGGCAACCACCACAAGCATGAGGCCGACGGTAAAGGCGGCGGCGCCGGCGGCCTTATTCAAGCCGGAAGCCGCCCAGTCGCCGACCCAGCCGGCGCCTATGGTGATACAGGCCACTGCGGCCAAAGCAATATACGCACCGGCGAGGAGGCCGGGCAGAATCAGTTTGCCGACAGACATTTTCCCCTTCTTTTCGCCAAGGGTTGAAACTGCCTTCGCAATTTCATTGGGAGCTAAAAAACTCATAATATTCTCCTTCTTTCGTGTATCAAGGCGAAACAACGGCAATCGCGAAGATGCCCTTTGCGGTTGCGAACGATTTTTGTAAAGCGTCTTTTCAATGGACAGAAGTACCTTCAGTACCAAGGCTTACAGTAGACCGTTATTCCGTTGTACTCTTTGATTCATCCTTTTTTATGCCGGCGTCGAGGCTTTCTCTGGCCTCACGCCGGTCTTTGTTCACTTTTACGCGTTTCGCGATGAACACGCTGATTTCCCACAAAAGAAGCATAGGAATGAGGAGCAAAATTTGTGAAATGATATCCGGAGGTGTCAAAATCGCCGCCAAAACAGACAGAATCACGATGACATACTTCCGCGATTTCACCAATAACGCGGGAGACAAGACGCCGATTTTAGTAAGGATATACACCACCAAAGGCAGCAAGAATACTAAGCCGAAAGGAATGATGAAGCTCATCATATAGCTGACCACCTTGCTGATGGAGAGCATGGGTTCAGCAGTGCCGCTGCCAAAGGAAATAAAGAAATTGATGCTTAGACCCAATACGGCGACAAAAGCGAAGCAAACACCGAGAATAAAAAGAAAAAGGGAGGAAAAATACATCACGGCAAACATTCTTTTTTCACTGGCATACAAGGCCGGGCGCAGAAAGCGCCAGAAAAAGAAAGAAATGACGGGAAAAGAAAGCACAAACCCCGCAATAAAGGAGACTTTCATTTTCACCACCCAAACTTCGGTCAAGGTCGTATAGACCAATTCCACACCGAGCTTGCGGATCGGCGCCAAGAGTATCTCCATCAGCGGATCGCAAAACAACGCGAATACAAGCACAAAGCTAACAGCTAAGACAATCACGCAATACATCAAGGTTTTGCGCAACTCATTCAAATGCTCTATCAGCGCCTGCTTCGTATCAGCCAATGGCCTCACCTTCTTCTTACGAAATGATAAACTTATTATGCGTCGGGCTCGGAATTTTTAGCTTCCTTTTTTTCGGTATCTTCCGCTTTTTTGGTTTCTTCCGCAGACGCTTCCGCAACCTGTGGAGAGGATTCGCCGGTGTCTTTAACCTCTTCTTTAAACTCTTTGATGCCGCGTCCCAAGTTTTTGCCGACCCCGGCTAACTTGGCGCCACCAAAAAGGATAAGCACCAAAACGATGATCAGAAGTATTTCCCATACACCAATTCTCATAAGAGCATCCCCCTTCTGCCTACTTCTCGGCAAGAATAACGTGTTTATTCAGAAACACTGTTTTGTTCATTTTTGGATACATGGATGATCCCTGCCGGCGGACGGCTGACGATGTCCGGTTTTTCGTCGTGTTTCCCCTGGTTGACGGGAAGGTTTTCAACGGCGAAGATATAGACTAGCGCCACCAGCGCGGTAAGGCCGATGACCAGCCAAATTTCTGTCCATTTGGGGAAATAGGATACGTCGGTGTAGCCTGCCATGCCGACAAAAACGAAATCAAAACGATTGATTAATACACCCAATATACCGCAAATGGCGGCAATCAGCTGACACATTGAGTTCTTGATCATGGGGCTGAAAATCAGCACCGCAGGAACAATGGAACCCACAATGAATTCTACGAGGAACATATTTCCGGAAGCAGAGCCGGAGAACACTTCGGTCCAGGCGCCGCGCACGGAAAGATCGACGAATTTCAGTACGATGTAGATGAGGATGAAGGCACCGGCAACCCGCAGCAAGCTCTTGATCATGGCGTCGTCGGAGGTCTTTTTATAGTGACGGTTGTGGGCGTAATATTCCGCAGCCACAAAACAGAGACCACCGGAAAACGAAGTGATCAAACAAGCCCAAGGCAGGAATTGCGAGTACCAAATCGTGCTGAGTTTCGCCGGCATCGCCAGGTAAAGCGCGCCGTATGCCGCTTCTTGACCAAAGGGAATGATACAGGCCAAGAGGACAAAGAAGGGCAGGAAAAACCGGGTAATATGTTTCACCCAGGATTTATAACGGTCGCCCCAAACTTCCAAAAGTTCAAATACCTGCACGATGATGTAGAGGGTGATACAAATGGCCACTTCATAAAGGGGTGAAGTAAAAGCTCCCGAAATAAAGAACCAGTAGAAGTTATCCCAACGCCCGATTTCAATAAAGAGAATCAGGAATACGAGGACATAACAGCAAAATGACATCAGCAAGGCTCTGCGGGCCAACGGTTTGAATTTTTCCACATGGAAAATGTGGGTTAGAATGGCGACGGCGAAACCGCAGGCGCCCAAGGCGCTTAAGATCAAATCCATATAGATCCAAAAGCCCCAGGGCCATTCGTCAGACAAATTCGTGGTGGCCCCCAAGCCGTTGATGAGGCGGTAGATCAAAATGAAGATGCCGAACGCGGCCAAAAGCAAAAGGATCCAACGCGTCAGTGTAAAGCGAAAACTTGCTTTTTTATTGATCTTGAGAGTATAATCAAACATTATTTTCGCCTCCATTCTCACCGGCTTTTTCTTCTTCAATTTTCAGTCTGCGTTTGGTATAGATGCCGATGGCGCCAAAGGCCGCGGCGGCTCCCAGAAATACCCCCGGTTTCCACTTGGTGTAATCTTGGACAATTCCCGGTATGCTCTTCTTCGGCACGGAAGCGGGGAAGCCCAATTCCGTGAAAGGAACGTCGGAGATATACAGCCAACGGGTACCCCCCGCCTGTTTTTCACCGTAGACCTCATTGACGTAATGGGTTGCTTCCATATTTTCCGTGGCCGCGGAAGTGGCGATGATGGCATGGGCTTTTTCCAGCAGTTTGTCGCGGTCGCCGAAAATAAGGGCGCCGGTGGGACAAACCGAAACGCAGGAAGGAATTTCGCCTTCCGCCAATTTATCATTGCAAAGCTGGCATTTCATCACCGAAGGGAAGACCTTATTCCACTCGTATTTCGGCACGTCAAAGGGACAGGCAATCAGGCAATAGCGGCAACCCACACATTTTTTGGGGCTGTAAACCACGGCGCCGCTTTCGTCCACGGTAATGGCGTTGGCGAAACAAACGGAAGCGCAAGAAGGTTCCAGGCAGTGCATACATTGGCGTTTGGCAAAACGGAATACGCTTTGATCCTCTTTGTTTTTAATGGCGTGATACTGAACAACGGTCCAGTTATCCGCGGCCAATGCCGCGTCAAATCCGTGAGCATTGCTATCCCCGAATTCAAGGTCGTTCCATAGTTTGCAGGCAACGGTACAGCTGCCGCAGCCAATGCATTTGGCAACGTTGAATAAAACAGCACTATTACTACTCATCAATGCTCACCTCCTATTCCAAACCGGAGAAGTAAGTATCGACGTAATCCGAGGTATCTTTCGGATGGACCGACTTACTTCTGTCGATGTAGTGCATATGCAGGAGTAACTCCGACAGTTCGCTCAAAGGCTCACCGAGGAATTCTTTGTATAAAGTGGCGATTTCAGCATTCTTGTAGCTGACTCTGTCCGCTTTATTCATGGCCTCATCGGCAGCGTAAATGGAATCAATACGGGCTTTCCGCAGAGCGTCCGTAGGAGGCACTGTTTTTCTGGCCTGGCCGCCGCCGCCGATACAACCGCCGGGACAGGCCATGACTTCCAGGAAATGCAATTCAGGGCGTTTGCCCTGTTTGATCTCTTCACAGAGGGTACGGGCGGCGTGTAACCCGTTGCAAACCGCCACATTGAGGGTGCCGAAACCGGGAACCTCAAGGCTGCCTTCGGCATACCCGTCGAGGTCGTTGTCGCGGACAGCCGTCAAATGATAAAGGTCGTCCGGGGGATCCTCTCCGGTGACGAGATAATAGGCGGTACGAATCGCCGCTTCCATCACGCCGCCGTTGTTGGCGAAAATCACCGCCGCGCCGCTGCCTTCACTGAGCATGGGGTCGAATTCTCCCGCGGGCAAATTGACAAAATCAATATTAGCGGTTTTGATCATCCTCGCCAGCTCTCTGGTGGAAAGCACATAATCGATATCGGGGATAGCACCGTAATCGATATCTTCATATTCTTCCCAATATCGGGCTGCCGAATCGATATTGAACGTGGTGGCTTCGAATTTCTTGCAGGTACAGGGCGGAACGTTCACATAGACGATTTTAGAGGGATCGATCCCTTTTTTCTTCGCCCAATAGGTCTTTACCAAGGCAGCCATTTCCGCCACGGGGCTTTTTGCCGATGAGATGTTGGGAATCAATTCCGGATAGTATAATTCGACAAATTTCTTCCATGCCGGACAGCAGGAGGTAAACTGAGGCAGAACACCATCGTTGGTAACACGGTGGACAAACTCGCTGCCTTCCTCCATGATGGTGGAGTCTGAGGAGAAGTCGATATTGAATACGTAATCCGCACCGAGACGGCGGACGGCAGTAACCATTTGTTCCTGGGCCCAAGTCCCCGCCTCCATGCCGAATTCTTCGCCGATGGAGATGCGCACCCCGGGAGAGATGGCCACCACCACGATCTTATCGGGATCGTTGATGGCTGCATTAACCTCGTCGATATAGGGCTTTTCCTGGATGGCACCGGTGGGACACCACAAACTGCACTGCCCGCAGTTAATGCACATAAAGGTATCCAAAACAGGCAATTTATAGTAACCGTGAATGGTCTGTGTATTCTGGCATACCTCAATGCACTGCCCGCAGAGGATGCATTTCTCGTCGATGCGCATGATCGACGGATTATCGGGATCGATGGGAATGCGCCCCTTGGCGTTGATCGGGTAGTTGCCGCTGTTGCGGTATTGGGTGGGCAGCCAATTGTCATTGCCGCCTACTTTATCCACAACATCGCAACCGGTGAGCGCCGCCATGGTACCGGCGGCGGCGGTAAGTCCCAAGAATTGTCGTCTTGTTAGTTTGGGATCAATTTTTTCCTTTTTATTTCCCTTACTCATTGAGAGGTTTCCCCCTTTCTTAAAAGGATTTTACTTTTTTTTCTGCAAAAGATCCGCTCCTTTTTTGGCAGGATTGGTCTTTAAGTTTTTGATGTCTTGTATCGGTTTGATTTCCGTTTCGATCTCTTTTTTGAGATCACTGACAGGGTTCATTTTATCAACTTCGGCTTTTACTGAATCGACCGCTTCCTTGACGTCGGTAACCGCCTCCTTCATATCGTTTAAAGGGGTGCCTTCCGCGCTTTCATTGACAAAGTTCTTCATATCCGTCACAAAGTTTTGGGCTTTTTTGACGGCTTTGCCCAAACCCCGGGCGACTTTGGCCATTTCTTTCGGTCCCAACACCAGGAAGGTGATGAGCAGAATAACCATAAGCTCGGCAAAACTGATGTTGAACATAAAATCACCCTAACTGAAATCTTATTTCTGCTGACTGCGTTATTTTGCGTTCCGTTTCATTGCTTTGCGTTCCGCTTTCGGCGGCACATAAGGAATGCCCAAGCGTTTCGCATCATGATCGCGGCCGAGGAAATAATTGACCCAAGAGGGCTTCTGGTAAAGTTTCCAGTCGCAAGGCGCCACGGAATATGTAGATAATTCCTCTTCCAAGCCGTACCCTTTCAGGCGGGTATAGGCTTTGACGTAGATGCATTTCTTCTTCTCGGGATATACTTCGCACCAGCCGTCACGGCTGCCGCCGCAGGGGCCGTTCCTTTGATGTTTGGGACATTTCGACATCGGACAGGCGTAGGCCGTATGGGTCATGGCGCAGTCGCCGCAGTCTTTGCAGTCATAGAGCATAACCTTTGCCATGTGTTCGCAGAAGTGATAGGGACGCTCCACTTTGGTATCGTCGATGAGTTTGTAGAAACCGCGCATAAAGTTAAAAAGATTTTTCCCCGGAGTCATCATCAGCCAGTGGACAAAATGGGACATATGATAGATCCCGCCCACGCGGAATTCCAAATTATCGGGATCGATTTCCGTACGTTTTTCCGAATTCAGACCCGTTTCGGGATCCTTCTGATAATAATAGAAACCGTTTTTCATGGGATAATCGAATTCATCTACATGGGATTTCCAGTTACCCGCGTACTTTTCGCCTTCGACGATGATATAATCCATATCATCGGCGCTCATGCCGTGGCCGCCGATGTGAGCGCCGGCAAAACCGATGCCCTTCATGATGCCGTACATTTTTGCAGCCCGCATCAATCTCGCTTCTTTGCCCTTATCTTCCGCCTGTTTTTCTTTTTCAAGCTGGTGCAGAAGCTTATCGGTGACGACAGCGCCGGGAATCCCGTTTCTGTTCATCAATCTCCCTGCGCCGAAAGGCAAAATGTAAATATTGCCAACCAAAGGTACGTTCAGCCCATTTTGCTCCATAAATTGGAAGGTTTCATGGAATTTCCGTATATCATAGCCCAGCTGGCAAATGACAAATTGCGCGCCGCCGTCTCTCACTTTTTTGATCAGCTTGTTATACTGTCCGATCTGCTCGGATTCCTGACTTTTGAAGGGCGATACGGCACAGCCGTAAAAGAAATCGGTGGGTTGGTTTTTGATGGTTCTGGGACCGACTTGATATTCTAAGCCCTGATTCATGGTGGAAATCAAGCCGCCGCACTGAATGGGGTCAATGTCAAAAACCGGTTTGGCGCGGCCTTGATAGGCATCGTTGACATAGTCACCGGTCATCACCAGTATGTTGCGGATACCGCTTCTGGCCATGGCATACAGTTGGCTTTCCATTTGGGTTCTGTTTTTATCTTTACAGGTAAAATGAACCAATGGCTCAATGCCCAAATCCAGAATCTCTTTGCCCAGATTCTCCGCTAAAATCGCGGGATTCCCGCTGGGACAGTCTGTAATGGTGATGGCGTGGATGCGGGGATCCTTCGCCCCTGCCTTGGCGGTTTCAATCGCTTCGATCTGGGCTTTTTCATTGGCGCCACGACCGGGGACGATTTCCCAGGTTACCGAAAAGGTACCAGGGTCCAAAAGAGACTCCTTAAATCTGTTGGTCACGTGGTTCAACTCCTTTCGTCGCCTTAGAAGGAATTATCTAAGGGTTTTTTCAGCAGCCATGATCACATGTTTTGCCAACACGGAAGTGGTAACGCTGCCCACGCCGCCGGGAACCGGGGTAATGGCGTCAACAAGGTTTTCCGCATAAGCATAATCGACATCCCCCACGATTTTTCCGGGGTTGTTGGGGTCTGCGTTGATCCCCACGTCGATGACGATCTGACCTTTTGCCAAGTGTTTTTCTCCCACCAAGTTGGCTTTCCCTGCCGCAGAAATAATCAGCTCCGCGTCTTGACAGGGGGTGGAGACATCTTTTGTAAAGATATGACACACCGTTAAGGTGGCAAAGCGGTTCAGCAACAGTACGGAAAGGGGTTTTCCGACCACGGCACCCCAGCCCACCAAAGCGACTTTCGCGCTCTTAACGGGAATCTCATAATAATCCAATATTTCCATAACCGCCTGGGCGGTGCAGGGAGGGAACCCGTCCTCACTGCCGTCATAGACCAAACCGCTGTTGATGGTGGTCATGGCGTCGACGTCTTTATCCGCAATCAGCGTATTGCAGACACGGTCATAATTCAAATGTTCGGGTAACGGACGGAATAACAGCACACCGTGAACATCCTTGGCGCCGTTGAGTTCTTCAAGGGCGGCAATGAGTTTGGCTTCTTCCACATCCGCCGGGAAAATGACGTTTTTCACGGCAATGCCCAAGGTTTCCGATTTTTTCATGGCGCCTTTTTCATAAGCAATGTCGCTGTCTTTTTCTCCCACTCGCACAATGGCTAAGGTTGGCGTGACGCCCTTATCTTTTAACGCCGCAACACGTTTTAAAAGATCTTCTTTCAAAGCCGCGGCAACTTCCTTACCGGATAAAATCTTTGCCATAATATCTCCCTTCCTTTTGTTTATTGTTTAATATTTATTGGATCTGTCTTGCCACCGCATGGTAAATGTCATCCGCCTTTTTGCCGTAGGCGGCCAGCATTTCCCCTGTTCTCTCGTTGATAGAAGAGGCGGTTTCTTTGTTTTGCATGGACTTCGTGTTGATATAAACATTCAAAGACGCGCCAAAAAGGGCGGCCTTGCAGCAGAGAACGCCGACTCCCACATCACTGACGAGGAGAGGATTCCCGATTTTCAGGTACTCCTCCAAAGCGTCAATGGCTTCACAGCATAGTTCCATAATCTTTTCCGGGACGCGGCAGGCGTTGACGGTCGCTTCCTCCATCACTCTTGCCTTTTCCTCCCGCTGCTCTTGAGTATCCTCTTTCATGCCGTAGGCTTTCGAAAGCGGTGTAAAGTTCTCTGCATCGTCATCCATAAGATTTAAAAACTTGTTCTGCAGATCATCGCATTTTTCCTGTAGGGAAATAATGGATTCTTCTACGTCCGCAAATTTTTTCTTTCCTTTGGTGAAACTCCCTACCATATTGCCGAGGGCGGTGCCTACAGCCCCTACCAGAGCTGAGGCACCGCCGCCGCCGGGAACGGGAGCTTTTGCAGCCAATTCCGTGATCACTTGATCACAGGTCTTTTCAGCAAATCGCATCGCTGCTCCCTCCTATCTTTTTTAAAACAGTCCTTTGACCGCGCCGGTGGCGGTATCCACATCGACCTTCATATAGGCCGGGCGGGAACTGGTACCGGGCATCAAGCTGATCGTACCCGCCATGGGGCAGAGGAATTTGGCACCGCCGTAAACCAAAACGTCGCGGATAGGCAGTTTCCAGTTTTTGGGCACGCCTTTCAGGGTAGGATCATGAGACAAGCTCAAATGTGTTTTCACCATCATGGTAGAGAAGTCTTTGTACTTGGGATCCGCTTCGAAGCGTTTCGCCTTTTCAGTGGCAAGATCGGACCATTCTACGCCGTCGGCGCCGTAAACTTCTTTGGCGATGAGTTCCACGCGTTGACGCAGGGGAACTTCCAAGTCATAGAGGAATTTGAGATCCACAGGATCTTTGCAGGCATCGATGACTGCATCGGCCAGATCCAAAGCACCCTCGCCGCCATATCTCCAATGTTCGGATTTCGCGCAGCGAACGCCCATTTTATCGCAGGTTTGACGAATCAGGTTGATTTCCGCATCGGTATCGCTGCTGAAGCTGTTGATACAAACAACGGGATTGATCCCCGACTTTTTAATGGTATTGATATGATGAATCAGATTGCACATGCCTTTTTCAAGAAGATCGATGTTTTCTTTGGTGTATTCTTCAGGTAAAGGACGGCCGGGAACCACGGTGGGGCCGCCGCCGTGCATTTTAAGGGCGCGAACGGTGCAGACGAGAATCGAGACATTGGGCGTCAAACCGGAAATACGGGATTTGACATTCCAGAATTTTTCGAAACCGATGTCAGCGGCAAAACCGCTTTCCGTAACATGGTAATCGAACATCTTCAAGGCCAATCTATCGCCGATGATGGAAGACTGACCGATGGCGATGTTGGCGAAGGGGCCGGCATGAACGAGGCAGGGCTGCAGCTCAGAAGTGTAACAGAGAGTCGGGTTGATGGCATTGCGCATCCAGGCGGTCATCGCGCCATCCACCTGCAAATCAGCGGTGGTGACGGGATTGCCCTGTTTGTCGTAGGCAACGATGATATTGCCGACGCGTTCTCTAAGGTCCGCAAGATCGCGAGCGACGGCAAGAATCGCCATCAATTCGGAACTAACGGAGATACCGAATTTGCTTTTCATCTGGAAGCCGTCTTTCGGGCCGCCCAGACCGATTTCAATGTTGCGCAGGCATTGGGCGGCAAAGTCAATCACCCATCCCATTTCCACGCGTTCAGGATCAATATCCAAGCGTTTCAGACCTTTTTCCGCCAGCTCTGCATCATTATAATTGTTTTCATGCTGCATTCTCGCGTTCAAAGCGACCATAGAAAGATTGTGGGCGTTGGTGATTTCGTTGATATCACCGGTAAGGCCCAAAGAAAATTCCGTCATCGGAATCAACAGTGCGTTGCCGCCGCCGGCAGCAGTACCTTTGATGTTCATGGTCGGTCCGCCGGAGGGCTGACGCAGGCAACCGCCGACATTCATGCCGCGTTTGCCGAGACCTTCGATGATACCCAAAGAGGTGGTGGATTTCCCTTCACCCAAAGGAGTGGGGGTAATGGCAGTAACTTCGATGAACTTCCCGTCAGGTTGATCTTTGACGCGATCCATGATTTTGAGAAAATTCAACTTGGGAGTGCGACCATAGGGAATAATTTCGTCGGGAAGTAACCCCATTTTTTCGCGAAATGCGTCAACAGAAGGTA
The DNA here is from genome assembly GCA_040776805.1 of Clostridiales bacterium. Lineage (GTDB taxonomy): Bacteria > Bacillota > Dehalobacteriia > UBA7702 > UBA7702 > UBA7702. Next base: position 630,716 of record JAXGZS010000001.1, on the reverse strand, counting down.
ATTCTTTCTCCGCAGCTTCCGCAATTTGCCAGTCTTTCATAACATTAGGATCAAGCATAGTTTTGTTCTCCTCTCGTTTTTTAGTTTCCTTTTCTTTCCTTTGTAAAGAACTTTTAATTTTTCTTTCCATCTGCCGTGTTTTTGCTCTTTTCCACAACCCATTCACGAGGCTTCATACAATATGTTAAAAATCCGCTCATGAATCTTTGTTGCTCTTTCCAGAAAGCTTTGCTCTCTTCCATAAACTCATTGTAGCTTACTTTATAAAATATTGTTATATTTTTTTCATTATAAAAGATTTTGTCGAAAAAAAAAGGTGAGTTTTTTGTCAGGAATATAAACTTTGTAAAGAAAGTAGAGAAACAGCGTGTTTATTCTATTTTATTTTACTTTCTTTATCATTTTACGGCTTAAATTGGCTGCAACAACTTTTCTTTTATGACAAAAAGAGTATAATAGATTGCATGAAGAATCTTTATGATCATCACATCCATTTGGCTTACGGCAATTTCCGCAAAATAAATCGAGGCCAAAAATATGCGGGCACAGACTTAGATAACGCGTATAACAATCTTTTGGAATACGCGGGCCGCGGCGTCACGGCCCTAAGAGACGGCGGTGACAAGAAGATGCTGGCCTTTCAATTACGGGAGGAAGCAAAGAGCATGGGCATCCACCTCTCCGCTTCAGGGCGGGCCTTGGTGAAAAAAGACCGCTACGGCATCCATTTGGGGAAACCGTTAAGCACCATGGACGATCTCAAAAGGGAGCTGCACTTCCTCATGGAAAGCGGCGTCGATTGCGTCAAGGTCGTCCAGTCCGGTCTTGTGGATGTTACCGGCAAGCCCCAGGAAATCTTTGGCAGCTTCAGCGAAAGGGAGTTGATCTACATCCGGGAAACCGCCCATGAATGCGGCCTCCCCGTCATGGTTCATGTCAATTTTGCCGAGGTCATCCGCTCTGTGGTCGAAGTGGGTATGGATTCCGTGGAACACGGCTATTTCATCACCGAGGATATCTTAAAGCTGATGGCAAAACATCAGGTGGCCTGGACTCCTACTTTAGCGCCCTTTGCCAATGTGCTGACTTACGGAAAGGCCCTTTCGGGCTGGGATCAAGAGATCGTGAAAGCCGTGGTGGAAGCGCATAGCGCGATGGTAAAAAAGGCGGCTGCCCTCCATGTTCCCCTGCTTTTGGGCAGTGATTCCGGCAGCAGCATCGTGCCTCACGGCCGCGGCAGCCAAGATGAATACGAACTTCTCACCGCTTTGGTCGGGGATCGTTTTTCCTAAGGAGGATCCTTGCAACAACAATTAAATTAAACTTTTGACCAACTTTAAGACAAAACCCTTCTGCCGTAAAAAGCCATACGACAGAAGGGTTTCTTTGCGGAAGAAGATGTTGCCCTAAGGTGAAACCAATCACGTCGCTTAGGCGTCGGTTTAACCGTTGCCCGCGGCTCTCAATAACGCGTCGGCCTGATGTAAGGAAATCGTACTGTTTCCGTCTCCTGACAGCATCCGCGCGATTTCATGACGAATATCCTTTTTGGACAGGGTTTTTAGATGAACGGACACGCGTCCGCTTTCTTCTTTCTTTTCAATATAATAATGATGATCGGCGTATGCCGCCACGAGGGGCGAGTGAGTTACGGCAAAAACCTGTATCCCTTCGCCCAGTCGTTTGAGCTTTTCGCCAACGCGAGCGGCGGTTTCTCCCCCCAGGCCGCTGTCGATTTCATCGAAGATCATCGTTCCGATGGCGTCGAGATCGGCAAGAATGATTTTGGCGCCCAGAAGCACCCGGGAGATTTCCCCGCCGGAGGCGACTTTGGCCAAGGGCCGCAGATCCTCCCCTTTGTTCATGGTCGCCATAAAAGTGACGCTGTCTTTTCCCTGGGCGGAAACGGGAGCATCGCGGAGCACCACATCAAAGCGGGCATCCGGGAGCATCAGCTCTTTCAGTTCCTTTTCAATGGCATCGGCAAGGCGCTTCCCGGTTTGGCTGCGCAAACTGCTGAGCTCCGCCGCGGTGGCGAAAAAGCGTTGGTAAGCCTCGGCTTCTTCCCTTTCGGCTTGCTCCATATAGATATCGGCGTCTGTCAGGGCGGCGATTTCCGCCTCAATTTCCTGTAAATAGTTGAGAATGCCCTCGACGTCGCGGTTGTACTTTTTTTCGGCTCTCCTGATTTCACTCAAACGGTTTTCCAAATCCTCCAGGCGCCGGGGATCCATCTCAATGGTGTCGCGATAATTTAAAACCTCCTCGGAAATATCTTCGACGGTATAATAAAGATCCTGCAAAGAGGAGGCTGTTTTTTCCAAGGCTTGGTCATTTTGGGCGATCCGACCGGCGGCGTTCATCGCCTGGTAAAGACCGTCGATCACATTGCCGTTTTCATCGCCGCGGAGGCTGGCGTAAATAAGTTGAGCCTCTTCGTAGCGGCTCACACTGCTGGCAAGGAGCGCGATGGTCTCTCGCACCGTTTCCTCTTCCCCGGACATCAGGTGAAACCCCTGAATTTCTTTTTGCTGGTAGCAAAGGTAGTCGAGACGCCTTTCCCTGTCACTCATGTTACGTTTCAGCTCTGTCAAGGCGCTTTTTCGTTCCTGCCAGAGAAGAAAGGCTTCCCCCACCCTTTCCTTTTGGGTAACGATTTTTTCACCGCCGAAGGAGTCCAAAAGCTGCAATTGGGCTTCTTCTTTGAATAAGGAAAAATGCTCTGTCTGGCTGTGGATGTTCATCAGCAGCGGCGTCAGCTCTTCCAAAAGGGATAAGGTGATCCGCCGGCCGTTGAGGCGCACGGTATTCTTTCCCTCGCTGCTCATTTCCCGGCTGATCACAACGGTATCGCCCATCACGTCGTTTTCCCGGCAAAAGTCTTGCACTGCAGCGGAAAAAGGACCCGAAAACGTCCCTTCCACCAAGGCCTTCCCGGTTCCCTGCCGTATCAGATCTTTATCGCTTTTGCCGCCTAATAGCAGGCCTACCGCATCGGTGAGAAGCGATTTGCCGGCGCCGGTTTGGCCGGTGATGATATTCAGACCTTCGTGAAATTCAATTTGCAGATTCTCAATGAGAGCGAAATTCTCAACATAAATTTCGGCTAACATGGCGGTCTCCATTTCGCAGCCATCCTTTGGGCGATCAGTTCTTTAGTTTTTTAGTTCATTAATGCTTCAAAGCGGGAGATGATGCCGTTTACCAGCATTTTTTCTTTGATGATAATTAAGATGGTATCATCCCCGGCAATGCAGCCCACAAGTTCCTGCCAGCCGCACTGATCCAGGCAAGCGGCAAGCCCCTGGGCCGTGCCGGGCAGGGTTTTGATGACCACAAGATTTTCCGCGTTATCAATGGATACAGCGTTATCAATAAACATGCGGCGCATACGCTCGGCGATATTACCAACGGAAATATTCACTGGCATACTATATTTGGAAAAATTACCCTCAACGGGAATTTTGATCAAGCCAATCTCTTTGATATCCCGGGAAACCGTCGCCTGGGTCACATTAAAACCGTGCTGCTTCAGGCGTTCCGCCAATTCAAACTGTGTCCCGATTTCATCTTTTTCGATTATTTTCTGAATCATCTTCTGTCTGGATGCTTTTGTTCCCATAACCATACCTCTTTTTCTGAATTTCAATAAAAAGCGGCGCCTTTTCGCGGTTGGGAAACCTTGTTTCCGCAATCGCCCAATGGGCAGGAGACAGCGTCGTCAAAAACGTCTCGACTGCTTTCTTCTCCTCCGCCCCGTTTTGATGTCCCCAATAAAGCCCTAAGAACACAGCGCCTTCTTCTTTCAACAGGGCAAGGCATTCCCCCATGGCCCGCACTGTCGTAGTGGCCAAAGTCGTGATGGCATGATCGCCGCCGGGCAGGTAACCCAGGTTGAACACGGCCACATCGACGGCCTCTTTTACGTATTCGCGGATGTTTTCGTGACCGTCTTTGATGAGCACAACACGGTCCAAAAGACCCACTTTTTCCAGACGGCGCCGCGTCTCTTCGATGGCGTCGTCCTGTACATCAAATGCATATACTTTGCCGTCTGCGCCGACGGCTTCACACAAAAATGCCGCGTCTTCCCCATTGCCCATTGTCGCGTCAATGGCGACGGCGCCGGGATAAAGCAATTTTTTTGCCTCCCCGTGAATCATGGCACAGACAGGCCGCACAAGTTCCATCACGCTCTTTCCCTCAACTTTTCGTTGAGCACGTGGAAATAAGATTTATCGTTCAGACGGATAAAGTCCGTCACCAATTCCGATCTTGTAATCGTAACGCGGTCGCCCTCGACAAGTTTCAAAACAGAAGTTCTGCCGTCAATGCAGAGGCTGCCGCCGATTTCTGAAATATCCGCTTCCATCATCACGGTGCGGTCGGCGCTGATCACAAGGGAGCGGCAGTATAAACAGTGCGCCGCAATGGGTGTTAAGATCATCGCCTCCATCTCCGGGGAAACCAAGGGGCCTCCAGCCGAGAGGGAATATCCCGATGCTCCCGTGGGCGTGGACACGATCAGGCCATCGCCCTTATAGGACAAATACGATTTTTCATCGATATAGGCGGTAAGATGGATCAGCCCGTAGCTGGTGTTTTTAATGACAACACAATCGTTCAGACAATGGTATTCCTGAAACAGATCTCCTTCTCTGAACACCTTGACTTTCAGCATCATACGGTGCTCCAAGGCAAAGTCGTCGTCGATCAGACGGCGCAGGGATTGGTAAAGCTGCTGTCCGTGGGGCTCGATTTCCGCCAAAAAGCCGACGTGCCCCAGATTGATGCCAATGATCGGTATCGAAAAAAAAGCCGCCTGCCGTGCCACCGAAAGCATCGTTCCGTCGCCGCCCAGCACAAGCAGACCGTCACAAGTCTTACCCTTATCGCTTAGGAAATCATGGAGGAATTCCTGATCCACCACATTATAGGCAGCCTCGGGGGTAATCACTTCCGCATTTTCTGCGAGAAGCCAGGAAATTACGTTCTGCCGCACCGCTTCCACATTACGTTTGAAATTGGCAAGCACGCCGATTCTCTTCATTTCGCAATACCTCTATTATTAAATATACAATATTATCGCCCTGCTGTAAATAGCTAAATGTATATTATTTCAATATTTTCAAATACATGCGAAGGCTTCCGCCACGATTTGATCCATTTCCACCACCGCAAAAGAACTTTTTTCCGCTTTCAGCAAAACGAGGTATTCCCTGTTGCCTTCGGGGCCTTTCACCGGCGAAAAAGTCAGACCGTGGACATACCATCCGTTTTCCTGAAAAAAGGCGCATAAGTCGCGCAGCACTTCACGGTGGACAGCGGGATCCCGCACCACGCCTTTTTTGCCGACCTGTTCCCTGCCTGCCTCAAACTGTGGTTTGATCAACGCCACAAAGGCGCCGTCCTCTGTTAAAAAGTCCGCCAAGGGAGGAATCAGCTTTTTCAGGGAAATGAAGGAAGCGTCAATGGTGATGAAATCCACTTTTTCCGGCACCTGTTGCGCCGTCAGATAGCGGGCGTTGACTTTTTCCAAAACGACGACTCGGTCGTCGCTCCTTAAAGACCAGGCCAGCTGGGCATAACCGACATCCACCGCATAGACCTTCCGTGCCCCGTGCTGGAGCGCGCAGTCGGTAAAACCGCCGGTGGAAGCGCCGATGTCGAGAATGACCCGATCACCGAAAGCAAGACCGAAAGCGGTGATGGCTTTTGCCAATTTGAGACCGCCCCGGCTGACATAAGGTAAATCATGGCCGCACACTTCGATGTTCGCGTCTTCCGCCACCATGGTACCGGCTTTCGTTTCTTTTCTGCCCTCGATGATCACGCGCCCGGTCATAATCGCCGTCCGGGCTTTTTCCCGGGAGGCGAAGAGGTTTCGCTCCAATAAAAGTAGATCCAAGCGTTTTTTCATGGTTTCCGCCCCACAAAGGCCAGTACCGTTGCGGCAATCCCGGCGGCGGACAGACCGTAGTGAGCCAAAACTTCGTCGCGATGGCCCTGGGGAATGGCTTCGTCGGGCAAACCGATGGCTTTCAGTTTGATCGCGGCGTCACCACGGTGCAGCACTTCTCCGATGGCGGAACCGAAACCGCCGCTTAAAACGTGATCTTCGATGGTCACAAAATAGGGGTAGGTGCGGGCAAGCTTTAGGATGTCCTCTTGGTTCAGGGGTTTGATGAAACGGGGATTAAAGATTCCGGCGTCGATGCCGCTATCTTTCAAAATTTCCCGGGCCTTGATCGCTTCCTCCATCATCATACCCAGGGACAGCAACAAAACGTCTTTACCTTCTTTGACCATTTCCCCTTGTCCCGCGATTAAGGGCTGATGGGTGAAATCCAAATCCCAGGAGGACATGGGGCCTTTGGGATAACGCAAAGCGCAGGGGGCATGGAGGGCAAAGGCGTAGGTGAGCATTTCCCCGAGTTCTTTTTCCGTGGAGGGAGCCAACAGCGTCAAATAAGGCAGCTCCCGAAGGAGCGCAATGTCGTAAATGCCCTGATGGGTTTCGCCGTCTTCGCCGACGACACCGGCACGGTCAATGCCGAAAACCACCGGCAGTTTTTGCAGGCAGACATCATGATAGATCTGATCGATACTCCGTTGCAAAAAAGAGGAGTACACGGCAAAACACGGCTTCATGCCGTTTTTCGCCAGCCCCGCCGCGTAGGTCACGGCATGGGGTTCGGCGATGCCGACATCGAAAAAGCGCTCGCGGTACTTTTCCGCGAAGGGTTTTAAACCCGTTCCCCCGGGCATGGCGGCGGTGATGGCCAAAATACGCTGATCCAAAGCGGCGAGATCACAGAGTTTTTCCCCGAAGGCTTTGCTGAAACACTTGGCCGAGGCCGGGAAAAGCAATTTCCCGCTCTGAGGATCAAAGGGGGCGATGCCGTGAAATTGGTCGGGTTGGCTTTCGGCATAGGAATAGCCTTTCCCCTTTTTGGTCAAAACATGAAGCAATACCGGTCCTCTCACGTTTTTACAGTAACGCAGGTGCCGCTCAATGGCTTCCATGTCGTGGCCGTCGATGGGTCCCAAATAGGTAAAGCCCATTTCTTCAAAAAACATCCCCTGCACCATCAGGTATTTGATGCTGTCGCGGATTCGGCGCAGACCGCTTAAAAGCTTCGTGCCGCCGCTGGTACGTTTCAAAATCTTTTTGGCTTTCTGCTTATGGCGGCTGTAATTGGGCCCTGTTCTGACCCTGGTCAGGTAGTTGGCCATGGCGCCGACGTTCCGGGAAATCGACATCTGATTATCGTTTAAAATCACAATCAGATCCTCTTCCCGGCTGCCGGCGTTATTCATAGCCTCGTAGGCCATGCCGCCGGTCAAAGCGCCGTCGCCGATGACGGCAATCACCCGATAGTCCTCGCCCTTTAAGTCCCTGGCCACGGCAAGGCCCAAGGCCGCGGAAACAGACGTGCTGCTGTGTCCCGTGTCAAAAGCATCGTAAGGGCTTTCCTCACCTTTGGGGAAACCGCTGAGTCCGCCCCATTGGCGCAGCGTGGCAAAGGCTTCTTTGCGCCCGGTGAGAATCTTAAAAGCGTAGCTTTGATGGCCCACATCGAAAACAACCCGGTCTTTGGCAAAATCAAAGACGCGGCACATGGCCACCACCAAATCCACCACGCCGAGACTGGGCGCGAGGTGGCCGCCGGTTTTCGCCACCTGTTCCACCATAAAGCTGCGCACTTCTTCGGCGAGGAGCAGCACTTCGTCACCGTTTAATTTTTTAATATCGGCAGGATCGTTGACGCGCTCCAAATATGTCATATCAATCTCCCTCTGTTTTCCTTTTCGCGGAAAACAGCCTGTTCCAGTTTTTATAATCAAGGATGATCCCCACGGTTTCCATAATCCGGTCGGCATAACGGATGGCGACCCCCTTCATGGCGGCCTTACCCCCCACGGTCAGCGCCGAAACCATCCCGGCCATGAGCGCCGAAATGAGTACGGTATCGAGGACGGTCTCCCCGATGATCACCACCAAAGTGGCGCCCAGAGCCCCTGAGACAATACCGCAAATATCACCCACCACATCGCAGCAGAAATTCGCCACGACATTGGCTTTTTTCAATAGTTTCAAGGTCACGGCGGCACCGGGGGCTTTTCGCGCGGCTCTGGCATTACAGGGTACGATGTTCGCCCCCACCGCGGCAACGCCGATGACATCAAAAAGCACGCCGACGGCGATGACCGTGAGCAGCAGGAGAAACACGAGAAAGATCGGTTTCAGACTTGCCGCCGCGGCGTTGGTGCCCACGCTGACCAGCGTGGCACAAAAAAAGGTACCTGAAAACACAATGAGGATGTGTCTCAATGTACCTTTACTTTTTCGTTCGTTTTTTCTGTTTTTCAAAACAAACTCCAAATCAAAGAGAGTGAATCAAACAGGTGACAACCCAACGGGTAAACGCTGCGGCTTTGGTCCGGAAGGCTTTCCCATTTTCAAACCTTTTCGTCACCGAAAAGGCGGTTTCCCTTTACTTGAAAATCCATCAGGTACCGGATTGCCACTTAGTCCGCACTTTAATCCCCGTTGCATCTTAAAAATAAACGGTCTAGGAGTTTTCCTCAACAACGCCACTTCGTTCTATGCTCTTTTGCAGTACCGGTTTTGATACCGAAACAGAAATTTGGTCCCTTTCCGCTGCGGCGTCTTCATGTTTGCTTCTCCACCTTAACCACGCAAGCCAGGCTACACTGTACCCAGTTCACCCGAATACAGGTTCTTCTCCCAAGCCGTAGTTCCCTTTTCGACCAAAAAAAGTTCCCCACAGTCATGGGTCTCCACGAAAGCAGGGTCAGCCCTCATGCCATTGAGGATTCCCCCCTCTTTCTTAACTTCCAGCATCAGCCCCAAACTGGGCGTAAGAAGCCAACACCAGAAACTTCATCGATATGCCCTTGACGGATTTTTAGCCCCGCCTTTAAACAAAGTTTTGCCGACTAGAATACCGCATCACCTGTTTTCCATATTATTATACAGTTTTTATTCATCCTTTGCAAGTCATCCGCCAAATATTTTAAAAATCAAAAAAAAAAATTCTATTTTTTACGATTTAATACCACATTGCCCAAATCTTTTAATACAGCGCTGTCCACCGATAAAGCGGCGATCTCCCCAACGGCTTCGGCCACGGCCTGCTTTCCCGCTTCCCGGGCTCCCGCCAAACCGAGGAGAGAGATGTATGTCGTTTTGCCGTTGACTTCATCGGAGCCGATGGGTTTTCCCAGTTCCGCAAAGGTTCCCTCGTGATCCAAAATATCATCGGTGATCTGAAAGGCCAAACCGAGGGAACGGCCGAAACGGTCAAGGGCCTCTACATCCCTTTGGGGCGCGCCGCCCAAAACCGCGCCGCAGACAAAAGTGAGGCTCAGCAAGGCGCCGGTTTTATAATAGTGGATCCGCCGCAACTCTTTCGCGGTCAGCGTTTTTTCCTCACCCAGAAGATCAAGGCTCTGGCCGTAGACCATGCCACCGAGACCGGCGTAGTCCGCGGCGTAGCTCAAAGCGGATAGAACCCTTTCGGCAGGCTCCGTCGCTTTCAACGAGGCCATCAGATAAAAAGCTTCGCTGAGCAAGGCGTCTCCCGCTAAAATCGCCTGACCTTCGCCGTAGACTTTATGATTCGTCGGCTTCCCCCGACGGTAAGCATCATTATCCATGGCCGGCAAATCGTCATGGATTAAGGAGTAGGTATGGATCATCTCAAGGCCCGCGGCAAAGGGCAGCAGGTTTTCACTGTCTTTGCCGTAAAGGTCGGCGGTGAGCAGGAACAAAGAGGGGCGCAAGCGCTTGCCGCCGTTGCCTAATGTATAGCTCATCGCCTCCCGGAGCAGAGTGCCTTTTCCCCGGGACCAACCGGCAAGGTAAGTCTCCAGCAATATGCATTTGTTCGCCAAAATTTCTTCTACGTTGGCCATGGTTACCTCCAAACTGCAGTGTAAGCGGATTTTGGACTATAAGATAACGGGCTGCCGAGAAAGGCTTCGTCTTTTCGGGCAAATACCCTTGGTATTTGCTGTCGAAGGACACTATCTTATCCTTGGAAAGCCCTTCGGCCTTTCCTAAGGTTAAGGGTCGGACCGGTGAACGCTTTGGTCTGCGGCTGCGCCGTGTACAAAATAGTACTCAAGCTGTCGTAGGCCAAAGCGTTCGTCGTGTATCAGACTTTGTCGACGGCCTGTGTTACCTCAGCTTTTCTTAAAAGGGCAGTTTCGCTTCGTCTTCCGGAGGCGCCTCCGGCAGGGAGTTGTCCTCCTCCGGGATCGCTTCAAGGGTCGGGACAGCCACGGTTTCCGCCTTGGTCAGCACTTCGATGCGGCCCTCGGCCTCCGCCAATTTCTTTTCACAAAGACGCAGCAAACCAATGCCTTTTTCAAAGTCGGCAAGGAGCTCGTCAAGACCGAGATCGCCACTTTCCATCCCTTTTACCGTCTGTTCCAATTCCTTGACGGCTTCTTCAAAACTCAATTCTTTTTTCTTATTTGCCATGGTAGGAACCCTCCTTCGCTTCGTTTACCCTACAGTTTAAGAAACCGCTGTTGAGGCAAACGACGACATCGTCGCCGACCACCGCTTCCTCATAGGAGCGCAGCGGCTTTTGATCTTTCATACAGATGCTGTAGCCCCTCGATAGCGTGTTCAGGGGACTTAATACCGAAAGTTTTTCTTTCAACAGCTGGTAATTATTTTTCAATCTCGCGTAATTTTCAAAAAAGGTCTTATCAAGACGCTGGGAAAAGAGGTCGATGGTTTGGGTCTGGCTGCGCAGAAGCTGCTCTTTTCTGGTAAAAACGTAACTTTCACCGATTTTTTTCAACTTCTCCCGTTTTGTTTTCAGGGCCATATTGAGCCGCTGTTTCATCGCGCTTTCCATCAAAGCGAAGCGGGCTTCGATGTCGGCAAGGGAAGGCACCGCCATTTCCGCGGCCTGAGACGGCGTCGCCGCCCGTTTATCCGCCACAAGATCGGCGATGGTGTAGTCGGTTTCATGACCGACGGCGGAGATCACCGGCAATTGCGAAGCGTAGATCGCCCTGGCCACCGGCTCCGTATTGAAAGCCCAAAGATCCTCAATGGAACCACCGCCGCGGCCCACGATCAACAGGTCTACCAGGGAGCTGCGGTTAAAGAAGTCGATCCCGGCGACAATTTCCCCTGCCGCCGCTTCTCCCTGTACCGCCGCGGGGTAGAGGAAAAGGCTCACCGAAGGGAAACGGGCTCGGGCGACGTTTTGAATATCGTGCCAAACCGCTCCCGTGGGGGAAGTGACCACGCCGATGCGCAGGGACAATTCCGGCAGTGACTTTTTACGGGCCTCGTCAAAAAGCCCCTCCCGATTCAGCTTTTCTTTCATCTGCTCAAAGGCCAGGTAAAGATCGCCGATACCGGCGGCCTCCATGGCTTCGGCGTAAAGCTGAAATTGGCCGTCCCGCTCATAGACGGCGACGTGACCGCGGATCACCACCCGCTGCCCGTTTTCCGGACGGAATTTCAGTTTCGCCACGCTGCCGCGAAACATCACGCAGCGAATGAAAGCGTTTTCATCTTTGAGGCCAAAATAGAGATGGCCGGAAGAATGGGCTTTGAAGTTGGAAATCTCCCCTTCCACCAATATGTGCTGGAGTTTATCGTCCATTTCAAAACGGCGTTTGATGTAGTTGTTCAACTGGCTGACGGTCACTGCCCGCGGGCTTGCCATATCATATCCCTCCCAAGCGTTTTAAGGTGAGCGCCGCAACACCCACGGCATTGTCCGAGGCGTAGCGGGGGTCGGCGAAATAAAGGGTTTCACCGCGTAAATGCGTCCGCAAATAATCTTTGATATACCCGTTGCACATCACGCCGCCGACAAAGAGCGCTGTGGAGACGCCGGTGGCGGCAAAGAGCCCCCGGAAGACCTTTACCAGGGTTTCCCCGATGGTATGCTCCACGGTTCTGGCCACCGTCGCCGCCTTCGCCCCCTGTTCCGCCAGGCGGCGAACGGCGGTTTCCTGGCCGGAAAAGGAGAACTCCCCATCCTTTACCCAAATTTTAACATGGGGGATGTCCCCTTTATGTCCCATAGCCAAAGTTTCCAGCGCCGCGCCGCAGGGAAAGGGCAAACCCAGCAATACGCCGATGCGATCCACAAACTGCCCGGCGTGAAGGTCGTTGCCGAAGGCCTGCCGGGTCAGGGTAAAATCACCGGTTTCCCCTTTCTCCGCCAGGAGGATTTCGGAAGTCCCGCCGGAAAAATGACAAAGCAGAAAGCGGTCGGGAATCTGCTCCAGCATCTTCAGAGAGTACCAACCTGCCATCATGTGGCCTTCCTGGTGCGTAGCGGGCAGAAAGGGACAGTGAAGCGCCGCCGCCAGGGATCGGCCAACGCTTTCCCCGCCCAAAAACACCGGCATGTAGGATTTTTCCACCGGCCGCGGTTTCACGCTGCAGCCAATGGCCTCAATTTCGCCGAGGGCAAAAGATCCCGCCAAATTCTCTAAAAGGGCGGGAAGGTTCTGTATATGTTGAAAGAGAGCTTCGGACTGCAACAACCCGCGCTGTTTGGCGGGTACAGCCAAAACTCTCCTTTGATCGCTCAATAATGATCCGTCATTGGCCATCAACGCCACAGACGTTGTATAACAGCTGGTATCGAAGGCTAAGATCATTTTCCCTTTTCTCCCTCGGCGCCGCTCCGTGACGGTTTGGCATTGTCGAGAATACCGTTGACAAAGGAATAGGCGTCGTCTTCCCCGTATTTTTTCGCCAGTTCAATGCCTTCGTTCACCGCCACTTCATAGGGAATCTCCTCCATATAATGGATCTCGTAGAGGGAGAGCCGCAGGATGTTCTTTTCGATGGCATTGATGCGGTCCAACGTCCAGCCCTTGGCGTGGGCGGAGATAAACGCATCGAACTCACTTTTTTTTGCCGCCACACCGGCCACGAGTTTCATGATGAATTCCCGGTCTTTTTCTTCAATGAGGCCTTCCTTCAGCGCTTCTTCCAGTGTTCTTTCGGCAATTTCCAGGGGGTTTTTGCCGACGTCCATCTGAAATATCATCTGAAAAGCGGTTTCTCTTGCCCGTTGTCTGCTCAAATTGATTGATCCTCTTTATCTTCTTCCGCGTCTTCCGTTTCTTGATGGGGCATGACGATGCCCTGTACGGTAATGGAAACATCGGAGACGCCAAGACCGGTCATACCTTCCACGGCGTTTTTCACCGCGGCCTGCACCTCATTGCAAACATCCTGAATCCGGTAGTTGTAGACCACCAGAATGTTCATACTAATTTTGACGCTGCCGTCTTCCACTTCGACTTTGGCGCCTTTGGCGCTGTTCTTTTTCCCCAGCCGTTCGATGAAATCCCCGGCCAGACTGCCGCACATACCGCCGACACCCTCAATTTCCCCGGCGGCAATCGCCGCGATGGTGGCCACCACGTCGTCGGAGATCCTTACGCTGGTGGTGGTTTCTTCGGCCTGTACTTCGAGATGATCTTTGTTATCACTCATGTCGTTTTCCTCCATGATCCTTGTAAACATGACCTGCCGCAAAAGCGCCCAATTCCCGGACTGTGCCTGCGGCCTGCCCCGTGACACGGGGCTCATTACTGAAATATTATATCAAATCTTTATGAAAATAACAATGGTTTTGCTCAAAAATTGGCGGCAGTCAAAAAACCGCGATAAAACGCCGCAGTTCACTTTAAGCATCTACTCCACGGTGAAAACGGACAAGCTGTCTGCGGCAATCCCCGCGTAAGAGCAAACGAAGGAAGCCAACGCCATTTTTTCCTCTTCGCTGAGACTTTCTTTCTTTACGATCAGCAGGGAAACCGTATCCTCCATAACGAAAATCACGTCGCTGTAATGGCGACCGATCAGGATCTCCTCGATTTTATCCTCCACGGCGGCAACCTGATAAAGCTTTTCCAAGGCGGCTTGGGCGGCGGCTTTGGCCTCTTCATCCCGGGAAGCGTCGTTTAAGATATCCCGATACAGCTCCGTCTGATTGTCTCGGCGTTTATCCCGCTGCATCCGGTAATTGACAAAAAAGTTCTCCCCGTCACGGCAGATCTTGGCGGAAACAGTGGCGCCCTCCTCTTCCGCCGCGTTTTCCCCTTGGTCTTTTATCGTATCCCCGCCGTTGTTATCCTTTTCCTCCTGGGTCTCATCGGTCTGCTCGTAGACCATATCGTTGTCGCCGATAAAAAGTGCCGCGCCCACAGCAAAGCAAGCCAGCGCGGCCAATAACAGGAGAAAGTTCTTGTATCTTTGTTCCATCGTCATTCCTCCATGGCTGTGATTTCGATGCGGTTGGTACCCACGGACAGATAAGCGGAGACTGCGGTCAGCAGCGCCCGGCGTATATTTTCGTTGTCTGCGCCTGCCGCCACCACCAAGACGCCGGTGATCTCAGGATAGATTTTTTCCTCCGTAACCGGCGCGGCATTGCCGTCAAGGAGCACCAATTCGTTTTTGCTGCTTTTTTCCGTGACGCCTTCGTGATCGGTTTTTTCCGTACTTTCCTCGTTATAGGCATATTTTTCGCTGATGTCCCCGTCCCAGTTGATCAGCACCTCCACGGCGCCGTTTACCTTCGATTTTGGAGAGAGCTTCGGCCAACTCCGCCTCGGTGGCCGCGAAATAATCGTCTCCCTGGGGGGAAGCGGCGCTTTCACTGGTGGCCGCCATACTCTGCTTGCCGACGGCGACGCCGTCGCCGATGATCATCAGCACCGCGGCGGCGATGGCCAGAACCGCTAAGATCAGCAGTTTTTTCTTATCCTTTTTGACGATGTGCATCAGCTCATCCTTCATCGCTGTCGCCCCTTTCAATCTTGACTTTAATGGTTTTTCCCGCCATGCCGTAGTTCTCCGCCAAAAGATCCTTGATCTCCGCCGTCATGACCACTTCATCGACGTTTTTTCTATGGGTCACCACCACAGACACCGACTGAAACGATTCCTGATCCATGGTCACCGCGGCGGCAAAGTCGCAATCGTCGTAGAGGGCCTCAAGGCGGCCCTCGATATCAGCGGCGATCTGCCGGGCAGCTTCGGCGTAAACGTCCCCTGTTTCGGCGCTGTCTTCGATATTCTCTACGTATGCTTCGCTGAGTTGGGAAAAATCAATGTCGGTGAGATCGGTTCCCGTCCATAAAGTGATCAGCGGATTCAGCATCACCGCCATGAAGTAAAGGCCGAAAACGAGCTGTACCGGTTTTTTTACGGTACTTTCCGGCAGAATCATATCGCAGAAGGCCGCCAGCACGCCGATAACCACCAGGTCTTTTACCATATTTGTAAGAAAATCCATAAGCCGCCCTCAACGGAACATCATCGTTACGCTGCTCAAACCGATGATGCAAAAAATGAGAAAAAAGAACAGCAAACCCGCGGCGGCCACGATGGCGAAGAGCATGATCAGCACCGAGGAAAAATCGCTCAGCGTCGCCACGAACTCGTTATCACCGAAGGGCTGAAGCACGGCGGCGGCCAATTTAAACAAAAGCGACATCAGCAAAATGCGGAGGGCCGGCAAGGCAATGACGATGATCACGGCGACAATGCCGAAAATACCGATGCCATTGCGTAAAAGCAGACCGGCGCCGAGGAGGGAATCAAAGGCGTCGGCAATGTAACCGCCGACCACGGGGATGAAATTGCCTGTGGCCATTTTCACGGTTTTCAGCGTCAAGCCGTCAATGGCGCCGGCGGCAAAACTCTCCAAGCCGATGATGCCGGTGAAGATCGTCATCATCAAACCGAGGCAAACCAGAATCACATCGCGGATCAATTGAAACAACTTCTGAAAGGAAAAGGCCGGCGAAAGGTGGGCGGTGACGGCAAGCACCGCCATGATCAGGACGAGGGGCAGAAAAAAACGCTCTGTCAGACCGAGGAAAATGCTGATCACCGCTAAGATCGACGGCTGTACCACCGCCGCGGAGACAGCGCCGCCGGTGAGAGCGAAGGAACTTAGCAATACCGGCAAAACGGCGCAGAGAAAATCCGTGGCCTGATGAATGGTTTCGCTGCCCAGATCAAGGGCGATGCGAAAGGTCTTTACCGCCACCAGGATAAAGGCGAGAAAGATCACCCACTGGCCGACTTTGGCCACACCCTTGCCTTCAAAGCATTCCTCAAAAACATGAAAGATCGCGGCGGTCATCCCCAGCAACAACAACTGTCCCAGCAGGGACATAAAAGTACGGGCTTCCCGAAAGACCCAGGCCAACAAGGCTTGAAAGACCGCGGCCAGATCGAAAGAAAAATCGCCGCCGCGAAAACTGTCGTAAAGCTCCCGCAGGGAAAGGTTGGGCATCAGCTCCGCCAAGGCATCGTCGAGTTCATCGACAACCTCATTGAGCTCGGCAAGATCCGGTTCCGCAACCTCTTCCGCCGCAGCGGGCAGCGGAAACAGGAACAGCATGATGATGATCAGGGAAAAAATAACCGTCCCGCGCATAGCCGCCTCTCAATCAAAAACAGTGATGATCGTTGTTAAAATCGTCTCCAGGAGCGGCACGGTCATGACCATGATCACCATTTTCGTGCCGATCTCCACCTTCTGGGCCAGTCCCGCCTCGCCGGCGTCACGGCAGATCTGTCCCGCAAACTCCCCGACATAGGCGATGCAAACCACCTTGATCACCAGGGTCAAATAATCCGTGGACAAGCCCGCTTCCCCGGCAATGTTGCCGATGACGGAAAAAAGGTTCGCCATATAGGGCAGGATTTTCAGTAAAATCAACACGCTGCCGCAAAGGATCACCAGGAGGGCAACGGCGGGCAGTTGACTGCTTTTCAGATAGACGGCCACGGTCAAGGCCACGAGAGACAGTGCTACGATATAAAATACGACTTCCATACCTCATCGCGCCCTTCAGTAAAAATACATGACGGATTCTACTTTTTCAAAGAGTTCCACAATATAGGGAATCACCTTGATCAAAGCAATGGTGATCCCCAAAAACAAGGTCAGATAGGCGTATTCTTCTCTGCCCGCCTGCTTTAGCAGCAGGTGGATCACGGTTACGGCGATGGCCAGTCCCGCCAAAAAAAAGATGATGCCGAAATCCCCCATACATAGCCTCCGTCCTTATAGCACCGTCAGCGCCGCGGCAAAACCAAAAAGCCAGCCTCCGGCGCCGATCACCTTACACCATTTCTTTTCGTTTCTTTCCGCTTCCTTCAGGGCTTCTTCTCCCCGGCGCAGGACGTATCTAAAATTCTTCAACTCGTTTTTTAAATCGGTGACGCCCAACTCCACGCCGAAACGGCCCATCCACTCCAAATCCCGTTTGGTCAGGGCGAGATTTTCCCTGCTTTTGGCAAGGGCGTTATGAAAGGCGGATTCCCCGTCGATGGCCTCTTCCTCTAAGAGCCGCGCCGTATGGAGAAAAACCAAGCGCATCTCCCCTTTCAGCCGTTCCCCGGCCCGGAGAAAGCACAGATCCAAAGACGGGGCGGCGTAGGTGATCTCCCCCTCGATGAGGCGAACGCCGAAAAGAAAATGCTCGATTTCTTGCCGCCGTTTTTTCAGGTCATTACACAGCACGGTACCGATGAGGCCCGCCGCCGTCACGATCAGCAGGAATAACATTACTTTTATCATAGAAAGGACTCCCCTCCTTCATTTTGCGGAAATAGACGCCTTCTACCGTACCAGGACCGCACCTTCGGGAAAGGTGTACCAGGCGGCCAAAAACACCGTCCTTGATCAGCCCGGAAACAACGGGGCGGCCGGTAAGTTCCGCCCAAGAGCCGGCGTGTACCGAAAGGAGCAGCCGGATGCCGGAGCGCACGGCTTCGGTCACGGCATAGCGGTCCTCCTCACCGCCGATCTCATCGGTGACGATAACGGCGGGGGAAAGGGAACGTATGGCCAAAAGCATCCCCTCGCTTTTGGGAAAGGCGTCCAAAACATCGGTGAGATCGCCGATATCAAACCGAGCTTTGCCCATGAAGGTGCCGGCCAATTCCGAACGCTCGTCGACAACGGTAACGTTTTGGGGAGGATACGGCGGGTTGCCGCTGGATAAAAGCCGGGTGAGATCTCTTAAAAGCGTGGTTTTGCCGGCGCAGGGCGAGGAGAAAACGAGGGTGTTTTCAAAGCCGTGCTCCCCGTAGAGAAAGGGCAGTAGTTTTGCGCCGCCGCCCCGAATCTCCTTGGCCACCCGGTAATTCAAAGAAGTGATCTCCTTTTGGGTCTTCACCCTCCCGGCACTTAACACCGCTTTGCCGGCCATCCCCACCCGGTGGCCGCCGGGAAGCGTGATATAGCCCCGGCGCAGCTCCTCTTCGAGGGCGTAAACGGAAGACGCAGTCACCAGCCGCCAGGCTTCCTTCAAATCTCCTGCCTCAACGCTGATGGCCTGTCCCCTTTGGTCCGTAAGGCCGCCGCCGCCAAGAAAGCAAAGCTCATTTTTGAGCAAAAGTGTTAGAGGCTGTCCCCTGCGCAACCGAATCTCTTCCACCGCGCGGAGAACCTCACCGTCGCAGGCATCAAACAGCGCGTTAAGACGCTTTGGCAGGTATTTGGTTAACAGGGAAAAGCGTTCCAAGCTGTTTTCCGTTTTCACGGCAACACCCCTTTCTATATAGGCTATGAGGAAGGACAAAAGGATAGAACGACCTCAAAATAGAAAAAAAGATTGACCGAAGCCGAAAAAAGTATTATTCTTATAGTGGTATATCATAAAAAGGAGGTGTCGTCTTGCTTGCCGTCAGTTTAAATCAGGTGTCAAAAAAATACGGCAGGAAAATCGGTATTCGCGGCATTGATCTCACGGTCAACAGAGGTGATATATTCGGACTCATTGGCCCTGATAACGCCGGGAAATCCACGATACTCAGAATTCTGATGAATTTTGTTTTCCCTTCCGACGGTGAAGTAACCGTTTTCGGCTTAAATGTGACGAAAGAAGCAAAAGAGATCAAAGAGGACGTGGCCTACGTCCCCGGTGAAATCTATTTCTATCAAAACATGAAGGCCGAAAAATACATACGCCTCACCATGAAGATGCATCATCAAAAAGACAAACAACGCTGTGCAGAGCTTATCAAACTCTTTGAGATTGAGCCGAAGGAAAAATTTGAGGTAATGGACAGAAGCGATCAGAAAAAGGTCGCCCTTGCCGCCGCTTTGAGTATCAAACCGAAACTGCTTTTATTGGACGAGCCCACCCGCGGCCTGGACGCCGCGATGAAAAACCGTCTGTATCAACATCTTACGGAAATGCAGGCAAACGGAACCACCATCATCATCACCGGTCGGGATGCCGAAGAAATATACGGGCTTTGCAATCGGATCGCCATCATCGAAAACGGCGAAATCACCGTTGACGACAGGGCTTTTGCCCTGGAAAATCCGGATTATTTCAAAGATAAATTCAATTTCTCCGCATTCACCGACGATACCCTTGCCTCGGAAGTCGCCGACGCTGTTCTGGAAGAACCCGTCGTCATGCCGCCCGATGCCCCAGACGAATCAGAGGAAACCAAGGACGGCGACAAGGCCGAGGACAGTGCTGAAAATTACAAAAACATCACGATGAAATCCACCGGTTTCGACAGAGACGCCTTTATGAACATCGGCGCCAAAATCGTCAAGGAAAAAGCCGGTAAGATCGTCATTGAATACAGCGGCGATCTGGGCGTTCTCGCCAAGCTGCTCTATGATCTCAACATGGACGACATTCGCATCAGCAGCAAAGATTTGCAGGAAGAGTTCCTGCCCTTTTATGAAGGGGGTGAAAACGAATGACCGTATTTCAGCTTGACTTCAAAAGGAAAATCGGCGAACTGATCACCTGGACGGTCATCGTCGGCGCCATCATTGCCATCATGATGCTTTTATACAACATGTTCAGTTCTGTTTTCCGCCCCGAATCCTTTACCGCCCGCCTGGAAGCGCTGCCCAATCTGATTCGGGAAGTCATGGGGCTGGGGGATTACCCGGACCTCAGCAAAGTGTATCCCTTTACAGCCTATCTCTTCCAGTATGTACTGCTGCTCTCCTGCTTCTACGGGGGCATCATCGGCGCCAAGGCGCTCACCTCCGAAGAGGGCAAAGGCACCATCGAGTTTCTTTATGCCCAGCCCATCACGAGAAGCAGCATCCTGCGGCAGAAAATCTGCAGCGGCGTGATCCGCTATTTGCTCTACAGCGTTTTCATTTATGGCATCACCTGTTTGATGATCACGGTTTTAAACCCCGGTATGAACATTTCCGGTATTGCCATTGATTTGTTCCGCCTTTTTCTTGCTCTGCTCTACGCGGGTTTCGTTTTCCTCGCCGTCGGTTTTTTCCTTTCGGCCCTGTTCCGCAGTAACGCCGAGAGCATCTCCGTGATCATGGCGCTGATCCTGATCAGCTATATCATCGGCCTGATGGGCGACATTTTAAGCAAGTTCCATTTTCTGTCCTATCTGTCGCCGGTTCAGCATGTGCTGCCCCTTACCGTTTTCAACGGCGGCTTTCGCGTTTTACCCCTGGTCATCGGTGGCCTCGTGATCATCGTCAGTTTCCTCTGCGCGATGATTCGCTACAACAAAAAAGATTTTCTCGTATAAATTTACGCAAACTGAAGGCTGTGCCGCTATGGTTCAACATAACGGCACAGCCAGCATTTTTTAACCCCCGCTAAAGGATACAATGGGCTTGACACGCTCTATAAATAATGATACGATGACATAGAAGTTTTATATGTTTTGAGTTAAGATAGAGGCGCGATTTTCACAAGTACATCCTATAAGATACGGCAGGCGACGACGGATTGAAAAGGAAAATTGCCGAAGCCGTATATTGCCGCCTGGAAGGTACGGCTGGGGTATTGCAAAACATGCAATACACTGTCACTTTGGTGAAGCGCTATCAAACGGTGGAGCAAAATCCGGATCAATCTTTCGCAACCGCCAAACGCTTACATCAATGAGAAGTTTTAACTTCTCATTTTTTCATGCTCAAAACAGGAAAGGGAAAAATAATGAAAAAATTTATTGGCATCCTGTTGGCCGCCGTGATGATGTTTTCTTTGGCTGCCTGCGGATCTTCCACCGACTCTGATGAAGATGCGACCAAAACATTACGGGTTGCAATGGAATGCAGCTACGCCCCTTATAACTGGACCCAGGAGGACGACGCCAACGGCGCCGTGCAAATTGCCGACAGCTCCGACTACGCTTACGGCTACGATGTGATGATGGCGAAGAAGATCGCCGAAGACTTGGGCTACAACCTTGAAATCGTCAAACTTGACTGGGACTCTTTGATCCCCGCCCTGCAATCCGGCGACGTTGACGCCGTCATCGCCGGCCAATCCATCACCGCCAAACGTGAAGAAGTCGTCGATTTTTCCACTCCCTATTACTACGCATCCATCGTTACTTTAGTAAAAGCCGACAGTAAATATGCCGACGCCGCCGGTATTGCCGATCTCGCCGGCGCTACCGGTACTTCTCAGCTGGGCACCGTATGGTATGATAATTGCTTGCCCCAGATCAAAGACGCTAATATTTTAGCAGCCCAGGAAACCGCTCCCGCAATGCTGATGGCCTTAGAATCCGGCACTGTCGATATCGTCGTCACCGATATGCCCACCGCCATGGCTGCGGTTGTGCGCTATCCCGATATGAAAATCCTTGACTTCACCAACACTGACGATAACTTTAAAGTTTCCGAAGAAGACATCAACATCGGTGTTTCCGTTAAGAAAGGCAATACAGAACTGCTTGACGCCATCAACAGCGTACTGGCAAAACTCACCGAGGAAGACTTCACCTCCATGATGCAGGAAGCCGTCTCCTTACAGCCCATGGCGGAAAACTAAAGAATAAACTACTATTAGGGAGAACTTTTCATTATGTCGTCATTTATTGATGGTGTTGTAACCTGCTGGACAAGCTACGGCCATTCCTATATTGCCGGAGCCGGACGTACCCTGCTGATATCCTTTGTTGGTACGATGATCGGCTGTTTGATCGGCTTTATCGTCGGTATCATTCAGACCATTCCCAGTGATAAAAATGATTCTCTGCTGAAACGGATCGTCCTCAAAATCGTCAAGGCGATCATGAAGATCTACGTGGAAGTCTTCCGCGGAACGCCCATGATCGTACAGGCTGTTTTTATTTATTTCGGCGCCCGTATGGTTTTTGGAATCGGGATGGGTATGTGGACAGCGGCCTTCTTTATCGTCTCCATCAATACCGGCGCCTATATGGCGGAAACCGTCCGCGGCGGGATTTTATCCATCGACAGCGGCCAGACCGAAGGCGCCAAGGCCATCGGCATGAGCCATGTGCAAACCATGCTCCACGTCATTCTGCCCCAGGCTTTCCGCAACATCATACCGCAAATCGGCAACAACTTCATCATCAACATCAAGGATACCGCCGTGCTCTCTGTGATCAGCATCACCGATCTGTTCTTCGTGCATAAGAGCGTCGTGGGTGCGCTCTATCTCTACTTCCAGTCCGCCACCATCGTCATGGTCATCTACCTGACGCTGACTCTGACTTCTTCTTTCCTCCTGCGCAAGCTGGAAAGCAAGCTTGACGGCGATGATTCCTACGATCTGGCCACCACGGATACGCTGGCCCATACTTCTGGTATGGCACAGTATATGCCGAGGAAAAGAGGTACGAGATGATGAGCAAACCCATTCTTGAAATCAGGCATTTAAGAAAGAGCTTCGGCCATAACGAGGTGCTGAAGGACATTGATTTTTCCGTTTCCGTCGGCGACGTCACCAGCATCATCGGTTCCTCCGGCTCGGGAAAATCCACCCTTTTGCGCTGTATCAACCTGTTGGAGCAGCCGACCTCCGGGGAAATTCTCTTTCACGGCAAAAACATCACCGAAAAGGGTTTCTCCATCCCCGGCTACCGCGCCAAAGTCGGCATGGTATTCCAAAGCTTCAACCTTTTTAACAACATGACGGCCCTGGATAACTGCATTGTGGGGCAGAAAAAAGTGCTCCACCGTTCCCAGGAAGAAGCAACAGAAAAAGCCCTGTTTTATTTGGACAAAGTCGGTATGGCGCCCTTCATCAACGCCAAGCCGAAACAGCTTTCCGGCGGACAGAAACAGCGCGTCGCCATTGCCCGCGCCCTGGCCATGGAACCGGAAGCGCTGCTTTTCGATGAACCCACCTCCGCCCTTGACCCGCAAATGGTCGGCGACGTGTTGGAGGTGATGTCCGCTTTGGCCAAAGAAGGCCTGACGATGCTCATCGTCACCCATGAAATGGCTTTCGCCAGAGACGTCTCAAAAGACGTGGTCTTTATGAAGGACGGCGTCATCTGTGAACAGGGGCCGCCCCAGCAAGTACTCGGTGACCCGGTACGCGACGAAACGAAAGAGTTTCTCGCCCGCTTCATGAACAGATAACCGATCAGGAAACAGAATAAAAGCTGGTTTCTAAAACAAGAATCAGCTCAAACTATTAAAAGAAGCTGTGTTCAACACAGCTTCTTTCAGACTGTAGACAAAATACGCATCAGCGGATTTTGGGCTACAGGATGATAGGCCGCCGAGAAAGGCTTAGACACGGTGAACGCTTTGGCCTGCGGCTGCGCCGTGTACACGCTAGTACATAAGCTGTCGCGGGGCAAAGGGTTCGCCGCGTATTAGACTTTGTCGACGGCCTCAAAGAAGCTGTGTTGAACACAGCTTCTTTGTTTTGAACGGGAGGGCGTTGAAATACCGTATACAGCAAGGCACGACCTCTCGCCTCAGCTTATCCGAAAAAACGCCGCCGCAGAACGAGTATACCGCAGTGATAAAGGGGTTTTCTGCGAATTCCGAGTAAAAAATTAGACAAAGGAAACAGAGCATAACGAAGGATTTTCCGCTTTTGCCGCCAGAAAATCCTTCGCAGACTGTATAGGAGCGTTCCATCATCATAAAGGAGTATCGCCATAAAATGCGGCGCGAAAAAGGTAAAACAAAGGAGACGCCGACTTTCTTCCGTTTAGAAGAAACGCCACAATGTTATGCCATTGCATTACGAATCTTTTTACCATGGGTAAACGCACAGTAGGTGGGCTGGCATGACTATTAAAATGATAAAAAAATGCTTCATTCGTAAATGCCGACACGGCTTAAGCGTCATCATAGACGGTATGATAACAGAAGAGGCCCATGTACAGTCTGCGAAGAATTTCTAAAAATCAAAGTTCCCTTCTTTGAAAATATTTTTTATAATTCATTTTAACACAAACCTCGCACTCTTTGTATCACATGTAAAAAACGGCCATTCTAATGTAAAAAGTCGAAAAATAAAGGTAATCGTAAATAAAGATCGAATATAAATAATACGCAACTTAACATAAAAAATACAGGAGAGCGTTGCAAAATGATCAAGATTGCCATTTGTGACGATGAACCGTTGGTTTGCAAAGAAATTGCCGAAACCATTGAAATCCAGAGCGGCGATTTTTTTGAATCCATTCGTATTGCAGTTTATACAAACGGGGAATCTCTATACGAAGATTTGGGAAAAGGACATTATTTTGATTTGATTTTCCTTGACCTTGAATTGTACGAAATCAACGGCATTGACATTGGTGTTTTCATTCGAAAAACCCTGGATAATCAATTAAGCCAAATCGTTTATACTTCCTCAAAGCAGGATTATGCGATGGATCTCTTCGCGATCCATCCCCTGAATTTTTTGATAAAGCCCATTGATCCGAAGCAAGTGATCCACTGCCTAAAATTGGCGCTGAGAATGGGTCAGAGGGAAACATAGTGCTTTTCCTATCGAATAAAAGGAACGACAAAAAGAATCCCCTTAAGCGATATTTACTATTTCGAAAGTAACGCCAGAAAAATCAAACTCGTCTTTGCCGGCGGCGAAGATACCTTTTACGGAAAACTATGCGAAATATACGAACAGATCAAGACCTTTTCTTTCCTGCATATTCACAAATCGTATCTCGTTAATTACCTATGGGTAAAAAGCTGCAAATGTCATGAAATGGTTTTGGAAAACGGCAAAGCTCTCCCCGTGAGTAGATCCATGCAAAAGCAAGTAGCCAAAAGAATCGCAGAAATCAGAACAATATGCAAAGATAGAGGAATCTAGACCAAATCAAGTGACCGTCCCCAATCTGTATACCATTAGGGGCGCAGTCCAAACCGTCCCTGTGTCACACGAAAATGCCCCCGGCGTTTGCCGGGGGCATTCCTTTATACATTATTTATTATTCTTCACAGCCGCAGCCGCAGCCTTTTACGTCTGATTCGTCTTCTCCTTCATCCTCATCGCTGTAGACGAGTTCGCCAAATTCATAGTCTTCATCGTCGTCATCTTCGCATTCGCATTCGCAGACGCCGTCAAAAAGGATTTCTTCCAGTTCGCCAAGGTCTTCGTCGAGTTCCTCGGTTAACTGTTCCAGATCACCGAGGCTTTCCTGCATTTCTTCGCTTTCTTCTACGAGAGATTCCAGCAGGTCGACAATGGCGTAGATGGCTTTGCCTTCTTTTGTTTCATCGCTCAGTTCGAGACCCTCCAGATAGCCTTCGAGATAAGCCAGCTTTTCATTTAAAACGCCCATAATTTCTCCTTTCAAATTCGAACTCAGTCTTTCGCCCTTTCAATGTACTCTCCTGTCTTGGTATTAATTCTTAAACGGTCGCCTTCGTTGATAAAAAACGGTACGTTCACTTTGGCGCCGGTTTGAAGAATCGCGGGTTTGGTTCCGCCGGAGGCGGTGTCGCCTTTGATCCCAGGTTCCGTCTCTGTAACGGTCAAGGTGACCTGGCCGGGAAGGTCGATGCCCATAATATCGCCTTTGTAAAAAAGGACGGAACAGACCATGTTTTCAATCAGAAACTTGATGCCGTCGCCCAGTTGCTCTTCGCTGATGGGCAATTGATCGTAGTTTTCCTGATCCATGAATATATAGGATTCCCCGTCATGATAAAGATATTCCATATCGCGGCGGTCGAGATGCGCTTTGGGAACTTTTTCGCCGGCGTCAAAGGTACGTTCCACCGTAGAGCCGGTGCGTACGTTTCTCATTTTCGTGCGAACAAAAGCAGCGCCTTTCCCGGGTTTTACATGTTGAAATTCCAATACTTGGTAGGCGTCGCCGTCGAGTTCAATGGTGACACCGGGTCTAAAATCGTTGGAAGAAATCATTTTTCTTTACCCCCTGAAAATGTAAAAGTTATCATAAAACAGATTGATCAAAACCGATCATAAGACAATCAAATCCTTGGGCGACGCCGTCAGTTGCTGCGGCCCCTGATACGTCATGACCACCATATCTTCAATGCGTACGCCGCAGAAACCCGGCAGATAAAGACCGGGTTCAATGGTGTAGACCATGCCGTTTTTGAAGGTATCAGTATTTTTGCCGTTAACCACAGGGTCTTCGTGAATTTCCAAGCCGACGCCGTGACCGAGGCTGTGGCTAAAATACTGATCCATTTCGCATTGTTGAAAGAAATTCCGCACGCCCTGATCGGCAGCGGCCATGGGCTTACCCAGGAGAGAACAGGCGTAGCCCCGCTTCTGGCCTTCGCTGACCACACGGTAAAGGGCCCGGGCTTCCTCGCTGGGTTCGCCCAAAAATACCGTTCGCGTAATGTCGGAGCAGTAGTGCTCATAGACACAGCCGTAATCCAGCAATACCGGGGCGTGGGCTTTGAGCTTGTTTTTTCCGGCGACGCCGTGAGGCAGCGCCGAGCGGACGCCGCCGGCAATGATGAAGTCGAAGGAAGGGCCTGAGGCGCCCTGTTTGCGCATATAAAAATCCATTTCGTTGGCAATGTCGATTTCGTAGACGCCCTCTTTGAGAAAAGGCAAGATATGATGGAAGGCGTCGTCGGCGATTTTTACCGCCTGCTTCAATTTTTCCAGCTCATCCTCGTCTTTGATCAGCCGCAGCTTTTTGAGGATTGATGTGGCGGGGATTAGGACAGCGTCATTTGCGGCTTCGCTCTTTAAAAGGTTGTACTCCTGGTAGGTCAGGACATCTTCTTCAAAGCCGATACGCGTTTCACAGGAAAGCACTTTGCCGATTTCAAAAGGACGGGGCGATAAAACGATCTCATAGCCCTCGCATTCCTGCTTCGCCTGCTCTTCATAGCGCCCGTCCACAAGGAGCAGCGCTTTTTCCCCGGTCACAAAAAGACCGCCGGTGGTACCGGAAAAGCCGCTCAAATAGAAGACGTTTTCCCGCTGATGCAGAAAAATCCCGTCCAGCTCCTTGTTGATCAGTTCTTCTCTTAAAGCCTCTAATCGATTCATTGGCAACTTTACCTCAAAATATAGTTTATCATATAATGCTATTATTTTCCACTGATTTTCAAAGATTTTATTTTCAAAGACGGCGCGCCAACATCACCGTAAACGGTGAAATCCGTACCGACGGCTTCCACGTCTTTTAGGAGCTCAAAAATATTCCCCACGATCATGATACCGCGCACACCGGCGGCAAGCTCTCCCTTTTCGATCAGTTTTCCGCCGGCTCCCAGGGAAAAATCACCGGTCACGGTGTCCGCCATGTGCAGACCCATGAGATCTTTAACCCACAAGCCCCGCTCAAGGCCTTGAATCAGCCGGGAAAAAGACGTATCGCCTCTTTCCACGTAGTAACTGGCCGTCCCCACAGCGGGCAGACTTTTGTGGGACGCGCTGAAGCCATTGCCAGTGCTCGCCGTCTTCGCCCTTGCGCCATACTTGTTGTTATAGAGGAACATCTTCAGCCTGCCGCCGTCGATGAGGCGGTTCTCCCGGCAGGGTACGCCTTCGTCATCAAAGGGCAGCTTCAGGACGCCCTCTTTCATCAAAGCGTCGTCGAGGAGGGATACTTTTGGAGAATCGATGGCTTGGTTCAGTTTCTCTTTTAAAACAGACATGCCCTTGAGAACACGATCCCCCATGAAGGACGGTAAAGCCAGGGAGATCAGATCAAGGACGGCTTCGGGGTGGAAAATCACCGGCAGTTCTCCGGTGGCGATGGGCGCGGCGCCCAATTTGCCGCAGCCGTCGGCGGCGGCGTGGGCGCCGATATGCCGGTAATCGAGATCAAAATAGCTGTTGGCAGCCTTGAAAAAACCGCCGGTCTGCTCATCGGCGCCGTCTTTGGCTACTACCATGGCGGCGGCGCTGACGAAAGCGTTCTCCCGGCAAAGATCGAGACCGAGGGAATTTAAGATACAGGTGGCGGCGCTATGCTCCGAAAGGGATACGCGCTCTACCTTGGCGATTTGTTTTTCACTTTTTGCGCCCTCTTCCAAAAGATCTAAAATTTCTTTCTTTTGACCGAAATTGATCTTTTCCGGCTGCCTGCCGCGGACCATGGGATAGGCGGCCCCCGGCGGTGTAAAGCAATAGTCCTTATCTTCTTCGGCAAAAGCGCAGGACAACAAGGCGTCATCCACAGAACGCCGCAGCATATCCCGGTCAATCAGGGTGCCGTAGGAAAAACCGGGAACCCGGTCTTTGATCACCCGAACAGAATAGCCCCAGCGGGAAGCGCCGTTATCATCGGAGATTTCCCCCTGCCGCATCTGGGTGGTGGCGGAAACGGAACGCGTCCAAAGCACCTCGCATTGGTCTGCACCTTTTTTCAGGGCATAAGCCATGATGTTTTCTACGATCTTCTTTTGCTGCATCAACCTTTTCCTCCCACAACCAATTCAGAAATGCCCAGCGTCGGCTGACCGTCCCCCACAGGGACGCTCTGACCTCCCTTGCCGCAGGTACCGATGGCAAAGCCGAGGTCGTCGCCGACGGCAAACACGGCGGAGAGGGTTTTCGGCCCGTTGCCGATGAGGGAGGCGTTTTTGACCGGCGCCGTCAAAGCGCCGTTCTCGATGCGGTAGGCTTCGGAAACTTCAAAAATAAAATCACCGTTGGTGGTGTTGACTTGTCCGCCGCCCATTTTCACCACGAAAAGGCCGCTTTTCAAATCGGCGATCACCGCGGCGGGATCGTCCTTTCCCGGGGCGATTAAAGTATTGCTCATGCGTACCTGGGGCGCGTACTGATAACTTTCCCGCCGTCCGTTGCCGGTGGAAGCCGTCCCCATCTTGCGGGCGGAGCGGATATCGAAAAGATACTGTTTCAAAACACCGTTTTCGATGAGGACATTTTTCCTGCCCGGATTCCCCTCGTCATCGTAGCGGTAGGAACCGTAGTGATCGGGAAGGGTCGCGTCGTCAATGACGGTAACGCCTTCCGCCGCCACCTTTTCACCGATTTTGTCTTTATAGAGAGAAAGCCCCTTGGATACGGCGTCCCCCTCCAATCCGTGGCCGCAGGCTTCGTGCACCATGGTGCCGCCGGCTTCGGAGGAGAGCACCACCGGCATGGTACCGGCAGGCGCATTTTCAGCGGTCAGCTGCTTTAACGCCCGCTTGGCCGCGGCCTCCACCTTGGCCATGAGGGTCGCCTCGTCCCAAGAGAAGACAACGCCGGTATCGCCTAAGGTTTCCGTGGCGGTTTGGGGTTCGCCGTCTTTTTGCGCGATGATTTTCACAAAAAACCGCTTGCGTTTCGTCTGGCTGGTGATCAGTTTTCCCGTTGTCGAAGCGATCAATACCTCTTTTTCGGCGTCGCCGTAACCCAGGGAAACCTGGCTGATCTTTTCCGAAATCTCCCAGGCGGCAGCGTTTACCTCCCGGATCAGCAGGCCGATCTTTTCTAAGTCGTACACTTCGCTGTCGACCTTTTGCCGGTCCGTCTTCTCTTGCCAGGCAAAGGAGGCGATCTCGTTTTCGCCGCCAACGCTTTCCCCGGCCCGTTGCGCCAAAGCCGTAAGGGCGCTGTAGGAAAGATCATTGGTATAGAAATAGGCGGAGAAATCGCCTTTCATCACCCGAATCCCGGCGCCTTCGTCAAAGCCGCGGTAGAACTGTTCGATCCGTCGGTCTTCCGCCGCGATGGTACCGGTATAACTACGGGAGAGGTAGAGGTCGGCATAATCCCCGCCGCGTTTGATCGCTGTCTCTAAGATTTTCTTGATTTCTTCTTCTGCGTACATCATCTGTTCAATGCAGCCGTTCCATAATTTCCTTGGCTGTTTCCTCCATGGTAAGATCGGTGGTATTCACCGTAATATCGGCGTATTTTTCATAAACGGGACGCCGGGAACCGTAGATCTTTGGCACCAGCTCTTTCAGGCTGCCTTTTTCCTCGAAGGGACGCATTTTGCGGCGGCGGAGACGCTCGATGATGATATCGTCATCCACATCGAGAAAAACAAAGGTGCTGCAGCCTTTCAGGGTATGGATGTTCTCCTCGTTATCAATGAAACTGCCGCCGGTGGCAATCACCGTATGTTCCATGGCGGACAGTTTTTTGACGATCAGTTTTTCTTCCGAGGCAAAGCGAATCTTCCCGTATTTTTTAACGATTTGATTCACTTTCAGTCCGGTGGCGGCTTCCATCTCCTTATCCGTATCGAAAAAGTCATAGTTCAGCTCGCGACTGAGAAACCTCCCCATAGAAGTCTTGCCGCTGCCCATAAAACCGATTAAAACGATATTCTTCATGATTCACCTGCTTCTGGTTTTCAGTCGGAAGAAATCCGGATCAACTTGGTCTCTTCATTCATTATATGC
Organism: Clostridiales bacterium; assembly: GCA_040776805.1. Taxonomy (GTDB): domain Bacteria; phylum Bacillota; class Dehalobacteriia; order UBA7702; family UBA7702; genus UBA7702. The sequence continues at coordinate 600,120 of JAXGZS010000001.1, read as the reverse complement.
AAAAACAGGTGCCGCATACCTACCGTTCGATGCCCATCAGGCGGTAGAGAATTTTTTCGTAATTCCGATGCCACTTGGTAATCCACAGTTCGTTGGGATTCAGCGGCTTCACCACAATGGTGGTAAAACCGGCGATGTTGCCGCAGGCCGTATCGGTTAAAAGCTGATCGCCGACGAGGGCGATTTGCTCCTTGGGCGCGTGGAAAAGTTTTATCGCTCTTTTCGCACCGTTTTGCAGCGGCTTTTGCGCCCGGGCCACGAAATCGATTCCGAGGCGAGCGGCAACGGGAGCAACCCGCCGGGCGCTGTTGTTGGATAACAGGCAAAGATGAAATCCCTTGGCCGTGGTTTCGTGAAACCAGGCAATGGCCTCCTCGGAAAGATCGTGGGAATTATAAGGGACGATGGTATTATCAACGTCGAATAATATATTGGTGATGCCTTTTTCCTTCAGCGCGGTAAGGGGCAGGGAAAAGATGTCCTCCACCAGATAATCGGGGCGAAAAATGTTCATAATTCCGTTCCTATCTCTATACATTGGTAAACTCATTATACAAGATATCAAGCGATCTGGCAATTACGTTTCCAGGTAACCTTTTTCCGCAAAAGCTTTGGTCAGCTTCGCCACCGCAGTTTTCTGAATGCGCGATACGTAAGAGCGGCTGATGCCTAAACGGGCGGCAATGACCCGCTGGGGCTGTTCTTTTTCGCCGCCGAGGCCATAACGCATGGCGACGACCTGGCGTTCTCTTTCGCTAAGCACCCGCTCCAGCACATCGTAAAGGAAGCGGATGTTCTCCTTGAGGTCGACTTTATCGGCAATATTGATGCCGTCGCTCTCCAAAATATCCAATAAGCTGACTTCGTTGCCTTCCTTATCCTGCCCCAAAGGCTCGTAAAGAGACATCTCCTGGCCTAAATTTTTGCCGGCGCGAATGGCCATCAAGATCTCGTTCTCGATACAGCGGGCCGCGTAGGTGGCCAAACGCACGTTACGGTCGGGAGAAAAGGAATCGATGGCTTTGATCAGACCGATGGTGCCGATGGAAATCAAATCATCTTTGTCAATGGCGCACTGCTCATATTTTTTACAGATATGGGCCACCAAACGCAGGTTCTTTTCGATCAGAATATTTCTGCTCTCCTCGTCCCCTGTTTTCATTTTCCTCAAATGTTCTTTTTCTTCCTTGGCGCTGAGCGGCTTTGGAAAAAACTGATTGCCGATGTAACCGCAAAAACAAAAAACCCTTAGCCGGTGGCGGCCCCGCAGCAAAAGAATCAAGAGATCATCTCCATATCATCGTCGGACTCATTTCACTATATGCGGTTTTTCGGGAATTTTGTCAGGAAATAATTTATAGTAACTCTTGATACAAGCGGCAGCGATGATTCCAGAAAATGGACAAAACCCTGTTTTTGATTTCATCTCCTCGGCAAGAAAAAAGAAGCATTAAGATAAGAAATGCCCGTCACAGCTGGAATCGCTGGGACAGGCGGGTTTTAGCGGAACATATGTTCCCGTGCTTCTCTCACTCAAAAGGATGCGCTTTTCTAAGTATTTCAAGCAAGTAAATACACGTTTCTCCGGGAAATTTAGGCACTCGTTCACACGTTTTTTCAAATCATCTCTGAAATTTTTTACGATTGGCCTTGGGTGTGGATTACCGACTTGCCGCTGTCCGTCAGGCGGTACCTTTGCAGTTTGCTATTGGGCTTATCCGGTACGGTCATTTCGACGAAACCTTCGTTCAAAAGCGGTGCAATGTGCCGTTTAAATGAGCGTGAGCCGCCGCTCATGCCGATTTTAGCAAAGATTTCTTTGCGTGAGAGGGTTTGCCATCAAATGCTTTCAGCGGCAGCATCTGTATATCGGTCAATTGGACTTGGCAACCATCTTGGTGCTTAACTTGGTGCTTTTCCCTGAATAGGAAAAACCTGAGTTGATGCTTTAATCAATTCAGGTTTTTCTGATTATATTTACTTTTCGTTTTACCAGTCTATGATTTCTTTTGCCATGGTTACAAGGTCAGTCTGGGTTAATGAAGAATCACTGGCAAGCAGATGATAGGAAAGACCGTTTTGTATCCAGGTTAAGCCTTGGACTTCTTCCATTTCAATTTCATCAGTACCAAAACTAAATACATATTTGCCGGAAGCCTCATCGGCTTTGTCTTGGGCCGTCATTTCATAATCACCGGGGACAAATTTATAGATGTTCGCGGTATAAATGAGCTCCATACCGTTATAGGTTTCCACCACGGCGCCGTCTTCTTCATGGGGAATACTCCACTTTTTTGCGACGGTTAAATTAATCTCCTCGCCACCGTTTTTGTACAGGCAATCAAGACGCTTATGTTTATCCAAAGTATTGCCGTTTTCGTCAAGACCGCTTTCCGTACCGATGGTACCATTTTCAAAAGTATAACCATTTTCAAAAGCCTGGGGAATGGTGGGGGTAAAATCCAAGTCTTCGCTGAGCTCTGCTGCCGTAGGCAACTGGGTATAAGTCGGCAATGAGTTGCTGCTGCCGATCATCGAAGAGATTTTACCCGTGCCCAGCAAACCCGTGCCCAAAGCCACTATGGCAACGAGAGCGATGACAGGAATTGCAAACCTTTTTTTGATACGCATGATATTTTTCTCCTTTTCTTGAGGAAGCGAAGCCAATGTGGATTCCACTTTCCGCTGAAAGCTTTGAGGTGGCTCAGGAAAAGCGTTTTTCCATTGTTTTTGATCCATGACAATCTCCTTCTATTTCATCCGTCAGAATAGATTTTAGCAGTGTGCGCCCTTTGGCAAGACGGCTTTTCACGGTACCCTGGGGGATTTTCAAAATCGTTTTGATTTCTACCGTGGAATATCCCTCTACATAGTAAAGAACGATGGTGATGCGAATTTTCGGCGGCAGCATTCTGATTGCCTTATAAAGGTCCGCGTCATTGGCTACTGCCGGCGCGGGAATTTCCATATCCTCCTCGGCAAAAGGACGAACCGGCTTATTTTTTCGCAAAAGGCTGTAACATTCATTGATGATGATTCTTGTCAGCCAGGTTTGGAAAAAGGCCTCATTCTTTAATTTATTTCGGTTTTGGTACGCCTTTAGGAGTCCTTCCTGAACGGCATCTTCCACATCCTGCTCGTGGTGAAGGATTGCTTTGGCGACCCGGTAGAGAGTTAATTCTCCTTGCCGCACCAAGGCGGTAAATTTTTCCTGATCCACTTTTTAAGCCTTTCTTGACATTTGGTAACGTTACTTTTTTGTCTTACACTCTTTAGATGCTATTGAAAGGAAAACGGTTCATTTTCATTTTTTTATTTTATTTATGAGCTCATAAATCCCGGTGACTGGCTCATTCATTTTTAGGAATTTTTGACAGAGCAACAACGCGGTTATATAATGAAACTGTAGCGCAAAAATATTACGAATGCGCATATCGACAGTTCTTTGTGGTTGCACTCTTTTGGGGACAGTCGTTTTTGTATACTGTATCATAGATACAAAGATGTAAAATAAAAAAGAATTGATAGGAGACTTCCGGTATGGCAAATTACATTGCTAATTTTGGCCTTGCTCACCTGACCGAAACAGAGGAAAGCACCGTGGATTTTTTAAATGCCATCGTTCAGGATGGCGACGCCATTGCCGGCTACTATTGGCGTCCATATCTCAACCGACATTTTGGAAACGCTCAGTTCATTGTTCGCACCGATATCATTCCGGAGACAAGACAGCTTGTGCTTACAGGCCTTGACACCCATTCCTCGGGAAGGTGCATTTGGAATACCCTTGTGCTTAAGGAAATCACGGAAAAAGACGCTGATGTAACAGAACGTAAGTGCTTACTTTGCCGTCCGGACGGTCATGGAGTCGCTGTCGTCAATATCGTTAATGCCGATGTACTTCCGAGTTTTTTGACAGATGACTCCATTACACTTCAGATGATCGCCTTTCCTATTGCTATGATGTATTACAAAGATGAGGCTTCCTATGAAAAAAGCCAATCTCAGGATGTTATGGGCAAAAAGTGGCTCTTTGACAATGGTGCTGTTTATCCGTCCGGATATATGGATTACCAGAATTCCCGGAGCCCGGAACCAGAGAAAAATTACGTCGATATTGATTCCACCTTGATACGAGGCACTGTCAAAGACCTGTTTTATGGTAAGCTACAGTTTGGTGAGAAAGAATACAATGGCTTTATCCGTTGTATTATTGATACCAATTTCGGAGAACTGGAGCTGATTCATACATACGACCAGATACCGGCAGAAATGCAAGAGCATATCAAAATAGGCGCCATCGTCTTCGGTGAGTTTGTTCTTTCCGGCGATGCCGCCATATACGATTATAAAGCAGGTTTCCTTAAGGATGAGGAACATCACCTGGATGCTATGAGACAGACCTTTGTCCGGGGAGAGGCAGAACGATTGCGGCAGATTCTGGCAGTGGATGCGGCCTACCATTCCGAGGTTTCAAAAAAGGAAGCTCACGGAGCCGATGAAATCATAGCGTTTTTAAGCGAAGTACATGAGGCCAATGGCGGTTATTTTGCATATAAGGCCACGATAGTAGAGACCAACGCTGATAATAGCGGAGAAAGGTGTGGCAATGATAACGGAAAACGCTGTATCGTACTGGCAAACGGAGATGAAAATGATTATGAATCCGTGGTTTTGATTGAACTCAACGAGGACCGGCTCATTACCGACATAGCACTGAAAAAATATGACAAATATCATTTTAAAATAGATGATAAACCAGAAATCGACTCTCCCCTCGATGACATAGAATTGCCCAAAACTGTTTACGAGTTAATTCTTAACCGAGCCCGCTTTCATGGCCTGATTGGCTGTAACACTAATAATGAAGAACTCATCGAGTATGCCGAAAGACAAAAAGATTGCAGCGGAAATGCCCAAAGGATGATTGATGCTTTTTGGGAGCAACCTCTGGCAAATGGAGAAGAAGTTCTGGAAAATATCTTTGGATATTTATTTACCAGGGCAATTTTTAAAGTACGGAATGAGGGCTGGCCTCCCTTAAGCTCTGCCGATGCCTTCGCCGGTATACCCTTCTCCTCTGGCCAAGCTGGGGAAGAAGAAAAAAACAACAAAGAGTATGAAATCGGCAAACAATTTTACAGGGATTTCGTCTCTTTCATGATAACGGATGAAATCACACAGGAAAGATTCAACGAAGAAATCGTTAGTGCCCTAACCATCGTACAAAGCATTGCCCAAATCTATGCAAATAAATAAAAATATCCTTAGCAGGGACATGAAGTAAGGAGATACTGAAAATGGAAGAAAAGTTTAGCCAATTACAGGAAATGCTGGATCGTAGCGACCAACTTGTCTTTTTTGGCGGCGCGGGGGTTTCCACCGAAAGCCAGATCCCCGATTTCAGGAGTAGCGATGGTATCTATCAGCAAAAGCAGTTTCGCCACCCGCCGGAAGTGATGCTTTCCCACGAATTTTATATGGAACATCCCGATGAATTCTTTGATTTTTACCGTACCATGCTCTTCCCTGACGCAAAACCCAACGCGGCCCACAGGAAACTCGCCCAATGGGAAGAAGAGGGGAAACTAAAGGCCGTCATCACCCAAAACATCGACGGCCTGCACCAAATGGCGGGGAGCAAAATCGTTTATGAACTCCACGGCTCCGTAAAGCGGAATTACTGTACGAGATGCGGCGCTTTTTATGATGAATCCCTACTTCTTGAAAAAACCGGCGGCATTCCCCGTTGTAAAAAATGCGGCGGCACGGTGAAACCGGACGTGGTGCTCTACGGCGAAGGGCTGGACAACGAAACCGTCAATAACGCCCTTTGCGCTCTCAAGGAAGCGGATATGCTCATCGTCGGCGGCACATCTCTCGTGGTTTACCCCGCGGCGGGACTCCTTCATTACTACAAGGGAGATAAACTGGTGCTGATCAACGGCGACGCCACCTCCTATGACAGCAAGGCCGATCTCCTCATCACCGGCAGCATCGGCAAGGTACTGGGCGCAATGAAATAAGACGGCACAGAAAAACGGCGGGTCGGGGGTAACTGCATGCTCCCCTTGCCGCCGTGTGTGATTTCCTTTTTTATGATCTCCGCTTCACCGGCTGGCGAAGGACGGTTTTGCGCTTTTCCGGGGCGGTTTTGCGGGGGTCGCCCAGATAGATTTCATGGTGCAGCCTCTGATCGGAAAAGTCATTTTCATAACCTTGCTCTGCGATGTAGCGTTCCATCCGTTGAACGGTGGCCGGTTCGTCGTCGTAAGGGCCGATGTGCATACACTGGACGCAAAGGCCTTCTTCATAGGTGAAGAATTCCGCCGCAGAGAAATCCCGCTGCTTCTTTTTGGTTGCCGTTTCTTTGGCCCAATTAAACATATCTGCCGTGACGAAATCCGGCAGGCGGATCATGGAGGTCCAGACGAAATTTTCCTTATGGCGAACATCGACGCCGACGCCGTCTTTCATCCGCCAAAGCCCTTCCAAGGGCGGTACGACATATTCAAAGAAGCCTTGTAGCTCTTTACCGCTCTTTTTGCTCATGCGGAGCGTAAAGGCGATGCCATAGAGGATTTCCAAGGCTTGTTGGTAGGCGCCGCCCTCTTCGTTGGGATCGCCCTCACCTTTTACCGCCACAAAATTCATTTTGGGCACCTCGATGAGAGCCGGTTCCCGTTTGGGCTGATAAAACTCCCTGTATTCCTTCTTATAATCAAAGGCCATTTTCTTTCCCCTCCTCTAAGCAGGTACTTACATAGTCTATCGGCACGTCCATGCGATGCGCGGTATCTTCAACGGAGAGGCCGCTGTCAACGAAGCGACGCACGACGGTGGTCATACCTTCGCCGACTTCGATGATATGGCGGTCGGGGTCATAAAAACGCACGACCCGCTGCCCCCAAGCGTGTTCCTTAACAGGATGGACGTAGTTGATATCGTCAAAGACAGCGAGCTTGGCGACGAAGGCGTCCAGGTCGTCTTCCTCAAAATAGAGTTCGGCGTCATTGCCGCCGAAGCGGGTTTCCTTACCGGTGAATTCCTGCCAGGTTTCCATTGTTTGCAGGGAAAAACCGCCGCTGAGGGTGACGTTGGCGCCAAAATCGAGGATCACCCGGGCGTCGCAAACCCGAGCGTAAAATTCCTTGGACTTTTCCAGATCGCTGACAGCAATCAATACACCTTGATATTTCATTTTTCCCTCCTGTTTTGAATAAAGCCGCAGTGTTAACCCTGCGGCTCAGACTGTAGACAAAATGCGCGTTAGCGGATTTTGGGCTACAGGATGATAGGCTGCCGAGAAAGGCTTAGACACGGTGAACAATCTGGCCTGCGGCTGCGCCGTGTACCTCGAAGTACACAAGCTGTCGCGGGGCAGAGGGTTCGCCGCGTATCAGGCTTTGTCGACGGCCTCAGCCGCAGGGTTAACCTGCGGCTTTATAATTCAATGATAATTTAGATCTAAGAATTTCAGCAACATACTCTTCCCGTCCGCAAAGAGAATGCCCGATTTTTTGGCGCTCTCTTCGTCGTGGATCACGGACTGATCCATGGCATGAAAGCGGCTGTCAAAGATCACGAAGGGCACCGGTTCTCTGGTATGGGTGCGCAGCTCCAAAGGAGTGGCATGATCCGGGGCGACGATGATGCGGTAATCCTCCCCCATATCCTCACAAGCTTTTAAGATCGGGGGCAACGTTTCCTGATCGATTCGTTCAATGGCTTTAATTTTCATATCAGCCTTGCCCTGGTGGCCGCTTTCGTCCGGGGCTTCCACATGGACAAAGATAAATTCGCCGCCGCCTTTCAGATAGGCCGCCGCCACATCGCCCTTACCGCGAAAATCCGTTTCCACGCCCCCGGTGGCGCTGGCCAGATAGCAGATATCCATACCGGCGCTGATGCCGATACCGCGAATCAGATCGACGCCGCTGATCACGCCGGCCTTTAAGCCGTAGCGGTCGCGAAACAAGGGCAAAGACGTTTTCACGCCGGGACCCCAAAGCCAAAGACCGTTGGCGGGGCGTTCCCCCTTGGCGATTTTTTCTTTATTATAAGAATGTTTTGCCAAAATCTCCTGGGCCTTTTTCATATAGTCGATGGCCTGCTGGGCCATACTGCCTTCGGGATAATGGTCGCCTAAGCGCTTGCCCATGATCTCATGGGCGGGGTAAAAGGTCGTGTCGTTGGCGCCGTTATGCCAAAGCAGGATGTTGCGAAAAGACACGCTGGGATAAAGGGAAAAAACAGCGTCGTCAAGCTCTTTTTGCACGTCGGCGATGAGTTGCGCCGCGTCGGTGGTGGTCACTTCGCCGCCGCAGTAATCAAGAAGTTTTTTATCCTCAAAACATGCTTCCTCACTGAGGGTGACGAGATTGGCCCTAAGCGTAAGATCGCCCTGATTCAAGGGAACCCCTGCGGAAACTGCCTCCAAAGAGGAACGGCCCTTATAAAAATCCTTGGGCGGATAGCCCAAAACAGAAAGATTCGCCACGTCGCTGCCGGGGGGAAAATCCGGCGGCACCGTTTGGCAAAGACCGCTGATGCCACCGGCGGCCATGGCGTTGATATGGGGTTTATCCGCCGCGTGCATCGGCGTTTTGCCGTCAAATTGGGCGCTGGGGCGGTCGGCCATACCGTCGGCAAGGATAAAAATATATTTCATGAAGTCCACCTCTCATTATGCTCTTTGAACCAAGTATATAAAAAAACCGCGTTTTTCGCAAGGGTAAATCCTTACGCTCATAATGATCCCCTCAAAAGGAGGCGGCCTTTCTCTGTTTGTCCCCTCAAAATTGTCTTACATCGGCTTTCTGACAAGCAAAAGAGGCGCCCCCAAAGTCACGGCGCGACTTTGGGAGCACCCCCCTACCCTTTAATACCGTTCTTCCCGATAGTCATCATAATCCCGATGGCTTTTATAGCGCTCGTAATCGCTGTCCTCTTTGTCCTCTTGGTAATTGCCGTCGTCGTCGAAGCGGTGGTCATCGTACATTTTTACTTCATCGCTGTTCTTTGCCGCCGCACGCTCTTTTTTGCGCCGATGGTTTTTGCCGCCCATCGCCGGCGCGGGAAACATTTTCGTGGCACCGTATTCCCCGATACGGATGAGGTTATAAGTAATAAAATAAATGCCGAGTATCCGGGCCATAAAGCGCTCCGTGCCGGAAAGGTTCATGAAAACCATCACGGTAACCACCAGGGCCACAATGGCGCCGAGGAGGGGAACCCACCAAAGGCCGTTGTTCATCTTGTAATAGCCGTAGGCCGCAATGGTCGCGAGAGCCGCCGTACAAAATGTCCACAATCCCAGCAGCAAAGGAAAGAGCACCAGGGCAATGCTGCTTCTGAAAAACATCACCAAAATGCCGACGATCAGACCGGCCACGGCAATGACCAGCAACGGATAGTTTCCTTCCTCCTTGTTGAGGAAAAAAATCACACCGCAGATGATGCCCGCGGCGATCAGCGCGATGCCGATCAGGGCGACGGAAAGGTTTAACGCGCTGGCAGGAAAGATCATCAGAAAAACGCCGTAAACCAATAAAACAATATTGGCAATGATCATTCGCCGCGACATTTGTTTTTCTCCGCCGAATTTATCGATCACTATCTTTACATCCATCTCTTCTTAACCTCGTTTCTTTTTTATCGCAAACCTTTTACATCAAAGGCGCAAACAGCCGTAGGATAGAGCGGAAGGCTCTCTCCGCCAGGGAGATCTTTTTTGCCGCCGCATAAGTGATTTCCTTCGATTGCCCCATCGTATGGATAAAATCCTCTTTGACAGGGTAAATGACGCTGTTGCGGTAAAAAACAACGGCGCATTCAAAATGGAAATAGAAACTGCGGTAATCCATATTGATGGTGCCGACAACAGCTACATTGTCATCGGCCACAACATTTTTGCCATGGAGAAAACCGGGGGTATATTCGTAAATTTTGACGCCTGCCTCCAAAAGCGGCGGATAGTAACTTCTGGTAACCTTGAAGACGGTTTTCTTATCGGGGATTCCCGGGGTGATGATACGCACATCCACACCGTTTTTCGCGGCCAGACAGAGGGCTGTCTGCATTTCGTAATCAATGATCAGATACGGCGTCGTGATATAGATATAATCGGTAGCGTGATTGATAATATTTAAAAACAGGTTTTCGCTGACATTTTCAAAGTCAAGGGGCGTATCACTGAAAGGCTGTACATAACCGTCGGCCCGGGCCACGCCGATGGTATGGCGGTAATTCCGCTCATCAAGCATTTCCTTTTTATGGCGGCAGTTGAAATTCCACATTTTGATAAAGGTTTCCGTGAGATTCCAAACGGCCTCTCCTTCGATCATGACCGCCGTATCCTTCCAATGGCCGAAACGTTCCTTTTCGTTGATGTATTCGTCGGCCAGGTTAAGGCCGCCGCAGAAGGCCACGACGCCGTCGATGACGGTAATCTTGCGGTGATCCCGGTAATTCATGGTTGCGTTGAGGCTGGGGCGGAAGGGATTGACGATATGCACGTGGAAGCCTTCGCTTTCCAGGAGCTTATTGTAATCTTTGGGCAGCGTGTTGATGCAGCCCATATCATCATACATAAAATAGACTTCCACGCCTTCCCGGATTTTTCGGCGCAAAAGCTCGTGGATGGGATTCCACATGTGCCCTTCGGCGACAATGAAATATTCCATGAAGATGTATTCTTCGGCCTTGTCCAATTCCGTCATGAGCCGGGTGAACATCTTTTCACCCACAGAGTAGTACTCCGCTTCCGTATTGCTCCAAAGGGGAAAACCGGCGATTTCGTCAAGATAGCGGGCGGCGACGGCGAGGTCCTTATCATGTTCCCGCAATTCCCGCAGGCATTTATCGTCCCGCACTTTATATTCCAGGCTGTTGGCGGTAAAGATATCGACTTTTTCCCGCATCCGCTTGGGCATACGCTTATTCCCCCATAACAGATAGACAAAACCGCCCACGAGGGGGAAAAGCAGAATCAGCGTAAGCCAGGCCAATTTATAGACGGGGTTATCGTCCTTGGTACCCACCCAAATCACGATGATAAAACTAAAGGTGACGAACACGAAATATACCGCGGGAAACATCTCTCCGAGGTACAGTAAAATAAGTATGAAGGCGACGATCTGGAAAACAATGGCCAAACTGACCGTGACCATACGGGTAAAAAGGAGACGGATGAATTTCATATGAGAGGTGCTCCTTTATGTGACCTATACATAAATTATACAAAAATGGCACAAAAATGCAATACTTTTTTCATTTCGGCCACCAAGGATAGAGTCTTTCCGTAACGGCAATGGAGCGAAAACAGTGGGAGAGCAGCGAACAATAGTCGGCGAGGAGCTCCACTTCTTTATAATTTAAGCCACAGCTCATCATGGCGGCGATGGAAAAAGCGGAAGAAAGGCGCACCATGCCTTCATTCCAGCTTTCCCGTTCCTCCCAGCCTTGATTACCGTTCACCGTATCTTCCGCCAAAGCAAACACCTCCGTTTGATTTTATGCGGCGCGGCCAAAGATCAGAATGACCGGAAGGGCCAGGCCCTCGGCTTTTTTCGTAAAAACGAGGTTTCCCGGTTCCGCTACGCTTTGTGCAGATACCAGCGATGTTCCGCAATATCGTAACGCAGGCAAACCGGCCATTCCCGTTGACCCGATACGGCGACACAATCGAAATAGAGGATTTTGCGTCCGGCCAAACGTTCCTCTCGCGAGCTTTTCACAGCGCTTACGGCAATTTTCTGCTTCTCCTCCTCCCGGGTCAGGCAAAAAGCCAATGGCAAAATACCGCCGTCTTCCCGCCAGAGGGCGTAAACTTGAATCGGTTTCATTAACATTTTCATCAGTAAAACCTCGGCAGCGCGCCGCCACCGAAATCTTCCTCGTCAAAATGACGAAAGAGCCGCTCCGCGCCGCTGTGCAGAGAACGGGCCGTGGTGACGCATTGTTTTCCGTACCGTTTTTTCAGGGCAAACACCGCTTCTTCCAAGCGTTCCTCCTTGAAGACGTCTCGGCCAAAAAGAAGACCGTTTAAGGAACGTTCCGCAGAAAGTTCCGAAAGGCAAAGACAGAGATATTTCACGCCGTTTCCCGGATAAACCAAATCAAGCAGGGGCAGAGCTTTGTCACAGATATCTTTATAATGCAAAATCGGATCGCCAAACTTTTGCCGGCGGCTGAAGTAACGGCGGTCGCGATCCTTCAAAGCCACGGTAACCACGATGGCGGTGAGGCCCTTTTCCCGCAATTGAAAAGAAAGCTCCTCAGCAATGTAAAGCAACACGTCCTCACATTCTTTTTGGGTTTTCAGCACATGAGAAACGGTCACCGATTTACTGATGCTTTGGGGAGGCGGCAGGGGTCCTTCCAAGACAGGGGAGTCGTCGCGGCCGTTGGCGTAATGCCACAAGGTGACGCCGTTTTTACCCAGCAACTCCTTGACCAAAACAGGAGAAAGGCCCGCCATATCGCCAACCTTCGTCACGCCGAGACGGAGGAGCTTTTCCACGGTGCGCCTTCCCGCCATGAAGAGAAAATCAATGGGCTGAGGCCACAATTTCGTTTCGATTTCCTGCTGCCAAAGGGTATGCACACGATCGGGCTTTTGAAATTCCGAAGCCATTTTTGCCGTGGCTTTGGTGTTGCCCAGGCCGACATTGACGGTGAAACCAAGCTCCTCCCTGATGCGATCTTTCAACGCCGCGGCGGCTTTCACCGGAGGGCCGAAAAACTTTTCCTGTCCCGTCATATCAAGAAAGCACTCATCAACAGAAAAAGCTTCCACCGCCGGGGAATATTCCTTAAGCAGCGTTTTCATGGCATGGCTGGCCCGCAAATAGCAGGGATAGTCCGGCGGCACCAAAAGCAGCTCGGGACATTTCTGTTTTGCCTGCCAGACGACTTCCCCCGTGTGTACCCCGGCTTTTTTGGCCGATTCACTTTTGGCCAAAATAACGCCGCCGCCGGACTCGTTTTTTTTGGCCACCGCAGAAGGGACGGCACGGTAATCAAGGGCTCCCCCCAGCAAGAGATGCTCCGTCGCGGACCAGGAAAGAAAGGCGCTGTTGACATCAACATGAAAAATGACTCTCATTTGACTCCCCTCCAATGAAGAACATTCGTTCTATATTGGCATTTTAACATATCGCCGATGATTTGTAAAGACAAAATGAAAATTATAATACTGCTTTTATCAGGTATTTTACCAATTTTGTGAAATCTTGGTAGGATTTTCCAAAAAAAAGGATTGCAAAAAAGCAGACCTTCGCATATAATGAAGCCATGCTATTTCTTAGTTCTCAAACGTTATCTCCTGAGAGGATGATCGTAAGGACAAAGCGATAGGAAATTTTAGGAGGTAAACTACATGTATTCCGACAAAACATTATCATGCAAAGATTGCGGGGCCGAATTTACTTTTTCCGCCGCAGAACAAGAATTCTACGCCGCGAAAGGTTTTGAGCATGAACCCGCTCGCTGCCCCGAATGCCGCCGCAAAAGAAAATGAAAGGTGCCGATAAGAGAAATGTCTACTGTGATTGTGATCAGTGCGGCACGGAAACCCAAGTCCTCCGTCCCACCAACGGCCGTCCCATCTACTGCTGTGATTGCATGGACAACAGAAACAGAGACTAATCTATCACGAAAGAATAAAAGCAAGTAAAGGTGCCTTTCCTTGCGAAGGCACCTTTTTTATCCTGTAGACATCAACATAATATTACCAATTTTGATCATCCCTTCTCTTTTATCAGCTCATGGAGGATTAAAGAAAAGGCTAGCCCGACAAGCCTTTAAAATCTTTTATGTTATATTTTTGTTGTTTTCAAGATGGACAGATAACTTCTATTATGAAATGAAGCTGGTATAAAGGTTATTATCTATTCAATAACTCGTTTGGTTGTAATATGAACACTTCTGCAAAGGCGACGATTTCTAATGTCGGTCACAAAGCGTTTTCCACTTTCTATTTTTGAATGGCATTTTATCAAATCAATTCCAATGAGCTGCAACTTGATCGGCTAACATTTCGTGATACCGCGGGCTTCAAAAGACAATCGCAATTTTCTTATCTTTTGGCCGGATAGATCGCGTTCCGTTTTTGTTCTGCTTTGTGATGATAGTTACCTCCTGTTGACAATCACTGCTTGTCAACAGGGTTATTATATGGTAGAATTCCCGTATATATGACATCTAGTAAATGTCAATAGTGGGGTGGCTTTATGGAATGCGTACACCTGTATTTATTGCAAAAAGAGGAGATGTATTCTAACTGATTTTCGATGCGGTGTGTGTGTTCTTGACTTTATTGTAGCAACATTGATTCTGTAATTTTGAAATGATGATTGTGAAATGAAGTGCGCCACCCTAAAAGGGTAAAAGAATAGCCCATAATGAAACTTTCGTGTAGAATGGAGTTGTCAAGACAACATTTGAACGGAGGCAACATTATGAGCTACCACCATCTTACCACATTTGAGCGAGGACGCATATGCAAGCAGTCTACACAAAGGATATTCGCATCGAGGCATCGCCAAAAGCTCAATCGTCATCACTTGTATCAACCGAAGCGTGAAATACCCTTAAGCGAATGCGCTATGAGTGTGAAGTGGCACAACATTTCTATGAAGTGCGTCGCAGGAAAGCAAAACCAAAAGGGAAAAGTACTGCCAAGTTGCTGGAAAGCATCACATCTTGCCTGTTGGGCTACTTGGTCTCCGGAGCAAATTGCAAAGACCGTACCCGCCGGAATTGTCAGCTTCAAAACGATATACCGCTGGTTGTATTCTGGCATTCTTCCCATCAGAATTTGAAGAAGTTAAATTTGGTGGCATAAAGGAAAGCGGAGAAAATCCGAAAAACGAGGGAAATTTGATGGGCGTGCCAATTTTCGAGCGTCTCTTCTGATGTGAAAAAGAGAGAAACCTTGGGCACTGGGAGTCGACAGTGCTCTTGCCGCGGGCAAAAGTAAAGGTTGTTTTGCAACCTTGTGGAACGTAAAAGCAGGTTATATACTGCATTTAAGATGCCGGACAGAACAGCCGGTTCCATGCAGGCGGCGATGATACAACTTTATGACGCACTACTGACGGGCGCTAAAACTGGTACAACTGACCGTGAAAGAGTCGCTTCGTTATGAGGCGCGTTGGCCTTGCCGGATGAGCGTAGAGGCCGATTTTCTTGGCAGCGTGGTAGTAACGAAAACTCCAATGGCTTGCTACGAATTTTATCCCAAGAAGACCGACCTTGCTCTTGTTTCAAAAGGGACTAACGAATAATTTAATGCTTATCAATTCAAGGCCGAAAACAGGGGGCAGTTCATATCTATTCGCTAACCACTTGCGATACGGAATAAATCCTCAAAGTGTTCCTGTTGTTGAACCATTATCAAAAGGTAAAAAGAAATCCCGGAAACACGCTTATTTCGCGTGTTTCCGGGATGGTTTTATTTACTCCCACTCAATGGTCGACGGGGGTTTTTGGGTGATGTCGTAGACGACACGGTTGATGTGGCGCACTTCGTTGGTGATGCGGTTGGAGACCGTTACCAGAATGTCGTAGGGGATTTTCGCCCAGTCAGCCGTCATAAAGTCTGAGGTGGTCACGGCGCGCAGGGCCAAGGTGTAGTCGTATGTTCTTTCATCGCCCATCACGCCGACGCTGCGCATACCGGTGAGGATGGCAAAATATTGGTTGATGTTGTCGGCGGCGCCGTCTTTTTCTAGCTCTTCCCGGAAAATCGCGTCGGCTTCTCTTAAAATCTCCAGTTTTTCTTCGGTGATGTCGCCGATGACGCGGACAGCCAGGCCGGGGCCGGGGAAAGGCTGGCGGTAGACGAGGAAGCGGGGGATGCCCAGTTCCACGCCGAGGCGGCGAACTTCGTCTTTGAAAAGATCCCGGAGGGGTTCGACAATGGCGGAAAAGTCCATGTCCTCCGGCAATCCGCCGACATTATGGTGGCTTTTGATCACCTGGGCGGTTTTACTGCCGCTCTCGATGACGTCGGGATAGATGGTTCCCTGGATCAAAATATCGCATTGACCGACTTTTTTCGCTTCTTCTTCAAAAACCTTGATGAATTCGGCGCCGATGATTTTTCTTTTCGTTTCCGGGTCGGTAACCCCGGCTAATTTTGCCAAAAAGCGATCTTTGCAGTTGACGCGGATCAGGTTCATATCGAACTGTTTCTTGAATACCGCTTCCACCTGGTCGCCTTCGTTTTTTCTTAAGAGACCGTGGTCCACAAAAATGCAGGTGAGATCGTCGCCGATGGCTTTATGGGCGAGAACGGCGGACACAGAGGAATCGACGCCGCCGGAAAGAGCGCAAAGCACCTTTTTGCCGGCCATTTTCTTTTTCAGCTCGGCGATACTGGCTTTGGCGAAGGAACCCATATGCCAATCACCGCGGCAACCGCAGACATCGAATAAAAATTGGCGGAGCATCTCCTGACCAAAGGGTGTATGCTCCACTTCGGGGTGAAACTGCACGCCGAAAAACTGCTTTTCCGCATGCATCACCGCGGCGTTGGCGCAGGATGTGGTATGGGCGATGGAGACGAACCCCTCCGGCAAGGTGCCCACCTGATTGGTATGGCTCATCCAGCAGCGGTTCTCTTTTTCTATCCCTTTGAAAATGGGCGCGTCACGCAGGGTGACGGTTTGAGCGCCGTATTCTCTTTTATCGACGCGGTCTATGACGCCTCCCAAAACGTAACTCATGCTCTGCAATCCGTAGCAGATGCCGAGGATGGGGACGCCGAGGTTGAAAATTTTCTCATCGGGAAGGGGCGCGCCTTCTTCATATGCGTTATAGGGGCCGCCGGTCAAGATGATCCCCTTGGGGTTTTTCGCTTTGATGGTTTCGCTATCCGTATCAAAAGGCAGGATTTCACAGTATACGTTAGCATCTCTGACTCGGCGGGCAATCAGCTGATTGTATTGCGCTCCGAAATCCAAAAGGATGACCGTTTCATTTTTCATCGTCTTTCTCCTTTTTTCGTAACTTGCTTGAATTTCATATTAATATTCTAAGGGAAAGGAAACAATATTACAATAGGAAATAACAAAAAGAAGTGGAAAACAGTGGGGAAAAATGGTATGATAAATACGCTTTACCTTTGGTTGGAGGAATTTACCGTATGGCCTATGTATTGTTGGTGATTGGTTTTATATTGCTGGTCAAAGGCGCCGAATTTGCTGTTTCCGGCGGCAGCGGTTTGGCGGGACATTTTCGTGTTTCTCCGGTGATCATCGGTTTAACGGTCATTGCTTTTGGCACCAGCGCCCCGGAACTGGCGATAACGGTGGCCGGCGCCCTCGGTGGCCAAAGCGGCATTGCCGTAGGCAACGTCATCGGTTCCAGTATCATCAATCTGCTGCTTGTCGGCGGTCTTGCCGCCGCGGTGAAACCGATGGTTGTCCACAAAACACTGATTCAAAGGGATTTTCTCTTCTCTTTGCTGGCCGCGTTTTTTATCGTGGTTTTATCGGCCCGTGCCTTTTTTGGTGGCGCGGATTTTTTTGTGATCCATCGTTTTTCCGGTTTTTTGCTATTAACGTTATTCGCCTTCTTTATGATCCTTTTACTGATGGAAGCGAAAAAGGAGAGAGAAACCGGCTACGCGGAGGAGACTATAAAAGAGCACGGCCTGTTTTTGAATATCGTGTATACCGTTGGCGGCCTTGCCGGTATCGTTTTTGGCGCTGAACTTGTGGTGGATTCCGCCACGGGTATCGCCGCGGCTTTCGGTCTCAGCGAGACCTTTATCGGTCTTACCATCGTTTCCTTTGGGACATCCCTGCCGGAGCTGGTCACTTCCGTGGTTGCGGTAAAAAAGGGCAACAGTGAAATCGCCATAGGCAACATCATCGGTTCCAATATTTTCAATATTCTGCTTGTCCTTGGTATTGCGGCGACTCTTGTCCCGGTGACGGTGCCGTCCTATCTGTTTATCGACAGCGTTCTGCTCTGCGTCGTTACCTTAATGGCCATGGGTATATGCTGGCGCAACCGCCGCATCGCCAACCGCGACGGATACCTATTTTTGGTTATTTATGCCTTTTACTTCTTCTATATATTATTCCGTGGCTGATATTCCTTGAAATGTACACAAAAAAATGCGCCGAAAGGCACATCTTTCCGTGAAAACCATGATAAAATGTCCTTTAGAATGTTAAGAATATGTGAGAAATGAGATTTTTATGCTGATACCTAGTCACATCATGGTCGCGGATCATGTGTATGACCATATGAAAAAGAATTACGGCGTAACCTTTTCCTATTCCTCTTTGATGTACGGCAGCGTTTCCCCGGATATGCGGGAAAAGGCTGAGGGCGCCCACTATGGGGAACAGTGTTTAAAAAGCATCACTGTTTTGATTTCCGAGTTGGAAAACGATGATTGCTCCGATTTAAGGCTGTTCAGCCGTCGCATGGGCGAATTGCTTCATTATACTGCCGATTACTTCACGACGGCCCATAACAAAGGCTATTTGAAGCGTAATTTACGCCTTCATATGATCTACGAAACAAAGCTGCACTTTGCCTTACAGAAAACCTTAAAGAAATTGGCCTGCGCCTGCCAGCGGACGGATACGGAACCATTGGCATATCTGAAGTGGCTTCATGAGCGGTATGAAGATGAACGCAGCGGCCTCGGCACGGATCTCAATTATATCTTTGTGGCCTCGGTGGCGGTGACCGTCTCCGTGATGAGCCTTTACTACAGAAAGCAGCAAAGCGAAGCCGCATAAGTAAAAGAATGGTGAAAAAATAGAGAGCGTATCGTTCCTTCCTCTTACAGGGGAAAGCGAAACGCTCTTTTTGTGTGCTTATTTGCCAAGGGTCAGAACCTTGGCGGAGAAATCGCCGTCATGTTCTTCCTGGTAAATCAGTTTGCCGTCGAGGATGGAAAAGCCCGCGTAGGACTTCTCTGTTTTACCGGCAAGGGCGGTTTCCCCGCTGTCCAGGGACAACCCATAGAAAGCGGCGGTTTTCAGGTTGCCCTCATCATCATAGACATGGTCGGCGTAGTAGAGGGTTTTTCCCGCGATGTTGAGATAATTGATCCAGTTGATGCCGGAAAGCAGCGTTTTCGGTTCGCCGCCGGTGGTGCTTAACGCGCGGATGCTGTCGGTTTGATCCTTTTGGGTTTCGACAAAATAGAGCGTGTCCCCATTTAAGAGGAGGTTTCCCAGCCAGATTTCACCGGTGTAGAGCGTTTTTTTTGCGCTGCCGTCGAGATTGGCGCGGCAAAGATGATTTCCCTCCACATAGTAGATGTTGTCCCCGGTGAGATTGATGGATTCCAAGGTTTTTTCTGCGGAGAGCAGCGTGATTTGCTTCCCGCTTGCGATATTTACCGCGTAGAGCGATGATGCGTCCTCTGGGTTGGCCGCGGCGTAAAAAATAGTATCCTTCACGACCCTCATATAGCTGACGGAGAGATCTTCGTCAAGATCGAAAAGCCATTCCCTTTTCTCGCCTTTGAGATCGGCGCGGAATATGGCTTCGCTCGATTTGCCGTCGCTGTCATAGGTGATGCCGACGAAGTAAAAATAGCCGCCGCTGATGTTCAAAAACTGGATGTAGCCGTCAAGCCCGACAATGGCTTCGGCGGCGGCGCCGTCATCAGAGGTCTTGTATATGATATCGTATCCGCCGTCGCTGCCGATATCGTAGAGGGTTTCGCCGTCCGTTGCCGCCAAACCCAAATTATTGAGATTGGCGTCGCTGTTCCCCTCCGGGGAAGCGCTCGTTTCCTTTTCCGCTGTGCCGCTTTGACCGGCGCAGCCGCAGAATAGGAAAAGCAAAGTGAAGCAGAATAAATAAGTGCCTGTAATCAGTAAACGGTTTTTTTTCATTGCGCTGTCCTTCCCTGAAACTCTGTTATATCTTCGACGGTGACAGCTTTTTTCCTATAACAACATGTAAAAACATGAAAAAACCATCAAATGTGCCTTTGTCTTTTGCTGTTTTGCGTTTTCCCGCTTCTTGACACATATAGAAGTATCCAGTATAATCATTATTTAAGATAAACAACGGTGGAGAAGGAAGGGAAAAGAACATGCTTGATTACAATATGCGGTGGAATAAAAAAACCACAATTCGCTTTACCTTTGGCCGTCTCTGCCTTCTCGGTCTCGCCGTGATCGGTTTCGCGCTGATGATTTACCGTCTCATCAACGGCCTCGGCGCCGCCACCCATTTATCCGATGGCTGGCCCTGGGGATTTTGGCTCTGTTGCCATATGATTTTGAGCGCCGCCGGTTCCTGCGGTTTTGCCGTGGCTTTGCTTGCCTATGTGTTTCGTCTGCCGCAATATCAGCCATTGGCCCGCCGGGCTCTGCTCCTTTCGTTTCTCTGCTATCTGCTTGCGTTTTTGATCTTTTTTATGGATATGGGGCGCTGGGATCAGTTTTATTGGATCTTCGTTTCCGCCGCCTGGACGTCTCCTCTCTACGAAGCGGTCATTTGTCTGGTTCTGATCCTTATCGTGCAAGTATTTCAGTTGCTGGAGGTATGGGGGGACCGTTACAAACCGTGGGTGAAGCTGATCGTACGGTTTTTCCTGCCCATTTTCGTCCTTTTCGCCTGTGTGCTCCCTTTTGGTCAGCAGGCGGCTTACGGCGCGCTTTATCTGGCCATGCCGGGGAAACTCCATGTGATTTGGTATTCAGCGTTTTTGCCCTGGGCTTTTCTGCTTTCTGCTTTTTACGGCGGACTTTGCTTCATTGCCTTGGAATACCATCTCAGCAACCGTTATTTCCGGGAAAAATCCGCTTACCCGACGATCGGCGGCGTTCTGCGCCTTGCCGGGGCGGCAATGGCGGTTTATCTTTTGCTGAAAGGGATTGACCTTTCTTTGCGGGGTGTTTGGGGCGCTGTTTTTGCCGGTAGCGCCGAAGGGAACCTGTTCCTTCTGGAAATCGCCGTTGGTGTCGTGATACCGCTGGCGCTGATCTTGACCCCTTTGCGGAAGAATCCCAAGTGCCAGGTGATCGCCGCTGTTTGCGGTCTTTCCGGCATGGTGTTGAACCGTGTGAATTGCGTCTTCACCGCCATGGCGGAGCAGGCCGGTACGTTTTATTTTCCTTCCTTCAGCGAAATCGGCATCGTCCTCGGCATGGTTGCTTTTATCATTGTTTTGTATCTCTTTTTCGTGGAAAACCTGCCGGTTTTCCAAAATAAAGAAGATCAAAAGCCCGAAATCGTGATTCGATAAACGGGTATTCTTACGAAGGAGGTAGTTATTATGAGAATTGGTATTTGGGAAATCCTCCTCATTATCGTGCTTGTCCTGATTCTCTTCGGCGGTTCGAAGCTGGCCGGTGTCGGCAAGTCCTTGGGCCGGGGCATCAAAGAGTTCAAAGAAGAAGTTCACCGTGATGAGGGAAAAGCCCCCGCCGCCCAGGAAGAAGCTGCCCAAGCCGGCACAGACAAAACGGAAAAACCGGCGGCAGCAGACAACAGGGAAACAGATAAAAAAGAAAATACGGAAAACACAGAGTAAAAACCCCTCCATAAGAGACGCTGTTTAGACTCTTTTAAGTCCACGGCGAGCCGGCCTTTTGCTTGCACTCTCACGTATACGGCGTTCAACGCCCCATGATCCAATCTAAAAACCCGCTTCGGCGGGTTTTTCCTTTTCTTGAGGAGGTTTTCCCGCTATAATGTATAAAGTGGTGAAAAACGACGGAAATCATATTTATCGATACGTCGGGAAACGTCGATTTTGCCAACGGTCCCTATGGATAAACCGGGGTGAAGGTGGGGCTTAAACAAAAAACGCGGTTCAAAAAGGTTGACTTGCCGCAAAGCCCGGCGTGTCGAAATAGCCAGATAGGAGAAAGAAGCATATTTTGTAGAATTTTAGCGAAACTTTTTTGTGAGAAAGTATTGAAATCTATCGATAATTATGCTATGTTTTAGACAAGAAGTTGAAAAAATGACAAAAGAATACATGTTTTATGTTTTAAAGGGAGAGGGGGGTGATCTATTTGGGTTTCTGTAAGTCACAATTTAGAAATACAGAAAATCGATTTCAGTATCTCAGGCGGTGCAGAGCCAGGTTTCCCATCCTGTTTCTCAGGTATCCTCTAAAACTGATTATAGCAAGCGCATGAGTTGAGCTGGACCGTTATCAATTCATGCGCTTTTCTTTTTACGTTTCGCGATCACTTTTCCGGTATGAAAACAGAGTTAAAGGTGGTGTTTCTTTCATGTGATAGCGAATGGGGTGCATTTATGAAAAATAAATGGTTTCGTCTTGTTTTTACAATATTCTTAACCGGCGCTTTTTTAATCGCTTTTACGGATATGGTGGCGGGGAGGATTGCCTCTCAGCAACCTGCCGTTGCGGTGTGGGGCAATCACACTGTGACGGTGGCTAAAAAAGACGCTGTTACGGCAAAAGTCAAAGATCGTATTGGCGCGGCGACGGACGCAGTGAACGCGGCGGCTGCGGTTGAAACAGCAACGATGGAAAACGCTTCGGCGACTCAAGAAAGCAAAACGAGTGTAGAGCAAACTTGTACCAATCATACTTTCGGTCCGTGGGAAACGGTTACTGGGCCCACGGTCAATGATTGCGGTTTGCAAAGAAGAACCTGTGTAACCTGCGGTCATGAGGAAGCGGAGGCGCTTCCCAAACTGACTGCGGAGAATAATTCCGTATGCGTCCCCAGCGCGAATATGGTCATTCCATTTGCTTTGACGGAGTTGAACCAAACAAATGTTGACGCTTACGGCGCTGTTTGTGATTTGAATTTTTTTGAAACGTATTTTGGCACAAACGATATTATGGTATCGGGGCACCAAAGCAATGCCATCGGTAATTTATACCGCACCACGGTCGGCGATGAAATCACTTTGAATTTGAATGGAAACCTGACCAGCTATACGGTGATCATCAGTGAAGAAGCGACCGTCGCGGCGGAAGAGAATAACTATATCGGCGTAGATACTGCTACGCGGTTTGTTACCGAGTCCTATGACCGGCAGGCATTGCGGATGTATACCTGCTATGGTGAGGGCAGATGGATCGTCGTCGCGGTATCATGAATGATACCGCAGACCTTCCCTCATTTTAAAATCACCCGCTTTTGCGGGTGATTTTTTTTGAGCAGCAATGGACTATTCCTAATAAAAATAAAAAAAGAATCCCCGCCCTAACGGGCAGGCATTCTTTTTGGTGGAGCTAATTGGATTCGAACCAGTGGCCTCTACGATGTCAACGTAGCGCTCTAACCAACTGAGCTATAGCTCCATATGACAGTAGCTATATTATCCAATAAAATGGCGCGCTTGTCAAGATTATTTTGTGGGGTATTAATTTTTTTTAATGCAAGAATGTTGTGTAAATGTTGAAACCCCTAATAGAATATGTTAAAATGTATGTAAAATCGGATATAATATGTAGCGCAAAATTGCGCTGGATAGAATTGAAGCGAGGTTTTGTTATGAATTAGACTGATCTAAGAGAAAGAGTTGCATAAATAATCATTTATAGACGGTGAAACGAAACATGAACAAAGGCCATCGACAAAGAATGCGTGAGAGAATCGAAAAACATGGGATCGAAGGGCTAAGTGATCATGAGCTCTTGGAGTATCTTCTCTATTTTGTACAACCCAGAGTGAACACAAATGATACTGCCCACGCACTTATCAATACTTTTTCTAGCATTAATCGCGTATTTGACAGTGATCAAACAGAATTAGCAAAAGTTGGCGGCATCGGCCCTCAGAGCGCCCAGTTTCTTGCTCTGATTCCCGAGATTTGCCGGCGTTATTATGTTTCCCGGCACAATAAGCGAGAACGCTTCATTTCCCTCGGCAGGGTCGTGGAATATCTTCACGCCCTCTATTTAGGGGTGATGGAGGAGACGGCGATGATTTTGCTGCTGGACGCGGAAAAGACGCTGATTTCCTCGAAAGTAATTGCCAAAGGCAATATGGAAGAAGTCTCGGTGCATAACCGCGAAATCGTCTCGGCGGTGCTGGGTCATAATGCCGTATACGTTCTATTTTCCCACAATCATCCCTCCAATGACCCGTATCCTTCGGCGGAGGACGCTTTACTGACCAATCATCTCTATATGACCTTAAAGAGCATCGGCGCGGCATTGATGGATCATGTGATCATTTGCCCCAACGGGAATTTTTATAGCTTTTCCAAAGAAAACCGCTTATAATCTTGCAATTTTGGCTGTTTTCTGTTAACCTCTATACCATATTGTTTTTTCTGAGAAGGAGTATTTCATGGAAGCGATCAAAGGAAAATTAAAAGAATATCTATCAATGGATCATGAATTGGGTTTCAGTGAATTCAATGAATATTATCAATCAATCATCGTAAAACTCAACGAACATTACCAGGAATTTACGGAAAACGACTTGCTGGAGATGCGCTATATTCTGAATACTGTGGCGGTCAATGCCCAAATGTGGGGCAGCCGTAAAGATAAAAACAGCAAGAAGTATAAAAAGATTCAGGAAAAAGTGAAATTCTGGGCGGATGCCATTACCTATAAATTAAAAAAAGAATATGGCTATGACGATGAAAAGATCGACGCGGCGGACGAAAAAATCGACGGCGAAATGAAGCCCAAGGAAGCGTAAACCATGCGTTTGCGAAAGATCTCCGGCATCGAAGAACGCCTCAGGGCGGAATATCCCCATCTTGTGGTGGCGAGACCCCAATCGTATGCCGGGATCTGGCGGGAATATTTCGGGGCGGCAGCGCCGCTCTTTCTGGAAATCGGTATGGGCCGCGGCCGTTTCATCGACGGCCTGCGCAAAAAAGAACCGCAAACGAATTTTATCGCCGTGGAAATGCGCAATGAAGTCATTTTTGACGCGGCAAAGAAGATTGGCGACGATTGTAAAAACGTCGCCTTTATCAGCGGTGACGCCGCTTCCCTCAGGGATTGGTTCGCCGAAAAAGAAGTGGATCGCATCTACCTTAATTTTTCCGATCCCTGGCCCAAACGAGCCCATCGCAAACGGCGGCTGACCCATGAGAACTTTTTGCAACTCTACCGTGAGATTTTAAAGGAAGAGGGCGAACTCTTTTTTCGTACCGACGTCGCCTCTTTCTTTGAATTTACCTTGACGGAAATGACCAATCACGGCTTCGTCTTAACCGAGGTGAGCCTTGATTATCATCACAGCGCCTATTTTGACGGAATTTCCACGGAATACGAAGAAAAAAAGAGCAAAGAAGGCCCGATCTACTACGGACGCTTTCTTTTGCGGAAATGAGGTTTTCTTTATGTATATCAGCACCAGAGGCGGCGCCAAGCCTGTTTGCGCCTCCGCGGCAATCTATAAGGGGCTGGCGGCCGACGGCGGCCTTTTTGTGCCCGAAGAGATCGTTCCCTTTCCGAAAGACCTCTGGTCCGCTCTGGCCGACATGAGCTACGGGGAACTGGCCAAGGTGATCTTCCGTCTTTACCTCGATGATTTTAGTGAGGAAGAAATTGATCAGGTGGTCAAAAAAGCCTACGGCGCTCATTTTGACGACCCCAGCATCGCGCCCCTCATCCCTGTTTCCGGCGACCGTTATATCTTGGAATTATGGCATGGGCCCACCGCGGCCTTTAAGGATATGGCCCTTCAGGCTCTGCCTCATTTGCTCACCACTGCCATGAAAAAGCAGGCCGGCGATAAGGAAGTCGTGATTTTGGTGGCCACTTCCGGCGATACGGGGAAAGCCGCCCTGGAAGGTTTTGCCGATGTGGCAAAAACCAAGATCATCGTTTTTTATCCCCAAAACGGCGTATCCGAGATTCAGCGCTTGCAGATGGCGACCCAGTCCGGGGAAAATACCTATGTGGTGGCGGTGGAAGGGAATTTTGACGATTGTCAGCGGGGTGTCAAAGAGATTTTCGGGAACACTGATTTTAACCGCCGTCTTGATGAAAAGGGCTACCGTCTCTCCTCGGCCAATTCCATCAATTGGGGCAGGTTGCTGCCGCAGATCGTCTACTATTTCAAAGCCTATGGCGCTTTGTTGCAACAAGGCAGACTGAAACAGGGAGAAAAGATGGATGTGGTGGTTCCCACCGGAAACTTTGGCAATATTCTCGCCGCGTACTACGGCAAACGGATGGGACTCCCCATCGGTATGCTGCTTTGCGCGTCCAACCAAAATAAAGTATTAACCGATGTGCTGGCCGACGGTCATTATGATAAACGGCGGGAGTTTTTCCGTACTTCTTCGCCTTCCATGGATATCCTCGTTTCCAGCAACTTTGAGCGCTTTGTTTTTGAGCTTTGCCACAGGGATGATACGGCGGTAAAAACGCTTTTTGATGATCTCGACCGGGAAGGCCATTACCAATTACCCAGCGCGGCCGTTGCGGAAATGCAGTCCTTAATGGCCGGGGAATGCGCCGCCGAAAAGGAAACTTTGGCCGCCATCGGGGAAATGAAAAAATCCGATCAATACATTCTCGACCCTCATACCGCCGTCGCCGTAAAGGCGCTGGCCAAATACGATGAAAAACACGGCGAGAGAAGCGTTCCCGCGGTGATCGCCGCCACCGCCAATCCTTATAAATTCAATCGAGCGGTGTACGAAGGTCTTTACGGGATGGGGGCTGCCGATGGTATGGATGAGTTTGCCGTATCGAAAGCCTTGGCAGAAGCCACCGGTCTCGCCATGCACCCCGGTCTTGTGGATCTTGAAAAGAGAGACGTTCGGCATCAGCGGCTGGTCTCGAAAACCGACATGGAAACGGCTGTTGCGGAGATTTTGAAATAGGAAGATTTCCTTTCTATTTTCCGCGCTAAAAGGGCTTGCCGGTTTTAAGACTCATGGTCATCGCGGCGCGTCCCTTTCCGACCCACCGATAAGGAGCGTTTTATGGAAACGAAAGTAATTGATTATTTGAATTTCGAAAAAGAGCATCTCTGCTGCGTTTTGCGGGACCGCAACAACGAAGGCCGCATCGCGGCAAAAAGGGAGTGGCTGAAAAACGTTTTTGAAGACGGACTGGTGATCCGCAAGGGCGCGGAAAACGGTAAAGTCATCATGGAATATATTCCAGCGGACGATGCCTGGTGTCCCGTGGAAGCTCCTGATTACATGTTCATCCATTGTTTCCGGGTCGACGAAAAATATCGCCATAAAGGCTACGAAAAAGCCCTTTGGCGGGAATGCATTGCCGAGTGTAAAATCAAACATAAAAAAGGCCTCTGCGCCCTTGTGGGTGCAGAGGATATGCCCTACCTCAATCGAAAGGCGGATTTTTTGGCCCAAGGGTTTCAGCCGGCGGCCAAAGCCGCGCCTTATTTTGAGTTATGGTATTACCCCTTAGAAGAAAACGCCGCGGTTCCCCGTTTCCTGCCGGAACTGGCCACGGCGGCCGTGGAGGACGACGGCTTTGTGCTTTATTACTCCAATCAGTGTCCCCATACAGCCAAGGCCGTGCCGCGGCTGCGGGCCAAAGCCGCGGATCTTGGCGTTGCGCTCAAGGTGATCCACCTGACAAAGCCGAAAGAAGCCAGGGCGATTCCTTGTGCCTATACGACCTTTGCCCTCTTTTACGACAAGCAGTTTGTCACCCACGAAGTGCTGACCGCGGCGGGGTTTGCGAAAACTGCCGCGAAACTGAAAAAATAAAAATTCTGGCATTTGTCGGATTTTTTGGCCGGATGACAGTGGGTTGAGAAACCGTATACAGCAAGGCGCAGGCAAAAGGCCAGGCACGCCATGTACACAAAAGCCGTGTTTGGAAGAGTATCCAAACGCGGCTTTTGTTCGCAAAATCAATTTCTGCCGTTTGGTGTCTGCTCCTTAGCTGACAAAATTCATGAAATCATCCTGATTCTGTAGAGACTCCAGAGTTTCAAGGTGCTTCATATTGAGATAGCATTTTGCTCCCCACTGAATGCCTGCTACATGACGGGTTTGGACTAGTCCATTTTTTAATATTGATTTTGCGAAATTAATTATACGTTATCTTCGTACCATCTTTTTTATGAGCAATTTATGATGGTAATTTCATCATTATTCATTTTTACGAATGGTTGCGGGTTGCATTCAACTTGTTTTCATGTTATTTTTTAATAACGATTTGATTTTTGATTTTTGAAAGGATATTGCCAATCTTGATGTGGGATTTTAAAAAGCCGGAGCAAACCGCGCTGATACAGGATACGGGCGAAAGCGTTACCTATGGCGAACTGCTCCAACTTGGCCGGCAGATTGCTGATAAAATATCCTGTCGCTGCCTGGTATTCTCTCTATGTACAAACAGCATCGGTTCAGTAACCGGATATGTCGGGTTCTTAAATCAGGGGATCGTGCCGCTGCTGCTCAGCAGCGATCTTGATGAGTCCCTGCTGCGGTCGTTGATCGATCTATATAAACCCTCTTTTATTTGGACTCCCGTCAAGATGAAGAGCCGCTTGTCCGGCAGGGTCATTTTCTCGTCCTTTGGGTATGTGCTGATACAAACGGACTGCGGGCAAAGTTATCCCCTTCATCCTGACCTCGCGCTGCTAATGACCACTTCGGGTTCCACGGGCAGTCCAAAGCTTGTACGCCAGAGCTTCCGAAACCTTCGTTCCAACATGAAAGCCATTGCCCAATACCTTACACTCGATGATACGGAACGTCCCATTACGACGCTGCCCATGCATTATACCTATGGTCTTTCGATTATCAACAGCCATTTATATGCCGGAGCAACCATTTTACTCACCGACAGGGGAGTCGTCGAAAAAGCTTTTTGGGATTTTTTCAAAGAATACGAAGCCACTTCTTTTGGGGGTGTTCCCTTTTTATATGACATCCTTGACCGGCTGGGTTTCTTCGGTCAGCAGCTGCCCTCACTGCGGACGATAACCCAGGCCGGGGGGAAACTTTCCGTGGAGCTGCAACAGAAGTTTGCGGGCTGGGCCAAGGAAAAAGGCGTCCGATTTGTAATTATGTATGGGGCAACGGAGGCAACCGCGTGGATGGCTTATCTCCCCCCTGATCAAGCCACAGAAAAAAGCGGCAGCATCGGTATTGCGATCCCCGGCGGAAAACTTTATCTGATAAGTGATGACGGCGGGACGATCACCGAACCCGACGTTGTCGGCAAGCTCATATACGAAGGAGATAATGTGATGCTGGGCTATGCGGAGTCCGGGGCGGATCTCGCAAAAGGTGATGAACGCGGATCGCGGCTGGAAACCGGTGATTTGGCAAAATTGGATGAGGAAAGCTATTTCTACATCGTTGGCAGAAACGAACGTTTTTTGAAGATATTCGGCAACCGGGTCAATCTGGATGAGATGGAGCGTCTCGTGATGAGCTGCTTTGAATCCCTTGATTGTGCCTGCACGGGTATGGATGACCACTTATACGTTTTCATTGCCGGCCAGGGGAACGAGCGGAAAATTCGCAATTTGCTGTTTGAAAAAACCGGGCTTAATCAGGCGGTATTTCATGTGGTAACCCTGGACAGCATTCCTAGAAATGAATCGGAAAAAACGATGTATTCGCAGCTGGGACGTTATTTCCAGCCGTAAAAACCAACACAAATCACCGATAGGATCATAGGATCATAGGAAGATTTGAGTTTAATGGAAGGATGAGGAAAAAATGAAAGAACAATTATTGGATATTCTGAAAAAGTTAAATCGAGATCTCGATTTCGAAACATGCAATACGCTTTTTGATGACAAATTACTGGATTCTTTTGACGTTATTTTTTTGGTGAGTGAAATCGGCAAAACATTCGACGTGGAGATCACTGTAGAGGATCTGGTACCTGCTAATTTCAATTCCCTAGATGCCATAGTTGCACTGATCAAGCGTTTACAGGATGAAGAGTAAACCCATTCCCGGACTTATGTATGAGGAGTTTGTAAGATGGGTTATCATTCACTGACCTTTATTTTATTTATAACTTTCGTATTTTTAATCTATTTCGTGGTACCGAAAAAGACCCAATGGATGGTACTTCTGATTGCGAGCTATGTTTTCTACTTCTTTGCAAGCGTGCAAATGTCCGTATTTCTTATCGCCTCTACGCTGATCACCTTTTACGCCGGCAGCGTGATGGGGAAAATCAATGCGCAGCTCGGCATTGCCCTGGCCACAGAAGGACTGGACAAAGACGGGCGCAAGCAATTAAAAAAAACGTTTAAAAGAAAAACAAGGGCAGTCCTGGTTTGTGCGCTTATTCTCAACTTTGGCATTTTGGGCGTCTTGAAATACTATGACTTTTTGGCCAATAATTTGAATGCGCTGTTCACCGTTTTTTCTGCCGATGCGGCACTGCCCCATTTGAACCTCCTGTTGCCATTGGGCATCTCTTTTTATATCTTTCAATCATCCGGATATATGATCGATGTTTACCGGGGCAAATATGCGCCGGATAAAAATATAGCAAAGTTCGCCCTTTTCGTATCGTTTTTTCCGCAGCTGATCCAGGGACCGATCAGCAGATACGACAGTCTTGCCGCACAGCTCACTGCTTCCCATAAATTCAACCTTGACAGTTTGAAATTAGGGCTGCAGCTGGTGCTTTGGGGCTTTTTTAAGAAGCTGGTGATTGCCGACCGTCTCTCCGCCCTCGTGGGAACGGTGTTTGACAGCGGCAGCGAATTCGGCTTTTTTGTCAATGCCCTCGGCTCTTTGGCATACGGACTTCAACTCTACTGCGATTTTTCCGGTGGCATCGACATTTCCCGCGGCATCGCCGAGGTTATGGGCATTCGGATGGCCCAGAACTTTAAGCGTCCTTATTTTGCCCAGAACGTGGCTGAATTTTGGCGTCGGTGGCATATCACTCTTGGCAGCTGGGCAAAGGACTATGTGTTCTATCCTATTGTATTATCCAAAACCATGTCTAAACTGAGTTGTCGCTTAGAGAGGTTTGGCAATCATATCGCACGGGTACTGCCCCCCTCCATCGCCACGATGGTTTGTTTTTTAATGATCGGCGTATGGCACGGCGCCGCGTGGAAGTTCGTGTTCTTCGGTTTGTATTATGGCTTGCTGATCGCGCTTTCCCAGCTTTTGAATCCGCTGTTCAACAAAATGGCCGATAAATTAAAAATCAACCGCCATTGTTTCAGCTGGCGGCTGTTTGGCATATTACGTACGCTGTTCTTGGTTTCCATTGGACGCTGTATCACCAGAAGCGGCGGGTTCATGAGCGGTTTTACCATGCTAAAATCCTCATTGACCCATTGGGATCCGTGGACACTGTACGACGGTACTATGCTGGAACTGGGGCTTAGCCAGACCGATTACCATATCGTGTTTGCCGGAATACTGATTCTGTTGGTCGTCGGTATCCTGCAGGAAAAAGGTCTTGGCATCCGCGCCACTCTAAGCAAGCAAAATTTATGGTTTCGATGGCTGATCATCATCGGAGCGGTGATTGCCGTATTGTTATTTGGTGTTTACGGCCCCAATTATACCGCTCAAAGTTTTATATATGCGCAGTTCTAAAAGGAAGGAGAACGGATTTTGAAACATCTCATCAGAATCACCCTTTTTTTAACCATCATCATGATCATCGTTTTTGTTCTGGCAAGGATATACAATGTAAAAATGACTGATTATATCGATGATTGGAGCGATTCTTCTACCGTTGCGGAATTTTACAATGAGCCGGAAGACAGCCTTGACGTCCTTATTTTTGGCACCAGCACCACTTCCAATGGTGTGCAGCCGGCGGTATTATGGAATCAAGAAAAGATTACGTCTTATAATCTGTCAACAGAGCAGCAACATCCTCTTGCCGCCTATTACTTGTTGATGGAATCTTTAAAATATCAGCATCCTGAAGTGGTGATTATCCATGCGCGCTGGGTCACGACGAAAGACGGCCTTAATCAGCCCCATCAGTATTTTGACGAGGATGATACCAATGCAGTCGTTCATCTTGCCTTAGATTACATGAAGCTTTCCAAAACAAAGTTACAAGCAGCCCGTGATATTGCGTCACACAGTGATACACGCAGTGCTTTCGAGTACCTTTTTCCTTTTATCCTATATCATAGCAGGGATAACATTACCTCAAATGATTTCGATGATTCTTTTCTCTCAAAACAACATGTTTTAAAGGGAAGCTGTGTTCATTTGAATAACCATAAAATTACTTTGAACTATCAAAGGGAGGAAAACGAAAATCTTGAAGTTCCCGCAACCTACGACTTTTCCGGGATGAGTCCGACCTATGTTGAAAAAATGATCGAAACGTGCCATGCCAACGGTATTAAAGTATTGTTGCTGTCTCTGCCCATATCTGACTGGGACTGGCAAAGGCATATGGAAGTGCAGGCTTTTGCCGACACTTATGGCGCAACGTATTTAGATCTGAACGATGAAAACGCAAAAGAAACCATCCTTGATCCTAAAACAGATTTTTTAGACACGGTGCATGAAAATATTTTTGGCTCATATAAAACCTCCGGCTATGTGGCGTCTTTTTTGGCGGCAAATTACAAGTTTGACCTCAATGCCACCGAAGAAGTTTCCACATCATTTGACCAGAGCTATGCGGATTTTATGAATTATTATCATGCCTATCAAGCCCAACTTGCTTTGAAAGACTGCACCAATTTTGAAGAATATCTTGATGATCTTTCTCATTCTGATGACTACGTTGTTATCATTTCAGCGAAAGATGATTTTTTGGCCGGCCTGTCACAAAAGCAGAAGGAAGCTCTCCATGCATTGGGTCTCAACACAGATTTCAATTCGGATCTCTTCCGCCATTCTTATATTGCTGTCATTGATTCCCGCAAGGTTGTCTATGAGGAATGCGCGCACGACAGCCTTGAATTCTCCTATAGTACCTCTAATGGCTTCTATGATAAGCACTTTCATATAGAAAGCGCTGGGTTTGATGTTGGAGATAATTCTTCCATCAAGCTATCAGGCAAAGAGTATTCATTGAACCAACGCGGACTGAATATTGTTGTTTTCAGCAAGTTGACAGACCGCGTGATCGATCGCGTTAATTTTGATACTTCCGCAGGATCTGACGGATGCAGATGAGCGGCGCCAACGTTCACCAAAAAAATTAGACTGCCACCAACTTTTCACATACTACGTTCTGCTTCAACAAATTTGGTTATCTCTTTAAAACCATCTAAAAACAACGACCCCCGACAGCGAACTGCTGCGGGGGTATTTTGTACCGCAAATACGGTATCATGCATGGAAAAGAACATCCTTCCCCTACCCTCTGCGGTATCACCGTCCCGTGGCATCTGAGGACAATAATGTCTTCCTTTTGCCAAAACGCAAAATCAGGCTTCATTTCAACGAATCTTTTATCCGTGACAAGATCACAGATTAAAATATGGATATGCGATATACTTTAATAGAAGAACTTAAAGATGAAAAAGAAGGGAGCGATGTCATGATGATTCAATATATTATAGGAGCCTTGGCAGGAGGTTTTTTCGGGTATTTTGTGCTTTACAGATTAATCGGCTGTGCCACCGGCACATGTCCGATTACCGCAAACCCATATATTTCAATTATATATGGCGTTATTTTAGGCGCCCTTGTCGCTAATATGTTTATCGGCCCCACAAAGGAGCATGCTCCCGAGAACACCGATGGCGCCGGCAATATCAGCTACGAAAGGATCACCGCGAAAGAGGCCAAGGCAAAAATAGACAGCGGTGACGATGTGGTTATTTTAGACGTGCGAACCAAGGAAGAATATGAACAGGAGCACATACCAAATTCCATATTGATACCCAACGAAACGATCTCCGACGCAAAACCCGCACTGCTCCCCGACGTCAATGCTGAAATTCTTGTTTACTGCCGTTCCGGCAACCGTAGTGCCCAAGCTGCGCGAAAACTGATCGCACTGGGATATACTAACGTTTACGACTTCGGCGGAATCACCCAATGGCCCTATGAAAAAGTAACGGCGGATTAAAAAGGCAATCAGCTTCCATCGTTACTTTCACACCTTCCCGTTTTGCAGTAAATCAGAGCTTCTTTTCACAAGGCACGAAGCAGTCTCGCCGTTGGCCTAAGGTAACGATATGCGGTGCAAAACATTATTTATCATGATGTTGATTTCGCGAACATCTATGGCCCCATCCAAGGCACCACCCTTCGAAGGAACCGTTTTCGCTAATCAATAAATTACGGCATCAACAAATTTTAAAAGGCTTGCATTGCGCAAGCCTTTCAGACTGTAAACAAAATGCGCGTTAGCGGATTTTGGGCTACAGGATGATAGGCTGCCGAGAAAGGCTTAGACACGGCGAACGTTTTGGCCTGCGGCTGCGCCGTGTACCTGAATGTACTCAAGCTGTCGCGGGGCAAAGCGTTCGCCGCGTATCAGACTTTGTCGACGGCCTAAAAGGCTTGCATTGCGCAAGCCTTTATTACTTTGTTTCTTCCGGTAATTCAACTTTGCCGTATGTCTTTTCGTCATCCACGATGAATCTAAGCATCAGCTGAATGATCTGACTGTTGGCGGAACGCCCTACATAGCCGTAAACATAACGAAATTTTGCCAGTGTTTCACCATCCAATCATAAACCAAAATGTTTGGCTTTATTCCCTACCCAAAAGCCAGTCGACTGTTACATTCAAAATATCAGCCAAGGCGTTCAGTTCCAAATCAGACGCCGGACGTTTTTGCCCCTCCAGAAGGGAAAGAGCCGGTATGCTTATATCAATTCCGGCTGTTTGTAATTTCGATAACAGCTCAACCTGTTTCATGCCTTGCTTCTCCCTGGCTTCAGTGACACGAGCACCGAT
Organism: Clostridiales bacterium; assembly: GCA_040776805.1. Lineage (GTDB taxonomy): Bacteria > Bacillota > Dehalobacteriia > UBA7702 > UBA7702 > UBA7702. The sequence goes on along the minus strand of JAXGZS010000001.1, from coordinate 565,356 downwards.
CATATTCCGATTGCCCAGCGGCAATTTGCGTTTTTTCATAACATCACCCCTGCCCAAATTATAAAGGATTAAGGGGTTATCAAATTTGGTAATACCAAACATAATAACTATATTTGGGTATGCCAAATATGGAAGGATGGGATAAAAAGATGAAAGAGCATACTTGCTGCTTCACAGGTCATCGAAAACTACCGAAAGAAAAGATTGAGCATATCATCAAGAAACTTGACCGTGAAGTAGGGTGCCTTATTGAGCAAGGGGTTACGGATTTCATTTCCGGCGGTGCGATGGGCTTTGACCAGATTGCCGCTTCATTGATTATCGCCAAGAAGGAAACAGGGCAAAAAATCCGACTGGTCTTTGCCCTCCCCTGCAAAAATCAGGAAGAACTTTGGCCTGCGGAACAAAAGAAGCTCTATTATAATCTGCTAACAGAAGCGGACGAGATTATTTATGTATTGGAAGAATATAGAAACGGTTGCATGAAAAAGCGCAACCGCTACATGGTAGATCGGTCATCATATTGCATTTGTGCCTTATTGCGCCCACTAAGCGGAACTGATCAGACAGTGAGGTATGCAAAACAACGCGGGCTAACGGTGATCAACACCACAGAATAAATCACTGGGGAGCTGAAGTTTCTCCCGGCAGACTATGATCATGTCGGTAAAATCAATTTTGTCTACAGGCTCCCCCGAAAACCTCTTGTTTCGGGGATTTTTCATGACAATCACTTAGATCTGCTGTTACAAAAGCTGCTTTTGGAAGTAAGCGCCGATTTATAAGCGAGTAAATTCCTTTCAGGGATTTCGACGATAATGACTTCGTCACAGAAACCCAAGTTGTTGATATATATTTGTGGCAATGTGCACTTGCCATCTTTCTGATAAATACATAAAGAAAGATCACATCTTCCCATAGCCTACCCTTTCAAAGATTCATTACCGATTTATTATAGGACTTATTGTCCTAAAAGTCAACTGTCCATACTGTCCTAAACTATAATGAATCCGGTGGTGATGATGATGAAATTGAGAATTCGCGACATGCGCGAAGACCGTGATTTAAGCCAACGTAAAATCGCGGAATATCTCCAATGCGATCAATCTCTCTATTCCAAATATGAACGAGAAAAAAGAGATGTACCCCTTCACATCCTCGTAAAGCTGGCCCTTTTTTATCATACCAGCGTCGATTACCTGGTAGGTCTGACCAACGAACCAAAACCATATAAAAGAAGCACATGATGCTCCCCCCGAAAACCTTTTGTTTTCGGGGGTTTTTTTAAGTGATTGCTTCTCCTTCTCCCGGGAAAAGGCTCGGTGGCATACCATTAATGACGTTGACATCATTCGCCCAAACGCATATAATACAATCATTAAAGTACGATGGCGCGGAGGCTTTTATGAACTACATCACCGTGACGGAAGCGGCGGAAAAATTCAATCTTTCCAAAAGACGCGTTCAATTACTGTGTGAACAAAACAGGCTCGATGGAGCGAAATTGTTCAGCGGCGTGTGGCTGATCCCGGAAAACGCGGAAAAACCCGGGGACGCCCGGGTGAAAGGGAAAAAAAGCGAAAACCGGCAATCCATGTTTACCCCCGACAACAAAGGGCTTCTTTCGCTGGCGGAAGTTTGCGAGATGCTCTCCATTTCCCAGGTTACGGCCAAAAACTGGCTGCGTTTGGGCAAGCTCAAAGCAAAAGACGGCAAAAGGCTGACTTTTGAAAAGTCGTATATCCTGTCGCTGAGTCAGTCGATTCAAAACAGTGACGGCCATGTTTTGAAAAGCAGAAGAAATAAAAAGAGCCTCTGCGGCAATGCCTTGTACAAAGATTATATCGATCATCAGGGCAACCGGGCCATGGTTGAGGAAATCCTCGCGGAGGAGATCACCGTAAACGAAAAGAACCTGCGCATCGTCTTGACCAACTTTGCTTTACAGCTGTTTTTTCAGCGTACATCACAGGATTACGCGGAACCGAACCTCATCGTACCGTATTTGCGGGGAGAACTGTCCCTGGGTGATTACGGTCCACTCTTTGCCGATCTGATTGGGCTGAAAGAGGAAGAAACGACAAAACAGGTTTTGGCGGAGATGGATCGTCTCTTGCACAAAGAAGTTCGCTTCGTGGAAGGTGAAGATACCCTCGGTTTCATTTACCTCTCATTAAAAGATATGGAACAGCGGAAGTCAACGGGGGCCTATTATACGCCCCTTAAAACCGTAAGGAAGCTCTTAAACCGGCTAACCGCCGCCACGGATTGGAAAGATAAAACGGTTTTCGACCCCTGTTGCGGATCGGGGAACTTTCTGATCAGTCTGGCTGCCTATGATATCTCCCCCGCTCAGCTATACGGCCAAGATATTGACGAGATCAGTGTTCAGCTGACCCGGCTCAACGTGGCCCTCACCTATCAAACCGATGATTTGGCGGTCTTATACAACAACTTTGTCTGCGGCGATACGCTGCGCAAAACGTTTTCCCAAAGCTTCGACGCGGTGATCGGCAATCCACCCTGGGGTTACTGTTTTGCCCAAAAAGACCTGCCCTATTTCATCAAAACCTATGCCACCGCCCGTGAAAAAGGGACCGAATCCTATAATCTCTTTATCGAGAGATCCCTGGCAAAGCTATCACCCAAAGGCTGTTTGGCCCTGGTTTTGCCGGAAGCGGTTTTAAACGTCGCCGCCCATGAGGCTGTGCGAGAAATCATCCTCTCTGCGTGTTCCTTCAAATTCGTTTCCTATCTGGGAAACGCCTTTGCCGGCGTGCAATGCCCCGCCATTATTTTAGGCCTTTGTCTCACCGACGCCGGCAGCACCAAGGGCTGCAAAGTCGATACGGAACACGGCACGTTTACAATCAATGAAAACCGCGTGATCTCTAAGGACTGCTTCTCCTTTTCTTTATCCGACGCGGAACAGGCCTGTATTGATAAAATCCAATCGCTGAAAAACCCAGCCTATCTCCGAGGCCAAGCAAAATTCGCCCTGGGTATCGTCACCGGGGACAACAAAACCCACATTAAGAAGGAGCGTACCGAAGACTGGGAAATTGTGTTAAAGGGCAGCGATCTTTTCAAATATAAGATCAGGCCGTCGGGTCACTACATTCACTTTACACCGGAACAATTCCAGCAGGTCGCTCCTGTGGAAATGTACCGGGCAAAGGAGAAACTGCTGTATCGCTTCATCGGCGAGACCCTGGCTTTTGCCTACGACGACCAACAGACGCTGTCCTTAAATAGCTGCAATATCCTGATCCCTGAAATTCCCGGTTTGAAGATCAAATATATCCTGGCGATTCTAAACGCACGAATAGCTTCTTTTTATTGTCTGAAACGGTTTCATTCCGTCAAACATCTGCGCTCCCATATCGAGGCGATTCCGATTCCCGTCATTCCCGTTATGGAGGAAGAAAAACAGCAAGAAATCATCAATAAAGTGGATCTTCTGCTTCAGGGCCAAGGCGACACAGAAGCACTTTATGACGATCTGGATGAAAAGATCATGGATCTGTATCACCTTACAGAAAGCGAGAAACAGACCATACGCCAAGCGTTGGACTCAAAGAACAACTTTCTTTTTTCCCATAGCGATTACCTTTGAGGTGACTCTTAGCGGACGTTTTTCTATTTCATCAAACTAATATTTTAAAGGCTTGCGTGATGCAAGCCTTTTTCATTTCGTATCCTCCGGCAGTTCAATTTCGCCGTTTTTCTTTTCAAAATCCCGAATACAGTTATTGATTAAAAACATAATTTGACCGCTGGCGGAACGGTCTTCGTATTTTGCCACATAATGAAATTTTCGCAACACCTCTTCGTCAATACGTATGCTGATATGTTTATCCTTTTTCAAAACGCCGGCCCCCTTTCGCAGAAATGCACTAAATATAACTTCATTTTAAGTGTTGTTTGTGTTAAAATGCTTTTATGCACTAAAATTAAGTGCATAATATTAAAAGGGAGAATCCTCTCATGCAAAAATCAGGAGGAGCTTTGGCTCGCAGAGCAAAAACAGCTCTATCATAATCTACTGACAGAGGCAGACGAAATTATTTACGTATCGGAAGAATACCATGAAGGCTGCATGGCGAAACGCAACCGCTTCATGGTCAACCACTCATCCTATTGCATCTGCGCTCAACTGCGCTCTTTTAGCGGTACGGCACAAACCCTGCGATACGCAAAACAACAAGGGCTGACGGTGATCAATACCACAGAATAAACCGCCGGGAAATTGCTTCCTTGTCATAATCACTGCGCAAATTTATTGGTATGAACATAAAATATCTTTATAACCTACGGGGAAAAAGACCGCGAAATCGCGTCAATGATGAAAAAGAGAGGATAAGCAATACGCCGGCAGTCAAACCCAAAAACAACTTTTTTCATAAATATGTTCTTTTTTGACAGATTCAATTTGAAAAAAAAGTAGCTTTATGGTAGAATTATAAAAAGGAACGCCGATGTCATGCATCTTTTTGACGCCGCTCGCGGCGATTCCAGAGGAAGTCGCTTTTGCTGTATAATGTTTTTCAATGAGGCGCATATTATTTAGTGCATTTCAAAGGAGGTAAATCGCAATGGCTTGTTATTATGTAGTTGGTGTACGACTGGATAACCGCATTCGTAATTCCCTGAACTTTCAAGATGTGCTTACAAAAAACGGCTGTCAAATCAAAGCCCGCATCGGCCTGCATGAAGCAGACGATAAAATGTGCGCAAGCGATGGACTGATCATTCTGCAACCTTGCGGTAAAAAAGAGGACATTGAACAGTTGACCGTTGATTTAAACAACATTGAGGGAGTGAGCGCGAAACTCATCGATTTAAATTAAAGATCACCTGGCAAAGGTCACTTCCATCGCCTTTTCCCGTAAAAAAAGACCATAGCATAAAAGGGGTTTGCCCATGAGGAAGTCCCATAAAAAGAGAAAATCGGTTTCTGATGCTCCATCAGAAATCGATTTTTTTTGTGATACCGGTTGATTATTCTTGGAAATTAAAGTATCGTATGAATGAGGTAATGACTGATTACCTTTGAACTTTATCATAAAGAAGGTATTACTATGAAAACCGGAGTGATCGACGTCGGCGGCGGTCTCCGCGGCATTTACGGTGCGGGGGTCCTCGACTATTGTCTCGGCGAAAACATCCCCTTTGATTACTGCCTCGGTGTATCGGCAGGCAGCGCCAACCTCGTTTCCTTCCTAGCCGGGCAGAAAGAAAGAAACCGCATCTTTTATCTGGACTATTCCTTCCGCAAAGAGTATATGAGCTTGAAAAACCTGATCAAAATAGGTTCCTACGTCAATCTTGACTACGGTTATACGATTTTAAGCAACGCAGACGGCGAATGTCCTTTGAATTACCCCGCTCTTTTGGCAAACCCGGCGGAATTTTTCGTCGTCGCCTCGGATGCCCTCAGCGGCAAAACCAAATACTTTAGGAAAAGCGACTTGAAGCAGGATAACTACGATATTTTGAAGGCTTCCTCCGCGCTTCCCTTGGTGGGCAAGCCCTATGTCGTCAACGGCGTCCCCTATTTCGACGGCGGTTTGAATGACCCGGTACCCGTCGAAAAGGCCTTTGCCGACGGCTGCGATAAGGTGCTCGTGATTCTGACCAGGCCGAAGGACTATATTCGTTCTTCCCAAAAAGACGAAAGGAAAGCCAGGCTGCTGCGCCGAAAATATCCCCAGGCCGCGGAAAACCTGCGACAAAGAGCAGAACGCTATAACCGCGGCGTCGCCTTAGCAAAAGCCTATGAAAAGGCGGGCAAGGCTCTGATCGTCGCCCCCGACGATATTGCCGGCCTGGATACGCTGACCAAAGACAAAGCTGTTTTAGAACAGTTATACGAAAAAGGTTATCGCGACGCCATTCATATCCCGGACTTTTTAGAGCTCAAATAATCAACCTGTTTTGGCGGTGATGAAAACAAAGCTGTTGTTTCAAAGGAACAATTATGATAAAATATTAGTATTAAGAAAGGGGGCATGTACATTATGATCATAGGACTTATTCTTTTAGGTCTCATCGTGATCGTTGGTTTGTGGCTCGTGGCCACGTACAACAAGCTCGTTTCCATGCGAAACGACACGGAAGAAGCTTTCGCTACCATCGACGTTTTCCTTAAAAAGAGGTTTGACCTCATCCCCAACCTGGTAGAAACGGTGAAGGGCTACGCGTCCCATGAACGCACCACACTGGAAAACGTGACCAATGCCCGGGGCTTGGGTCTCAATGCGCAAACCACCGAAGATAAAATCAACGCCGACCAAATGCTGACCGGCGCTTTGAAATCCCTCTTCGCCGTGGCGGAAGCGTATCCCGACCTGAAAGCCAACACGAACTTTCTCGATTTACAGAAGCAATTGCAAAAAGTTGAAGAGGACATCGCCGGAGCCAGAAGGTACTACAACGCGGTCATCAAGAATTACAACATCAAGACTGAAGTTTTCCCCTCTTCCATCGTGGCTTCTCTGTTCCACTTTGGCAGAAAGCCGCTCTACGCCATTGATGAGGAGCAAAAAGAAAATGTTAAAGTTCAGTTTTAATAAAATTTTTGCCATAACGGTCTTTTTGGCGGTATTCCTGTGCTCTCTGCCGGTGAGCGCCGCCGATGCCGAATACTATGTCAACAATTATACGATTGAACGTTACGACGTGAAAGTAGACGTCGGTGAAGATCATATCCTCTCCGTTACCGAAACCATCACAACGGATTTTTCCACCTACAAACACGGTATTTACCGCGACATTCCCACGTCCGCCACAGTCTACTGGGATATTGACGGAGAAATGATATCCCATGACTACCGCATGAAAATCCGGGATATTTCCGTTCGCGACGGCGCCAGTGACAAAGCCATCGACTATGAAAGCAGCTACGGCAATGGGGTTTTGGACCTGAAAATCGGCAGTGAGGATGAAACCTTCATCGGCGAAAAAACTTACGTGATCCAATACAGCATTAAGCTGGGAGACGACGGACGCAGTGAATTTGATGAAGTCTATTATAACCTCATCGGCAATGACTGGGATACCTATATCAACAACATGACCTTTGCCGTTCAGCTGCCGAAAGCTTTCGACGAAAGTCAGCTGGCGTTCACCTCCGGCTACTACGGCGCCATCGACGGTTCCAACGTTTCCTACACCGTTGAGGGCAATACGATCAGCGGCAAAGTGACAAAGGTCTTAGCTCCCGGGGAAGGCGTCACCATGCGCCTCGCTTTACCCGACGGCTATTTCCTGGTGGAAGATCCCGGCGTCGGCTTCGGTCTCATCGCTGTCTTCCTCCTCTTTTCCGCCGCTGCCCTCGTCCTCTTCCTCCTCTTTGGCAGAGATAAAAAGGTCTATACCACCGTGGAAGTAAGCGCCCCGGAAGGCGTTACCCCGGCGGAGGCCGGCTATATCATCGACGGTCAGGCTGATGTTAGGGATGTGGTTTCCCTGATCATCTACTGGGCAAACAAAGGCTACCTCACCATTGAGAGCGGAAAAAAGAATCAATTTACCCTGTATAAAGTAAAAGACGCCGATGAGAACATGAAATCCTATGAACGATACATGTTCAACGAACTGTTCCGCAGACGCGACAAAGTCATGGCAAGCGATCTGAAATATCAATTCCATGACACGATCAAAAACGTTTATCTCGATCTCAAGGACTATTTCAGCACACCGGCGACAAAACTGTATACGAAAAGCGGCGACATCGCCAAAGGTATCTGTTACCTTTTGGCCGGACTGACCGTGGGGATCATGTTTGGCAAAGGTTTCAACGATTACTTTTGGTCCCTCCTGGCCGGTATCATCGCCGGCGGTATCGCTTTTGCGCTCACCGTTGTTTTGGCCGGTCTCATCGGCTATTACGCGGAAAAATGCCGCGGCCGTATGAAAACGGGAGTCGTCTTAACCAGTATTCTCTACTTTGTTTTCCTCCTGTTGATGATGACCGTGGCAGCACTGCTTACGGGGCAGCCCATCGCCGCCGCCGTGGCCGCTATCGCCGCCGCGGGGATCGGTTTTACGGGTTCCTACGCCAAGAAACGCACCGAACAGGGCAACCGCTGGCTCGGTCAAATCTTAGGCTTAAAGCGCTTTATCAAATTAGTGGAAAAAGATAAAATCGAAATGATGGTAGAGGAAAACCCCGCTCTCTTTTATGATGTTCTGCCCTACGCATACGCTTTGGGCGTCGTCGATAAATGGGCGGATAAATTCAAAAGCCTTGCTTTGCCGCCTCCCTCTTGGTACAGCGGCACCGATTATACCATGTTCAACACCGTCGTTTTCGCCTCCCTGCTCAGCCAAAACCTTCATTCGTTCCAAAATAGCATGACTTCTAACCCGCCCAGCAGCTCCTCTTCCGGTGGCGGCTTTGGCGGCGGCGGCTTCTCCGGCGGCGGCGTCGGCGGGGGGGGCGGCGGCAGCTGGTAATCGTTTCTGCTATTTTCTGCGATATTGAACAAAGTCAAACAAACCGTTTTTAAAATCCCGGAAGCGTGAATCAAACGCTTCCGGGATTTTTTCGCGCACATTCTTACTTTCAAAGCAAGGCTCTTTTTTGTGAAAGCGAAACCGAAACCCCCGCCGTGGGTCTTGGACGCGCTTCTTGTGCAAAATTTTGCAAAGTATGATATAATCATAAAAATATTATTTGGCCAAAGACAAAAAACATTCCCGCTGTTCCCATCATCAAGGAGAGGAGATGAAATCAGATTGGATGAGATGAGTTGGAAGGAGACGGGAGGAACGGCGCTGCCCCGGCAGCGCTAAAAAATAAGGAGAGAGTTATGATTGTACAAAAGGAGAGTAGCAATGGGGAAAATTCTAATCATCGGCTGCGGCGGCGTCGCCAATGTGGCCATTCGGAAATGCTGCCAAAACAGCCAGGTATTTGAAGAAATCATGATCGCCAGCCGCACAAAAGCGAAATGCGACGCGTTGAAAGCAAAACTTGACGGCGGCAAAACGAATCTTCACACGGCAAAAGTTGACGCCGGTCAAGTGGACGAAGTGATCGCGCTGATCAACGATTTTCAGCCCGATGTCGTCCTCCACCTGGCCCTGCCTTATCAGAATCTCACCGTCATGGAGGCTTGCCTCGCCACGAAAACCCATTACATCGATACCGCCACTTACGAACCTCCCGACGCGGTAAAGTTTGAATATCAATGGCAGTGGGCTTACCGCGAACGCTTTAAAGAAGCCGGCATCTGCGCGATTTTAGGCTGCGGCTTCGATCCCGGCGTAACCGGGGTTTTCGCGGCCTACGCCCAAAAGCATTTTTTCGACGAAATTCACTATCTCGATATTTTAGACGCCAATGCCGGCAATAACGGCTATCCCTTTGCCACCAACTTCAATCCGGAAATCAACATCAGGGAAATTACCGCCAACGGTTATTACTGGGAAAACGAAAAATGGATCAAAACCAAGCCGCTGGAAATCAAAAAAATCTACGATTTTCCCCAAATCGGCGAAAAAGATATGTATCTCCTCTATCATGAGGAATTGGAGAGCCTTGCACTCTATTTAAAAGGCGTCAAACGCATCCGCTTTTTCATGACCTTTCGCAAAAGCGAACTGAATTATTTAAAATGCCTGGAAGAAGTCGGCATGACCGCCATTGAACCCATCGATTTCAATGGGCAGCAGATCGTGCCGTTGCAATTTCTGAAAGCCGTTTTACCGGACCCCGCCGCTTTGGGCGCGAAAACGAAAGGGAAAACCAACATCGGCTGCCTTTTCCAAGGCATAAAGGACGGGCGCAAGAGAAATTACTATCTCTACAATGTCTGCGACCACGAAAAGAGCTATAAGGAAGTGGAAAGTCAGGCGGTTTCCTATACCACCGGCGTACCGGCAATGATCGGCGCCATGCTCCTGCTCAACGGCGCCTGGAACAAACCGGGGGTTTACAATGTCGAAGAGTTCGACCCGGATCCCTTTATGAGCGCCCTCAACCAGTGGGGACTCCCCTGGCTCCAGGATTTCAATCCGGAGCTCATCGATTAAACGATTAAATATGTAAATACAGAATGCGAACAATGCCCCTGCCGCAAACAGGATCACTTGCGGCAGGGGCATTTTAAGTTTTATACAAAGTCTCTTCCGGCTTTGACAAATCACTCACCGGGGCCGCCGTCGGCGATACATTAACCATACGTAATGCTGTTAATATACCAAATTCCACCCTCTTTTAGCTGAACCATAACATAGGTTTTCATATGCTCATAATATTTCTCCTGATACAAGACCTGATAACGCACAGTACAGTCGGAGATCATAAGAAACCCTTCTCCGTATATCTTTCGAAAGGTAGATATCTGCCACATATTGAGCATGGCCGGATATTCCCGGTCCTGCCACCGTTCCATATAGAGAGCCATGGTTTCTTCGGCGTTCAGGCCAACGCGCTCTTGCTTCTCCTGATGAGAATAAAGAGCAAAGCCGGAAACGACAGCAAAGAGCGCCGCCAACAGTATGATGACAACCCACTTTTTCTTTTTGCTTCATTTCGCCACTGTTTCCCCTCCTGCGCACCTTTAGGTAACGACCTCATGGCTGATTCTGGCCTGATAAAGCATGGTGCTGTAAGTATAGAGATCCGGGTTGTTGTCGGCGTTCAGCTTTTCCAGGACTTCCCGTTCCGCGGCAATTCGTTCGTCACAAAGGCGATCAAAATCTTCCCGGGTATAGCCTTTGGTTTCCGGTTTTGCTCCATCGTCATACATATGGCTGAAATCATCAAGAATTTCTAAGCTCTCTTCTATACCGCCTCTTAATTCCTCAAGAGAGTAATAGAGAACCGGTAATTGATCGACTCGGTATTCGCGATCCCATTCACGAAGACGCATATCTTCGGTTTCCGCCATCAGAGCATTCCGGGCATCGATATACTCCTGGGCTTTTTCAATCATTTCCCCTTTGCTTTTGCCTTCATTCTCCTCTAAGCAGGCAAAAGCCGCGGCGTAGGCTACCACCTCGCCTTCTCTGCCGTAAAGGGAGGCCTCGGAGGCTTTCGTTTGCGCGCGATAAAGGAACGAAAGGCATAAGACAGCCGCCAAAAATGCTGCCAATAGCAGGATTGTAACGGTTTTGGTTCGGTTCGCTGTTTTCATAGATTATCTCCTTCCGACGTTAAGGATTTACCGTATCAATGGGTCGTTGCACCGCTTTAACGCGATCAGGAAATGGCTAAGATCATGCGCCAGAGAGAACCGTATCTATATTTATATAGTATATATGAATACGACATATGTCAATGCGCTTTATAAACATAAATATTAATCTTTTATGAAGAAAATACCCGCGAAAATTCGCGGGTATTGGATGGTAGACAAAATGCGCGTAAAAAATTTCAGATTACGTCATGACAGGCTAACGGGGAGATTTCTCCCCTTTCTTTTTTCCTTAAAACTCCTTTTTGATGCTGCGCAGGAAGAGGCCTTTTAAAGTCGTCTGAGCATCCTTCTTTTCATATAAAACATCGTATACGGCTTTACAAATCGGCAGATCCACCCCGTATTGGGCGGCCAAGGTCATCATGGCTTTCACCGTGTAATATCCTTCCGCCAACTGGTCGTAGGGCTCGCCCTTGATGAACAGTTCCCCGAATCTGCGGTTATGGCTGTACTTTGAAAAGACCGTCGCTTCGTAATCCCCCAAATGGCAAAGACCGTAGGCGGAAAGCTCGTTGCCGCCCATGGCTTTGATGAGCCGCGCCACTTCCCGGGTACCCCTGGACATCAGCGCCCCTTTTAAGGAAGATAGGCCGTAACCGTCGAGCATACCGGCGGCAATGCCGATAACGTTTTTCGCCGCGGCGCCGATTTCATTCCCGATGAGATCCTGTCCATAATAAAAGCGAATCAGCTCACTGGAGAATGCGTCCACCAGTTTCTGTTTGACCTTTTCTTCCTCACTGTCGATCACCATGCAGTTGGGCACGCCTTTGGTGAACTCTTCGGCGTGGCCGGGGCCGAGCCAAACGGCGATATGGTTGGAGCGATCCGTGTTTTCGGCGACGATTTGAGAAAGCCGTCTGCCGGTTTCGATTTCTACCCCCTTCATGCAGAGCACAAAGGTTTTATGTTTCAGCGCCAACGGTTTCAATTCATCCATCAGCCCCTGCAGACCTTGGGCGCCGATGGAGATGGCGATGATTTCGGCATCTTCGACACAGCGGAGGTCGCTGGAGAGCGCCACCGTATCAGGAAGCGTCAAAAAGCGGTTTTTCCGTTCTTTCCGCAGCTGTTGCAGATGGGCAGACTCTTCCCGCCCGTAAATGGTCACGTCATGGTGCAAACCTCCGAGATACCAGGCGATCAATGTACCCCAGCGGCCGCAGCCGATTACCGTTATTTTCATCTTTTTTCCACCTTTCCATGTTGCTTTTTGTCTATGAAAAGCGCGGTATGTCCTGCCCGAAGTAAATCGTTACCGCCATTCGCTCTTTTTATTCTACCGTAATATTCGCCGCCGTCAAGGGATGATTTATGCTTTTTTGCTTTTTAAGCGAAGATTTAACATGCACACGCTTTCCGTTTTAACAGTCTGTTGGGTACAATATAACTGAAATAATAAAATCGAAAATCATAAATGAGGTGAACGAACAAATGAAAAAAATATTTGGTCTTATGGTTCTATTGGCGCTTTTGGTTGGTACCTTGACCGCTTGCGGCGGCAGCGGCGACCAAGAAGACGGCGGCTCTTCCTTAGGCGCCGTCCACGTCATTTCCCGGGAAGACGGTTCCGGCACAAGAGGCGCATTCGTTGAACTCCTTGGCATTGTCGACGCTGCGGAAAACGACGCCATTACTGCCGCCGCGGAAATCACCAACAGCACTTCCGTGATGATCAGCACCGTTGCCGGGAACCCCAACGCCATCGGCTACATCTCCCTGGGTTCTTTGTCCGATGACGTCAAGGCCGTCAGCATCGACGGTGTGAAACCTACGGTAGAAGACATCAACAACGGCACTTACACCATTGCTCGTCCTTTTAACGTCGTTTATCAGGAAAACACTTTAAGCGATTTGGCGGCAGATTTCAAAACCTTCATCCTCTCCGACGAAGGGCAAAGCATCATCAGCGAGGAAGGGTATATCCGCATCACCGCAGGCGAAAGCTACACCGCCTCCGGCCTCAAAGGTACCATTACCCTGGCCGGTTCCACCTCGGTCTCTCCTGTGATGGAGGTCCTTGCCGACGCCTATAAAAAACAAAACCCCGGTGTGACCGTGGAAATCCAGCAGACCGGTTCTTCCGCGGGGATCACCTCCGCCAGTGAAGGCGTGTGCGACTTTGGCCTGTCCTCCCGGGCATTAAAAGACAGCGAAGCCTCTCAATTAACATCCGTCGCCATCGCCCGAGACGGGATTGTGGTCATTGTCAACCATGACAACGAAATCACCAACCTCACCGGCGAACAGGTGAAGAACATCTATCTGGGAGAAATCAGTCACTGGAGCGAGGTGGCCGAATAAAGGCCGCTCAACTGAAAAACAACCTCCTCCCCGGCGGTGGCAGCAACCACCGCCGGGATTTGGAGCGTTTGGAGTGTATTGATGAAAATACAAAGCGATAAAGCGAAAACCCAAAGATATAAAGAAGGAATCATGCGGCTGATTTTTCTGTTATGCGCCTGCATGTCCTTGGCAGCGGTAATCTTGATCTGTCTCTTCATGTTCGCCAGCGGTCTGCCGGCGATCGCGGAAATCGGCCCCCTGAACTTTCTTTTGGGCCTGGAATGGAAACCCTCCCAGGGACTCTTCGGCATTTTGCCGATGATCGTCGGCAGCATCTACGTGACGGCCGGAGCCATCTTGGTGGGCGTGCCCATCGGTATCCTCTGCGCCGTGTTCTTAGCCCATTACTGCAATAAACACCTCTATAAAATCATCAAACCCGGCATCGACCTGCTGGCGGGCATCCCCTCTATCGTCTACGGCTTTTTCGGCCTCGTCGTGATCGTGCCGCTGATCCAGGAGCTCACCGGCACCGGCGGCAAGGGCGTCTTGACAGCGTCTCTGCTGCTTGGTATGATGATTTTACCAACGATCATCACCACCGCCGAAGCGGCGATCAAAGCCGTGCCGGATATCTATTATGAAGGTTCTCTGGCTTTGGGCGCCACCAAAGAGCGCAGCATCTTCCGTTCGGTATTTCCGGCGGCCAAATCCGGCCTCTTCGCCGGCGTGATATTGGGCATAGGCCGGGCCATCGGCGAAACCATGGCCGTGGTCATGGTGGCGGGGAATCAAAGCATCCTGCCGGAATCCCTCACCTCCGGCGTCCGCACCCTCACCACCAATATTGTTTTGGAAATGGGCTATGCCGCGGATCTGCACCGGGAAGCTCTCATCGCCACCGCCGTGGTTCTTTTCGTTTTCATTCTCATCATCAACCTTTGCTTCTCCCTGATCAAAACGAGGGCAAAGATATGAATGATCTGAAAATGAAGTTTCTTGCCTATAAACGCAAACCATTTTCCTTCCTTATGCTGCTGCTCATCTTTTTCGCCGCGGCGGTTACCGTCGCCGTGATGCTCTTTATCGTCACCTATATTCTAATCAAAGGGATTCCCCATCTGACGCCGGAACTCTTTTCCTTAGAGTACAATTCCAAAAACGTCTCCATGATGCCGGCGATCATCAATACCTTACTGATGACTTTCCTGACGTTGTTGATCGCCGTACCCATCGGCGTTTTCTCCGCCGTCTACCTGGTGGAATACGCGAAACGCGGTTCCCGTCTGATCAAGGTGATCCGCATCACCACCGAAACCTTAGCCGGCATTCCCTCCATCGTCTACGGCCTTTTTGGTTTTCTGGCCTTTGTCATTGCTTTGAGTTGGAGCTATTCTCTGATGGCCGGAGCGCTGACCTTAGCCATTATGGTTTTGCCCATCATCATCCGCACCACGGAAGAAGCGCTTCTGGCCGTACCCGACGCCTATCGCGAGGGCAGTTTCGGCCTGGGCGCCGGCAAATTGCGCACGGTGTTTAAGATCATCGTACCTGCGGCCATCCCCGGTATTTTGGCCGGAGTGATTCTCGCCATTGGGCGCATTGTGGGCGAAACGGCGGCCCTGATTTTCACCGCCGGTACCGTGGCGGACGTACCCAACAGCCTTTTTGCCTCCGCCAGAACTTTGGCGGTACATATGTACTGCCTGCTGAGCGAAGGCTTATACACCGATCAGGCTTATGCCACCGCGGTTGTCCTCCTCGTCACCGTCGTCATCATCAACGGCCTTTCCAGCCATGTGGCAAAACGGCTTACAAAAAATTGAGGAGGATTGGTCAATATGAATAAAATTGAAATAAAAAACCTTAACTTATGGTATGGCGATTTCCAAGCGATCAAAAACGTCCATATGGAAATCCCCGAAAAAGAGATCACCGCTTTTATCGGTCCTTCTGGCTGCGGCAAATCCACGGTGCTGAAAACCATAAACCGCATGAACGATTTGATTGAGGGCTGCAAAATCAAAGGCGAAATCCTTTTGGACGGCGAAAACATCTATAAAAACATGGATGTGAATCTCCTCCGCAAGCGGGTGGGCATGGTCTTTCAAAAGCCGAACCCCTTCCCCATGAGCGTTTACGACAACATCGCCTACGGCCCCAAAACCCACGGCATCCGTTCCAAAATGAAGCTCAACGATATCGTCGAAAAATCCCTCCGGGAGGCCGCTCTCTGGGACGACGTGAAGGACCGCCTGAAGAAAAACGCCCTGGAACTTTCCGGCGGTCAGCAGCAGCGGCTCTGCATCGCCCGGGCTTTGGCGGTGGAACCGGAGGTACTGCTGATGGACGAGCCGACCTCCGCCCTTGACCCCATCTCCACTTCAAAAATCGAGGATCTGGCGTCAGAACTGAAAAATCACTATACGATCATCATCGTGACCCATAATATGCAGCAGGCAGCAAGAATTTCCGACAAAACCGCCTTCTTCCTGCTGGGAGAAGTCATCGAATTCGGCGATACGGAAAAGATGTTCTCCATGCCGGAAAATCAAAAAACAGAAGATTACATCACCGGGAGGTTCGGATAATGAGAGAAAGATTCGACGAACAATTGAGTTATTTGCACCGTGAGATGATTGAGATGGGAGCACAGTGCGAGGAAGTAATTTCCTTGGCCATCGACGCCCTGGTTCATGACGATGTGGCGTTGATCGAGAAGGTCTTTGCCTTAGAAAAGGAGATCGATAAAAAAGAGCGGGAAATCGAATCGATTTGCCTCAGGCTCTTACTACAGCAGCAGCCCGTCGCTTCCGACCTGCGGGAAATTTCCGCGGCGCTGAAAATGATTTCAGATATGGAGCGTATCGGAGATCAAGCCGCGGAAATCGCGGAGATCACCAGGGTGATCGGCGGCCGCGTCAACAGCGGCGAAGCCCACATCAAAGCCATGGCCAAAGACGCCGCGAAAATGGTGACCGACAGCATCGATTCCTTTGTCAAACTGGATCTTGCCTTGGCTCGCTCCGTCATCGTCTACGACGACGTGGTAGACCGCTGGTTTGATCGCATCAAGAATGAACTGATCATCGAAACCGCTGAAAAGAAGGATATCGGCGACTATTTTGATCTGCTGATGGTGGCAAAATATCTGGAACGCATCGCCGACCACGCCACCAACATCGCCGAATGGGTGGCATTCAGCATCACAGGTGAGCGTCCCACCAACCGGATGATATCAGGGATCAAATAAAGCCGCTTTGCCTAAAGTGCGGCACAGAATAGACGATAAGGAGGTGTGAATGCATGATCTATATTTTAGAAGACGACGAAAGCATCCGAAATTTCGTGGTCTACGCCCTGAACAATTCAGGCTTTGAAGCCCAAGGTTTCGAAACCCCCGCGGCCTTTTGGGAGGGCCTCAAAAGGGAAATCCCTCGGCTTTTGCTTTTGGATATCATGCTTCCCGAGGAAGACGGCGTTGAAATCTTAAAGCGACTGCGGAAACGGGAAGTAACAAAACACCTGCCCATCATCATGCTCACTGCCAAAGGCAGCGAATACGATAAAATCATCGGCTTAGATTCCGGCGCCGACGACTACATCACAAAACCCTTCAGCATTATGGAACTGATTTCCAGAGTCAAAGCGCTGTTGCGGCGGACGTCGAAGCAAAAGGAAGCGGAGGAATATACCGTAGGCGCCCTTTATGTGAATCCGGCGAAACATCTCGTCAAAGCCAACGGCAAAAACATCACCCTGACGCTGAAGGAATTTGAACTGCTTTCCCTGCTCATTGCCAATCGGGGCATCGTTTTTAGCCGCGACCGGATCCTCAATGAAATCTGGGACTATGATTTTGACGGCGAAAACCGTACCGTCGACGTACATGTGCGCACCCTCCGCGCCAAGCTCGGTGCATGCGGCCAGCTCATCGAGACCGTACGCGGTATCGGTTATAAAATCGGAGGAACCGAAAATGACAAAGCAGATCTTTAGAGGCATTCTCCTTGCCGCCGCCGTAACCTTCTGCGCTTGCCTCCTGCTCTTCCTGATCGTTCTTCATGGTGATTACGACAGGGAAATCATGAACGAGGTAAAGAACGAGGCAGTATACATCGGGCAAGCCGTGGAAATCTCCGGGGAAGACTATTTTACGGACCTTGATTCTTCCACCAGAATCACCTGGGTCGGCACCGACGGCGCCGTGCTCTATGATTCCCAGGCCGACGCTGCGCAAATGGAAAACCATGCCAACCGGGAAGAAATCAAAGAGGCCTTTACCGAGGGGGAAGGCAGCAGCAGCCGCTATTCGAGGACGATTGCCGAAAAAACCATTAATTACGCCATTCAACTCGACGACGGCTCCGTGCTTCGCGTTTCCAGCACCCAATACACCATTTGGAACCTGCTCCTGCGTATGATCGGACCGCTGATGCTGATAACCGTTGTTGTCATAACAATCGCCTTCCTGATGGCGACGACCATTTCGAGGAAGATCATTCAGCCCATCAATGAAATCGACCTGGAGCACCCGGATATCAGCGAAGATTACGAAGAACTCTTGCCCCTGCTGCAAAAAATCGATTGGCAGAACCAACAGATCAAAAGACAGATGAACAAACTGCAACAGCAGCAAAAGGAATTCAGCGCCATTACCGATAACATGGCCGAAGGCTTCCTGCTAATCAGCAAGGACGCGAAGATCGTGGCCTACAACAACAGCGTCAAGACATTGCTTGACGCCGATGAGATCACCAACGGCAGCAGTGTATTTACCATTAACCGCAGCGAACCCTTCCGCACCGCGGTCAACGCGGCCCTCGACGGCAAGCACTGGGAAGAAGAAATGATCCATCACGGCCGGGTGCATCACCTTTTCGCCAACGCCGTAGAAACCGACGGCGCATATAACGGCGCGGTTATCATCATCCTGGACGTCACGGAAAAGGAAAGACGTAAAGAGATGCGCAGGGAGTTTTCCGCCAACGTTTCTCATGAGCTGAAAACGCCGCTGACCTCCATTTACGGCACTTCCGAACTGATGCTCAACGGCCTCGTGAAACCGGAAGATATGCAAACCTTCGCCAAGAGCATCCACGACGAATCAGGGCGTTTGATCACCCTCATCAACGATATCATCAAACTTTCCCAACTTGACGATGAAAAAATCGCCATCGAAAAAGAGGCGGTGGATCTCTATCAAAGCGCCGAAGATGTGCTGCTGCGCCTGGAAAAAATTGCCGCGGCCCGGCATATTTCCCTAAAACTCAGCGGCGAACACGCCGTCATCCGGGGCATCCCTTCCATCATCACGGAAATCATCTACAACCTCTGCGACAACGCCATCAAATACAACAAGGAAAACGGCAGCGTCGAGATAAGCGTGGAGGAAGCCGGCCAGCATAAAATACTGCGGGTTAAAGACACCGGTATCGGCATCCCCAAAGAACATTTGCAGCGCATTTTTGAACGCTTCTACAGCATCGATAAAAGCCATTCCAAAGCCATCGGCGGCACCGGCCTGGGCCTCTCCATTGTCAAACACGGCGCACAACTCCACCACGGGGAGATCCATATCGAAAGCGTCGTCGGCGAAGGCACCGAAATTACCATCACTTTTTAAAATAATCCCTCGTTTGCGGAAATCCCGCTGCAACAACCTTTGCAGCGGGATTTCCGTATTTTCCAATTCTCACATAAAAACCAAAATCAAGGTTAGGTCAGACCCTGTTGTCGGATTTTCATTGCGGCAATGCTTTATCGTGCCGGTCCGTTACCTTTTACCTCCCGGACGACGAATTGAATCACTTCTTCCGCTGCCGGTATTCCATCTCGGAGGCATACCCTATTTTGTATGCTTTTTTTAGCTTCCGTCTTATCGCCCTTCCGATAGGCGCAATCAATAGCAGCCTGCATCTCCTCTTTGACTTCATTCACCGTCACACCATGTTTCCTGGCAATTTTCCTATAAACATTTCTCATGCTCACAACTTTTTCACCTCATAATCTAAAAATTGAATTATATTATACATCACCACTATTTTATAGAATATATTTCCCTAAGTCAATAGATATAGATAATATATTTCCCTATTTCTGAAATACTATGGAGTACAATTACATCATAGGTGGTGATCATTATGTATGAGGAATTTTTCAGAAAACGCATTACGCAGCTACGTGTCGCTAAGGGAATTTCGGCAAGAGATATGAGTTTAACCTTAGGGCAAAGCGAAAGCTATATCAATAAAATCGAAAACGGCAAATCTATGCCGTCGATGCAGGTATTTTTTCATATTTGCGAAGACTTCAAGATCACACCGCAGGAATTTTTCGATGAAGAGACAAGGGACCCGGTTCAAATCAAGGAAATTGTAACTGATTTGAAAACTCTGGACGAAAAGCAGATCAACAATATTCACGAAATCATCAAAGACTTAAAAAGGTAGGGGAAAATCATTTTCCCCTACCCCAACTGTATATAAGAGGTCTGCCGGAAACCGGCAGACCTTTTCAGATCATGAAGCACTCATCGTTTCTATTTTCTTTCTCCTTCCGCGACGGATCAAACGAATGATAAAATCAATCAGATAGCCGATGAAGAACAGATAGGAGATAAGAGTCAGTCCGTGATAAACGGGAAGCAGATAGCCAAATTTGATGAATCCTCCAAAATCATATGTATAATAGAAATAGGTCATTCGCACCGTGAGATAAATGAAACACGCACTGATCAGCAAGGAAGACCCAGCCACAAAAACCAGAAACAGGATTTTGCGTAGCCGATTCCCAAAATAAGTTTTAAAAATCAGTTTTGAAAGCAAAAGTACAACGCAGGACAAGGCGCTAAGTATAAAAGTTCCGTAAACCATGCCAAAAGGAGTATTCGCCAACCAATCTCCCCAGGGTAAGATACGCAAAAAATGATCAATCAAGCTTACCATTACACACATTCCTCCTTACTGCCGTTCATCATTTGCAATTACTCCTCCTTTTAAATGACGCACCAAACGAATGATGAATTCACTTAAATAGCCAAGGGTAAACATTGCAAACAATGGAAAGAAAACAATATGAAAACTACGAACATCCGCAAATCCCATCATTGTCTCCGGTTCAAAATAACCGAATAACGGATATGTTGTCAAGGCGTTACTGCTGCCGATATAGACTTCGATCAGCGAAGGAACCGCAACCATAATGATAAAAGCCGCTTTCCAAAACTTATGACTAAAAAATTGTTTAAAAATGAGTTTGGAAAGGAAAAAGACCAACCAGGATACGGCAAGCATGACGAAAACACCTTCAACAACGGGTACGCCGTATTTTGGATAACTGATCAATTCAGAATACAATTCAAAGTACATCATGATCCCTCCTTACTCATTTTCAACAAATTCAACTGCTTTTTGCTTCTTATACGATACCAAACGGATCATAAATTGAATCAGATAGGCAATCATAAATAAAAACAAAAACGGTAGAAAAATATTTTCAAAACTTGTAAAGCAATAACTGTGGCAGCTTTCTTGCTGCATAAAATTGTCTCCAGACCATTGCAAATAACTCAAATACATTATGCTCCCGCAAAATATCTGTACAAGAGTGGGAAAACCGACAACAAAGATAAACACGTTTTCCCATATTTTATTTTGAAAAGCGCTTTTTAACAGGATTTTGGAGAGCAGAAAAACGAGCCAAATCAGGCAGAGCGTAATTGTAGCAACAATGACAACTACTCCAATTGTTGTACTTAGGCCAAAGACACCATACATTATCCAAACTGTCATTTGTGCTCCTTTTCTTTATTATACCTTAATGATTTAGCCACCCATAATAGTAAAAACGATTTAATACTCCGGTTTTTGCTTCTTATACGATACCAAACGGATCATAAACTGAATCAGATAGGCAATCATAAATAAAAACAAAAACGGAAAGAAATTTTTCTCAAGATCAACGAAGCTGTAATAATAGTAAACTTGATCTCCTGCGGAGTTATGGCTCGCGGCCAAGGCATTCATGCCTAGGATGCTCCCATAAAAAATTTTCATTAGCGTGGGAAAACCAACAACAAAGATAAACAGGTTCTCCCACATTATATTTTGAAAAGCGCTTTTTAACAGGATTTTGGAGAGCAGAAAAACGAGCCAAATCAGGCAGAGCGAAAGTGTAACGCCACCAACAATCATCATAGCTGAAACAGAAAAACCAAGATTCGCCATTATATGAATCATCATTTTTGTTCCCTTTCTCTATTCTCGCCCTACCTTAATGATTTAGCCACCCATAATAGTAATAACGATTTAATACTCCTACGACAGCCCGTTCCGTTCGGGCTAACAATGTAACCGTCGCTGTGTTTGCAGCGGCAGGTGAACTTCCAAAGTTACGGCAAGCAGTAAGCTGTTGTTTGGCAAGACTTACAAAATGATTTGAAATATCCAGAAATTTATTATCATACATATAACGGTATGTACCCGTACCTGTTTCAGAAAGGTCGTCGTTATAAATTGAAACATACCCTACATTATTCTTTACCCATTGTTCATAATTATGATGCTCAGGATTCTCATTTGAAGATATAATATTACTAGCATGATATGGATTATTCATATCTTCTAAATAATGTATGGATAAGCCCATTTCTTGATATGAAGTGGCTTTATCGCCATTTCGATAGTTCGCATAAGCATTATAGAAATGATCATTAAATGACCAATAAGCATTCCTATCTGTAGATCCTGTATAACTACATATTCCATTATAAAAATGAGCTTCGTAACCATTGGAATTTTCAATCCACATTGCATCTGCGTAATAAGAATAAAATTTTATCGCTTCACTCCCGCTGATATAATGGTTTGCACCATCATAATGATATGTGAATTTTTCGCTTCCCATTTTATTTGTAATATATGAACGATCTTTTCCAAGTTTATTAAGTGCCGCTGTTGTTGCGTTAGAATGCGTTGTTCCCGCCCAACTTACTGTAATATCACCAGAATCAGTAAAAGCTGACAACAATACATCAAGATCGGGAGGATCGCCGTAACCGTTAAATTCAACCATTTTATAGATGGAATTGACGGTATCTTCTGTTGGAGACGTTGCCACGGTATCATCTCCGCTACCAAGGTACTCAATATAACTGCCACCGGGGAAATAAAAGGTCGGTTTCGTATCGTTGATCATATAAGCGGAAACCACTTTTACACATTCTGAACGCTTGATCGGATCTTGAGGGTTAAAGTTTCCGTTTTCGTCACCACAAATAATCCCGGCTGTACTCATGGCATCCACATCTTCCGACGCCCATGACGATATTGCTGTCTCATCATCATAAACAGGGTCGGCCAAAAGCGCCTCCAGAACTCCAATTTCTTTTTCGGACAAGTATTCATCTGCATTTTCGGCAAGCTCATACTGATTATCATCAAGCACCGGGCTGTCTTCGCTGACCGCGTAGCGGTCGATCAAAGCCACGGCTTCTTCTCTTGTGATATAACTTTCCGGACAGAAGAAGCCCTCCCCTTTGCCGCTGATCAGCCCTTTTTGATAAGCCCATTCCACCTGGGGCGCATACCATGCGGAGACAGAAACATCCGAAAAGGATGTTACGCCTTCATATTGGGATAAATCCGCGTTAGAGGCATAGGCCAGCATTGTGGCAAATTGGGCCCGGGTCACATATTCGTTTGGCGCGAACTGATCTTCGCTGATACCGTTGATGATGCCCAGTTGCACCAAATGAGACAAATAGTTTTCATACCAGGCATCTTCCGTTACGTCGCCAAATTTTTCATAGACCTTTACCTTTTCATCGGTGGTTTCATCAGGATTGATGTAGGTAATCGTGTTGTTTTCTTCATCGACCACCATCGCTGTTGCTTCGGTGATCGCTTGCTCTTCCTCGGTCATTGGAACTTCATCTGCGAATGCGGCGGTTGAAAAAAGAAATACTACGCAAAAAGACAACATCATCATAACACATTTTTTAAGTTCTTTCATCGTTTTCCTCCAATTTTCCCGGATCAATGTCATTCGTGTTATTTTTCAACACTACTTACATTGTCCCAATGGTCCTTTTTTGTTCTCATACTTCTTTTGCATTCCTTATCTTTTAGCTTTGTTACGGTTCCTTCTGGGAAATACTTTTAGAATCCAACCTTCCTTTATATTTTGATCAAACATACATATTTCCCCTCTATTATAACTAATGATCGTGCCCTGTCAATGGTTTTATTAGAATTATTATTTCATTCCCGGATTTGCTCAAAGCTTTGGTTTTGATTCCCACAAAAGACCGAGTATAACCCCGTAGGCAAGGTTTCACCCGGAAAACGGCAAGTCTCGTGTCGGGACTCCGTTTTCTTATATGATAGGATGACAATTATTTCCGGAGAAGTGGGGCTTATTCTATTGAAATACCGTGAATAATGCGTTAAAATAAGATATTACCACTGGTATTTGAAGAAGTTTTTAAAAGGAGATACAAATGTCTGAAATCAAAGAGGCCTGCGGCGTCATCGGCATCTACAATAACGACGACCTTAATCTCGCGAAGGAACTCTATTACGGCCTGTTCGCCCTCCAACACCGCGGTCAGGAAAGCTGCGGCATGGCCGTGAGCAAAGACAACACGGTGAAAAGCCACAGAGATATGGGTCTCGTCAGCGAAGTCTTCGACGACGCCAAAATCGCGGAACTCCAGGGAGATATCGGCATCGGTCATTGCCGCTATTCTACCACCGGCAACAGTGAAGCCAATAACGCCCAACCGCTGACCATGAGCTTCGTCAACGGCACGTTGGCCATTGCCCACAACGGCAACCTGGTCAACGCGGAGGAAATCCGTCAACGGCTCATGGAGGAACAGGGGGCGATTTTCCATACCACCATCGATTCGGAAATCTTCGCCTATCTGATCGCCAAAAAAGAATCGGAAACCCATCTTTTGGAAGCCGCCATCCGCAAAGCCACGGATTTGGTGGCCGGTTCTTATGCCCTGCTGGTAATGAGCCCCAGTAAGCTGGTGGGTATTCGCGATCCCCTGGGTATCAAACCCCTTTGCATCGGCATCAAGGACAACTCCTATATTTTAGCCTCGGAAACCTGCGCCATCGAGTCCATCGGCGGCAAAATCCTCCGGGATGTGGAACCCGGGGAAATTGTGGTCATTGATAAAAACGGCCTTACCTCCAACAAAAGGGAAAAACAGCCCTCCTGCTGCCACCCCTGTATCTTTGAATATATCTACTTCGCCCGTCCCGACAGCATCATGGACGGACAAAGCATCTATGAATCGCGCCACCTGGCCGGCCGCATTTTGGCCCAGCGCTATCCCGTTGACGGTGATGTGGTCGTCGCCGTGCCGGACAGCGGCATCGACGCCGCCATCGGCTACAGTGAGGAATCCGGCATTCCCTACGGCATCGGCCTGATCAAAAACCGCTACATCGCCCGAACCTTCATCCAACCGGGCCAGACCAACCGGGAAGAGGCGGTGCGCATCAAACTCAATGTTTTGGAAAACGCCGTCAAAGATAAAAAAGTGATTTTGATTGACGACAGCATGGTACGGGGTACCGTCAGCCGGGGCATCATCAAGATGATGAAAAGAGCCGGCGCCAAAGAGGTGCATATGCGCATCAGCGCACCGCCCTTTACCTGGCCTTGCTTTTACGGCATCGACCTGCCGGAAAAGAAACAGCTGACCGCCTACAACCGCACGATTGAGGATATCCGTCAACAACTGCAAGCGGATTCTCTGGGCTTTTTCTATGTGGAAGATTTGCCGAAGATCATCCCCAACTGTAAATTAAAGGGTCATTGCGACGCCTGCTTCACCGGAAATTACCCGGTTCCCGTGAAATTAAAAGAAGAGGATCAATAAGATGAGTGCGCCAAAAGATCAACTGATCGACGCCCTTTGCCGACGGCGGGATCAGGAGGCTTTGGTGCTGATCAAAGAAAATCCCTCCCTCATCGATCAAGATAACGATGAGAAGATCATCCGCCTGGCCTTAGATCACGGCTGCGTCAAGGTCATTCGTTATCTGCGCCGGAAAACAAGATCACCATGGAGGGTAAAGCAGCCCGGATTTGCAACGCGTCAACGAACTCAACGACAACATTTCGCGGTTCAACAAAGATTTCACGGACATCGAGAAATATCTAAAATAAAGGAGCAGCCATGGAACAGAACGAAACGGTAACTGCCATCGAAACGAAAATTGAGCTCACCGCCAAAGACCGAGAGCGGGCCATGGACTATAACTTCTTTGTCAAAAGAAAATGGATCTTCGCTGACATCATCTTCTTTGCTCTGCTCTCCTCCTTTATTTTGATCACCGGCCTCAGCGGCCTGCTCCCCATCCCGCAGATTTTGATCTATATGGCCTTCGGCTTGCTCGGCCTTCTCCTCCTGTTTTTGATCTTTGTCAAAATGATGGCCCAGGCCGGAACCAGCCACACCCGCTACGTCAAAATCACACCGGAAGCACTGATCACCAGGATCAGCGGGGAAAAAAAGGAATTCACCGTTAAGTGGGGAGATTTCGATTACATCGGCAAAACCAAAAACTACTATTTTCTCTATCCCGACGCCACCCAGTTTTTAATTTTACCAAAGCGCTGTTTCAGCGAAGAAGAACGCAAAGCATTGGACAAGCTCATATTATAAGGTGTCATGCACAATATAAAATCCGAACAGGCTTGCTGTTCGGATTTTTCTTACGTATTTTAGCCTTAGTCAGCAACGGCACGGCTTTTCTGTTTCTTATGGCGTATTAGACGTATGATGAAATCAACGAAATAGCAGGCCAAATAAAGAATGGCCAAACCATGAAAGAGTCCCAGGCCAAAAATATACAGCATACCTGATTCACCTATAGTATATATAGAAAGATAATAAAACGGGATTGCAATGGCTGAAAAAATCATACTTGCGACAAAAAGGCCTCTCCATAGATAATGCCGAAAGCTTCTTAGAAAAATTATTTTTGAAAATATCGCAATGGCAATTGTCATAAGTGGAACTAAAATTAACACAGTCGGGGAAAAGTATAGCCCGAAATATGATAATAAGATAAATATTAAATTCAAAAACATGTACCCCCTTTTATCTCTGCCTGATTTATCAATGATTGAACCGACCGCTATCGTAAAATGTATTCACATCTAATCTATTTTGGTTTCTTCAGCAATCAATTGGCTTTTCTGTTTCCTGTGACGTATCAAACGAATGATGAAATCAACAAAGTAGCTGATAAAAAACACGTAGGCAATCAATATCAACCCATAATAAACAGGTAACAGATAGCTAAAATCAGGATCGGGCAGCCTGTAATAAAGAACTGGAACGACCTTCATTGTAACAAACATATAACAAGCGATCGTCAGGAGAGCTGTACCCCCTACTAACGTCAGAAAAATTCTCTTACGTAATTTAGAGGAAAAATATTCCTTAAAAACAGCTTTTGAAAGTAACAAAATCAAACAACACAAGGCATCAATCAGCAATGTTCCGTAAACAATGCCGTAAGGGGAAACAGATAGCCAATGACCGAGCGGAAATATTTGCAAAATCATTTGTAATCCAAATGCAATACTACTCATAAAAATCACCTCCTCATTCCTTTCCCACAGGCACAGTTCTTTTCTCTTTCTTATACCGCACCAAACGAACAATAAAATAAACCAGGTATACAACAAAAAATACGGTAATCAGTGGGAAAAACAGTGAATTGAATTCTTCCGTTGAAGGAGTACCGGAAAGATCTAATAAAGGGGAACCGGCTACCAACGCATCGGCGGAACCCAAAGCATAAAAACTAGCCAAGTAGACTTGTACAATAGAAGGAGAAACAATCATCACAAGAAATGAATTCCTCCAAAGCCTATTGGTAAAATATTGTTTAAATATCAGTTTTGAAGCAATCAACATAAGCCATGATAAAAAAAGCATAATGATAACGCTTTCTATCACAAATATCTGAACGCTTAGATTAGAAAATAGAAGCATTTGGTCTTTACGCCACCTTTCTTATCCTATTTCTGAGCTAAAAGAGCAGCTTTTTCTTTCTTATACCGCACCAAACGCATGACAAAATGGATCAAATAAGCAATAAAGAAAATCAACATGGGGAAAAGAAGGTCGAAGGTAATGCTAAAAATAGGAGTATATTCCAAAAAGCTTTCATCAACTCCAAAGTACGATAAATTAAACAAACTTCCAATATATACTTCCATTGCTGTTGTGAAACCGACAATAATGGCAAAGAGAGTTTCCCACCATACATTGGAAAAAAACTGCTTAAAGATGATCTTCGACAGCAGTGAAATAAGCCAAGACAGCAAAAGCAAGGCAATTAGTATTATAAAATAAGTATTTAACGTTATATGAATACCAAAAACATCGCATAAAAACCAGGGAAACATAACGATGTCCTCCAATCTATCTCAGACACCTAAACGACCGTAAACATAATAGCGGTTAAGGATTCCCGCTATCGCCCGTTCCGCATGGGTTATCTGGTCTTTGGTCGCGTTTAAGGCTGCTGTAGGGCTTGTACTAAAGCGGTTGCATACACTTGTATTGGTTCTTGGCATTACCCGCAGTATTATTCGCAATAACGATGAAGTCGTTATCATACATATAGCGATAGGAGCTGTAAATATCTGCACCTAATACCGATTCATATGTGGCGTAGTTTTCGGAAACCATCTTATTATCTGCCCAACGCTCATATTCACCGTGCCTCCCATCTGTATCTAAATTCGTAAGGTTCGAAGCATGATAGGAGTTGCTCATATCTTCTAAATAATGTATACTCATACCCATTTCTTTGTAGGAAGATGCCTTATAACCGTTTCGGTAGTTTGTATATGCGTTATAAAAGTGGTTGTTAAAAAACATGCATGCATTTGTATCACGATAAGAGCGACTATAACTACCTACACCGGGCTCATAAAAATGAGAATAGAATTTTCCTGATTGATTTTCAATCGTATCAGTATAATAGGCGTAAAACCATATTGCCTGAGCACCGTTTAGGGTATGTCGTCCCTGTTCATAATTGTATTCAAAAGACTCACTTTGCATTTTGTTGGTAATATAGGGACGGTCAATCCGTATTTTCTGAATCGCATAAGCTGTCACGTCCTGATGCGTATTTTTAGCCCAACTTGTCGTGATATTTCCTGCAGCATAATTTCCCGGATCTCCCAGTAAAGTTTCAAGATCAGGAGGATTGCCGTATCTGTTAAATGAATCGATCACACCCATATCGAAGCTGGTGCTGTCGTCCGTGTACGTTACGTCTTCCGCATCAGCGGTACCAAGATACTCAATATAACTGCCGCCGGGGAAATAAAACGTGGGCTTCATCTCGTTAATGATATAGGCGGAGATGATTTTCACGCATTCCGAACGTTTGAGCGAGTCTTGGGGATTAAACTTATGATCTTTATCACCGCAGAATATCCCGGCGACGCTCATCGCGTCTACCTCATCATCCGCCCAGGAAGAAATATCATCCTCATCGGCGTAGACGGGATCGGCAAGCATCGCTTCCAGTGTATCTATTTCGTTATCGGTCAAATACTCTTTTGCGTCGTCATTTAATTCATATTGGTTGTCTTCAAAAATGCGGCTATCTTCACTTTCCGCATAACGGTTGACCAAAGACGCGGCTTCTTCTCTTGTGATATCGCTTTCCGGACAGAAAAGGCCATCCCCCCTGCCGTTGATCAGTCCCTTTTGATAAGCCCATTCTACCTGAGGCGCATACCATGCGGAGGCAGAAACATCTGAAAAGGATGTTACGCCTTCATATTGGGATAAATCCGCGTTAGAGGCATAGGCCAGCATCGTAGCAAATTGGGCCCGGGTCACATAGTCGTTTGGCGCGAACTGATCTGCGCTGACACCGTTAATAATGCCCAATTGCACCAAATAGGACAGATAGTTTTCATACCAGGCATCTTCTGATACGTCATTGAACTTTTCATAGACATTGATATTTTCATCCTTGGTTTCATCCGGTGAAATATAGGTAATCGTATTATTCTCTTCATCAACAACCATCGCCGTGGCTTCCGTCATCGCCTGCTCTGCCTCGGACAAACCGGAATCATTTTCGGCTAAAACACCCGTTGAAAAAATGAATATCAGACCAACCACCAGCAACATCGCAATATACTTTCTACACGCCTTCATTGTTTTCCTCGGATTTTCTTTTAAAATAGAGAATTACTTAATGATTCAACCAACCATTGTAGTAAAAGCGGTTTAAAAGACCTGTCACCGCACGTTCTGTACGCGTTATATTCGTAGTTGTAGCCGTTGCTGCAGCAGAACGTAAAGAACTGTAATCACTATTAAAATATTTGCAGGTTCCATAGGAAGATTTGGCAAGTCCTGCAAAATGATTTGCCATTGTTATCGCCTTATTGTCATACATTTTCGGTTTCCCTTCACCATACAAATACCTTTTTTATTCACGTTTATCATAACAGAATGGAACATGCAAGTCAACGAAAGTTTGTACATCAAATTGAGTTGTAATCTTTATCGTTATTTCATCACTTCCTCTCACGTAAAAAAGCGCAGCTAACTGCGCTTTTTTACGTTTGTATCTAATTCATTTTGGTTTCTTCGGGAATCACGCGGCTTTTCTGTTTCCTGTGGCGTACCAAACGAATCAGGAAATTGATCAGATAGCAGATGAAAAAGATGAATGATCCCAAATTAAACATCATTGCCCCGAAGAGAAATGCCATACTTGCATCCGCCTCCATGTAACCTAAATTTAGGGCCGATGCGATAGCATTCGAATATGCACCAAGGATAAATAAGCCAAAGGCAACAATTGAGAAACCTATGCTTGCAATAAATAGTGTTTTCCAATAGGAAGGGTCAAAACTCTTTTTGAAGATCTTTTTTGAGATTATTGCTAAAAGTATCGCCAATACCGGATATACAACAATACCATATTGGAAGTTCCCACCATAAGGACTAAAATACGTTATTGCAACCAAAAAATACAGTATACTCATTTCTTCTCCAATCAATTCTAAATATGGAAAACTAAAAAAAGCGGTACTATTATTAATGATTTAACCAACCGTTATAGTAAAAACGGTTCAAAAGACCTGTCACCGCACGTTCTGTACGCGTTATATTCGTAACGGTATCATTCCAAGCAGGAGTATAATAAGGCATTACGCTTTTAAATCTAGAGCAATTATAGTATGTACCTTTTGCTAATCCCGCAAAATTATTTGCCATCCCAATAAAGGAAGTGTCATAAACATATCGATATGTGTCATATGTCATTGACGTATTTGCATGAGGAAGAACAGAATTATCAGCCCATGACTCATATTCAAGATGAGAAGAGTTTAAGAATGTCTTATTTGAAGCATGATAAGGATTGTTAAGGTCTTCAAGATAATGTATCGACAACCCCAATTCCGTATAAGCTGTATATTTATCCCCATTTCGGTAATTGGCATAGGCATTATAGTAATGATCGTTAAAATACCAGTAGGCGTTTGTATTATAAGTACCTTCAAGATAGCTTCTCCCTAGATCGGGATCATAGAAGTGAGACACACACTTATATGGGAAAGAATAACCGTCCACGTATTCTTCAACTGTATCCGCATACCACGAATATATTTCAACCCAAGTTATGCCAGACCGCCTAAGATTATTCCAGGGAACAGTTTCATTCATTTTATTATAAATATAAGCCCTGCCGCCTTCCCCTGTATTATCCAGTAATCCGGAGAAAGCCCTGGTTGTAATGGTTTCATGCCCCACAGACGCCCAACTTGTTGATATTGAGCCGGAATCCGCACCGCTCGGTTCCACCACTTCACAGTAGAAGCTGGAATCATGGAAGGAAGCAAGGGCTTCGGGATCAATCCCCATTTCCGCAAGTTCTTCATCCGTGTACGTTACATCTTCCGCGTCAGCGGCACCAAGGTATTCAATATAGCTGCCGCCGGGAAAATAAAATGTGGGCTTTGTGTCATTAATGATATAGGCGGAGATGATTTTCACGCATTCCGAACGCTTGAGTGAATCTTGGGGATTAAATTGATTGTCTTTATCACCGCAGAAAATCCCGGCGACGCTCATCGCGTCTACCTCATCATCCGCCCAGGAAGAAATATCATCCTCGTCAGCGTAGACGGGATCTGAAAGCGCTTCCTCAAGCAACGTTACTTCAGAAGCGGTCAAATACTCTTTTGCGTCGTCATTTAATTCATATTGGTTGTCTTCAAAAATGCGGCTATCTTCACTTTCCGCGTAACGGTTGACCAAAGACGCGGCTTCTTCTCTGTGATATCGCTTTCCTGGACAGAAAAGGCCATCCCCCTGCCGTTGATCAATCCCTTTTGATAGGCCCATTCTACCTTGAGGCATACCATGCGGAGGCAGAAACATCTGGAAAAGGATGTTACGCTTCATATTGGGATAAATCCGCGTTAGAGGCATATGCCAGCATCGTAGCAAATTGGGCCTGGGTCACATAGTCGTTTGGCGCGAACTGATCTGCGCTGACACTGTTAATAATGCCCAATTGCACCAAATGGGACAGATAGTTTTCATACCAGGCATCTTCCGTAACGTCATTGAACTTTTCATAGACATTGATCTTTTCATCCTTGGTTTCATCCGGTGAAATATAGGTAATCGTATTATTCTCTTCATCAACAACCATCGCCGTGGCTTCCGTCATCGCCTGCTCTGCCTCGGACAAACCGGAATCATTTTCGGCTAAAACACCCGTTGAAAAAATGAATATCAGGCCAACCACCAACAACGTCGCGATATGCTTTCTACAATACTTTCTACACGCCTTCATTGTTTTCCTCCGATTTTTCTTAAAAATGATGCTTTATTTCATTTCATTGCTTCTTTCTTATCGTACCCTATCATCCTGCCACAGAAACGTTATTTGTTCTCATTGCGGTTTTGGCAAACTGCCAGTATCCATGCCCTTCACACACGAATACCATTTTTATTTACGTTTATCATAACAGAATGCAAGAGGCAAGTCAACAATAGTTTGTACATCAAATTGAGTTTTAATCTTTATCGTTATTTCATCACTTTCTCTCACGAAAAAAAGCGCAGCTAACTGCGCTTTTTTCATAAGTTTTTGATTTGGTTATGACGACTCTTCTATTCTGCTTCGGCGCTCTTTTCCGCCAAATCGCGCTTGCGTTTGGTTAAAATGCCGCCCATCCGCCCGGTTTCCACGGCGCTGAGACCGGCCCAGCCCACGGCCCGCACTTTATCCAGTAGACCCAATTCCGCGGCGATTTCCATTTTCATGGCTTCCACGTCATCGGGGGTCTTTTTCATCTTGCTTTTTCTCGATTTGGAAATATCCATTTCTTCACCTCATATCGTTTCAATCTGGGGTTTTTGCTCACTCATAGGATAACCCCTGCCTGGAAAAAATATTCCCGTTCTCCGAGGGCGCGTTGACTTTTTCCTTGTTTTTATATAAAATGGTATCAATAGTAAGAAAAGCAACGAGGTGAAAACATGAGCGTATTTGATACTCTTGCCGAAAGAGGTTATATCGAACAGTGCACACACGAAGATGAGATCAAAGAACTGCTGGCAAAGGAAAAAGTCTCCTTCTACATCGGCTTCGATCCCACCGCCGACAGTCTTCACGTCGGCCATTTCATCCAGATCATGGTGATGATCCACATGCAGCAGGCGGGACACCGCCCCATCGCCCTTTTGGGCGGCGGCACCGCCATGGTCGGAGATCCTTCGGGCAGAAGCGACCTGCGGCAGATGATGACCGTGGAAACCATCGACCATAATGTGGAATGTTTCAAGACGCAGATGTCCCGTTTTCTTGATTTCAGCGGCGGCAAGGCTTTGGCCGTCAACAACGCCGACTGGCTCCGGGATCTCAAATACGTGGACTTTTTAAGAGAAATCGGCTCACAATTTTCCGTGAACCGTATGCTGACGGCGGATTGCTATAAAAACCGCCTGGAAAAAGGTTTGACCTTCCTCGAATTCAACTACATGCTTATGCAAAGCTATGATTTCCTCGAATTATACCGCCGTTACGGCTGTAAAATGCAGCTGGGCGGCAGCGACCAGTGGAACAATATCTTAGGCGGCGTGGAACTGGTGCGCCGACTCGACCAGGGACAGGCCTTGGGCATGACCTTCAAACTGCTCACCACCGCCGAAGGGAACAAGATGGGCAAAACGGCCAAAGGCGCCCTTTGGATCGACGAAAACAAAACCTCTCCTTATGAGTTCTACCATTACTGGCGCAACATCGACGACGCGGACGTGGAAAACTGCCTTGCCCTCCTCACCTTTTTACCCATGGACGAAGTGAGGCGTCTCGGCAGCCACAAAGACAACCGCATCAACGAAGCCAAAAGCGTTTTGGCCTTTGAAGTGACGAAACTCGTCCACGGCGAGGAAAAAGCGATGAAAGCCCGGGACGCGGAACAAGCCCTCTTTGCCGGAAACGGCAGCGGAGACAACATTCCCAGCGTAACCATGAAAACCGCTGATTTCAGCGATGGCATCAATATCTTGGACTTGTATTTAAAAGCCGGTCTCATCCCCTCAAAAGGCGAGGGACGCCGCTTGATGCAGCAAAATGGCATAAAAATCAAAGGGGCGGCGATTACGGATTTTAACCGCGTGATCACGGCGGACGATTTTGAAGACGGCAAACTGTTGCTGCAAAAAGGAAAAAAGACCTTCAAACAAATAAAATTAGAGGGATAACGGAGGCCGCTTGGTGATGGAAGATTATATGGAAAATATTGCCACAAAACTATACGCGCTCATGGAAACGAGCGGCCCGCCGCAAACCGCCTTTGCCCTCGGACAGGAACTGCGGTTGGAATTCCCCGATGATTTCAGGGAGTTTTCCGTCAATTACGCGGCAAAATACAGCCTTTGCGGTTGCGGGCAGCACCACGCCTATCTCAACGGCCTGCTGACGATTTTAGACCAATGGGCAGAGACCGGCAAAGTGCGCAAAACCGTGGAGAACGGCAGTATTTACTGGCAAAAAACGGATCCGGTGAACCGATGAAAAAACACGGCGGATATCTGAAAAAATTCCTCTCCCTGCTGATCGTAGCAGGTCTGATTGCCGCCGCCTGGCTTTTCTACCTCGGCTATGACAAAGCAAATCAGGCAGAAACGGGCCATACCCCCGTGGCGGAGCTTTATACTGTCTATGTTGGCGATAACCCGGAAAATCTGGCGTTCGGCGATACCGATATCGTCACCGCGGTGATTGACCGCGTGGTTGACAAAAACAGCTTTTACGGCCGTTTTCTCACCGCTTTCGGCGACCATACCGTCGCTTCCTTGCTGGTGAAAAAAATTTACCTCCCCGACGACGAATTCATCTCCACCACCATTGCCCAGCGGATTCTGATTTACCGCATCGAGAAAGTCTACAGCGCCGAGGAGATCTTGCTGATTTACTGCTACGCCATGGGCTACCGGATGGACGATATCGACACAGTGGCCGCGCTCTTAGCCAACGGCGACGGTGACTCCCTGAAGGACCTGATCAATATTGACTCTTCCCTCATCGACGACATCTTGGCTTACCTCACGGAAAAAGGTTACCTTGCCCCGGAAGACGCCGCCGCCATTGAGGAAAAGCTCCCCTAAGATAAGCATAAAAAAGCGGCGCCATGCATTCAAAATGCGTGGCGCCTTTTTCATGGGGAAAGAAAAACTGAAAGGATTGAAGGGATTATTGATCTTACTTTTGGCTTAAAGCGCTTGCTCCATTGACTTCAAACGGCGTACCTCGTGTAAGACAAAGAGCATCGCGACGATAAATGCCAGCACTTCGCAGACGGGCATAGAGGCCCAAACACCGGCAACGCCGAACATCTTCGACAAAAGCAGGGATACGGGTACAATAAAGATAAAGTTACGGGTCAAAGCATGAAAAACGGCGCGTCCATTCAACTCAATGGCTTGGTAGTATCCGGAAACGATGAAGGAAGCGCTGCCAAAAGCAAACAAACTGAGGAAGACATGGATATGGCTCTTACTGGCCGCGATCAACTCCAAATCATCGCCGGCAAAGAAGCTGATGATGAAATCGGAGAAGACAAATACGCTCACGGTCACGATCACCATAAAAACGGTATTGTAAACGATCGTCTTAGTCAAAGCCTGGCGTACCCTGGCAAATTTGCCGGCGCCGAGATTGAAGCTGACCACCGGCTGCATACCCAAGGTCCAACCCAAGGTAACAAAGAGAGTAAAGATATACATCAGGTAAGCGTTGAGGATACCAAAGGCGGCGGTGTCCATACCGGTGCCGTATCTTGCCAACAAGTTATTGAGCATGATGGCAATAAAGGAAATGGCAACCTGCACCAAGAAAGAGGCCATGCCCGTTTTATTAACGCTGTTGATCAGTTTAAAATCCAATTTCAGATCGCTGAGTTTCACTTTAAAGATCGTTTTTTTATTGAAGAAGAAATAAAGGCCAATCAAAGACCAGGAACCGACGGTAATGCCAAAGGCCATGGCGGAACTGGCCACGCCGAGGTCGTATTTAAAAATACATAAATATTCGATGATTTCCGCGTAAACCACAGGGATGGTCAGAGCCAACGTGCCAATGAAGGGCTTTTCATCCAAACGGATGAAAAAGTAGAAGATGCCGCCCATGACACAGAAGGGCAGAAAACGGAAGAACATGCGGGCATACGCCACGCAGTTACCGACGAGATCATCGGTGGCCCCGAAGAGCCGGACAATGGGTTCGGCAAACAGATAGCCCAATACGGCGATGGATACCGAGAGGAAAAGGCCGTACCACACGCTTTGTCCAAAAACTCTGCGGGCCGCTTCCACTTCTTTCCGGCCCAAATGGATCGCGGCGATGGAAGTCGCCCCGATGCCAACGAGACAGCCCAAGGCCAAGGCGAAGGTCAGCAAGGGAATGACAATGGCGATTGTGGCGAGACCGGCGGCGTTCAAGCCGTTGCCCACGAAAAAACCGTCGGTCACAACCTGACAGATCTGCATGCTTTGTCCCAGCACAGCGGCAACGGAATATTTAATAATCAGAGAACCGACACTCTTTGTGCCCAGCTCTCTTTCATAAGCGATTGCGTTACTCATATTTCACTTCTCCTATTTTCGATACTTGGCGAAAATTTTATTTTTCAGCCAAAAGTTCGATATAACGGTTGAAATTCGGATCCGCCATAAAACCGTTGAAGAAATCAGAACGATAGCGGCCGTATTCCCAATAAAAATCAAAATCCTTACCATTGCATATCTGCACCAGGGACCAGAGAGACCAATGCATCGTAACCAGAAACTTGTTGATCAGCGTTTTAGCCAAATCCAATTCCGTGGGCTCCGCCCCGACGTAGGCTTTTAAGAGAACGGCTTCTTTTTCTTCATCCAAAGGATTTTCCACGATTATGCAGGCAACATCAAAAAAGGCATCGTTCATACCGCCATATTCCCAATCAATGATCCGCATGGTTTCACCGTTATACATAAAGTTCTCCGCCAAGGTGTCGTTATGACAGGGTACGAGGTGCGGCGGATTTTTTTCATAGGCGGCTTTGATCAAATCGAGCTTCGAGATTGCTTCGTCCATACCCGCATACTTTTTATCAAAGTTATGCTGCTTCATGATTTCGAGGTATGCCATCATCTTACTGATCGGATCAAAGCGGCCTAAGAATTCAACGCCACTGTTGTGGCAGGCATTGATGGATTTTGCTGCTTTCTGCAAGACATCGTCATTATGAATAAAATCTTCGGGATGCATCGTAGCGTAAGGTATGAACTCACTGACCAAACCACCGGTGTCGGTGTTAAAAAAATAGATCTCCGGAGCAACACCCATATTGCCGATAAGGCCGAGATTGTGTTTTTCCGCGGTGCGGTCAATATAAGCGGAAGTACCGCAACCGGCGACGCGCACCGCGGCGCGCTTCCCGTTATCAAGGGTAACCACAAAGTTCGTATTGGTGAGACCACCGGGCATATAATCAACCGCGACAATTTTGCCGCCGCCGTTGATCATCATAACTTGCATCAAATTAAAAAATTCAGAAATACTTTCCGGCGGCAATAAACTGCCGAAAATGGAATTATCTTTTCCTTCTATCATGATAGAACCTCCCATGCAACAATATCGTAGTTTTCTGCTTTCGCCAAACGGCAGGGAAAACGTACGGCAGGATGCGCTCATCCTCATTTTCCCTCCTCGCTTTTTGAAAGAAGCTTCTTTTAACCGGCCTCCCTCTCCTTAAACTCGGTTTATATTTCGTTTTTTCCAACATACACCTTTTTGTTACACAAAAGTCAACCGTTTTTTAAAATATTTTTTTGCTGTTGACAGTTTCTCGAAAAAGAGATATAATCGCATTAATGATAACTCAATATTGAAGTAGTTACGGCCTGCTTTATGATGGGGAACAGATGTTGCCCTACATGTTTGTTTTAACAGTAATCATAAAAGGAGGTCATTTTTTATGATCAAATATCAACCGATTAGTTCTTTGAAATCACCGCGTTTTTCCGGCATCAAGACCTTTATGCGTTTGCCCCAGGTGACGACCACCGACGACATTGATTTTGCCATTGTTGGCATCCCTTTCGATACCTGCGCTTCTTACCGCGCCGGTACCCGTTTCGGCCCTGCTTCCATCCGGGAAATGAGCTGCCTCGCGGCAAAGCCTTATAATCCCGAACTGCAAGTCGGCATCTTTGCCTACTGCTCCGGCGTCGATTACGGCGACCTCGGTTCCGTCCCCGGCTATATCGAAGACTCTTTCGATTTGATCAGCGAAGGGATGCTGCCTCTCTTCCAAAAAGGCGTCGTTCCCGTGGCCATGGGCGGCGATCACAGCGTAACCCTGCCGGAACTGCGCGCCTGCGCGAAAGTGAACGGCGCTGTGGCCTTGATTCATTTCGACGCCCATTACGATACGATTCCCGAATACTTCGGCAAGCCCATAACCACGGCACGCCCTTTTATCACGCGGCCAAGGAAGGCCTTGTGGATACGTCCCACTCGATTCAGGTGGGTATCAGAGAAAACCTTTACGGCGAAGAAGACCTGGATAACTCTAAAGGCCTTGGTTACGACGTTTTAAAAGCCGTCGATTTTCATAAAATGACCACCGAAGAGATTGTCCAACGCATCAAAGACCGGGTCGGCGATAAAAAAGCCTTCCTCACCTTCGATATTGATTTTCTCGACCCCTCTTGCGCTCCGGGAACCGGCACACCGGTGATCGGCGGCGTCAACACCGCCCGCGCCTTAGAAGTCATTCGCGGTCTCGCCGATTTGAACATCATCGGCTACGACCTGGTGGAAGTCGCCCCCCAGTACGATCCAAGCAGCATAACACCGATTACGGCAGCGGGACTGATTTGCGAGTTTTTAGGCCATATTGCCTACAAGAAAAAACATAATATCATCTATTAAAACGTAAACGAGGGCTTCCCGATTGGGAAGTCCTCGCGTTTATACCCACATATCCTATTTTACCGGCACTTGAAGCTCAATGATGGTCTCCTCCGCGCTGCTGGTCAGTGTTACATCCAGTTTATAGATCTGCAAAATCTTGCCGTTCACCTTTAACTGATGCTGTTTCATAAAGTCTTTCACAATCTCGAAGGATTCGTTATACCGTTCCAGATTGCCGTTGTGATAATAAAGGCTCAGGTAACGGCCGCCGGGGATGGTTTTATGATGGTTAGAAAGGAGCGATGAATCCGTCAAAAATAAAAAGGGTACGGCGGGAATGTAGTTTTCCGTCGGGTTCAACAGCTCTTCTCCCCCATAGACTCCTACCCGGTCACTGGCTAATATCGGTGCAATCTCGTTCAGATGCCATTCCAATTTGGTCAGAATCAAGGCGTGCTCTTTGGGGCCGCCGGCCTTTTCACCAAAGGTCAAAATATGACGTTCCGGCAGATTTTTTTCATAAACGACATTGACGGCGGGAATATCTTTAAGGCCCTTCAGAAAATCAAGCTTTTTCTGTAAAACGCGGCAAATTGCCATTTGCTCTTTGATCTCAAACATCAGATTGTCGGCGTATTTCGTTAAAATCTCCGTGGACTTTGCCAAATTGCGGTCGCTGAAATACTCGACGATCATGTCAAGAGACATACCCAGCTGCCGCAGCTCCTTAATGGTGCCGATTTTCTCATATTGACGGATGGAATAATAGCGGTATTTGGTCTGCGGATCCACATAAACCGGCTTGATTAAGCCGATGCGGTCATAATGGCGCAGCGTTTCCGGGGTCAGCTTGCGCAATTTTGCCAGCTGGGAAATGGACAACAGCTTTTCGTCCAATGGAAGCCCCCCTTTCCTCTTTTAACATCATATCACCCTATTTTAAGGAAAGCAAGGGGACAGAAAAACCGTGATCAGCGTTGATCACGGTTTGGTTTACGGTTTCATTTTTTCTGATAACGGAACATGCGGTCTTTGCCGTTGAAATCTTTCACGATACTACCGCCGCTTAGCTGATATGTTGCCGCCAAACTCAGGACGCCTGCACCCTGCCCTTCCCCGATTTCCATCAAAAAAAGTCCGTTTTCATTGAGGCGGACCGTCACTTCTTGCAGGATTCGCTCAATGACGCAAAGCCCCCCCAAGCCGCCGTCTAAGGCAATGGCCGGTTCATAGGTGAGCTCCGGCAAAATCGCGGTCATTTCTTTTTCCGTGAGATAAGGCGGATTCGCCGTAATCAAATCAAAGGTTTCCTCTTTGGCGAGGTGAGAAAAAAGGTCACCATACATGAATCTTACATCGGCGGCGTTGAGCAGGTTGTTCTTTTCCGCCACCGCCAAAGCGTCCTCTGAAATATCAATTCCGAGGAAACTGCCGTTTAAGTTTTTCGCCAGGGAAATGGCGATACAGCCGGATCCGGTGCAGAGATCAAGAGCTTTGAGCGCCCTGCTCTCACCCCATTTTACGGCAATATCTACCAGCAGCTCTGTTTCAAAGCGGGGAATCAGTACCGAAGCATCCACCATAAAAATGCCGCCGTAAAAGGATTGGCAACCAAGGACGTATTGAAAAGGCTCGCGCGCCTTTAAGCGTTTTACAGCCTCCTCATAACGGCCAAAGTCTTCCGCCTGCTCCTCTAAGTCAAGGTCGATGAGGGATCGCCCCGCAAAGGCCGTGATCAGCCAGGAGGCTTCCCGCTCCCCGTTATCTCTGTCCGCCAGCGCTGTTTTCAGCCAGAGAAACAGTTCCCGATAGGTCATTTATTCCGTCACTTCCTCTTTGAGCAAACGCATTTGCTCGTCTCTGATGAGGGACTCGATGATCTCATCGATATTGCCTTCTAAAATATTATCGAGACGGTGCAAGGTGAGACCGATGCGGTGATCGGTCACGCGGCCCTGGGGAAAATTAAAGGTACGAATGCGCTCGGAACGGTCGCCGCTCCCCACCATGCTCTTGCGCTTGGAGGAGATATCTCCCTGCTGTTCCTCCTGGATCACCTCATAAATACGGGCGCGCAGGATCTTCATGGCCTTCTCCTTGTTGCGCAGCTGGCTTTTTTCATCCTGACAGGAAACAACGATACCGGTGGGCAGATGGGTTAAGCGCACCGCGCTTTGGGTAGTGTTGACACATTGGCCGCCGGGGCCGCTGGCGCAGAAAACATCGGTCTTGACGTCGTTGGGGCCGATATCCACTTCCACTTCTTCGGCTTCGGGCATCACGGCGACCGTGGCCGCCGAGGTGTGGACGCGGCCTTGGGTTTCCGTATCGGGGACCCGCTGCACCCGGTGGACGCCGCTCTCATATTTCAAACGGCTGTAGACGTTTTTCCCTTCGATGAGGCAGACGATTTCCTTGATGCCGCCGATATCGGTGATGTTGCTGTTCAGCACCTCCATCTTCCAGCCTTGTTTTTCCGCGTAGCGGGAATACATTTTATAGAGATCGTTGGCAAAAAGCGCCGCTTCTTCCCCGCCGGTGCCGGCGCGAATCTCCATGATGACGTTTTTCGCCGCATTGGGGTCTTTGGGCAGGAGCAGCACTTTCAGCTTTTCCTCCCACACCGCCATTTCCATTTTTGACGCCGCCGCCTCTTCTTCGGCAAGGGCTTTCATTTCCCCGTCGTTTTCTTCGGCGATCAGTTCAAGATCGCCTTCGTATTCCGCCTTCACCTTTTTATAGGCGCGGTAGCCGTCGACGATATCTTCCAGTTCGGCGTGGGCCATAACGTGTTTTTTCCACACCGACTGGTCTGAGATGACCGCGGGATCGCTAATCAGTAGCGACAGTTCATCATATCTCTTTTCTAATTGATCCAGTTTTTCAAACACCGGCTTCGATCTCCTTTTGCGGCTTCGCGATTATGCGCTGATGCAATAGCAAAAAACAGAGCCGTGGGCTCTGTTTCGCTGTTTATTATTGAAGGCCGTATTTTTTCTTGAACTTGTCCACACGACCGCCTTCTTCAACCAAGAAACGTCTGCTACCGGTATAGAAGGGATGGCACTGGGAACAAACTTCCACTCTAATATTCTTTTTTGTGGATTGCGTGGTGAACTTATTACCACAAGCGCAAGTGATTTCGACTTCTTCATATTTGGGATGAATATCCTTTTTCATACCTTGTCACCTCTCTTCCGGCATGATTCTTTTTTTCAAGCGAAGTTAATTATATCATATACAAGAAGCAAATGCAATATCTTTTTAAAGGACTTTTTGCCTTACCGCAGGGGGCGGCTATAGTTGCCCACAGCAACACCGCAACCGCGAACCGCGGTGATCAACGCTTCCATGCCGTAGCTTTTGCTTGGCGTGAAACCGCAGGCCCGATAAAAATAATCCGCGTCAATATTGAGGTTACGGAGCTGCACTTTCTGTAAACCGGTGCGGACAATGAAGGCGCAAAGAGCCTCGATTTCCTCGGCCCGATCGGTAAAACCGGGAAACGCCAAAAGATTCAAAGAAACGTAAACGCCATGACCGACAGCGTAACGCACCGACCGCTCCACATCGTCCAAAGCGTAGTTTTTCGGCCGGTAATAAGCCTTGTAATGGTCGGGAACTGCGGAAAAAAGGCTAACCCTAAGGGTATCGATGCCGCCGTCAACAATCTTTTGCAGGCATTGGCTATGACCGGCGTTGGTGTTCATGTTGATGGTGCCTTGATCCGTATTTTCACGGATCACCTTCATGGCTTTGACGATGCTTTCCGCCGCCAAAGAAGGTTCCCCTTCGCAGCCCTGACCAAAACTGATGATATTCTCTTTTTTCCTGCCGCCCAGATGAAAAGCGCCGACCTCGGCAATTTCCTTTACCGTGGGGGAGAAGCTGATTCTCCCCTGGGCCGAGGGACAGCACTCCGCCGCCTGCTGCGAAATACAGCCAATGCACCTGGCGTTGCAGGTTTTGGAAACCGGTAGCCCCCCTTCCCAGCGGCGGTAAAAGATGTTTTGCGCCGTAAAACAGCCGTAGATCAGGGAACAGTGGGCCAGTTGGGCAATGATCCTGTTTTCCGGCAGGATCTTTTTTACTTTGGCAATCCGCTCTGGTAGATCCGCGGTGTTGTAATGGTCCGGGTGCCAAATTTTGTGCTCGTCGGTCTGTTTTGCCGCCACATAGACTTTGCCATCTTTCATGGCCGCGGCGGTGTAGCCCAAAAGCGGTAGCACTTCCGGTTCGCTTAGGGTTTTCGTGGCCGGCAGAAGCAGCCGGCTAAAGCCCTGGGGCAGGAGGACGGCAACGGCAGTCCCCTTTCCCGTGACGATTTTACCGTCCCTGTTTTGCATCAGCGGCGCTCTCCCCGGCATGGCCGTGAAGGTCGCCCCTTTGGGCAGGGGAATATAGTCGGCGGCGGGCAGCAGCTCGCTGCCGCGGGCGGCCAATGCGCCGCAACATGCCACCGTCAGGAGATCGCCCTTTTCGTTGGTGTATAACGGCTGCATCATCGTCTCTGCGGTGTTCACGGTTTTCACGGTTTATCCATATCGATTTTGTCGATGAGGGGTTTCTTGTTATAGTCGTGAATGGTTTTGATGTAACGGATCGTCCCCGTCAAAGAGCGCAGGATGATCGAGTAGGTGGTCGCTTTGTTATCCTCGTAGCTGATGCCTTTGAGCAAGGGACCGCTGGTAATGCCGGTGGCGGTGAAGAAAACATCGTCCCCCCGGGCCAGGTCCTCCATGGTGAGAACCTTATGTTCATCGTAGATCCCCATTTTTGCCATACGTTCTCGGTCTTCATCGTCTTCCGGCCAGAGCTTCCCCTGCATATCACCGCCAAGACACTTCAGCGCCGCCGCGGCGATGACACCTTCCGGGGCGCCGCCGACGCCGATGAGCATATCGATACCGGTGTGAGGCAGACCGCAGGCCACGGCGGGGGCCACGTCACCGTCAGTGACCAGCTGTACCCGGCAGCCGCAGCCGCGCAGTTCCTCAATGATCTTTTGATGACGTTCCCTGTCCAGCACCACGACGTTGATATCCCCCAAAGCTTTGCCGCTGGCTTTGGCGTAGGCCGTGACGTTTTCCGTCACCGAGGCGTTGATATCAATCACCCCTTTGCCGGCGGGACCGACACAGATTTTGTCCATATACATGTCCGGCGCTTTCAGCAGATTCCCCTTTTCCGCCGCGGCAAAGACCGCGATGGCGCTGGGAGCGCTTTTGGCGCAGAGATTGGTGCCTTCCAGAGGGTCGACGGCAATATCCATGGCGGGATCTCTTTCGCTGCCGCAGCCCACCTCTTCGCCGATATAGAGCATGGGCGCTTCGTCCATTTCCCCTTCGCCGATCACCACAGTGCCGCGAATGGGTACGGTATCGAAGGCCGTGCGCATACCCCGCACCGCGGCGCCGTCGGCTTCGTTTTTGCAGCCCTTGCCGATCCAGCGGCCGGAGCCCAAAGCAGCGGCTTCCGTCACGCGGACCAGATCAAGGGTAAGTTC
This sequence comes from Clostridiales bacterium, assembly GCA_040776805.1. Taxonomy (GTDB): domain Bacteria; phylum Bacillota; class Dehalobacteriia; order UBA7702; family UBA7702; genus UBA7702. The sequence continues at coordinate 520,858 of JAXGZS010000001.1, read as the reverse complement.
TTTACAAATCATTGGTGTTCCCTCTTTTCATAAATTAAAGACAAGCCGCTTATAAGCAAAGACCGCTCTTTTCCCAGTCGGCTTTAAATTGCGCGAGGCCAACATCGGTCAGGGGGTGTTTCACCATTTTTTTCATGACCCCATAGGGAATGGTGGCGATATCCGCGCCGGCCAAGGCCGCGTCTGTCACGTCTCTGGGACTGCGGATACTGGCGGCGATGATTTTCGTCTCTTGCTGATAGCGGTCAAAAATGGCTCTGATCTCTTCTAAAAGCAAGTTCCCGGCAGCGCCGTTGTCGTTGAGCCGGCCCACAAAGGGACTGACGTAGGTCGCTCCGGCCCGGGCGGCCAAAAGCGCCTGGTTGGCCGAAAAGACAAGGGTTAAATTCGTGGGAATGCCCGCTTTTTTCAACCTCCCGCAGGCCTTTAAGCCCGCTTCCGTCAAAGGCAATTTGATCACGACGTTTTCCCCGTAGGTTTTAAGGAATTCCGCCTGTTCCACCATGGTATCAGCGTCCTCTGCCGTCACTTCCAGGCTCAGCGGACCCGTAACCAGCGAGGCGATTTCCGCCATAAAATCTTTTACGTTGATACCGGCTTTCGCCAGCAACGACGGGTTGGTGGTGACCCCCGCCAAAACGCCCCAGTCGGCAATCTCCCTGATTTCGGCCAATTTTGCCGTATCGAGATACAATTCCATCCGATCACCCCTTTTCGCTTTTTTCAATAAGGAACGGAAAACCGCCGACACTTCCTGCGCTTTTCCGTTTTCCTCTTTCTTCTTTCTTCTTATACTCTATGCTTTTCCGCAACTGTTTTTCTTCTTTTTTTATTATTTTTATGCCTTGCCGTCGCAGCCCAAAACGTGAACCAGCTTATCTTTGACCAGTTCTTTGATGTTGGCTCGGGCCGGTTTCAGATATTGACGGGGATCGAAATGATCGGGATGTTCCGCTAAGTATTTGCGGATCGTTCCGGTCATGGCGAGACGCAGGTCGGAATCGATATTGATTTTGCAGACCGCCATTTTCGCGGCTTGGCGCAGCATCTCTTCGGGTACGCCGATGGCGTCGGGCATTTTGCCGCCGTAAGCGTTGATCATTTCCACGTAGGCCGGGATCACCGAGGAAGCGCCGTGAAGCACGATGGGGAAATGCGGCAACCGCTTGCCGACTTCCTCTAAAATATCAAACTTCAGCTGCGGTTTCTGACCGGGTTTGAACTTATAGGCCCCATGGCTGGTGCCGATGGCGATGGCCAAAGAATCCACGCCGGTACGGGTAACGAATTCCTCCACCTCGTCGGGACGGGTATAGGAAGCATCGGCGGCGGCAACGTTCACGTCGTCTTCGATGCCCGCCAATTTACCGAGTTCCCCTTCTACCACAACCCCTTTGGCGTGGGCGTATTCCACCACCTGTTTCGTTAAGGCGATGTTTTCTTCAAAGGGCAGTTTGGAACCGTCGATCATCACGGAGGTAAAGCCGCCGTCCACGCAACCTTTGCAGACCTCAAAATCGGCGCCGTGATCCAGATGCAGACAGATGGGCAAACCCGTTTCGATCTCTGCCGCTTCCACCAGCTTCATCAAATAAGTCGGGTTGGCGTATTTCCTCGCCCCGGCGGAAACTTGCAGAATCAGGGGGGCCTGCACTTCATAGGCGGCCTCCGTAATCCCCTGAATGATCTCCATATTGTTTACGTTAAAAGCGCCGATGGCGTATCCTCCCTCATAAGCTTTCTTGAACATTTCAGTAGACGTTACCAATGGCATGATCAACAACTCCTTTGCTTTGAATTTTTATTGGCTGACCGTTTGATGATCATCAAACGGTTTATCGTGTTCCATCGCTGTTTTGCGCCTTTAAAGGCGGCGTCCGCGGCGGACTTAATCGCAAACCTTATAGGCCTTTGCCGCCTGAACCAAACCGCGGAACAGGGGATGGGGATGATTCGGACGGGATTTGAATTCAGGATGGAACTGGCAGGCGACAAAATAAGGATGATTTGCCAATTCCACCATCTCCACAAGGCGGCCGTCTAAAGAAGTGCCGACGATTTTCAAATCGCTTTGTTCGAACTGCTCTCTGTATTCATTATTGAATTCATAACGGTGACGATGTCTTTCGTAAATGGGGGATTCCCCGTATAACGCAAAGGCTTTGGAGTTTGGCTCCATCTTACAGGGATAAAGACCCAAACGCATGGTACCGCCTTTGTCTTCCACCAGTTTCTGTTCGGGGAGCAGGTCGATGACGGGATAGGGCGTATCGCAAAATTCGGAGCTGTTGGCGTCTTTCATTCCTAAAACATTTCTGGCAAACTCCACCACGGCAAGCTGCATGCCGAGGCAAATGCCAAGGAACGGCAGCTGGTGGGTTCTGGCATAGCGGACGCCGAGGATTTTTCCTTCGATACCGCGGTCGCCAAAGCCGCCGGGAATGATCATACCGGAAACACCGGCCATTTTTTCAGCAATATTTTCCTCGTCGAGTTGCTCTGAATTGATCCAAACAGGCTCCACCTTTGTACCCAAATCATAACCGGCGTGGCTTAAAGATTCCACGATGCTAAGATAGGCGTCGTGAAGTTCTACATACTTACCGACAATGGCAATTTTCAGCGTGTCTTTATAATTTTCGATCTTATCCACCATCTGTTTCCATTCCCTCATGTCGGCGGGGGGACAGTCCAGACGGAGTTTTTTAACGACAACGGCGTCCATACCTTCGGTGACGAGGTTCAAAGGAACCTGATAAATGGTTTTGGCGTCAATGACTTGGATGACGGCTTCTTTTTCCACGTCGCAGAAAAGGGCGATTTTGTCCACCATATCCTGGGACATATACTGTTCCACCCGGCAGGCGATGATATCGGGATGGATCCCGATGCCCCGCAATTCATGAACGCTGTGCTGGGTCGGCTTTGTTTTCGCCTCGCCAGAAGCGTGAAGATAGGGTACCAGGGTACAATGGATATAGAGCACGTTTTCCGGGCCGACCTCCCGCTTCATCTGGCGGATGGCCTCCAGGAAAGGCAGGGATTCGATATCGCCGACGGTGCCGCCGATCTCGGTGATCACCACATCGGGATTGCCGTCTTTGCTGGGACGGATGACCCGTTCTTTGATTTCATTGGTAACATGGGGAATGACCTGTACCGTACCGCCGAGATAATCGCCTCTGCGTTCTTTTTTGATCACCGCGTCGTAGACTTTACCGCTCGTCGTGTTGCAGGTCTTGGAAAGATTAATGTCAATAAACCGTTCATAATGACCGATATCGAGGTCGGTTTCGGCGCCGTCGTCGGTAACGAAGACTTCGCCGTGCTGATAAGGGCTCATCGTGCCGGGATCCAGGTTAATGTAGGGATCGAATTTCTGACTGACAACCTTCAGACCGCGATTTCGCAAAATGCGGCCGAGAGACGCCGCTGTGATGCCCTTACCAAGAGACGATACGACGCCGCCGGTCACAAAAATAAATTTGGTCATTTCCTGTACCTCGCTTCTTCAAAATGATATAATCCGTATCTATTTAGATTCTGTTGAAAACAGCTCATGGCTATTTTCACTTTAAAAGGTCTGTTGAAAAAGATTTCACCGCTTTTTGTGCCTTTGCTCTTTGGAGAAGCCGCTCGATTCATAGAGCTTTGGGCTTGCGCCAACCATGGCGAAGCAGTGGCTACCCTTCATACCGCCATTACCTTATTGTTTACATTTCTGTGGGCGCGTTGACTCCCAAGATGGTCAGTACGTTTTTAATGGCGATGGCCGTGGCTCGGGATAGGCCGAGACGGGCGTTTCTGAGGATTTCCTCTTCGGTGTTGACGCGGCAATGGTTATAAAAGCTATGGAACGAGGAAGCCAGATCGTGAAGGTAGGCGCAAAGCCGGTGGGGTTCCAGGGTTTCCGCCGCCGTGGCGATTTCTTCCGGTAAATCCGCCAGCTTTTTCATGAGCACCCCTTCTTGGGCCTCGCCAAGGACGCGATAATCCACGGTTTTGAAATCCGGCAGAGCATAGCCTTTGGCTTGGGTCTGCCGCAGAATGCTGCAAATCCGGGCATGGGCGTACTGCACGTAAAAAACGGGATTGTCCGCCGACTTTGATTTTGCCAAATCCAGGTCGAAATCCATGGCGCTGTCGGGGTTGCGCATCACAAAGAAGTAGCGGGCCGCGTCGTAGCCGACTTCTTCAACGAGATCTTCCAAGGTCACATATTGACCGCTGCGTTTGGACATACGCACGAGTTCGCCGCTCTTATAGAGCTTTACCAGCTGCATCAAAATCACGGTAAGCTGATCGGGATCGTAACCGAAAAAGGAGATCGCCCGTTTCATCCGGGCCACGTGTCCGTGATGGTCCGCCCCCCAGATATCGATGACTTTATCAAAGCCGCGGTCAAATTTATCTTTATGGTAGGCGATGTCCGCCGCGAAGTAGGTGGGTACGCCATTGGCGCGGATCAATACCTCGTCTTTTTCCTCCAGGTTGACCCTTTCCCCGGCTTTGCTCTGCCTCACTTCACCGCTGTGTTCCGCCTTTAGCAATAAGGCGCCGTCCTTTTCATAGGCGATGCCCCGCTCTTTCAGTTCGTTCATGGCCGCCTTGACCTTACCGGAGGTATGAAGGGAACGTTCAGAGAACCAAACATCAAACTCAACGCCGTAAAGGGTAAGCACCCGTTTCATGTCGGCAAGTTTTTCCTCAAGGGCGTAGTCGGCAAGGATTTCCTGGCGTTTTATTTCGTTTTCCGCTCTTAACCCCTCGCCCTTTGCGGCAAGGTAATGGGATGCGGTGGCTTTCACGTCTTCCCCGTGATAACCGTCCTCAGGAAAAACCACGTCTTCCCCGAGGAGTTCCCGAAAGCGGGCGTCCAACGACGCGCCGAGGAGGCGGATCTGATTGCCGGTGTCGTTGATATAAAATTCCTTTTCCACGTCGTAACCGGCAAAGGACAATAAATTGGCCAGGGCATCGCCGATGGCGCCACCTCTGGCATTGCCCATATGGAGCAAACCCGTGGGATTGGCGCTGACGAATTCCACCTGCACCTTTTTCCCGCTGCCCACAATAACGCTGCCGTAACGGTCGCCCATTTCGTGGACGAGGGTGGGAACGCTGAAAAGCCAGTCGTTTTTCAAAAAGAAATTGATAAAACCTGCGCCGGCCACCTCTGCCCGGTCGATAAAGGAACCTGCGGTATCCAGGCGGTTTAATATGACTTCCGCGATTTTCCGCGGCGCCATACGGGCCTCTTTCGCCATAACCAAAGCGATATTGGCGGCAAAATCACCGTGGGCTTGCTCTCTGGGGATCTCCACCACAAAATCAGGGATCGTATCAAAAGACAACTCACCCCCGGTTTTCGCAAGGGTGAGCGCTGTTTTCAATCTTTCCGCAATGTCATTCTTGATATCTACAATCGGTCTCATTTTTCCTCCAACAAAGAAGAATCATTAAAGAAGAAGCGTTTAAAGAAGAATCGTTTCGATCTGATGTCTGTTGCCCTTATCTGCCCAAAAGAGCACATAATATTTCATTATCAATATTATATCATAAAATACCGAAAATTACCGCACTTTTTTCATGATTTATGAAATTTTTTCAAAAAGAAAATCCCCTCTATCAGAACCTGCATAGGCTATCCACATGAAAAAAGCACTTCCCAAGAAGTGCTTTCTTTCTACGCTTTGGAGGCGCCACCCAGATTCGAACTGGGGCATAAAGGATTTGCAGTCCTCTGCCTTCCCACTTGGCTATGGCGCCGCGCCGCAGTAACTATATTATCATAATCTTTTTTATATTTCAAGTTCTTTTTGCGTATAATTTTTCCCACTTCGATAAAAATAGGTGTATATAAAAGGAAAACGGAGGTAACTATGGGAAAATATATCAAACCCGTTGTTTTTATACTGCTCTTCGCCATGGCCTGCGCTTATGTGGCCATTGACGTGGGCCGCGCGGAGCGGGAAACCGCAGCGGCGAAAAGTGAAACCGTGGCCACAGCGGCAACGATGTCCTACAACGAAAAAGTTTCGCTGCTATCCCGGCTGATTCAAGCCGAAGCCGAAGCCGAACCGTATATCGGCAAAGTTGCCGTGGGAGCCGTATTGATGAACCGGGTCAACAATTCACAGTTTCCCAATACGTTAAGCGGCGTCATCTATCAAAGCGGCGCTTTTGAGTCGGTGAGCAACGGCCGAATCTGGGCAATTAATCCCACATCGGAAACGACAAAAGCAGCTCAGGCCGCAATGAACGGCTGGGACCCCACTTATGGCGCCATCTATTTTTGGAATCCCTACAAACCGGTGAACAAATGGATGTGGACGAGAACCATCACCGTGCAGTATTACAACCACATTTTCGCCCGCTGAGAAAGGAGACTTTTATTTTATGGATAAGAAAAATGTGCTCATCATCTTTTTGGCGGTGTTGACAATCGCCGGTTTCGGCTGGGGTTTCTACGAGGTGAATCAAAGGGAAGTCGCCACCGCCAGCATTGAAAACGACGCCTCCCGGGCTTTTTACGAATTGATGGATTCCGTAGACGAGCTGACCGTGCTTTCCAGCAAGGCCATTGTCGTCGCCGACAATGATAACCGCGCCCGCCTTTATTCAGAAATGAGCAGTTATTCCTATGTCGCCCAGGAAAACCTTTCCATGCTGCCGATCTATAACGGTACCCTCGCCAGAACGCAGCAGTTTTTAAATCAGATGGGGGATTTTTCCTATTCCCTCATCGCCAAGGCTGCCCGGGATGAAGACCTCACCGCCGCGGAGCTGGAAACGCTGAAATCCCTTAATACAGAAGTGACGGAAATTGCCGACGCCCTTCATGAACTGGAATCCAGCGGCGGCGACTATTTCTCTTACGACGCCATCCAAGCGGCGAACAAGCACATTGCCAACGGCGATTATGACAACGCCGGCCTTGCGGTTTCATCGCTGAATACCATCAACGACGGCCTTTCCTCTACCCCCACCCTGATTTACGACGGGCCTTACTCCGATAATTTGGAAAACAAGGGCCAGATCGCCCTTGAAGGGGAAGAGATCGATTGGACCACAGCCAAAGAAAAGGCCAAAGCCATTTTCGGCGATCAATACACCTATGAAGCCCACGGCAAAAGCTCCAAAGCCGCCGGCCTCGCCGTTTATACGGTAGCGATAAAGCACAGCGCGAATGACGAAACGCCCTTTGCCTATTTCGATATCAGCATCACCGGCGGTTACGCCGTGCAGTATACCGCCGACACAGAAGACGGCGAAGAGGGCATCAGCACCGAGACGGCTCTCAGCAACAGCGACGCTTTTATGCAGACCATCGGCTATACCCATATGAAAGCCGGTTATTATCTGATTGATAACAATATCTTCACCGTCAATTATACCTATGACCTTAACGGCGTCGCCGTCTATCCCGATATGATCAAAATTTCCGTCGATATGGCCAGCGGCGATATCGTGGGGCTCGACGCCAAAAGCTATCTGGAAAATCATCAGAAACGCTCCCTGCCTACCTTGATTCTGACGGAAGACGGTGCCAGGGAACACCTGGCCAGCGGCATTACGCCTGTGGCCTGCCGACGGGTCATCATCCCCAAGGATAATGACAGCGAAACCTATTGCTATGAATTCCGCTTTAAGGAAAACAACACCGACTATCTGCTCTACATCAACGCCGAGACAGGAAAAGAAGAGGATGTTCTGATTGTGAAGGATAATGAAAGCGGCACCTTTACCATGTAAAAGAAAATCAAAACGTTAAAGGAAAACCCCGCTCAACTTCGCGTTGGGCGGGGCTCTTTCTTTGGTCAGTGGTTATAATCCGCAATCACTTCCCCTTTCCAATCCTCCTGTACTTTTGCCTGTACCGCGGCGTGTTCCCCGTAGGTTTCGGCAAAATAGAGCTTGCCGTTTTCATCGGACTGGAAGTAATAGTAATCGTTTTCCGCATAGTAGAGGGTGGCTTCAAGAGCGTCAATGCCGGGGCAGCAAATGGGACCGATGGGCAAACCGGGGTAAAGATAGGTGTTATAGGGAGAGTCATATTGGGTATCGGCATAGGAAATGATTGATTTTTTTATACCCAAGGCATACTCCACCGTAACGCAAGATTGGAGTTTTGTGTAACTGGGATTGTGCAGACGGTTAAAAAAAACACCGGCCACCTTCTCCCGATCCGCCCTGGTCGTCGCTTCGCTTTCCACCATGGAGGCTAAGATAATCATATCGTCAAAGGGATAGCCTAGTTCTTCTGCCCGGTTGATATACTGTTGCAGATAGGCCTTCTCTTCAAAATTCGCCAGCATTTCGTTGATCACCTGATCGGGATCGGTATCGGCTTCAAAATAGTAGGTGTCGGGAAAGAGGTAGCCCTCTAAGGGATTTTCATGATCAATCCCCGCCAAAAACGGGTAATCAAAGGTATGCTCATTGGCGGCGGTGAGAAAATCGGCGGCGGCGCAAACACCGGCTTTGGCGAAAATTTCCGCAATCTGCCGCACCTGCTTGCCTTCGGGTATCGTCACTCGGATGGAAGCAAACTGGGGCGTGGTCAGCAAGGCGCAAAGGGCCTGATAACCCATGCCTTTTTCTACGGTAAACGTACCCTGCTGCCAAAGCATATCGTAACCTTTGCCCTGGGCATAGCAGGCGAAAAGCTTTTCATGACCGATGACTCCCCTTTCCTTTAACAGCGCCGCCACAGCCAGGGTACCGTCGCCGCAGTCAACGGTCAGCGTCACGCTGTCTTTGGCCAAAGCGCCGTTTTTGAGATCCCTATAAGACGGAACCGTTACAACGGTGAAAAGAATCAGCAAGACGGCGAAACAAACAAAAAAGACTGTTTTCTTTTTCTGATTTTGCTTTGGTTTTTTCATGAGATACTTCCGGAAATTCCTTTATGTTCGGCTTTTCTTTCATTGTCTCATAAAAAAAGGAAACTTTCTATAAAAAAATGAAAATTTCATGAATAAAACATCGGGGAATGGACATCATAAGCAATGTAGTAAGTACCATTTCCATCCATCCATTCTTTCAAAACAAAGAGAGGGCTCCATCGGAGCCCTCTCTTTGTTTTGAAAGCAGTACCTTTTTTAGAACTGTTGTGCGTAACATCATTATTTTCCATATGATCCTCAAATGTCAATAAACACTTGAATCATAGATTGCGATTCCGTTATATGAATGATTTGAGCGCCAAATAAAAAGGACATGCCGCAAAACGTTTTTCCAAAAACGAACTGTGGCACGTCCTTCCATTTTAACTTTTAGGTTATTTCAGCAGATCGCTGCGGTCTTTATAGGTGGTATGCAGCAGGTCATGGGCCACATGGCTGTTGGGTTCCCCGAGGAAATCCTGATAAAGCTCTTTGATCACAGGATTCTTGTGGGACTGCCGCACGGGCAGATTAACATCGGCCTGATAGACCGCGTCAAAACGCAGCTGCATTTTCGCCCAGTTTTTGATCGGGTTGCCGCCGCCGCCGATGCAGCCGCCGGGGCAGGCCATGATCTCAATGAAATGATATTCGGCCTTGCCGTCCCGCACGGCGTCCATCAATTTTCTGGCATTGCCGGTACTATGGGCCACGGCGACTTTGACGTTGAGATCGCCGATGGGAATCGTGGCTTCTTTCACTCCCGTAAAACCGCGGACGGCTTTGAAATTGATATCAACCAGGGACTGTTTGGTGATGATTTCGTAGACGCTGCGCAGAGCGGCCTCCATCACGCCGCCGGTGGAGCCGAAAATCACGCCGGCGCCAGAGCCGAGACCGAAGGGGTCGTCAAAATCGGTTTCCGGCAGATCTTTGAAAGTGATGCCGCACTGTTCGATCATCCGCGCCAATTCCTGAACCGTCAAAACGGCGTCGATATCGGGATTGCCGTTGGTGGCAAGTTCGGGGCGTTTCGCTTCAAATTTTTTGGCGGTACAGGGCATAATGGAAACACTGAAGATATCTTTGGGGTCTTTCCCCATCTTTTGAGCGTAATACGTTTTGATCAAAGCGCCGAACATTCCCTGAGGCGATTTGCAACTGGAAAGGTTGGGCAGCAATTCGGGATAGTAGGTTTCGCAGAAATTGATCCAGCCGGGGCTGCAGGAAGTAATCATGGGCAAAGCGCCGCCGCTGGTCAGTCTGGTGATAAACTCCGTACCTTCTTCCATGATGGTGAGGTCGGCGGTGACGTTGGTATCGAATACTTTATCAAAACCGATGCGCTTCATGGCAGTCACGAGTCTGCCCGTGGAGACAATGCCGGGGTCCTCGCCCAAGGCTTCGGCGATGGTGATCCGCACCGCGGGGGCTACCTGGGCCACCACTTCTTTTTCATGGCTCTCAATCATCTGCCAAACGGGTTCTCTATCGTCATGGACGACGAGGGCACCGACAGGACAAGCCTGAACGCACTGGCCGCAGCTGATACAAACCGTATCCGCAAGGCTTCTACCGAAAACAGGCGTGACCACCGTGGGGAAGCCGCGGTTTTCTTTGTTTAAGGCGAACACGGTCTGCACCTCGTTACAGGCAACGAGGCAGCGGTCACAGACAATACATTTGGAGGGATCCCGGGTGATCGAAGGTGAGGACATATCCTTGCCGTGGCCTCTTAACTCCAAAGGGTATCTCAAATCGCGAATGAAGTGCATGTCCTCGGCAACGCTCTGCAATTCGCAGTTGCCGTTTCGATCGCATTCCAAACAGTTTTTGCTGTGATGAGAAAAAATCAGTTCAAGGATGTTCATTCTCGCCTTACGCACCCTGGCGGTGGTGGTTTTTACCACCATGCCTTCGCTGACCGGATAGGAGCAGGCGGGCACGAGGAGTCTCTGCCTTTCCACTTCCACGACGCAGATGCGGCAGTTGGCCTTCACCGCTTGGTCCGGATGGTAGCAGAGGGTGGGAATTTTTATATGCAGGGCTTTCGCGGCGTCTAAGATGGTTGAACCGTCCTTGACTTCTACGCTTTGGCCGTCAATGGTAAGTTTCACCATTATTTACGCCCCCTTTCGATTGCTTCGACATAAGCATTGCGGAAATTCTTCAGTGTGGATACGATGGGGGTGGGAGAAGCCTGTCCCAAACCGCAGAGAGAGCAATCCATCATCACTTCGGAAAGCTCCTCAAGGGTATCGAGATCCGCCATGGTGCCGTAACCCTTTCTGATCTTACGGATGATCTGCAACAGGCGGTAATTTCCCTCACGGCAAGGCGTGCATTTGCCGCAGCTCTCATGGGCAAAGAATTCCATCAGGTTTTCGACGATTTCCAGGACGTCGTTGCTGTCGTCAAAAACCATGATATCCCCGGCACCGAAGGTAGCGCCGGCTGCCTCGCAAGATTCCACATCCATGGAAATATCGAGCATATCACCGTTGATGATACTGCCGCTGCCACCGCCGGTCTGAACACCCAAGAGCTTTCTGCCGTTGGGACAGCCGCCGCCGACTTCGAAAATAAGGTCGCGGAGATTGATGCCTTTGGGAAATTCATAAACGCCGCGGTTGATCAGATTCCCAGAAAGGGTGAAAACCTTTGTGCCGCTGCAATGTTCCACGCCATAGGAACGGTACCACGTAGCGCCGTTATTGATGATGGCGGGAATGTTGACGAGGGTTTCTACGTTATTGATGACGGTGGGCTTGCCGTAGAGACCGGAAACACCGGGATACGGCGGTTTATAACGGGGCTCGCCCCGTTTGCCTTCAATCGATTCCAAAAGGGCTGTTTCCTCGCCGCAGACGTAAGCGCCGCCGCCGGAAACAACTTTGATATCAAAACTGAAATCAGAACCAAAAAGATGCTTGCCGAGGAAGCCCGCGCCGCGGGCGTCGTTGATGGCGTTTTCCAAAACAGGCATAATATAGGGATATTCGAATCTCAAATAAATGTAGCCTTCGCTGGCGCCTACGGCATAACCGGCAATGGCCATCCCTTCAATCAAGCTATGGGGGTCGCCGGCCATAATCACACGGTCTTTATTGGTGGCGGGTTCCCCTTCATCGGCGTTGCAGACAATGTATTTCTGATCCGCCGCGGTACTGTAAACAAAGCTCCATTTGGTGCCGGTGGGAAACGCGGCGCCGCCGCGGCCCCTAAGACCGGAGGCTTTCACTTCTTCAATGATTGCGGCGGGATCCTGAGTAAGCGCTTTCTGTAAACCGGAATAACCGCCCAAAGCGCGGAATTCGCCGACGGAGGCGGGATTGTATTTACCGACGTTGCGCAGTACGATTCTTGTTTCCTGCATTATTTCACACCTCCCCTTTGATAAGCCTGCATCAGATTGACAGCCGATTGAGGCGTTAAGTTGGTATACACGGAATCATTGACCATGATGGCGGGAGACGTATCGCAAAGGCCGATACACTCGCAAAACTCCAAAGTAAACAATTCGTCGGAGGTGGTTTGGCCGGGAGCAATGCCCAGGAAATCACTGATGGCCGCGGCGACTTCCGCGGCGCCCACCACATGACAGGGCGCGCTTTTGCACATACGAACCACGTATTTTCCCCGGGGTTTTGTGGAAAACATCGCGTAAAACGTGATGAAGCTATAAATATTAGCTTCCGGAATACCGGTAACACCGCTGACCGCTGCCGCTACATCCCGAGGAAGGGCATTCGCCGCCAGCTTCTGCACATCGAATAAAATACGCATCAGCTGATCGGGCTCGTTTTTATAGCGGGCCGCAATGGCAGCGACTTGGGTCATGTCCACAGCTAATGCGCTGCATTGATTTTGCATAAGGGTTTCCTCCATTTCATCGTAACTGCTCATTTTTCATATTACCGATAACCGATAATGACAACAAACTCTCTTATACGTAATTTTAGCAAAAAAACCTGCTAAAGTCAAGCCAGGAGGGTTGCCCTCAAAGTGTCAAAACTTCACAAACTCCCAGGCAGAAGACCTTTTTACCGGGGTTGTCCCGTTCAACGACGGCCTTGAATTCCCCCGCGTCCTGCTCAATCAAAGGAAAGGTATTGTAATGCATCGGGATCACAATTTTGGGATTAAGCCATTCTACAGCCACGGCGGCGTCCGTTGGCCCCATGGTATAATTATCGCCGATGGGTACCATCGCCACATCGATGTCATGAAAATCGCCGATCACGGCTTTCATATCGTACGTCAAGGCGGTGTCTCCGGCGAAATACAGGGTTTTTCCATCCAGTTCCACGAGAAAGCCGCAGGGCATACCGAGGTATTGGCTTAAACCCTCTTCAATCAAAGCGTTGCCGTGGAGGGCCGTGGTGAGCTTCACCGTAAGTTCCTTGCCGAAACGGTGCGCGCCGCCGATATGCATCGGATGGGCGTTTACGCCACGGCGGGTGCAGTAAAGAGCCAACTCGTTCACGGATATCACGGTAGCGCCGCTGTAACGGGCAATCTCCAAGGCGTCGCCGAAATGATCGCCGTGGCCGTGACTGACCAAAATATAATCGGGTTTTAAATCATAGGGGTTCGTCTTAGCCTTTGGGTTACCGGTGAGAAACGGGTCGAACAACAATGTTTTACTGCCCTCCACCAAAAAAGCGGAGTGACTCAGGTACTGTATCCTCATGAATTTTCCTCCTTATTGGAAGAAGGTCCCAATCAGCGCCAGCATCTGCAAGAGAATGACGAAGATGATCACGAAGTTATGAAAAATCAGACTGAACAAAAGCAGCAGAATAATGCTGGTGATGATCATCACGCGGACAAAGCCCACGCCGGGGCAGAACAGCGCGGCGCATTGGGAGTCGCAGAACCTTCTCCATATTTTATGAAATTTTGCCATATTTTACACTCCATATATTGTTTTTTACAATATATGGAGAATCATCCGTTTTCATAACCGTCGCTTCTTTTTCATCTATTTAAGCTTCCGCCGCTGTAAATCCAGGGATATGTCGAAAAATGCCCATGTATACATCCTGATGCGGTGTCCGTTAAAAGTGCGGCGGTTTGATTTGCTGTTTGCTTGCTGCGGCAAATCGTTAAAGGAAGCGTTTTGTTTTTGTCAGATAAAAGACAGCCTCGGCAACGTCGATATCGTAAATGCGTTTTAACGCGGCGCGGTAAAGCTCCATCTGACGGCCATACTTCGCCAAAAATGCCTCGGTACCGTGGCGAGAGAGATCGTTGGTCTTATAATCCAGCAGAACCCAAAGGCCGTTAGATCTCTGGTAAAGCAGATCCACCGCTCCCTGTAAGATCACTTTTTGCCGCTGTTTTCCGCCGTTTTCGGGGAAAAGCTCCCCAACGTCGAAACCGCCCACAAAGGAAAGCTCTCGCCTGATTTCCGCCGCGGTGCGCAGATCTTTACCATAGGGGCTTTCCAAAAATGCCCAGACGGCGTCGAGATCCAATTCTGCCGCCGCCGCCATGGTCAGCGCGGCGGTTTCCGTCAAATCATCTCGGTAAGCCGCAAGTTCCTCTTTGCTCCAGCAACGGTCAAAGGGCAAACGCTCCATAAAACGGTGAAACGCCGTCCCCTTTTCCGCGCCGCTCAACGCCGTGGTGCTGCCCATAAATTTCGGGCGCTTCAGCCTGACCTGGCCGTCCTCTCCCGGCCCCGGCGGCAACAGCGAGGTCACGCTGACTTTGGCGGGGATCGCCGCGGTCTCTTTCCGTTCCATGACCTGAAGCAAGCGGGCAATGTCCTTTGCAGGCAGCAGAGGCCCTTGCTTTTTCCGTGTCACAGCGTCAGCGGGGGGCAGCGCCTCGGTGACGCTGAAGCCAAGGCAATCCTCCCCTTCCCCCGGAGCCAAGGCGTGCATCAGCCATTTATAGTAGGAAGAGTCTTTCATCAGCATTTCACCGGGAAGCTCTTTTTCCCCGTCAAAGAGGAGCGGCTCGGCAAAGGCCGCCACCTTTTCCGCCGCCGTTTTCTTTTCCGTGGCGCTTTCCGTGGCAGTGATGATCAACTTCTCCCTGGCCCTGGTCAATGCCACATAGAGGACGCGCATTTCCTCGGCGAGATCGCCGCGGTCCTTTTTATTTTTGATCAGGAGCCTCGGCAACGTCGGTGAAACCACCCGCCGCTGCATATCCTTGCGGTTGGGGCCAAAGCCCCAATCACCGTTTAACACCAGAGGCCCCGTAAGATCCTGTTTATTGAATCTCTTTTCCGTTTGGGCGAGGAAAACCACGGGAAATTCCAAGCCCTTGCTCTTATGGATATTCATCACCCGGACACAGTCTTCCGTGTTTTCTTCCTCCGCCGGCACGTCGCCGCCGTTGGCGGCAAGGTACTCCAGGTAGCGCAAAAAGTCGAAAAGACCGCCGCCGTCGTCCTTTTGGAAGGCCATGGCTTCCTCGGCAAAAAGGTTGACGTTTTTCATGCGGCGCTGCCCCTTGGGCAGACCGCTCCAGAAAGAAAGATAATCGAATTCCTTCAAAAACATATCCACCAGATCACCCACGGGATAGATCTTGGCGCAGCCGCGCCACAGAAGAATCGTTTCTCTGAAAGCCGCGATTTTTTTGGGGTCAAGCCCCTCCCGGCAAAGATCTTCTCCTGCCAGCACCATTTGCCAGAGCTTCTTTTTGCCCCGCTGGAAAGACAGGGCCATCAGTTCGTCTTCGCTGAAGCCAAAGAAGGGGGAACGCAGCACCGCGGCCAATGGGATGTCCTGGAGTGGATTATCGAGGACGGAGAGGAAGGAAGATAGCAATTTCGTTTCCCTGCCCGCCAAAAAACCGGCTGTAGACGGCGTGGTCACGGGAATACCACAATTTTCCAGCTCCGCGCCAAGGATTTCGCCGTTGCTGTTGGCGGCTCGCATCAATACGGTGATATCGCCGTATCGAAGGGGCCGCGGCCCATCTTTATCCTGAACCGTGAAGCCTTCTTTGAACAGCTTTTCGATGCGGTCGGCGATAAAGCGGCCGTGGCAGGATAGGTTATCGTAATCGGCGGCGCTTTCGTCGGCGCTTTCCGTTGGTTTTGCAATGACCGTCATTTCCACCGCAACGGCGCCGTGGTTCTCCCCATAGCAAGCGCCGTACTTCAGCGCCTCGTCTTCTCCGTAAGACAGTTGGGAAACCGTTTCGTTCATCAGCCGGGAAAAGATCCGATTCGTCGTATCGAGAATTTCTTTCCGGGAACGGAAGTTTTGATTCAAAAAGATCAGCTGTCCGTTTTCGTTGGCCGTTTCCCTGCCGTAGGAGCGGTAGCGACGCTGGAAAAGCGTGTGATCCGCCAAACGGAAGCCATAGATGCTCTGTTTGATATCACCCACGGCAAAGAGTTTACGCTCCCCGGCCAACAGCGTGATGATTTCCTCTTGCAGGGGGTTGACATCCTGATATTCGTCTACCAAAACCTCGTGAAAAAAGTCCTGATATTCCCTGGCCAAGACGGGGTTTTCTTTGAGCAGCCGGGCGGTGTAGAGTTCAAGATCGCTGAAATCCAGGGCGGCTTTTTTTAATTTCGCCGCGCTGTAACGCTGAAAGAAAGTCTCCGTCAGCTGTGTGAGCGTCTCCATGGCCGGGAAAATCAGGCTGATCTCTTCCGCGTAGGTGTGGAAAGAACGGAAAAATAGGGGCTGGAGCACATCGGCAAAATACTTTTTTCGAATCTCCCGGCGGGACTTGATATAAGTCGCCATTTCCGGGTCGTCGTCCTTCTTTTTGGCTTTCAGGCGCTGGAAGGGAGCGGCGTCCCCAAAGCTTTCCCAAGCAGCCGTTTTCAGTTCCTCAAGGTTTTGCAGGTCCTCTTTTAGGGTCTCACCGTAGCCCGTTAGCCCGCCGCGGCGATCCAGGAAAGTAATATCTGCTTTTGTGGAAGCGATCAACATATCCAAATCCGCGGCGGCGGCAGATAGGGCGAGATCGTGCCAAAAGTCAAGATCGCCAAATTTTTTCAATGATGTTTTCAGCCAAAGGCCGGGGTCTCCCTGGGCGCAGCCGAATTCCATCAGCCGCAGTATTTCGTTTTTCAAGCCCTCGTCGCCGAGACGGCTGCCGTAAAGGCGCAAAAGATCGAAAACCCGCTCCCTGTCCCGTTCTTCGGCAGCGGTATAACACTCCTCAAGGTACGCTTCGAGGATATCCCGCTGTATTAGACCGGCGCGCTTCTCATCGTTGATGCGGAATTTGGGATCGAGGCCAGGGAGGAGATTATAATGACGTCTAAGTAATTTCAGGCAGAAGGAATGAATCGTGGTAATGGCAGCGTCCCCCACCAGGGTCAGCTGCTTGTTCCAAAAAGCTTTTTGCGCTGTCGGCGCAGTTTCCGCCGCGGCGATGATCTTATCCCGCACCCGCTTCTTCATTTCCCCCGCGGCGGCCCGGGTAAAGGTTAGCACCAGCAATTCGTCGATGTTTTCCCCGTCCCGCAGACGGTCGATGATGCGTTCCGTCAAAACGCCGGTTTTACCGCTGCCGGCCGCGGCGGAGACGAGAACATTACAGCCGCGAATTTGGATGGCTTTTAATTGATCTGCCGTGTATTTCATCCTTCTTTTGCCTCCTCTTTGCCGATCAGCGTTTTTGCCGCCGCCTCCTTCAGCACGGGAAGCTGTTCTTCCCGGCCCATCAATTCCGGCTCATAACCGCAAACAGCGCGGTAAGGACAAATATCGCAGCTTTTGAACGGGCCGCGGCGGTAGGGGCGGATCTCCGTTTTGCCCTGAAAGATATCTTTGCCGATGGTTTTGATCTGTTGATAGGTGTGAGATAACATGCAATCGTGCTCGGCGATGGAAAGCACCTTCGTCTTTTTTTCCTGAGGAAAGCACTGTTCGCTGCAACCGTCACCAATGATATATCCTTTTAGGCGCGTTTCTTCGCTGAGCTTCTCCCTGATCTGGGTATCGGTCATCTGTTTCGTTTCCTTCACCACGGCGTCTTTCAGGGACTGGTAGAAGATACCGGCGGGAAGTGCCTCCCGGGTGTTACCATGTTTTTCCCCGTGTTCCAGGACCATCAGATAAATGGGCAGCTGGAGCTTGAGGCCGTAATAGATCTCGTCCATGGTCAGTTCCTTGTCGGAGCTTTTATAGTCGATGATCCGAAAATAACGCTTACCGTCTTTTTCCGCCATATCCACCCGGTCGATGACGCCGTTCAAACGGATCCTGCGGCCCTCTTCGTCCACGGTAATATCAAGGGAGGGAATTTCTCTGTCCCGGCCGAAGGGGACTTCCCACATCACGGGAACGAAAGCATCTCCCTGTTCCGCCTGGGACGCCATCATATCGACGATGAATTTCAGATTTTCCGCCAAAATATAGCCGATATAAGTAAGCTGTTCTTTGGGGAACAGATTTCCTTCAGCAAACAGGCGCAGGCGGTTTTTCACCATTTCGCCGATGAGCGCGTTTCCCGCTTGCCGCAGGTCTTGCCAGGGAATCTTTTGTTCTTTCATCGTCTCCAGAAGCTCCGAAAGGGCTTCATGGAAGATGCTGCCGAGATCCGGCGCGGTAAATTGAAGGATTTTCCGTTCCTTTAAACGCAGCCCGTAGCGGGCAAAATAGGAAAAGGGGCAGCGGCGGTACATTTCCACAGAACTGACGCTCAAAGCGATTTCCCTACCGGGATAAACCGCGAGGGTCGACGGCGAAAGGTCGCTGCTCTGACCTGTATAATCCAGGGACGTTAAGATCTTTTTGGTTCTCTTCGCCGTCTGCTCCTCGTGAAGCAGCACTTCTTTGATTTTCTCCCAGCCGGGATCGGCGCCCTCCCGCAGGAAAGCGGGCAAATAGGAAAGCACTTCGTCAAGGGAGCGAAAAACGCCGTGATTCAGGGACGATTCGCAAACAACGCTTTCCGGCAAAGCGGGGAAAAGCCGTTTCAGACCGTCGATCAAAGGAGAAGGAAAGGCTTTCTCCTCCCCGTCCCGGCGCACGTAAGAGACGATCAGTTTTTCCCGCGCCAAAGTAAGAGCCTGATAGGTGAGGATTGCTTCGCTTTCGTAAAAAAAAGTCGGATCCTGCACCCAAAGGGCGGTACGCTCCTTTAACAGCGTTCTGTCATGACGGTTTAAAAAGCCGCCGTCGCCTTGGGCGGCGGGGAAAACCCCCTCGTTGACGCCGCCCAAAAAGATGACTTTTTTCCTGGGCGGACGGCTCATGCCCAAAAGATAGATTTCCACGGCGTTGAGTTCCTGGGGAATCGTCTTCACCGCCACCGTCGCAGCTCCCATTTTCAACAGTTCCAAAAACGAGGATACGCTGAATTGCCCTTCGGGAAAGGCGGCGACGATCTGGTCGAGCATCTCACCGAAGGCGCCGACGCCGGCGGCCAATTCCGTGCTTTTCCGCCAATGCCCCCGCTCCTCTTCGCGGCGACGCCAAAGATCAACGGTATGATCGACGCCGCAAGTTTCCAGGAATTCCCATAAGGCGCGGCAGTACTCCATCGCGCTCTTACTCTGCTTCACTTTTTCCACGGCAGGCAAGAGCAAAGTGAGGACAGCGCGGCGAATTCCGTTGATTTTCACCAAATCTTCCCCTTCCCTCTCGTCGCAGTAAGTCCAGTCCTCTTCCTGATAAAAGCGCTTTCCTTTGACGGCGTGGGCGAGACAGTAATTTTCCAGATCATCACAGTCGTTCTCCGCCATGGGGAAAAGACCGCTTTTCAAAAGGGCGAAAACCGAGGCGAAGGACCATTTTGCCGCGGCGATCCGCAAGAGCCCGGCGCCGAATTGAAAGACGGGATGGGTCAGCAAAGAAATCTCCTGATCCACAAAACAGGGGATCCCATAGGAAGCAAAAAGATCGTCAATGTATTTCTCATAGCCGCCGATATCCCGAAAACATATGCCGATCTCCGCCCTTTCGTAGCCTTCTTCCAAAAGATCACAGATCCTTTGGGCCATCTGGCGGATCTCCGCTTTTTTATTCTCCGCGGAGACAATTTCCAACCCCTCTGCCGCCTCCCGGTAAACTGCGCCGTCCTGGTTGAAAAAATGGCGTTCCAAAAAGGCGAGAGGGCCTTCATCTGCCTCCCCCTCAAGGGGCGTCATGGCCACCGCCGCGTCATGGTCACGGGCCAGCTTCAACAAACGGGAGACCGCCGCCGCTGTTTTGGCGAAAACAGGCGCTTCTTTGTCAAATGATTCAAATGAGTCATAGGAATCATATAAAAAAGCAAAATGCATATCGACGGAAGCGGCAAACAAAGCGTCGATCACCGCGTACTCCGCCGCCGTAAAATCAAAAAACTCGTCAAAGCAGAAGACTGCGTCGGCAAAAAGTCCCTCTCCCCGGATGATCTCGGCGAAGGAAAAGAGCATGCCGCTTTCATCGGGGACACCCCTTTCCTCCATGGCCGCTTTGAGCAAGGCAATATCCCGCAACTTCCCGGGGAGATCCCCGGCGTTGGCCAAAGACTCCAGCTCTGCCGATTGCTCCAAGAGAAAATCGGCGGAAAGGCCGTTCATCGAGACCTCTTTTAAGACATCGCCCATATCTTCCACAAAACCGCCGCTGATATCGGCGGGCTGCAACGCGGAAAGCTGATCTTTCTTCTCCCTCAGAAGCCCGTAAATCAGCAGGTTACGCCCTAATTGATCCAGCGCGACCCGGTTGACATGGTCATCGGCAAGGCGCTTGAAGGAGGTGATCTTCAGATTCAGCAAATGACGTCCCGCCCCTGTCGCCGCGATTTTCAATTCGTGTTGAAAAGTGGCCTGTTCCGGCAAGACCAAATAGACCCGGCGGCCCTTTTGCTCCAACGCCTGAAATAAGGCATTATACAGCGCCGCGGTCCGATCCGTGTTTTGCCGACCGGTGATCAGATGACAAGACATAACAATCTTCGCTCCTTTTCCATGTTCTATCTTAATTTTCTATCTATAGTAGAATTCTGAAAAGAAAAGTTTTCTCCTTCTTATGGAGCAGAAAACTCATGAAAAACCCATAATTCATTTGTCAAAAGGCTTTTTTTGGTTTATACTATATATTGAATTTTTATCTGAACGATCTGGAGAAAATGGTAATCTATGAAAAAACGTCATCCTTTTTCCTTGCTGATTTGTTTGATCTTCACCATATGGATATGCTTTTCCGCTCCCCTTTGCGCCGCGGAAAACATCGGCAGCAGTTCCGCGGTGCTCATCGACGCCGATACGGGACAAATTCTCTACGGCAAAAATCCCTATACCCTTTCTTCCGCCGGGGATTTCGATAAATTGCTCAACATCATAACGGCCTTAAAAATAAAGGACGCGCCAAAGAGCCTTACCGTGAGCGAAGCCGCCCTCAAGATCTATACGGACCCACCCAACCTGGGCCTCAAGGCGGGGGAAAGCGTTTCCTTCACCGATATGCTTTTTGCGGCGTATCTCGAGGGACATAACGATGCCGCCAACGTGGTGGCCGAAAACCTCGGCCGCCTCTTTCTCGACACCACCACCGAAGACTATGCGGACCTAACCGACGCGGAAAAAACCCAGGCGGCCATCGACGCTTATGTAAAACAGATGAACCTCACCGCCGACAAGCTTTGCGCTTCGACGATGAAAGCCACCAATGCCGACGGCCACTATTACGATACCCAGCAAACAAGCTGCCTCGACGTGGCAAAGCTGATTAAAAACGGTTGGCAAACAAAACCGTTTCAAACACTGTTTACCACCGAAACATACACCATTGCCGCCGCCACAGAGGCACCCCCCGTTGACGGTGAACAAAGCGAAACCGGCAGTGATACCGCAAATACAGATGATACCGCCGGCGAAACTGCGGATACCGCGGACACAACCGCAAACACAACCGCAGAAACAAACGCGGACAGCGCAAATATCCAAGGAACAGCGGAAGACAGCGCAACGAACCAAGGAACAGCGGAAGAAGGCGGCAAGATTACCTTAAACAGCTCCAACCGGCTTTTCAACGGCAGCATTCTCTATGCCGGCATCCAAGGGGGTATCAACGCTTACAACAGCTCCTCGGAAAAGTACCATTGCGCCGTTTACGCTTCGGTCAATGACCGGAACCTGATCGCCGTGGCCATGAACGGCACGCAAAACGGCGTCTACGACGATATCCAGGCGCTGCTGAACTTCGGCTTTTACAAGTGGGATAAAGCCTCCATCAGCACGGGGGAACTCAGCAGCCTGCTCCCTGACGATATCTCCGCTTTGGATCTCGCCTTCTCCGGCAATAGGGATTTTCTGCTGCCCACCGGCTATCGCGTCAATGATCTGGAGGCCGCCGTGGCTTATACGGAAAACGGTTATCTCAGCGGCACCATCACCTTGACGCTGCCTCAGGACGCTTCCTATGCCGGCACGATCACGAAAATATCCTTCTATGAAAAAAACCAGCGCTCCCCTTGGGGCAACGTTTTCAAAATCATCGGCATGATCTTACTGATCCTCATGGCCGTTGCCGCGGTATGGCTCAGCTTCCGCTATTTTGGCGGACACAACAAGGATTACGTGAAGCGCATCCATAAAACAGCACAAAAAGAAAAAGAGAAGTACCTGAAACGGCTGCACAATCAAACATCCTCCCTTTATCAAGAAAAAGGCGGCGGCAAACGGGAGGATCCTTACGCCAAGAAAACCTATGCCGCCGGCAGAGAGCAACAAAAGGACGGCGGCCAAAGACAAAACAGGGATCAGCCCCGAAAACCCTCCATGCCAAACGCCCGGAGGCAGCCGGGGAAAAACCGCAAACATCATCAATAAAACACGAAAATATAGAATCGTGCGAAAACGGTCACAAAATCATCATATTACACCATCATAATGGAACCAATCAATGTTGTTTAAACTTTGAATGGAGGTACCAATTGTGAATATTTTAATCGCAGAAGATGAAGAAAGAATGCGCCGTTTGGTGAAAGACTTTTTGACCAAAGAGGGTTACACTGTTTTTGAAGCCGCCGACGGACAGGAAGCCATGGATATTATCGAAGCCAAGCTGGGACAGTTGAGTCTCGTCATCCTTGATGTGATGATGCCCCACTACGACGGCTGGAGCGTATTGCGGCACATTCGCAAAAAAGACGCTCAATTACCCGTCATCATGCTGACAGCCCGTTCCGAAGACAGCGATGAAGTATTCGGCTTAGAACTCGGCGCCAGCGATTACATCACCAAGCCCTTCAGCCCCATCGTCCTGATGGCCCGGATCAAACTGCTTTTACGGCAGCAGCCGGAAAACGCCGCCTGCGCCATGAAAGAATTTGATGGTCTTGTCATCGATGAAGTCGCCAGAGTCGTGGAGGAAGACGGCAAACGCATCGATTTGAGTCCCAAAGAATATGAGCTCCTCGTCTATCTCGCCGTCAACCGCAAAGTCGCTCTTAGCCGGGAACAGATCTTAAACGCGCTTTGGGGTTACGATTACTTTGGCGATCTGCGCACCGTCGATACCCACATCAAAAAACTCCGGGCAAAATTGGGGGAAAAAGGCAATCTCATTGAAACCGTACGCGGCTACGGTTACCGTTTCGAGGGGTAAGACCACCCGTACCGCATAAAAGGATATCCTATGAAATACTCGATTCAGGCGAAACTATTCATCACGGTGGGCTTTGTCGTGATCGTCTTCATGCTGATTCTAACTTCGTCCCACCTGCTCTTCTACGGCAAATACGCCCTGGCGGAGAATAAGAATATGCTGGCCGAAGCCTACCAAACCATCTACAACGAAGTCATCAAAAACAACGGCTATTTGTCCAGCAATATCGAAGAATTTGAATCTGCATCGGGCATGCAGATTCTGTTTCTCAACAGCAATTACGATACCGTCAGCGCCTTTATCATCGAGGATAACGGCGAAATCCACCAAAAAATTGCCGATACCATGGACTCCGAGCTCTACCAACGGGAAATTGAAAACTTCGGCTCCACGATCCACAAAGACAACTATATCATTTACACCCAAAACGACGGAGTCTCCGAGGGCCGCTTTTTAACCCTCATTGGCGAATTGCCGTTGGCCAACGATATGTTCTACATCGTCCTGCGCATCTCCGTTCCCTCCATTGAGGCAAATATCGGCTACAGCCGCTTCTTCATTGTGATGACCGGCTGCCTCACGATGATCGTTTCCTTGCTGATGGCGTATTTCATTTCCCGTCATTGGGTCAAGCCGATTCTCGAAATCAACGCCATCACCAAAAACATGGCCAACCTTGATTTCACCAGAAAATTCAAGGGGAACACCACCGATGAAATCGGCGAACTGGGGGAAAACGTCAATTTCCTCTCCTCCCACTTAGAGGAATCCATCAAAGAGCTGCAACGAACCAATGAACGCTTGGAAGAAGAGATCAAGAAGGAACGGCAAATCGACGAAATGCGGCAGAACCTCATTGCCAACGTTTCCCACGATTTAAAAACGCCCATCGCCATCATTCAGGGCTACGCCGAAGGACTCAAAGAAAATATCAGCGAGAGCCAGGAAGACCGTGATTTCTACTGCTCCGTGATCATGGAGGAATCCGACCGCATGAATAAATTGGTGCGCCAGATCCTCGATCTTTCCCAGCTGGAGCTGGGAAAAGTGAAACCGGAAATCGAATCACTGGAAATCGCTTCCTTTGTTGAGGTGATCGTCGCCAAATTCAATCTGATGTTCAAAGAAAAGAACATTCGGGTACAAACCGAGGTTGAAAAGAACATGATCCTGGCCGACAGCAACATGCTAAGCCAGGTGCTGATCAACCTGATCACCAACGCCGCGGATCACACGGCAAGCGGCAGGATCATCGAAATCAGCGCCACGAAAATCGGCGAAAAGCTCCACCTCAACGTCTTCAACGAGGGCGAAAACATCCCCGAGGACGAACTGGATAAGATTTGGCTCAGTTTCTATAAACGCAACAAATCCCGTACCGGCATTTACGGCGGCACCGGCATCGGTCTGACCATCGTAAAGACCATCATGGAAGCCCACAACAATCAGTGCGGCGTCTTCAACAGCGAAAACGGCGTCAACTTCTGGTTTGAGCTGGATCTTGACAACGACAACGACCTGGACGACCGCGCCCTACCGGAGCCCCCCGGGGCAGCGGATGAACCGTCACCCGAAGCATAAAAAAACGATTAAACCATTAAAAAGAATCCGGCAAACGCCGGATTCTTTTTGATGTTATCAAATCAACCGTTGGCACGGTTTTGGCTCTTTCCCCATGCGCCGTCAGATTTCCCTTTTGGCTTTAAAATAGGCGACGACGGCGGGCAATAACGAAACCAACACAATCAAGATGAGCACGATACTGAAGTTATTCTGCACAATGGGAATATTGCCGAAGAAATATCCGCCTGCCGAGATAAGGCCGATCCAAAGAACGACGGCAATCAGATTATAAACCATAAACCTCCGGTAAGACATCCCTCCTATGCCCACGACAAAAGGCGTAAATTGCCGCAGAATCGGTACGAACCTGGAAAGGATGATGGCTTTCCCACCGTACTTTTCATAAAAATCCCCGGCTTTTTCTATATTCTCCTTTTTAAGAAAGCGCCTCTCCGCCTTCATGTATAATTTCCTGCCCCAGCTGCGGCCAAAGTAAAAATTGAGTACTTCACCAAAAAACGCCGCGAAGAAACAGATCAGAATCAAGGCCCAGATATCAATCAGACCCACCGCGGCAAAGGTGGCACAGGCGAAAATGAAAGAATCCCCCGGCAAAAACAAAACAAACAAACCCGTTTCAGAAAAGATCACCGCAAAAATTAAAATATAAACCAGCAAACCGTATTGAAGGATAAAACCCGCCAAATAATCATCGAGATGAAACATCAATCCGTAAATCAAATCCCATAAATTCATTCTCATACCCATCCGCGATTTTCTATAAAATCATGGCGCTAAGGGGTTTCTCCCATGATTTTCGGGGAAACAAAATGAGCTGTCGGGGAAAGAGTTCTCACCGTAATCTCGGTCAAGGATCCTCTTCCCGTCCATTTCTATGCCGCTTATGCCCATGAAGGGCGGCCCACGGCGATCACTTCCAGTTCCGACTCAATGAACATCGTCAGATTTTCACTGTAGTGATTGGCTGCTTTTTTATCCCGGCGTTCCACCAGGATATCGTAATTACCCACAGCCTGTTTCAGCATGGCTTTCCTCATCTGTTCTTTACCGATGCGCGTGGCGTATTGGATGGCCCGCTCCATTTGGAATACACGGTCGCGGTTCTGATTGGCGATATGCATCTGCTCGGCGGTGACATCGTCCACATCGTGGGCAACATCCTCCTCGGCAGCATAAGCGATTCTGCCCCAGGGAGCGTAGATATGGATGCCGTCGATTTCGTGGTTCTGTACGGAAATGCGGTAGATGTGCATCACCTTGCCGGCGGCGGCGCCTACGGCGTTGGCGACGTCGTGATGGGCGGGATAGACCGCCGCGGTATGAAATTTTTCCGCCGCCGGGGTGAGCCAAGCCCGCACCGGCGCGCCAATCCCCACCACCGGCATATTGAGACGGAAGATCTGGGTAAAAAGTTCGTCCTCCTTGCCGTAAAGGGCTTTTTTCACCAAGGTCTGCATCTGCTTGGTCTCCGCGGCATCGGTGGCGATGCGTTCATAGGACATCACGCTGTTCAAAATCGTGCGGGTCAAACGATCGGTGATATGAAAACGCATGGATTGCATGACGTCGTTCTTATCCTCGCACCAACGTTTGGCAATGAGGTGCAAAGCAAGAGTGGCGGCTTCCGCGTCGCCTCTGACGTATTCCCCCGTAACGTGGAGCAGGTCCGTGGGGGTGAAACCCACCATGGCGACAACGCCGTGTTCAATGAGACGCTCCATTTTAAGGAATTCAGAATCGATCCCGTATCTTTGCGCCAAGGCGTAGAGGGTATGGGGACCGTCCGCTAAATATCCCAATAAGGTTTTTTCCATGGACGTCAGCTCCATGGCTTTGGGCGGCTGACGTAATAAGAGATAGCCCTCGCAGAGCTCGTTCATCATCATACCGATTTTTTTCGGGAACAACTGACGCAGCTCAATCAGGTAATTCGGATACGCCTTGGTCACGGCGGAAATGGGATAGACGCGGCGGGGTCCCACTTTGACACCGCCGCCAATGCCGTCGAACCATATGCGGCTATCGCCGCCGAGGCCGAAGGTGTTGACCTCCGTGGCGGCAACCCGTGTCCGCCAGCCGCCCACAAGAGCGCCCTCCGGATCAATACGGGGCCGTCCGTTTTTCATCACGGCAATATCCGTCGTGGTACCACCCATATCAAGAATGAGGCCGTTTTCCGTCCCGTTTAAAAAAGTAGCGCCGATGATGCTGGCCGCGGGGCCGGAAAGAATCGTCTCGATGGGTCTTTCTTTGGCTACGGTTTCGTTCATCAGGCTGCCGTCGCCTTTGACGATCATCACCGGAATATCCATTTGCTTTTGGGCCAGGGCCGCTTTGACTGCTGTCATCAATTCGTCGATGACCGACAGCAACCTGGCGTTCAATACCGCGGTAACGGTGCGTTCCTGCATGCCTAAGGCGGTGGATAATTCATGGGCGGCAATACAAGGCAGGCCGAGAATCTGACGAACCATGGCTTTTACTTCGTCTTCCAGCACGGGGTTGCGAATACTCAAGATGCCGGAAACGGCCACCGCGTCCACCTTGCCCTCCAGGGCCGTAATGGCTTTACGGGTTTCCTCGTCATCAAGGGGGGTCACCACCGTGCCGTGAAGATCGACTTCGCCGGGAAGCATGGTTATTTCACATTGGGGTAGCGGCTGACTGGGGGTAAAGCCCAAGAGCAGCAAGCCCACACGGCAGCCGCGGCCTTCCACAATGGCGTTGGTGGCCAGTGTTGTGGACAGGGAAGCATATTCCACTTTTTCAAAATGGTCAAAATTAAGCTCATCAATGACCTGGTTGATGCCATCAATCAAATGGTAATGGGTGGTTTCCGCTTTGGCGGCGGCAAAAATCTCTTTGGTTTTTAAATCAATGACCACCGCATCGGTATAAGTACCGCCGGTGTCGATGCCAAGTACAATGGACATAGTAGCTCCTTTTGCAACAGCTTTACCTTCGTATGGTGTGTTTGGGGTTTTTAAAAACCCAGCGTAACTGCACCTGATAACTGAAGAGGGCAAGGCAGCCGTCAACCAACATTTTAATGAAGACTTCGTCAATGCCGGAAATCGCCGTAAAGGTTAATACGAAGAGATAGGACACGCTCAGCTGACAAACCCAGAGGGTATAGAACTTCAGCATCGTGGGATAAAAACGGGTGTCCTGAGCAAAGACGATGCGACGATTGATCATATAGTTGAGCATCGAGGAAAAGATACGCGCGATCAGCGTTCCCAGCAGAATGCGGCTGGACAGCGGCAAATCGGCAAAGATCAGCTTCGTCAGCACAATGAAGAGAATCAGGTCAAAGGCGGAGGCTGTCAGCGACGAAGCAAAATAACGCAGCAAGCCCCGGGCCATGATTTTACCGATGCGCCAGGAATCGGCGAAAGGACGGTAATGGCTTTCAATGTTGCCCCGAAAATAAACGGTATCCACGGGTACAAGGGTAAAGGAAATGCTCTCCCGCTTCGCTTCGATCAAGATGTTCAACTCGTAGTCGTAGCGGTCGCCTTTGACCATCAGCAACCAATCCAGCATGGATCGGTGAAATCCCCTGAGACCCGTTTGCGTATCGGTAAGATCGATGCTGTATAGGGCGCGCATCACCGAAGAGGCCACACGGTTGCCGGTGCGGCTCAATTTGGGCGTCGTCTCCTCCGCAAAGGTGCGCACACCGAGGACAAGATGATCCTTGGGTGCCGCACACAATTTATCGTATACGGCCTTCACGTCTTTAGGACGGTGCTGACCGTCGCAATCCACCGTGATAATACCCATAAAATCCGAAAAATGACTGATACACCAACGGATTGCTGTTTTGATCGAGGCGCCCTTCCCTCTATTTTCTTCGTGGAAAAGTACGGTACAATTTTCCTTTAAACATAAAGTACGGAATACTTTTCGGTATTTCACGCCGCTGCCGTCGTCGACAATGACGACGGGGCCGATATGCAGTTCCAGAAGTTCGTCGATGAAACCGGCGAAATCTTTATTCGGCTCCAACGCGGAAACGATCAAAACACATCTTTCCAATGCATTTTCCTCCATTTTCAATATAAAACTATAACAGATTAAAGGGAAAAAATCAACATACATAAAAAGTACCTGCTTTGAAAAAAGCAGGTACCGGCGTTTTCTACTGACAAAAAACACAATTTGCGGTTACAGCAAAATCTCCAAAAAAATGACCTACCTATGAATATAGGTAGGTCAGACTGTAGACAAAATACGCGTTAGCGGATTTTGGGCTACAGGATGATAGGCTGCCGAGAAAGGCTTAGACGCGCAGTCGCGGGGCAAAGGGTTCGCCGCGTATCAGACTTTGTCGACGGCCTCACCTACCTATGTATATAGGTAGGTAATGAGCGGCATAACATCGGAGTTTACTTTAGATATTTGGCGAGCTCCGCCGCGCGGTCTGTCTTTTCCCAGGGTAAATCGAGATCGTTTCTGCCGAAGTGGCCGTAAGCCGCCACTTGGCTGTAAATGGGGCGGCGCAAATCAAGGGTTTGGATGATGGCCGCGGGGCGCAAATCAAAGTTTTCTTTGATGATATCAACGATCTTATCGTCAGGCAATTTGCCGGTGCCAAAGGTATCCACCATGATAGAGATGGGGTTCGCCACGCCGATGGCATAGGAAACCTGAATTTCGCATTTTTTGGCCAACCCGGCGGCGACGATATTCTTTGCCACATAGCGGGCAGCATAACAAGCGGAACGGTCAACCTTCGTCGGATCTTTTCCGGAAAAAGCGCCGCCGCCGTGACGGCCCACACCGCCGTAGGTGTCTACGATGATTTTGCGTCCCGTAACCCCCGCGTCCCCTTGGGGGCCGCCGATGACAAAACGACCGGTGGGATTCACATGGTAAATCGTTTTTTCATCAAGAAGTTCACTGGGGAGCACCGCTTTGATCACATATTCAATGATGTCGTGCTCCAACGCCTCATGTCCGATGTTTTCGTCATGCTGCGTAGAAACAACCACGGTATCGATGCGTTTCACCTTATCGTCTTCGTATTCCACCGCCACTTGGGTTTTGCCGTCGGGACGCAGATAAGGCAGGATGCCCTCTTTTCTGACTTTTGCCAGCTGCCGCGTGAGGCGATGTGCCAAGACAATGGGCATCGGCATAAATTCCGCTGTTTCATCGGTGGCATATCCGTACATCATGCCCTGGTCGCCGGCGCCGGTGGATTCGTCGTCCTTGGCACTGTCGACGCCCATGGCGATATCCGGGCTCTGTTCCTTGATGGAGGTCAAAACGGCGCAGGTTTCTCCGTCGAAGCCGTATTTTGCCCGGGTATAACCGATGTCGAGGATGGTCTCCCTGACAATACTCGTGATATCCACATAGCACTCAGTGGTGATCTCACCGGTGACCAAAACAAGACCGGTGCTGACCACAACTTCACATGCCACTCTGGCGTAGGGGTCGTTGGCCAAAATAGCGTCTAAAATACTGTCGGCAATTTTGTCGCAGATTTTATCGGGATGGCCCTCGGTGACCGATTCCGAAGTAATAATTTTTCTCATTCACTCATTTCCTCCGTTTTTATAATGTGATCGATAATCATGTCTGCCAGCGTTTCCTTTGACATCTTCGCCAATTCCCAGGAGCCGTTTTTTGTGAATATCGTAACGATATTGGTATCGCAGCCAAACCCGGCGCCCTCCGCCACTACGTTATTGGCCACGATCATATCAATATTTTTCTTTTTCAACTTTGCCAAAGCGTTTTTGGCGAGATTTTCCGTTTCCGCCGCGAAACCCACAAGGAAGCCATGCTTGTGCTCCCCCAAGGAGGCTAAAATATCAGGGTTCTTAACCAATTTCAGAGTGAGGGTTTCGCTGTCTTTCTTGATCTTCTGTTTCGCGGCCTCTTCTACCCGGTAATCGGCGACGGCCGCGGCCATGATGGTAATATCCGCTTCCGGATAAATTTTTGCCACCTGATTCTGCATTTCATAAGCCGTGTTGACGGGATAAAACTGTACATCTCTTGGAGCCTCGATTTTCACCGGGCCGCTGACGAGATGCACCGCGGCACCGCGGCGCCGTGCCGCGCGCGCCAAAGCATACCCCATTTTACCGCTGCTCCGATTGGTTAAAAAGCGCACGGGATCAATGGGTTCTGCGGTGGGACCCGCTGTCACCAAAACGGTCTTACCTTCCAGATCCCTTCCTTTTTTTAAGGCGCAGACCATATCCAGTATCTTCTCTTCGATCATATCGATGGAGCCTAAGCGCCCCTTCCCCACGGCGCCACAGGCGAGGAAACCCTCGTCGGGGTCGATCACCGTGAAACCGAGGCTCTTCAGCTTGGCCACATTTTCCTGCTGCACGGGATGCTCCCACATCATCGTATTCATGGCCGGGAAGTACATCACCGGACTTTGCGCCGCCATAATCGTGGTGGAAAGCAGATCGTCAGCAATGCCGTTGGCTGCCTTGCCGATGATGTTCGCGGTGGCAGGGACGACCACCAGGAGGTCGGCGCGTTCCGCAATGGAGACATGCTCCACCCGTTCTCCCAGCTTTTCCTGGAACATTTCACAGCGTACGGGATTTCCGGAAAGCGTGCTAAAAGTAAGAGGCGCCACCAGTTTCGTAGCCGCCTCCGTCATTATCACTTCAATTTGAAAGCCTTTTTTCACCAGCCTGCTCACGAGCTCCGTCACCTTGTAGGCGGCAATGCCCCCGGTAATGCCGATGGCAATGGTTTTCACCTCAGACATGGGAGCCCTCCTCAACAATATTCGCATTTCTGACCCAGCTTACTTTGTCCTCAGCGATTTCCCGTAAAGCCATGGAGACAGGATTTTCCAGGCTGTTCTCACATTCCTCCATGATTTTGCGCGCCCGTTTTGAGCTGGCTGTTACCAGGGTATATTTGGAATCTACTTTTTTCAGTAATTGATCCAAACAAGGTTCTACCATCATAATTTATCCACCTCCGCTAAAAGATCAGCATATACCGACGTATGCTCAAATCTCAGATGCTCCGCGTCAAGAATCGCTTTCACTTTTTTGACCGTTTCTTCTATGTCATCATTGACGACAATATAATCATACATGGGTATCTGTCTGATTTCTGCTTGAAACAAGCGAAGTCTTTTACGGATCGTTTCTTCCGTATCGGTGTTCCTGCTCCGCAGTCTGTGCTCCAAGGTATCAAAGTTGGGCGGCACAATAAAAATAAAGATGCCGTCGGGGTACTGTTCTTTAACAAGAAGAGCTCCTTGAGGGTCAATCTCAAGGAGCGTATCTCTACCAATTGTTATATTGTCTTCCACAGCCGCTTTGGGCGTGCCGTAAAAATTCCCATAAACTTCCGCCCATTCGAGATAGGCGTTGTTTTTCATATTGGTAAGAAATTGCTCCTTGGTAATAAAGGAGTAGTTGATACCGTTCTTTTCACCCTCCCGAGGCTTGCGGGTGGTATCCGATACGGAGAGTTTCAGTTTCGTCTCCGTCGCCAAAAGTTTGGCGCATACCGTTCCCTTGCCAACGCCGGAAGGGCCTGATATTACAATCAATAGTCCGTCAGACTTCATTTTTCACCATCATCCTAAAATTACTCCATACCTTTGTGGAAAGGCCTCGAAACAAAAAACCGTCGCCATCTCATGATGCACAAATAAATCGTTGCCGTGGTTTAATAACCGCCGGAATTCATTGGTACATACCAATCAAAGCAGCATTCCGGATTTTCATACTTTTAAGAAGTCGAAAAATGATCGTAAAATCAAAACGGCAAGCTAACATTTCTTACCGATATTATAACAATTTCACGAATTCTTATGCTAATTTTTCCAGCAGCATGGCCTTTTGGCGTTTGCCAAGACCCTGTACGCGTCTGGATTCATTGATTCCGATTTCTTCCATAATGGAAACGGCGGTAATTTTGCCGACGTTTGGCAAGGATTCCAATAAATATTTGACTTTCATGCGGGAAACGACTTCATCGTCTCTTTTAAGGACTTCCGTCAGGCTCACTTTGCCGGACTTCAATTCCTTTCTTAATTCCATTCTTTTGGTGCGCATTTCCTGCGCTTTCGCAAGAGCTTGGGCTCTTTCTTCTGTAGATAAATTCGGAACTGCCATTACAATCTCCTCCATTTATATATATAATTTCTGATGGGGACCATCAGGAAAAGATTTGACTTATTCAAAATTTTGAACTTGCTCTCTAATTTTTTCCAGTTCTCCCTTGGCTTCGATTACCAGGTGACTGATGTTTGCATCGTTCGCTTTGGAGCCGATAGTATTGATTTCACGGTTGATTTCCTGAAGGATAAAATCGAGCTTACGCCCTATGGCTTCGTCTTTTAAAAGATTCGCCTGAAACTGTTCAAAATGGCTGCCCAAGCGTGTTAACTCTTCGGCAATATCCGCTTTGTCGGCAAAAAAGGCCACTTCATTCAATAACTTATCCTGATCGATCTCAACCTCTTTCAATACTTCTTGAATTCTGCCGGTCAGTTTCTCTCTGTAATCCACTACGACAAGAGGACTTCTTACGGCGATTTCTTCCTTCATATCGGCTAATCGTGATAGCCGGGATCTAAGATCCTTAGCTAATATCGCACCTTCCGCGACACGCATTTCATAAAGCTGATGTAAGCTGCCTTTTACGGCATCGCTCATGGTAACCCAAAGCTCATCCAGATCTGATTCTTCTTTTTGAGCAGTCAAAACCCCATAATAAGAGGCAATTTCCGATATATTTAACTGATAGGGAATGCCTGTTGCAGCCGCAATTTCTTTGGCGGCGTGACAATAGGCTATGGCCAAATCGGTATCGACAACAATTTTCTGCTTGCTTTCACCGATTTCTTCTACAGTGATATAAGCTTCCACATGACCGCGGTGCAGTACCGCGGAAATTTCTTTTTTCACGTTGTCTTCGAGAGGATTGTATTGTTTCGGCATCTTAACGACAACATCAAGAAAGCGGTTGTTCACGCTTTTTGTTTCCACAGTGACTTTCCACTGGGCAGATTGAGCTGTCGCCCGGCCATAGCCGGTCATACTTTTAACCAATACAAAAACCTCACACTTCAACTCGGAGAAAATTATACCATAACTAATTCGAGATAACAACTGGATTTCCTTCTTTTTTTTATTTTTTTTCGTTTCTTTTTCGCATTAAGATTCCTTTGAGCAAAACAAAGAAGGAAGGCATGGCCGATAGAGCCACTGTGAACAGGAGATTTGAGGTGGAAAGCGGCACCGTACCGAATAAGCGGTTAAAAAACCCGTGATAGAGAACAAACCATTGCACCAGCAAAGACAACGCGACGGTTAGCAATAAGAAGGGATTGCCAAAGAAGGCTTTGCCCCAAAGCACTCCTTTTTCGCTGCGGCAGTCAAAAACATAGAAGAGCTGGCTTAAAACAAGGGCGTTAAAGGCCATAGTGCGGGCGGTGGCGATATCTTCCGTAACATAGATGCCGTAAAGAAAGAGAGTAAAACAGATGGCGCCGATCAAAAGGCCGCGCAAAGCGATTTTGGCGCCGAGGCCGTTGCTGAAAATCCCCGCCTGTCTTTTTCTCGGCTTTTCCCGCATCAAACCGGTGTAAGGCGGTTCCATGGCCAAAGCCAAAGCAGGCAAACCGTCGGTGACCAGATTGACCCACAGGATTTGCAGCGGGATCAGAGGCAGCGGAAACTGCAGCCAAACGGCGATGACCATCAGCAGGATTTCCCCAAAATTAGAGGAGAGCAAATAACGCACGGATTTTCTGATGTTATCATAGATCCCCCTGCCCTGATAGACCGCTTCCACAATGGAAGAAAAATTATCGTCGGCAAGGATAAAATCCGCCACGCCTTTGGTCACATCGGTGCCTTTTAAACCCATGGCAATACCAATATCGGCTTCTTTCAGGGCGGGAGCATCATTGACACCGTCTCCGGTCATGGCGCATACTTCATTTTGCCGTTTTAAGACAGACACCACACGCATTTTATCGGCAGGAGAAACCGAAGCGATGACCGAAGTATCCCGCAAACGTTTGCCCAGCTCCCTATCGTCCATGGCTTGAAGCTGCTCCCCGGTTAAAACGTCCTGGGCGGAAGCGGCGATACCCAGTTCTCTGCCGATGGCAAGGGCGGTACCGCAGTGATCTCCCGTCACCATGATACTGCGTATCCCCGCCTTTTTCGCGTTGAATAACGCGGGTTTTGCGTCCTCCCGCAGAGGATCGCTAAGCGCCGCCAAAGAAAGAAAGATCAGGTCTTTTTCCATTTCAGCGGCACTGCCAACGTCGGGACGAAAGGCCATCGCCAAAATACGGAAACCGTTGCCGCCGTAGGCGGCAACGGCGCGATTGACCGCGTTCTTCTCTTCATAACCGAAGGGTACGACCCTTCCCTGGCGCAGCATATAACGACAACGATCATTGATTCGATCAGGTGCTCCCTTTACCAGCGCGTAAGTTTTGCCCTCATATTCCCCGAGAACGCTCATCATTTTACGGGAAGAGTCAAAGGAGATTTCATCAAGTTTTTTTACCTTTGGCATGGGAGCACCTGTGCGCTGCGCCCCCAACATCAGCGCCGTCTCCGTAAAATCACCGTAAAAGGTATTGCCTTCTTGGTAGAGACTGTTGCAGTTGGCAATCACCATATTGGTGTAAAAGACTGTTTTTCCCGTCTGCCGAAACGCTTCGACTTCATGCCACTTGTCGTCGCCGTACAGGTACTGCGTTTCCATGCTGTTTTTCGTCAGCGTACCCGTTTTGTCCGTACAGATACAGGTGGTACAACCCAAAGTCTCCACCGCGGGGAGACGCCGAACAATGGCGTTGACGTTGGCCAGCCGCCAGACGCCCAAAGCCAGGCAAATCGTCACGACAATGGGCAAACCTTCAGGAATGGAAGCAACGCCAAGACTGATGCCGGTAAGGATCATGGTATAGAGATCCCCACCCAGGAAAAAGCCGACCACTGCCACCATGGCACAGACCACGGCGCAGAAGCAGATGAGGATTTTACCCAAATGCTTCAGCTGCCTTTGCAGGGGCGTCGGTTCTGTCTTTCTGGTCTGGAGCATACCCGCGATATGGCCGATCTCGGTGTTCATGCCCGTGGCGACGACGATGCCGCGGCCGCGGCCGCCGGTCACCACAGTACCGCTGTAGCACATATTTTTCCGTTTATTGAGGGTTACTTCCTCGGTGAGAGGCTCCGCGTGCTTGGAAACATCTTGCGCCTCGCCGGTGAGCACCGATTCCTCCACTTTCAGGCGAAAAGATTCGGTAATGCGCAGATCCGCCGGGACTTTGGCGCCGGAATCAAGGATCACCACATCGCCGACGACGAGGTTTTCCGCTTTCGTCACGAAAAGCTCCCCACCCACAACAATTCTGGCCTCGTCCTCCGTCATTTTTTTCAATGCTTCCAAGGATCGTTCCGCCTTATATTCCTGAATGAAGCCTAAGATGCCGTTGATTACGATGATCAATAAAATCATAATGGCATCCAGGGTTTCCCCTAAAAACGCGGAAACCGCCGCCGCCGCCATCAATACCATA
The DNA here is from genome assembly GCA_040776805.1 of Clostridiales bacterium. Lineage (GTDB taxonomy): Bacteria > Bacillota > Dehalobacteriia > UBA7702 > UBA7702 > UBA7702. The sequence continues at coordinate 484,304 of JAXGZS010000001.1, read as the reverse complement.
ACCATAAAATCGCCGAACTGGCGCAAAAAGATCATCGGCACGGAAGCCCGTTTTTCTTCTTTCAGAACATTGCCGCCGTTTCTTTCCAGCCGCCGAGCGTGCTCCCTCTTGCTGAGACCATCTCTCTGACTGGTCCCAAGGAGCTGCTCCGTTTCAGCGACCGTTTTCTGATACCACATAGTCCTGCCTCCTTCCTTGTCCTTTCATTTCTATGCCGGTTTCAGCCGACCCATGACAGGGAAATAGAGTGTGACATTCGCCTTATTTCATGATATAATAAAAAAAAGGAGTAAACCATGGCGCTGGACGGATTGTTTTTAAACAGAGCGCACGGAAATCCATTACGACCTCATCGACACGCGAAAATCAACCGCGTGCATCAGCCTGAAAATACGACAGTCACCGCCAGCGCTGAGAAATCCCATAGGCGGGGCAACTGCGTGCTGCTGCTCGCAACCCCTTACAGAATGCCAGAATACACTTTACGGAAACGTCTTACGACAATCCGAAACGCCGCCGCTTTTCGCCATGGTGTTGCGAAAACACATCGAAGGCGGACGCATCATTGACGTGAGCCAAATCGGCCTCGACAGAGTGGCGGACCTCACCATAGAAGCCCGCAATGAAATTGGGGATATCGAGGAAAAGCACGTGATCATCGAGATCATGGGCAAGCACAGCAACATCATCCTCTGCGATGAAAACCGCGTCATTTTAGCCGCCGTCAAACAGTACGGCAGCGCTGTTTCCCGTTACCGCCAGGTGCTCCCTCATGAACCGTATATCCTGCCGCCCCCCTCCCATAAGCTCAATCCCTTTCTGATGACACAAGAGGAATTTGAAGCGGCGCTCCTCGCCAAAGAGCTTCATCTCCCCCTCACCAAGGCTGTTCTCCAGACGGTAGAGGGCGTTTCACCGCAAACCGCGGCGGAGCTCGTCTACGCCGGCAATCTCCCGGCGTCCTTTCCCTTGGAGCAAGCCGGAGCTTACGAATTGCGCTGCGTTTTTGAACAAATTCAGCAGCTGCTTCGCGCAAAGACCGTACCAACCATTCTTTATAATGAAGAAAAAACCCTGGACTTTTACTATCTGCCCCTTCGGCACTATCAAGGGCTTTCCCGAAACACCGCCGATTTAAGCGTGCTCCTTGACGATTATTTCGGCGCCAAAGAAAAGGAAAACGATTTCCAGGCGAGAAAAGCAGCGTTAAAAAAAATCATCGGCCAGCATCTGGCCAAGACCGCAACGAAGGTGGAAAAGCAGAAGGAAGAACTATGCCACGCGGTGGACGGCGAAAAATACCGCCTTTACGGCGAACTGCTTTCGGCCAACCTTTATCAGATGGCAAGCTACGTTGAGGAAGTGACGTTGGAGAATTTTTATAACGGAAACCGCGCCATCAAAATACCCCTCTTAAAAGAACTCAGCGCCGCCGACAATGCCAGCCGCTATTTCAAACGCTATCATAAAGCGAAAACCGCCAGAAACGCCATTCGGGAGCAGCTTGCCGAAAACGAAAACGAGTTGGCATATTTGGAAAGCCTGTACTACCAGTGCGAAAACGCGCAAAACGACGATGATCTGGCGGAAACCCGCAGCGAGGCGATGAAAAGCGGTTATCTCAAAGGGAAGAAGCAAACCAAAGGGGAGAAACGCGATGCTCCCCTGCCCCCAATGGAAACGACATATATGGGCTATACAATCCTCATTGGCAGAAACAACAAACAAAACGACCGCCTCACTCTGAAGACGGCGCAAAAGGATGATCTTTGGCTGCACACCAAAAACATTCCCGGCAGCCACGTGATCATCCGCAAAAAGGACGGCGAAGAGATCCCGGAATCAGTCATCGTACGCGCCGCCCAATACGCCGCCTTTCACAGCAAAGCCAAGGAATCCCCAAAGGTGCCGGTGGACTACACCGAGGTAAAACAAGTGAAAAAACCCAACGGCGCCCGCCCCGGCATGGTGATCTATTTTGAGCAAACCACCATCATGGCGGAACCGATGATGCCGGTAAGCGGTGAAATATCGTAGACAATATAAAAGAGGGTGTGTTCAAAGTTACAAAATAACTTTGAACACACCCTCTTCTTTACGCTCGAATTTATTTTAGATTCGCTTTGGCGATTTCTACGTAGCCGGTGAAAGCCACGGGATCGGAAACGGCCAGTTCCGCCAAGATTTTACGGTTGACACTGACGTTACCTTTGTGCAAACCATTCATCAATCTGCTGTAGGAAATATCGTTCATGCGGGCGGCGGCGTTGATGCGGGTAATCCACAATTTTCTGAAATCGCCTTTCTTTTTGCGGCGATGGGCAAAGGCGAACGCGCCGGAACGAAGGGACTGCTGTTTCGCGACTCTGTATAACTTGGAATACGAGGCCCTGTAGCCTTTCGCTAATTTAAGAACTTTTTTATGACGCGCGTGTTTTGCCACGCCTCTTTTAATTCTGCTCATGATAACTACCTCCTCTTACAGACCAAGCATTCTTTTGACTTGTTTCATATTGGCATCAGAAATGAGACCGCTCTTTCTGAGGTTTCTCTTTCTTTTGGGGCTTTTCTTGTTTAAAATATGGCTTTTAAAGGCTTTCATTCTTTTGACTTTACCGGTACCGGTCACTTTCGTTCTTTTCGCTAAACCGCGATGGGTTTTCATTTTAGGCATGATTATGCTCCTCCTTATTTCTCGACTCTCGGCACTAAAATCATGGTCATATTGCGGCCTTCCACTTTGGCCGGTTTTTCGATGGCGGAGAAGTCGGACAACCGTTCCGCCATACGAATGCAGAGTTCCCGCCCGAGTTCGGGATGGGTAATTTCTCTGCCGCGAAACATGATGGTGACCTTGACTTTATCGCCGCCCTTTAAAAATCGTTCGCCGTTTTTGGCCTTTGTTTCAAAGTCGTGATCTTCGATGTTGGGACGAAGCTTCACTTCCTTAATTGCAATCACCTTTTGATTCTTCTTTGTTTCCTTTTCCCTTTTGACCTGTTCAAAACGATGCTTCCCGTAGTCCATGATTTTGCAGACCGGCGGTTTGCCCTGAGGGGCAATTTCCACGAGATCAAGGCCACGTTCATTGGCAAGGCGTTGAGCATCTTTAATGGGCGTGACATCAAGCTGGGTACCGTCGACGTCGATCAGACGTACCTGCGGGACACGAATTTGTTCGTTAATGCGCAGTTCTTTAAAAATGGCGATTCACCTCCGAAGGTTGATTTTACAAAACAAAAAGCGGATGAAAACATCCGCCGCAAATACAAATCCAAAATCCATCTAATGAATGGGGTTCATATAAACCTTACCACCGTTAAGCGTAAGGTGAGAAGCGGACACTTCTACTTTCTTTTGCCTTAATAGTATAACGAAGATACGACCTTTTGTCAATGATTATTTTTCCGTATATAAAAACATTGGGAAAGTGAGGTATTCACAGTAACCGAGCCGGTCAATGGTAACGTAACCGGGAGCGGCATTGATCACCTGAGGAATGCGGTTGACGATAGACGCCGCCGTATGCTCCAGGGTTTTGGGGGCATTCACGGCAAAGCTGAGGTTCGGTTCCCCCGTAAAAGACCAGGCACAGGAATCACGATCACTGCGGGTATAGATTTTGCCGATACATTCCGTCTCAATGATGCCGCCGAACCGGGTCACCGTGGTCACCAAAGCGCTCATGCCGACACACTTGCCCTTTGCCACGGTGCCGCCATAGGCCGCGGAATAGAGATCATCGTGATAGACATAGGGCGTGCATTTTTGGGTTTGCTCCAGGACGCCCCAGCCCAGCTTCGCTCCGAGGAGTTCGTTGGCATACCAAAGATAGGTCGGGGAAAAGCGCTTCTGAAAACGCTCATTGAATTCTTTCACCGAAAGCCCCACGCCGTGGTCGGCGGCAAGGGCAGCCCCATAATCGTCGATGTTATAGCGGAGGGTTCCGCGGATACGGTCAATGCGACTGACCGAGGAAGCAAAGGCCGTTACCGCGTGAATCCAAAAGCAGTCCTGAAAGCCGGAGGCGGTCAGCGTCACGCCGTGTTCCTTGGCGATTTGATCGAGATAGGCGGTGAGCTGCGGCGAAGTGGCATAGGGAAAAAGCGCTTCTTCGGCAGTGGTGATTACGTTGATGCCCCGCCGCAAACATTTTTCAACGGTAGGAGCGATCTCTTGAAGGCCGCCGCCAATGCTGACGACGGCGATATCCGCCTTGACCTTTGCCAAAACGGCTTCCGCGTCCCGGGTGACTGCCGTATCCGCGACTTTTACGCCGTTTAAGCGGCGATCGTCATCGACAACGGCGCAGAGGCGGCCGCCGTGTTCCGTGATATAGCGGGCGATTTGTTTGCCTGTGTTGCCGTAGCCGAAAAGCATTACGTCGACGTTTTTCATATGCACTTCACCTCCTTTGGGATATCCCTCACGTTATTCCGATGATCTTATTTTAGGAGTTTTTGACTGCCTTTGTCAAGTGGCCAAAAAGCTACTTTCGTTCCTTGATCTCCGCGACGATTTCCGCGATCAGCTCTTCCACGTCTCTTACGCCCAAATCCCCTTGGCCGTGGCGGCGCAGGGAGATGGTGCCGTTTTCCATTTCTTTATCCCCGGCAACCAAGGCAAAGGGAATGCGCAGAGCGTGACTTTCTCTGATCTTATAGCCGATTTTTTCGTTGCGGCTGTCCACTTCGGCGCGGATGCCCTGTGCTTTCATGGCGGCGCAGATTTTCTCGATATAAGGTAGCTGATGGTCGGTGATGGACATCAACCGCACCTGCACCGGAGCGAGCCAGGTGGGGAAAGCGCCGGCGAAGTGTTCCGTCAAAATACCGATGAACCGTTCAATGCTGCCAAAGGCCACCCGATGGATCATCACCGGGCGGTGTTTTTCGCCGTCTTCACCGATATAGGTAATATCAAATTTTTCCGGCATCTGAAAGTCCAGCTGAATCGTGCCGCACTGCCACGTTCTGCCGAGACAGTCTTTTAGATGAAAATCGATTTTAGGGCCGTAGAAAGCGCCGTCGCCTTCATTGACCTGATAGCTTAAACCCTCTTCGTCCATGGCGTCCCTTAAAGCGTCGGTGGCGGCTTCCCAAATTTCGTTGCTGCCCATGGCGTCTTCGGGCTTGGTGGAAAGTTCCAGATGGTATTCGAAACCAAAAAGGCGATAGACCTCATCGATGAGCTTGATGACACCCTTGATCTCATCTTTGATTTGGGATTCCAGCATGAAGATGTGGGCGTCGTCTTGGGTAAAACAACGCACTCGCATCAGGCCGTGGAGAGCGCCGCTCTTCTCGTGGCGGTGAACCAGGCCCATTTCACCCATGCGGATGGGCAGTTCCCTATAGCTGTGCAGGCTGTTTTTATAGACGAGGATCGCGCCGGGGCAATTCATCGGTTTCACGGCAAAATCCACATCGTCAATTTTGGTAAAGTACATATTATCTTTATAATGATCCCAGTGACCGGATTGCTCCCATAAGCTGCGGTTTAAAATCATCGGCGTGCGAATTTCAGCGTAACCGGCTTTCTGATGCAGCTCCCTCCAGTAATGTTCCAGTTCGTTTCTGAGGATCATGCCGTTGGGCAGGAAAAAGGGAAAACCGGGACCTTCGTCCATCACGGTAAAGAGGGCCATTTCCTGGCCGATCCTTCTGTGATCCCGCTTTTTCGCTTCCTCCAGCAGCGCCAGGTATTCATCGAGCTGCGCCTGCTTCGGGAAGGAAGTGGCGTAAACGCGCTGGAGCATCTTGTTCTTTTCATCGCCGCGCCAATAGGCGCCGGCAATGGACATCAGCTTAAAGGCTTTGATCTTCTCCGTGGAGGGCAGATGCGGCCCGGCGCAGAGGTCTAGGAAACCGCCCTGTTCATAGGTGCTGATTTCAGCGTCCGCAGGCAGATCGTTGATGAGTTCCACCTTATAGGTTTCACCGCGATCAGCAAAATATTGCAGCGCTTCCGCTCTGGAAATCACCGATTTTATAAAAGGCCTGCCTTCTTTGGCAATGCGGGCCATCTCTTTTTCGATGGCGGGGAAATCGTCTTCACTGAAAACGTGAGCCGAATCGAAATCGTAATAGAAGCCGTCTTTGACGGCGGGGCCGATGCCGAATTTCGTATCGGGGAAGAGATTCTGCACCGCTTCGGCCAGCAAGTGAGAACTGCTGTGGCGAAAGATCCGCTGCCCCGCTTCATCATCCCAGGTGAGAATCTTCAGAGTAACGTCATGGTCGAGAACGGTATTCAAATCCTTAACTTGGCCGTCGACTTCACCGCCGAGGGCGTTTTTGGCCAATTTATGGCTGATGCTTTTGGCCACTTCGGCGATGGTTACCTTTTCTTCATATTCCCGGCTGCCGCCGTCGGGAAACGTAATGTTAATACTCATATCAATAACCTCCCAAACAATAAAAAAAGACGCGTCTCCAAAGAGACGAGTCATCACCCGCGGTTCCACTCTGTTTAAAGCAAACTGCTTTCCCTTCACGCCTTTAACGCCAGCGACGCGTTTTCCCATACTGGTTTTCCGGGAAACGGCTCCGGAACGGTTTTCTCTTTTTCCTCTTTACCAATGCCTTCCAGCCACGGACATTTTCTCTGACGGCGCCGAAAAAAGATACTCTTTCCCTCATAACCTTTATCATGCGATTATACATATTATAATCGCCGGGAGATTTTTTGTCAATGGCATATCCTCACCTTCTTTTCATAAATTTTACTGAGGTGAATCTCTTGACCAATCAAAAACATACCCATAAAAAAATATGGCCTACCCTGCTTTTTTTCGGCCTATGTCTCCTCGTCGCCTTTGGCGCCCGGGCCCTTTACACCCTTGGGGAAGACAGCAAGGTCGATACGGACACCCTGTTTTACGATGCTTTGGCGGATCTCAACGCATGGGATTCCTACCGCTACACCCTCGACGCCCGGCTGCTCCTGAATAATTATAAGACAGCGGAAACCGTCGTCAGCGGGGAAATCGATACCGAGGGTAACCTCCATGTGTTCGGCGAAATCATGGATACGGAAATGGAGGCCTACCAATTCGGCGAAACCCATTACCGCTTCAATTCCGCCGCCAGAAAGTGGGTTTTATTGGAAAACAGCCCCTTAACCACCAACGCCGTGCTGCTGATGGAAATCAAACCCGCCCTCAACTTCGCCTTTACGGAAACCGTTTCCGTGACTTACCGGGGGAAGGAAAGCGTCGGCGGCGACCGGCTCTTTCAATATACCGTCGTTCCCAAAGAGGGCTTTCACGTCGCCGACGCCTATTTTACCGACTTTACCTACAAAGTCGGCGTCAACGGCAGAACGGGACAGATCGAGGAAGCCGTGATCTATGCCGCCTCCCGCACCGATGCGCAAAACCGCTTAGAGGTCCTCATCCATTTTTACGACATCAACGAAGCCTTCGTGCTGACGCCGCCGGAGAGTTGATGGGAGCAAGCGCTCTCCAAACTTCTTCAGGGAGGATTTGATTGATTTTCTTCAAAAATCGGGTATAATGAAACGTAAATCGGGATCAGGATAAAGGAGCAAATTTATGAGTCACGGCGCCAAAGAGGAAATCGTCGCGGTGTTTTGCAAAGAAATGAAAACCACGCAAATGGATAAAATTACCGTTACAGAGATCATTGAAAAATCGGGAGTCAGCAGAAATACCTTCTATTATCATTTCGAAGATATTTATGATCTGCTGCGCCTGGTAATCAACAGAGAGCAGCAAAGACTAACGGAAAACTCCTATCAACTCCAATCCTGGCAGGATGTTTTAAGATACCTCACCGACTATTCCAGAACCCATAAAAAAGAAATTTACCACATTTTTAACGCCCTACCCAGGGAGCGCATCGAACAGTACATTTTTACGTCCACCAAAGATGTTCTCTATCAAATTGTCCGCCTGGACGCCAAGGGCTTGGACGTCAGCGAAGAGGATATTCGGAATATTGCTGATTTTTACCAGTACGCAATCATCGGTTTTCTGCTGCGCTTTCTCTGGGGCAATATGGAGATGGATACCGATACCCAAATCGATAAGCTGTCCCTGGTTTTTGACGACAATATCCATCACGTCCTGGGAAAATGCGCTGAACGCAATAAGTACAATAAATATATCCCGGAGTAGACCAAGGGACCAAAGGGTTTACACTTTAAAAAACCACAAAAGAGAGTCGGTTTCTGACGGAAAATCAGAAGCCGACTTTTTTCGTGATGCTGTTGCCAGAAATTTCGGGGTAATAGCGGTTAAAAAGTGTTGCCCTTTGCCAAAACCGGTTTATGCGGGCAATTTATCCCGCCGCAAGCCCAGACGGGAAACGATCAAAGAAAGCAGCACCGAAGCGCCGCCGAAAGCGGCGATGACCGCGGCGTTTTTCAAAATCAAAGACAGATCCTGGCCGAACATGATCTCTTTCAGCGCTTGTACGCTGTAAGTGAAAGGCATATAGGGGCTGATCGTTTCAAAGAAATCGGAGATCAGCTCCACAGGGAACGTACCGCCGCAGGCACAAAGCTGCAGGATCAGAAAAATGATGGCGACGCCTCGGCCGGAAATGCCGAACATCAAATTGAACAGCTGATTGATGAAGGCGAAGCACACCGACATCAGGACGATCAGGCCGCAAAGCAACAGGATATGATTGACGTTCACGCCGATCAGCAGCGTACCCACGGCCACGGCCAGGCCCTGCAAAACAGCGACCAGCACAAAGGCAGGCATCGGCGCAAACACCGTTTGAAAACGGGTGGCGGTAGCCGGATTTTCCGGCCGCAGCGGAACCACAAAGAAGAGCAAAACCGTCCCGATCCAGCAAGCCAGGGAAACAAAGAAGGGGGAGAAACCCATGCCGTAGGTATCGACGTTGCCGTAAATCTTTTCGCCGGTTTCCACCGGATTACTGACAAAAGCAGCCATCTCATCCGCATCAGATTTTGTGTGTTTTGCAAGCTCGTCGGCGCCGTCGGCTAAGGACGCCGTCAATTCCTTCGTTCCCTCACTGAGCCGATAGAGTCCGTTGTCGAGAGCGGAGGCGCCGTCAGCCAGGGAGGAAGCACCGCTGCTCAGGGTCGCCGCCCCTTTCGCCAGTTGGCTGCTGCCGGCGGAGAGAGCGGAAATGCCGCTCACCAAATCCGAAGCGCCATTGTACATAGAAGCCGTGCCACTACTCAGCGTCAAGGAGGCGCCGGACAGCAAAGAGACATGATCGGCAAAAGTCGTCAGTCCGGCGTTCAGGGAGGAAGCGCCCTTGGCCATGGTCTGCACCTGACCGGTAAAACCGGCGACGGTATCCGATAGCGTACCGGCATGATCGCCAATGGTGGTGAGACGACCCGCCGCATTGTCAAGATTGGCGCTGATGTTCGCCGCGCCGCTGCTATTCCCTGCTTTTACCTGTTCTAAAATGGCGACGGCGCTTTCGGTATCACCGTTTTCCATGGCAGCGATGGCGTTGTCGATGGCGCCATTGGCCGAGGAGGCCGAAGCCTCCGTCCCGGAAGAAATCTCATAAAGGGCGGTTGCCAACTGATCGGCGCCGCTTTCTATTTGATCGAGACCGCTTTCGAAACCCGGCAAACTGTCTGCCGCCGCGGACAAGCCGGCGGCGAGGCTGCCGGCCCCTTCGGTCAAAACCGGCATCGCCTCATTGAGGGCGGACATGCCGCTGCTGACGGCTGTGGAACCCTCGTTTACAGAAGCAATTCCCCGGTACAGGGTGTCGGTACCCCGGGCCAAAGCAGGCATTTCACGACTGACGGCGGAAAGATTTTCCGACAGGGTTTCCGCGCCGTCAGCCACTTCCTGAGCGCCGGCGGAAAGGGCGTTCATCCCCTCTTTGGCGCTTTCGGCGCCGTTGCTCACCGCACCACTGCCGTCGGCGGCGACCTGTAAGCTTTCCGTCATATCCTTGAGACCTCCATAGATGGTTTCCGTATATTCTTTCGTAATCGCCGCGGAAACTTGGTCGTTGAAATTCGCCCGGATGAAATTACCAAACTGGGCGAGGATGAAACTCTTCCGTTTATCCACAAGGAAAGATATTTGTCCCGTGGCGGGGTGGCCGTCGGCGGCGGCGCTAATATCTGCAGAGAAATTCTGATCAATGACGAAAGCCATATAATAATCGGTGTTTTCAATGCCTCCGGCAAAAACGTCGGGATCCACCACTTCCCAGGCCACAGAGTGGTCCTCCATGATGTTCTCCACAATCGTGTCGCCGTAATGGACTTCTTCGCCGTCAACGGCGGCGCCCTTGTCGAGATTGATCACGGCCACCGGCATCTCCTTTAACTTATCCGTGGGGTTCCAAAAAGCACCGACATAAAGTACGGCAAAAAGCAGCGGGATCGCCACGATACCGACGATGAGAAACTTATTTTTCGCCGCCACTTTAAAGCAGTGTTGCACCATTTCTTTCATTTGTTCACCAAACCTTTTTCAATTCCTGTAACGTTTATTATAGCGCCGCAACAGAGAGGGAAAAACAAACAAAACCGTTTATCTAGCCATCATCTATAGTACAATCCAGGAATTTTGTCCTAAAAAATTATTCCGTTTTCTGATCTCTTCCGATATTGACATTTCTACATTTTATGATAGAATATATCTTGCATTCTGCAGGAAAAGGAGAACACGCCGTTGGAAGCAATCAGCCGCCATGTATTGGCCGAATTTTACAGATGCCCTTATCATCTGTTAAATGATTTGAAATTTATAGAGCAAAGCATGTGCAAAGCGGCGCTGGAAGCCGGCGCAGAAGTGCGTGAGGTTGCTTTTCATAAATTCAGTCCCCAGGGAGTCAGCGGAGTGGTGATCATCTCCGAATCGCACCTTTCCATTCACACCTGGCCGGAACTGGGCTATGCTGCGGTAGACGTTTTCACCTGCGGTTCCACGGTAGATCCGTGGGACGCCTGTAAGTATTTGCAGGCAATCCTTAACGCCGAAAGCATTAAGGGTATGGAGATTACCAGGGGAACGGATATCCCCGTACAGAGGCAAACCGCCGTTTAGGTATGCTTGCCCCGTAAAAACAAATGGAATCAGGTGAAAGAAAGTCTGCTTATGACAGCTTAAATCCACCATAAGGCGAATTACCGGGAAACCAATCAGCAAGACGCTGAAAAAAGTAAGGCGCCGCAAAATCAAATACAAATGGGTTATCACGGGCAAATGCAGACGCATTTGCCCATCATTATAGCTTTTTCCAAAGTGAAGCGTGGATTTGGGTCATTGCCAGAATACCATAAAATGCATTGAAGGGTCGGCTGTAGCTTTTTGGGAAAATCAAAAAGCTTATTTATTTTTATCGCCGAATATGATAGACTATAGCTAATGATGTATCAGACAATTTTCGACAAGATATACAACAGAATTTCGGAAACCCCGGATTTTCCCCAGGCAAAGGTTGCGCTGCTGTTTGAGGCCTTGCCGCCTCACAGCATGAACCTGCCTGCTTTAATTTATCTGCTGCCTTGGGGCAACGAGATCAATGAAAAAACGGAAATGACCGCCGCGGCTTTGACCTCCATGACGATTTCCATTTTTATCCATGAAGACACGGGTAAGAACCGTGCCTTTACCGAAAAGGAAGCGGTACTAAACGGCGATTTTCTTTTTGCGCTCAGCTTTAATTTACTGCCGGCAACAGCCATCAAAGAAACCGCCGCCGATTTTGCTAAGGCTTATGGTCGCTTTAACGAAGGATGCTTAAACCATAAATGCCGGGAAACAAAGGAATCGTCTGCCGCAGCAGGTTTTTCTTTCGAAAAAACCGATTACGGCCAGCTGTTATGGGATATCGCCCGTATGGCCGCGAAAGACGCGGGGAAGGCGGAAACGGAACAAGCAGCCTATACGGAACTTGCCGGCGATATCGGCACTTTATGGGAATTACGCCTAAAAGGCTACGATATGGATGTGGACGGCCTGATCGCAAAAATAGAGAAAGAAATTGCGGGCCTCCCTTGGAGCCAATGTCTTACACCCCTGTTGCAGTCCATGAAATAATCCTTATTTCACCGATAAAAAGAAAGTCAAAAGAGCAAATGCAACTAAAAGACAAATTGCCATTATTTTACAAAGAAACGGAAACAGCCTTACAGGCCACAGAAACATATATAGAAAAGGCCCTTGTTTCGGATCATGACACCATCAATGAAGCTGCCCTCTATCTGCTGAAAAGCGGCGGCAAACGGATCCGGCCCGGCTTACTTTTGCTGGCCGGTCATTGCGGTGAATACGATGAAGAAAAGCTGATTCCCTTTGCCGCGGCCATTGAAATCATTCATATGGCCAGCCTCGTTCACGACGATATCGTCGACCAGGCGCCCTTGCGCCGGGGAAAGCCCACCATCGTCGCGAAATGGAATTTGGATGTCGCCCTTCATACCGGCAACTTTATGCTATCAAAAGCCATTGAGCTGGCTGCGTCCTATGGAGATAAAACCATCGTTGATATCGCCTATTTTACCGCCGCCGCCATGTGCCGCGGCGAGTTCGCCCAGATGAAAACGATCAACGCGCCGGATTTCCGTACCGATACGTATCTCATCCGGGTCAAACGAAAAACGGCTTATCTGCTCTCCGCCGCCTGTGAAATGGGGGCTTATCTCTGTAAAACAGAGACAAAAACAATGACCGCGCTGAAACAGTACGGCGAATACCTGGGCATGGCTTTTCAGATTACCGACGATATTCTTGATTACCGCACAGATAACGAAAAGTTCGGCAAAACCGTCGGCAACGATATATCGGAAGGACTGGCGACTTTACCACTGATCTACGCCTGGCAAGATAAAAGCAACAGGGCGCTGATTGAAAAAGTTTTTGCCAAGGACAAAAAGACAAAAAAGGAAATCGACGCGGTGATTCGCGCCGTCATCGTGAGCGGCGGCGACAAACAAGCGGCCAAAATCGCCAAACGTTATATTGCCAAAGCCAAAAAGAGCCTGTCTCCCGTTGCCGATCCCAAAACAAAGGCGTGTTTTAACGAAATCGCCGACTTTATCGTCGCAAGAAATATCTGATGGAACGAAAATTCAAGAAACCACAATGGCTGATCCTGTTTTGGCTCGCCGTCTTCGTCGGCCTGCTGATCGCCGCCAACAAACTGCCCCTGCTGACAGAGGTGGAAACACCCCGCACCCTAAAGTACAGCCATCCCTATGACCATTACACCTTAGTACTCGACGGCGTCTGGCAGGTTTATAGAGAAGAAAAACAATCGTTAACCCTCATTGATCTCAAGAATGATACTGCCCTGCGCTTCACCTTGGAGGTGGGGGGTGTCGATAATCTGTCCCTCTCCGCCTGCGCCAAAAAAACCATGGACGTTGTAACCAAGGAACAGCAAATGACCTTCGACCCCGACAGCATCGCCGTGACCGAAGGCAAGGAAAAGGGCATCCGTTTTGCCGGTACCGCCACAGAGGACGGCAAAACTTATGTGGAAGAATTCTTCATCTACCACCCCAACGAAGGCATCCGCTTCTACGCGGTTTATACCCATCCCGAAGGGACGCCGGAAAACGAAATCCTCCTTGCCGAAACCATCGTCGGCTCCGTGACATTTTCCGACTTCAACCAGATTTACGCGGATTATCTCCGTTAAATAAGCAAAGTAAAAGCACAGAGCTTAACACTCTGTGCTTTAGGCCGTCGACAAAGTCTGATACGCGGCGAACCCTTTGGCCTACGACAGCTTATGTACTTCTATGTACACGGCGCAGCCGCAGGCCAAAGTGTTCACCGTGTCTAAGCCTTTCTCGGCAGCCTATCATCCTGTAGCCCAAAATCCGCTGACGCGTATTTTGTCTACAGTCTGAAGCACAGAGCTTACCGCTCTGTGCTTCTTTTTTATTTGGCTTATTTGTCTTATTAACGATCTTGCTGTTTGGGATCGGTATTTCCGCTTTGATATTTTTCCCAGCCATTATTCATAAAACGGGCGGGAACCGTTATGTTTTTTAGTTGGTCGCAACCGGCAAAAGCGTTTTCACCAAGGAACATCACTTCGTCCAAAGGGCCGATCTCCTTTAAACTCACGCAGTCTTTAAACGCGCTGTTGCCAATGCCTTTGACCCGGGGAGGGAGCTTCACCTTCGTCAAACTGCGACACCCGCAAAAGGTGCGCTTGCCGATGGTGGGCAGATTTTTGGGAATATGGATGGCTTGCAGCTTTTCGCAATGATAAAAAGCATAATTGCCAAGGAATCTCACACTGTCTTCTAAGTTGACTTGCTCTAACTTCACGCAGTCGGCAAAGGCGCGGTAGCCGACGAAATGCAGCGTATCGGGAAGCACCGCCTGTTTCAAGTTGGTACAACCGCTAAAAGCCTCTTCACCGATGGAACGCACGCCGTTGTGGACAACGATCTTTTTGAGTTCCGCATGATTGGAAAAGGCTTTTTCCCCGATTTCAGTCACACCCACGGGAATGGTCAGCTCCTCGTCGTCCCCGGAATACTTGATCAGAATACCGCGTTCGATCAGGAATTCCTTCTTCAATTTCAGGAGGGAATCCAAAAATGCGTCGGCTTTTTCGTCGTCGGGGTCGATTTCCAAAATACGATGGGCCACATCTTCGGCATCTTTCAGATTTTCGTTGCCGATATGCCTATCCATTTCCTGATACCATTTTTCCAGCTCTTCCGGCTCGCCGATGGTAGCGGTACGAAAGCGAGGCCCCCGGGCCAGCATTTTCCTGACCTTGGTGCGGGTATACTTCATCCCGCATTTTTCACATGTATATAACGTGCTGTATCTTGAAGACACGAGGCTGGCGCCGCAAATTTCACAAAAAACCTTTGCCATAGTGGTCCTCCCTGAATCATTTTATCAAGAATCGACGATCATCAACGGTTTCAAAGCAACTTCTTCGCATAACGCTTCTATTATACCATTTTTTTCGCCATATTTCAAATCTGTTTACCTGATTTTTTCCAGGCAGGCGGCTACTTTGCGCACATCCTCCGCCGCCATGACCCCGGTTTTGCAGGAAATGGCATAAAGCGGATGACGTTTTTCGCCAAGAGCCGACTTGATTTTCGCTGCCGTGGCTTCACCGTCAAATACCCGGTAGCCGATTTCCCTTAAAAAGGACCGCTCCTGTGCGCTCCATGCCGGCAGCCAGATCGCATCTTGGGCTTGGGCCAAACGAAAACCGTCGCCCCAGGGTTCCGGGAAGCGCACAACGCTCAAACCTGCCGCCGCAAAGTCGGCAAAGGGTATTTCACGAACCGTCTCCTCGCTGACGTAGACGACACCGTCGCCAAAGACGCCGTATTGTTTTTTTGCATTGAGGAGCACATCACCGTAAACGGGAGCAATGCCCGAGGAATTTTGCAGCATTCTCACGATCTCATCGGTAAAGGGTCCGGAAATCATGGCCAAAAAAACGCCTTCTTTCTTATCCCGTTTGACTCGGCAAGTTTCTTTTTCGTATTAGAATAGGAAGGCCAGCAAAAAGCAGGCGGTTCCTCCCAAAACCATCGTAATTGGCAACGTAATGAACCAGGCGGCGACGATGCTTTGGGCCACGCCCCAGTTCACCGAAGAGAGGCGTTTCGAGGAACCCACCCCCATGATGGAGGAGGTGATCACCTGGGTGGTGCTGACCGGCGCGCCGAGAGCCGTCATACTTTCGATGACCGCCGCCGCCGTGGTCTGCGCCACAAAGCCGCCGGAAGGAGCGAGGCGCGTTACTTTTGAGCCCATGGTGCGCATGATACGCCATCCCCCCACGGAAGTCCCCAAAGCGATCATCGTGGCACAAACGATTTTCACCCACAACGGCACCCCGGCGTCGCTTCCTTGGAGGCCCGCGCCGATCAGGGCCAGGGTAATGATGCCCATGGTCTTTTGGGCGTCGTTATTACCGTGAGAATAAGCCACGAAAGCCGCTGATAAGACTTGGAGCTTGGAAAAAGTATGATTGACCCAAAAGGGCGTTTTATTGCGCAACAGAATGTAAAGCCATTTCATCACAAAAAAACCGACGAAAAAGCCGACGATGGGTGAAGTGACCAGAGGAATGACCACTTTTTGGAGCACACCGCTCCAGAGGATATTGCCGAAACCACCGTTTTCGATGATCACGGCGCCGACCAGAGAACCGATCAGGGCATGGGAAGAGCTATTGGGCATCCCGATATACCAGGTGATTAAATTCCAGACAATGGCGCCGACGAGGGCGGCCAAAATCACATATTGCGCCGGTTCTTCCAAAATCAATCCTTTGGAAATCGTCATGGCGACCTTTTCGCTGGCCAGTGCGCCGATAAAATTCATCACCGACGCCAGAATAATCGCCTTCCCCGGGGTGATCGCCCGGGTATAAACAGAGGTGGCAATGGCATTGGCCGTATCGTGAAAGCCGTTGATGAATTCGAAGACCAGGGCCGTCACAATAACGATCAGGAGACTGATACTAAACATGCTTCATCACGACCCCTTCCGTTAGATGAGCGATGCTCTCGCATACGTCAATGGAATCCTCCATTAGCGCAAACAGTTGCTTCCATTTGACAATTTCAACAGGCGATTGCTCATCACGGAAAAGTTTATATAAGCTGTGGCGGTAAACCTCGTCGCTTTCGTTTTCCAAACGATTGATTTCGATGATATTCTCGTAAAGTATTTTTCTGTTCTTTTTGAATTCCGGCAAGGCGGCAAAGAGACGGCACAGCTCGGAAACGGTATCCTTCAGTAGATCCGTCATTTCAACGGCGCCGGGAATCAAGCGCTGGGTATCGAAAATCACAAACCACGCGGCGGTCATCTCGATGTTATCGACAATATCGTCCATGGTTTTGACGATGATGAAAATATCTTCCCGATCAAAGGGTGTGATAAAAGACGTATGCAGCTCGCCGATAATCTTATGGGCTTCCCTGTCACACTCCATTTCAAGCTCGCTGAGGCGTTGGGCCTTGGCTTCCACATCATTGAAATCATGGATCAAACCGTGATAGATATCGACACATTTGTCGATCATCAACATGTA
This sequence comes from Clostridiales bacterium, assembly GCA_040776805.1. Lineage (GTDB taxonomy): Bacteria > Bacillota > Dehalobacteriia > UBA7702 > UBA7702 > UBA7702. The sequence goes on along the minus strand of JAXGZS010000001.1, from coordinate 467,286 downwards.
CTCCTTTAATAGATCAAAGAACTTGTCTTCCCGTTTTTTAATACTCCTCATAATCAATCCTCCTCTTTCCAACATACATAGCCTATTTTTCAGGGGAAAAGCAGCCTCTCACGATGACGCCCCCGTTATGATATACTCACTCTATAGACGACTCTCTATCCATACTTTCGCAAGATCGGCCCAACAGCATTTCACCCGGCGAAGCATTGCATCCTCCCCCGGTTCAAGGTAGCCTTTTCTTGTCATCAAAGCAATAACATGCGCTGACCGCTCATCGCTGAAACAACGTTCCCAAAGTTCCCGTTGAAAAATAGTCCGGGGAAACCGTTTCTCTGGACGAAGACGACGGCAGGCGGCAGGGATCATCACGACGATAGGAGTGGATCGGATCCGTCCGCTTATTTCGTTACAACCCATCGATAAAACTCCGTATACGATCGTTTCCAGCCATAAACACTCTTCGCGACTTATTTTGTCTCATTTTCAACAATTTTAACATAACTCAGGTTTCCCGTAAATGGCTGTGAAAATCAAAGACTCAGACCGGCGGCAAACGTGCCGCGGCGCTGATCTTCGCGGGAAAACGCCAAATATCGCCGCCGTTCCTTTAAATATCAGGAACGATACTTCTTTCATGGATGGGGGAAACGCCGTCTCTCCGCCATGACGAAACCTGGGTCGACAAGGCCGTCACGTAGTTATGACCGGCAGTTTACTATTTTTTACAGATCCTTTTTATTTTCCACCTAATTTAATATACACTATTCAGAGCAAAAAAACAATCATAACCTTGTAACAATCATCAAATTGTGTTAGAATTTTAGTAATTTAAAGCCAAAGGAGAAGCGGTATGAAGATGTTCCATGTTGAGGGAGAAACCCTTCCCGAAGCCTATCACAAGGCTCTGTACGCCTTGGAAAAAAATGGCCAAATTTATCCTTGCCCCGACTACAATACCACAATGAAAGAACTCCCCCTGACGTTCTATGTGGAACAGGCGGACAAAGAACCTTTTATTTCCCGGCTTTTTCCCGGCGGTCACCACGAACTACAGCAATATATCATGGAAATCTGCGACGGTATTCTCGACTTCATGGTCTCCGCCGCGGAAAACGTTTGGGAATACACATACCACCAGCGCTTTGCCGATCAATTACCCTGGCTGATCGAAGAGCTGAAAAGAAATCCCTTTTCCCGCCGGGCCATTATGAATATCCGCGATTTTTCTGTGGACACCAGCAACGAACATCCGGCTTGCCTCCAATCCATCCACTTTGCAATCCGTGACAAAAAATTAAACATGACGGTGATGATGCGCTCCAACGACGCGGTTCAGGCCACTTACATGAACGCCGTGGGTTTCATTTTTCTGCTGAAAAAAGTCGCCGCGGAACTCGGCGTTCCCGTGGGTTCCTATACCCATATCGCCTACTCTTTCCATGCTTATGAAAACTGCTTCGAAAAGCTAAAAAGATACGCCGAAGTCATTGAGAAAAAAGACATCGGTGATCTTACCTACTGCTACACGGGATTTTACGATCAACTGATGCGAGATGAGATTCCAACCATTCTCGCGATGGTAAACGACCAAAAGCAAAAATATCATGTCGAATAAAAAAAGAGAGCGTTCCCAAAGTTTCATTTTGGAAACGCTCTTTTTTAGCGCCAAAAACCAAGATCAGGCCAAAAGAAGATTGTCAAAACATACCTGGAAAAGAAACCTTTACACAAATATTCGTATTCATGCTTGACATGGCAGTTTACGCATGATATATTATAAAATAAAACAAAAAAGATCATAACAAGAGCAGCAGAGCGTGGAATTTACAAGCACGTATTGCAGTACAAGGCGCTCCGTAATAATATAGTGATATAAGGAAAATTGTTATGAGAAAAATACTGAAATGGGTCATCACGCTGATCATGCCATTGCTGTTCATAAAAGGCGCGGTCTGGGTCTTATACCACGCTTCGTATCGTTTTACCGATCATTATTTGCCTACTTTTTCCGATTGGCAGTATTGGGTCAGAATCCTGCTATACGGTGCTATCGCCGTTTATCTATTCTACCTATATCAAAGCAGGTATGCTAAAAAGGAACTTGCGGTATTGGTGATTCCCCTGCTATATCTGGCCTTTTTCTCACTGCCCCTAAGCGCACTGGAAGGCAACGTTTCGGTGATGACATTCTCACATCGGTTCTTTTCCGGCGTCAATGTTCCGGTCCTCCTGCTCTTCGCCTATCTGGTAAAAACCGTAGCCACGGCGCTGACATGGGTGAAAGACGGTAAGCCACAGAAAAAAGAATGTTTATCGACGCCTCCCGCCATAGAAGAAAACGCCTTTGAATGAAATAAACTATTTTGCATGTAAAAGCGCCGGCATTGCTGGCGCTTTTCATAATCAGAAATCAAAAAATCCGGCAATGCCGGATTTTTTGATTTCTTGTTTTTCTAAAGTGACAAAGTTTAATACTTTTTGGCTATATTCTCACCATGAAAGATAACGCCGAAGCAACGTAGCGGCGGCGTCTTTCTTCGATCTACGGACAACATAGGTAATCAATTCGTCAGGCGTCGGTACGTCACCCTTACGAGGTATCTCGGCCCATTGTTTCTGAATCTTTGGGTCAGGATTATTGAATCCAATCCGTATAGCAACCTCCATTTCTCGGCGGACTTCCTCCATCGTGGTATTGTTCTGTGCCACAATCTCCTCGAAGATGTGCTCAAACCCTTTTTCCCCGTTCATTGATGACTCCCTCTTTCTTTGTCGAATTTGCGCGCATCCTGCGCACTTCACTCAGTATGGCCTTATATCGACATATAACAAAGACCTATTGCAACTAATCATATCGCCCCACTTGCAATTATAATAATAGCGTGAAGGGTGGTAATGAAATGGATATCCAAGAACGCATCAAGCAATTGATGAACGCAAGTGGGTGGTCGGAATACAAGCTCGCAAAAGAAGCAGAGTTGCCGCAATCCACAATTTCGCATCTATTCAAAAGAAATAACGCCCCAACATTTCCCACTATAGATGCAATATGTAGGGCATTTGGTATGACAATGGCACAGTTTTTTGCCGATGAGGGCGAGCCCGTGGTTCTCGCCCCTGACCAGCGGGAGCTCTTATTGCAATGGGGAACGCTTACAGAGGAGCAGCGCCGGATTGTATTGGCAACAATGAAGCATTTCAATGAATAAATGAATAGACGAACAAAAAAGGGCCGCAGGTTCTATTCTGAAACCTGCGGCCCTTTTTTTGTATTGATCGCCGCAAACGCGATGATGGATGGGGGCTCCCGTGCTTGGAGAGCCTCACATTTAAATGTCTTTCGGTTCATAGACGCAATAAAAGCCACCCATGATAGGTGACTTTCATTGTATCAAAGTTTGTGGTGCCGAAGACCGGGGTCGAACCGGTACGGTATCGCTACCACGGGATTTTAAGTCCCGCGTGTCTGCCTATTCCACCACTTCGGCAACTTTGCTTATTATAGCACAACAAAAAACCCCGCGCAACACTTTTTTTGTACCAAAGCTTCCCCGCGTTTCCCGACGAAACAGGGGATATACAGGTTTTTCGGAAAAATTCATGTTGCATTTTAGGATATCATCGTATAAAATGAGGGTACTCACTAAAAATAATTTGGAGATTTTTCATGAAAAAGAAATTACCCTTTGACAACGACGTTTTAAAAAGACTGATGGAGCAATACCCCACGCCTTTTTATCTCTACGACGAAAGGGGCATCCGCGAAAATATTCGTCGCTTCAACCAGGCCTTTGCCATCTTTCCCGGCTTTCAGGAATATTTTGCCGTGAAAGCGGCGCCGAATCCGCATCTGATGAAAATATTTTTAGAAGAGGGCTGCGGCGTCGACTGCTCCTCCATGGCGGAATTGGTTCTTGCCGAGAGAACCGGCTTCACCGGGGAAAATATCTATATGAGCGCCAACGACGCGCCCATCGAAGAATTCGCCAAAGCAAAAGCTTTGGGAGCGGTGATCAATCTTGACGATATTACCAACATATCCTTCATCGAAGAAAATATCGGCCTCCCCGCGATGATTTCCTGCCGCTATAATCCCGGTCCTTTGCGTACGGGAAACGCCATCATCGGTAATCCCATCGAAGCAAAGTACGGCTTCACCAGAGATCAAATTTACGAAGGCTATAAAATTTTGAAGGAAAAAGGGATTCAGCGCTTCGGCATTCATACCATGGTCGCATCCAATGAGCTGAACCCCGAATACTTCCTGGAAACCGCCAGGATGATGTTTGACCTCGTCTACAAACTCAAGGTCATCGTCGGCGTCGATATCGAAATCATCAATTTAGGCGGCGGTCTCGGCATCCCCTATATTCCCGAGGACAAGCCCATCAACTATGAAGCGCTGGCTTCTGAAATCAAGGCAATCTACGATGAAAAAATCGTCGGCCGCGGCCTTTTCCCCGCCAAGATCGCCTTTGAAAGCGGCCGTTTGATGACAGGACCCTACGGCTACCTGGTAACCAAAGTGCTCCATAAAAAGGAAACCTACAAGGACTATATCGGCGTTGACGCCAGCATGGCGAATTTGATGCGCCCCGCCCTTTATAACGCCTATCATCATATCACCGTCATCGGCAAAGAACACGCGCATATCGATCACAAATACGATATCGTCGGTTCCCTCTGCGAAAACAACGATAAATTCGCCATCGACCGCTATCTGCCCAAGCTCGAAATCGGTGATATCCTCGTTTTTCACGACGTCGGCGCCCACGGCCACTGCATGGGCTTCAACTACAACGGAAAACTGCGCAGCGCCGAAGTACTTTGGCAAGGAGGCACAAAGAGCAAGCTGATCCGCCGCGCGGAAACCCTCGACGATTACTTCGCCACCCTGGACTTCTAAATTTTCCAACAGATATCAAATTCTTAACCAAAAAAATGCAAAACCTTGTATTTTAATAGGAATTATGCTATCTTTAAAAATAGATTAGGGAAAGGAGCATTTTCCATGCTTGAACTAAAAAATGTGAGCTGGACCGTTGAAGACAACCACGGAAAAACCGATATCGTCAAAAACGTCAGCCTTACATTGCATGATCATAAATTATACGTGGTCACAGGGCCCAATGGCGGCGGCAAAAGCACCCTTGCCAAATTGGTGATGGGACTGATTGCCCCCTCCTCCGGCCAGATCCTCTTTGACGGCGTCGATATTACCCATATGCCCATTACCCAACGGGCCAAACTCCAAATCGGTTACGCGTTTCAAGCGCCCCCTGTTTTCAAAGGCATCAGCGTTCGTGAATTGCTGACCTTGGCGGCGGGAGAGAATAAAATCAACCCGATGCAGCTGCTTTTCGATGTCGGCCTCTGCGCCGGGGAATACATCAACCGGGAAATGGATTCCGGTCTATCCGGCGGCGAACTCAAACGCATTGAGATCGCTTCGATTTTGGCCCGCGATTTAAAGTTGGCCCTCTTCGACGAACCGGAAGCCGGTATTGACCTTTGGAGCTTCCAGCGCCTGGCGGAAACATTCGATAAAATGCATCGGCAATCCGATATGACGTTGATGATCATCTCCCATCAGGAGCGGATCATGCATTTGGCCGACGAAATCATCGTCATCGACGGCGGCGAAGTGCGGGAAATTACCGATAAAAATACATTTTTAGGCAGCCTCACTTTGAAAGAAAGCTGCGGCTGCGGTGAAACATGTGAAAGGGGGGTTTCTTTCTAATGCTTGATATCATCGATAAAGCTTTACTGAAAGCCGTCGCCGATATGGACGATATTCCAAAACTCGGCGCTTACAACATCAGAAGAAACGGAAAAGGCATCTCCCGCCAATCCACCAAAAACATTCAGATCATCCCTAAAACAGACCAGCCCGGCATTGACATCAACGTTGCTCCCGGCACCAAAGGAGAGCAAGTGCATATCCCCGTGATTTTAAGCGCCGAAGGAATGAAAGATCTTGTTTACAATACCTTTCACATCGGCGACGACGCCGACGTGGTCATCATTGCCGGCTGTGGTATCCATAACGCCTGTGACGCCGATGCCGGTCACAACGGCATCCATGAATTTTTCATCGGTAAAAACGCCCGGGTCAAATACATGGAAAAGCATTTCGGCGAAGGCAGCGGCCGCGGCAAGCGGATCTTGAACCCCACCACCAAAGTCCATATGGCGGAAAACAGCCAGGTTGAAATGGAAATGGTACAGATTGCCGGAGTTGACGATACCATCCGCGATACCGATGTGGATTTAGCCGGCGGCGCCAGACTGATCGTCACGGAACGATTGATGACCGAAGGTGTGCAGAATGCCGAATCCATCATCAAGGTAAACCTGAACGGAAAGGACTCTTCCGCCCGGATTATGTCCCGTTCTGTGGCCAAAGACAATTCCAAACAGCATTTTCATATGAACCTCATCGGCAAAAACGAATGCCGCGGCCATATTCAATGCGACTCCATCATCATGGATCAGGCCCAGGTCAGCTCCGCGCCGATGGTCACGGCGGAACACAGCGACGCCCAACTGATCCACGAAGCCGCCATCGGCAAAATCGCTGGGGATCAGCTCTTAAAACTGATGTCCTTAGGATTAAGCGAAGAAGCTGCCGAAGATACCATCTTAAAAGGTTTCCTGAAATAAAAAGCTCCATCTGCATCGTAAATCCCGCCGGTTTTCGGCGGGATTTCTTTTGTTAATACTGCGTTAACACTGCCTTTTTGCCGCAAAAGAAGATTGTATATATTTGGGAAATCAGGTAATACTACTAAAGACAAAAATTTAGGAGGTTTACCACTATGTTTAAACGCGGCTCAAAGATTACCATGTTGATGCTGGTCGTTGTCTTTTGCGCTTTCGCTCTTGTCGGCTGCGGTAATACGGACAATAACACCAAAAACGACACCAATGATGAAATCACCGATACCACCGACAACAACACAACGAAAGAGGATACCACAACCACAAACGGTGAAAACATCAAAATCACCGTTACCTCTCCCACGGAAGGTAATACCGTGGAAGGCGGCACCATCGCAGTTGTCGGTACCGTCGACGCCGATGATCTCACCGGAATCGACAAGGTCAAGCTTCAGGTACTTTCCAAAGACGACAACAAGGTTTTGGGTGAAGATACTTCCCTCATCGCCGACCTCGATCATCAGTACAGCGCTGATGTCAGCTATGATCTGCCCGACGATATCAAAAAGAATAGCGACGGCACCGTAGACGCTCAGTTGCGCATTTACATTGAAAAGACCAACGGCGACCTCATAAAAGAAGAAAAGATCAACATCAAGGTAAAATAAACCAGCCGGAAAACAAGAAGAACAAGAAGAACAAGAAGAGAGCCGGGGCGCTATGTGCCCCGGCTCTCTTCCTTATTAAAATCAAATCAGCAGCTTATTCGTTATAGATTTTCACGTATTTCGCCAAGAGGATGCCGTCGATATCGGTAAACTGCTTCACTTCATCTTCGGTGAGCTCTTTGTCTACGGAAAGAATGATCATGGCGGTATCATTGTTATCCGGAGCGCACTGCATGGAACCGATATTCAAACCGAGGCTGCCGGCAACGGCGCCGACTTCACCGATACGGCCAGGCTTGTCTTCATTGATAATGAAGATCATATTCTTGGTGGGCTTGATATCGAAGAAATAATGGTCGATGCGATTGATGCGGATCTCATTTTCACCGGTGACCATACCGGCAAAGGTATGGGAACCTTGGTGGCCGTTGATCTTGACCTTGAGCAGATTATTGAAGCGGATTTCCCCTTCGTTTTCCACGGTGGCGATGGCGATGCCCTCTTCTTCGGCAATGACGCCGGCGTTGACGTAGTTCACCCGGCCGGACATGACCGGCTCAAAAATGCCTTTCAACACCGCGAGGGTGATGGTCTTTTTATCAAAATTGGCGGCCTCGCCACTGAAGGTGATCTGCATGGATTCGATGGGATCCTGGAAGATGCCGTAATAAAGGTTGCCCAAACGTTCCCCTAATTTCAGATAGTCGAAAAGACCTTCCATTTCGGTGGCGCCCAAGCTCGGCAGATTCACGGCGTTGGGAACCATTTTACCGTCTAAAACGTCAATGACTTCCTGGGCCACGGCGATGCCCACGTTCAGTTGGGCTTCATAAGTATCGGCGCCCAAATGGGGCGTGAAGATCACTTTATCGCTATTTAAAAGCGGCGACGTCAAATTGGGTTCGTCTTTTAACACGTCGATGGCAGCGGCGGCGACTTTACCGGATTCCAGCGCTTCATAAAGGGCGTCTTCATCGATGAGGCCGCCTCTGGCGCAGTTAACGATGCGCAGGCCGTCTTTGGCCACGGCAAATTCTTCTTTGCCCACCAAACCCATGGTTTCCCAAGTTTTCGGCGTATGAATGGTTAAGAAGTCAACCTCTTTCATAAGATCCATCAGGGTATCCTTCTTTTCCGCGCCAAAACGTTCGAAGCGTTCATCGGCAATATAAGGATCGTAGGCGATGACCCGCATACCGAAGGCTTTCATGCGCACGCAAACCTTGGAACCGATGCGCCCCAAACCGACGATACCCAAAGTCTTGCCGAAAAGTTCGGCGCCTTTGAATTTTGTCCGGTCCCATTCTCTTCTGTGAATCATCGCGTCGGCCTGGGGAATTCTGCGGTTGGACGCGAGCATCAGAGCAATGGTATGCTCCGCGGTGGTTACGGTATTGGCGTCGGGAGTATTCGCCACGATGATCCCTCTTTTAGAGGCGCCGTTCATATCTATATTATCCACCCCGTTACCGGCACGGCCGACAACTTTAAGGTTGGTAGCATGTTCATATAATTCTTCGTCCACTTTGGTTGCGCTGCGGACGATCAGGGCGTCATATTCGCCGATGATCGAGAGGAGTTCTTCCCGGGATATTTTGGGACTAAAATTTACCTGAAGCCCTGCCTCCTCCAAGGCGGCAATACCCTCATCGGCAATTCTTTCCGCAACCAATACTTTCATTCCTTTTGCCATACATCGGACCTCCATTCAAGTGCATTCGATTTTTCGATACGTTAAATTATATTATAATCCAATTTTATACAAAACGCAACTAATATTTTCATATTATATTGATACTTTGGATCTTAAAAAATCCCCTGCCGGACAGGAAAATGCCAGTCTAAAAGCGTTTGGCATAGCTCTCCAAATAAAAGCGCCGCATCTTTTGGCATTCCTCTAAGGGAATCGCCTGTATGGGATTTTCAGGGAAGAGCTGACCGATCAGCCAAGCGCGGGCGTTCTTTTCCGCCACCATGGCCAAGGCCTCGGCGTCGTAAAGATTGTTGCCGCAGCAAAGAGCACCGCTTCTCAGCAAAAGGACGCCGTGATGGGAACCGAGTCCCTGGACAATGCCGTCCTGTTGGAGAGGAGCACATGCCATGGTCGCGCCGTTGATCTGGGCAAAATCGTCAAGATACGTGGCCAAGGAACGGTTCAGCGCCGAATAAGCCAGTAACGACGGCGTAAAGCTGTGATGAATGGCGCCGATGTCCGGCCGGGCCTGGTAAATCCCCTGGTGAATCTGTTGCTCCGCGGTCAAAGAGCTGTCCGCCATATTTAAGGTGAGGCGCTCCCCCCGGTCCGCCTGATGAAAAATCATCGAATCCCCCTGCCGCTCACTGCGAAAAAGCGGCGGCACCAGCTGGGGCAGGCCAGTACCAAGATCCTTTAGCAGTACCTGATAGATGGAATCCTCCGTGGCAATGGGTCGTCCAAGGTAACGCTCAAAGGCCTTGCGCACCCGGTAAGTGGAGAACATTTCCAGACTGACGGCAACCCGCAGAGCGTCCTCCGCCGAGGGCGCCAGACAAAGCGCGCCGTGGTGAGCCATGAGCAGAGCGCGGCTTTGACCCTTGGCGATAATCTCGGCAATATTTTTTTCCAGGGCCTCACTGCCGGGAAAGCCATAGGCGGCGCAGTATACCGTATCGCCGAAGACGTTGTTGCCGTCAACGTCGATATCCGCCGCCAAAGCGCTCATCACCGATGCTTCCGGCTGATGGGTATGGATGATAAAATTTACGTCCTGCCGCAGACGGTAACCTCTTAAATGCACGCCTTTTTCCGTGGAAGGGCGCACGTCACCCCAGGCTTTCCCGTCGTTGATATTGATGATCACAATCTCCTCGGGTTTTAAATTTTCATAGGCTCTGCCGCTGGGGGTGATCACAAAATGGCTGTCGTTGAGACGGCAGCTGACATTCCCCCATGTACGGGCCACAAGCCCTGTTTGGAGCAGACGCTTGCCCATTTCGATCACTTGGGTTCTTGCTTCCATAAGTTGCATTTTTTAGTTTCCTTTCAAACAATAGGACGACATCGCCATTCCGGCCTGATAACCGCAAGACAGAGCGGCCTGTATGTGAAAGCCGCCGGTATAGCCGTCAATATCAAGGACTTCTCCGGCGAAAAAAAGCCCTTCCTTTTTTTTGGACATCATGGTCTTGGGATCGATTTCTTTGACGCTGACACCACCGCCGGTGACAATGGCCTCGGAAAGCCGATGACAACGGGTCACCGTAAAGGGGAACGCTTTCAACAGGCGCAGGATCGCATTGCGGTCCTCCTTCGTCAACTGATGCCCCGCTTTTAGCGGCTCAATGCCGCTGCGCCGGGCGAAAACGGGAATCATTTTCCGCGGCAGCAGCTCTTCTAAAATGTGGATATAGGAACGCTTCGAAAAGCTTTCAAAATCCCTCAAAAGCCGATCGTTCAGTTGTTTTTCATCAAGGGCCGGTTTTAGATCGAGGAGGAGTGTTAGCGGCGCCGCCGGATTTTTCGTAAAATGCAACGAGGCGGCTCTGCTCGCCGATAAAATCACCGGGCCGGAAAGACCGTCTCCGGTAAAAACAAGCTCACCGAAACGGTGATCGAGAACACCGGCGCCATCTTTCAAGGTGACGGCGACATTTCGCAAACTCAGGCCTTCCAGCTGTTTTACATCAGCTTCCGCCACGGTCAGGGGCACCAGAGAAGGAAACAGCGGCGTTACGCTATGACCGGCGGCGGCGGCGAAATGGTAACCATCGCCGGTGGAGCCCGTCAACGGGTAAGAGCGACCGCCGGTGGCCACGAGAACAGCGGCAGCGGGTCTCAAAACACCCTTCACTTTTACGCCTTTGACCGAGGTTTCCCCCATGACGATTTCCTCGACTTCGCTCAAGAAATCCACTTTGGCGCCGGCTTTTCTGAGCTGGCGCTCAAGGCAGGAAACAATATCGGCGGAACAGTCCGATACCGGGAAAACCCGGTCTCCCCGTTCAGTTTTAAGGGGTACGCCGCAATCTTGAAACCAGCGGATCACCGCGGAAGCGGGAAAATTACGATAGGCACTGTATAAGAATTTACCGTTACCGGGCATATTGGCCAAAAAGGCGGCCATGTCCGAATCGTTCGTCACGTTACAGCGGCCTTTTCCCGCAATCAGCATTTTCTTGCCGAGCTTGGCGTTTTTTTCCAATAAAACGACGGGAACGCCGTTTTTGGCAATCATATAAGCCGCCATCATCCCGGCGGGGCCCCCGCCGATGACGATGGCGTTTTTTTTCTTCTGCAGCATTTGCAACATTTATTCCTCTCTGATCACATCGTTTTACAAATCGCCGATACCTTCCACGGTAACACGAACCGTATCCCCGGGGAAAAGCGGGCCGACGCCGCTGGGCGTCCCCGTCAGGATCAGATCACCGGGGTAGAGGGTCATCACCTTACTGAGGTAGCTGACAACGGCAGGAATGGAAAAGATCATTTCCGCCGTATTGGACTGTTGTTTGACCTTGCCGTTCACCGTCAAGGTAATGGACAGTCGGGAAGGATCGAGGTTCGTCTGCACCCAGGGGCCTACGGGCAAAAACGTATCAAAAGATTTGGAAATCGTCCATTGGCCGTGTTTCGGTTGCAGGTTGCGGGCGGTTACGTCATTGGCGATGGTATAGCCTAAGATATACTTTGGCGCTTCCTTTTCTGTGATATAGCGGGCTGTTTTGCCGATCACCACCGCCAGCTCCCCTTCATAATCCATCTGGGTCACCAGCTCTTTGGGATAGACGATGTGTGTTTTGGTACCGGTCACCGCCGAAGAAGGTTTCATAAAAAAAACCGGGGTTTCCGGCACGGGAATATGCAGTTCCTCGGCGTGATCTCTATAGTTGAGGCCGAGGCAAATCGCTTTCGAGGGCAGCACCGGACAAAGCAGTGTCACTTCCTCCAAGGGATAGCCGATCCCTTCCCGAATCGGCTTATCGAAAATGGTACCCGCCAGAGGATAAACCCTGCCGTGATCTACCATGCCGTAGCGAGGCTCTGTGTTATGAATGAAACGCGTCAATTTCATCGTGACACCTTCTTTCCGTAAAACGGATATTTATTTCCCCGGGGCCGTGTTTTAGGGACAACGATGACTTTCTCTTTTGGGGGCGCTTCCCTGACGTCACCGAGCAAACGGCGAATTTCCTCTTTTTTCAAAAAACGCCATTCTCCCTCTTTCAAGCCCTTACAGCTCAAAAAATCAATGTTTGTCCTGGTCAACGACAGGATCGGATGTTTGATCTCTTTGAACATACGGCGAATCTGCCGTTTTTTCCCCTCGTGGATGATCACTTCCCAAACCGTATCACGGCCTTTTTTCGCCAACAGACGAATCTTGGCCGGGGCAAAGGTTTCCTCTTCCAAAACAAGACCTTTTCTGAGCAAATTCAGTTGCTCTTCGCTGGGAGCGCCTTGTACTTCGGCGCGGTATATTTTATTGATTTCTTTGGCGGGATGCATGATCTTGTTGGTAAAACTGCCGTCGTTGGTCAGCAGCAAAAGGCCGGAGGTATCCAGGTCGAGCCTGCCCACAGGATACATGCGCACATGCCAATCGGGGAGCAAGTCCAATACCGTCGGCCTGCCATGGGTATCCCTGACGGTGCAGACGTAGCCCTTGGGTTTGTTGAGCAGTACGTATATTTTGCGTTCTTTCCGCTCCACTAATTTACCGTCCACGGCAATTTTATCTTTGCCGAAATCCGCTTTGATGCCGGGTTCCCTCACGACTTTACCGTTGAGGCTGACGCGGCCCGCGGCAATCATTTCTTCCGCTTTGCGTCGGGAAGCAATCCCCGCCGCCGCCAATAATTTTTGCAATCGTTCTTCCATAATCTCCTCCATCTATTATTATAGGGGGAATGGATAAAATATACAAGTCTATTTTACCACTAAAAAAACGCTTTTGTGAGGTAAAAAGCCGTTAAAAACGCCACGGCGTCGCCGATTAAGCCTACCCAGAGGGCGTAGCGGAATTTTTTGACGCCCACAGCGCCAAAATAGACGGTCAGGACGTAAAATGTCGTTTCCGTGCTGCCCTGCATGATGGAAGCGAGACGGCCCACAAAAGAATCGGGGCCGTGTTCACTGATGATGCTGGCGGTGAGACCCAGGGAACCGCTGCCGGAAAGGGGCCGCATCAAAGCCAAAGGCACCACATCGCCAGGAATCCCCAGCCTGACACAGAAGGGCGACAGTAGCTTTTGCAGCAAGTCCATACCGCCGCCATTGGTGAAGATGGCGATGGCCGAGAGCATAGCGATGAGAAAAGGCAGCAGATTCCAGGTGAGCAGCAACCCTTCTCTGGACCCTTCGATGAATTCATCGTAAACGGAAATGCCTTTATAATACGCGAAAAGCGGAACAAACAGGAGGATACAGGGAATGATCCAATCCGAAAAGGACACGAGGTGAGCAATCACTGTTTTTTCCTCGTCCGCGCAAAAAGAGACGCGGCGATCAAAGCCGCGCAGAGACCGGCGAGAGAGGCAAGAAACGACGGCACAATGATTTCCGCGGGATTCAGCGACCCCGCTTCGGAACGAAAGCCCAAAACCATGCCTGGAACAAAACTGACGGCGGACGTATTTAAGGCCAAAAAGACGATCATCTCCTTGGAGGCCGCACCCTTTTCCTCGCTGGTAGCGGCCAGTTCTTTCATGGCCTGAATGCCGAAGGGCGTCGCCGCGTTGCCGAGGCCCAGCAAATTGGCGGAAATATTCATGACCATCGGCGCCCAGGCTTTATGCCCTTTTCCCAAAGAGGGAAAAAGCGGCCGGATCACAGGATAAACCATACGGGAAACGCGGTCAAGAAGCCCCGATTTTTCCGCCAAGCGCATGATGCCGCACCAAATCGAAAGGAACGCCGCCAAACCGATGATGACTTCTATGGCAGAGGTTGCGCCTTCCACAACCGAAGGAAAAACGACAGCGGTATCGCCGGTCACCACCGCCGCTAAGATCCCGCCGCAAAGCAGGAACAACCAGATCGGATTGATCATAAAAAACACCTCGCTTCATTGTACGGGGCGCTCTTTTCAAATATGTCCGCACCAATGGGGAAAGGCCCTCATAAAATAAAGAAAGACGAGATTGAAATGAGGTGAAACCATGTTTCCTTTCTTTTTCTGGCCCTTCTGGGGACCGTGTTTTTGCAGATGCGGCTGCGGCTGCGGTTGCGGTTGCCGCAGCGTCTGTTGCTGCGGCGGCGGCTGTGGTTGCGGAAGATGCGGATGTTGTTAACAAAAAAGAGATCGGCGCATAAAATAAAGTACCGGCAAAAGCCGGCGAGGATCAATCTTTCCGCAATGGGGCGTTCCTTGCTCTTGCGCGAAAAAATACGGGGCGTCCCCATGGGGATGCCCCGGTTTTTATTTGCTTGTTCCCCGCCGCGGCGCAGATCCGCCCCTAAGCTTACATGGTGACAAAAGCGCGAACCGCGGTGCCGAATATTTTAATATCCGCGCTATTCGCTTCCGTCATGGGATATTTACCGAGGTCGTTCCCATAATAGTAGTATTTTTTGCCTTGTCGGGTCAAATGGCGGAGCATGGTTTCTTCCCCGTTCAGCAAAAACAGGGCGATCTCCCCTTCCCTCGGTTTTTTCGCCATATCGATCAAAACCTTATCACCGCGGTTGACTTTGGGCGCAAAGGCATCGTCGTTAACGACAAAAAAGATAAACTCGCCGCTGCCGAAAGCGTCGGCATAATAATATTCCTTTTTCAATGAATCATCCTGCTTGATTTCTTTCTTCGTGCCATGAAGCGCTTCCACCACGGGAATACTGATCACCTTGCTGGTGGTGGGCACAGCCATGGGATCGGCGGCTTTTAAAAACACCGACTCCGTGTAGCCCGCGGCATCCATCAATTCCGCAAAAGACACGCCTTCGGCGGCGGCGGCGATTTTTTTCAACGTTTCCACGGTGGCCAGCTGCCCTTTTCTGATCCGGGAAAGATTGCCTGCGCTCAACGACGCTTTTTTCGCAAAATGCGTGACGCCTTTTTCCCCAATCGCGCGGTTGATCAATTTCACATAGACTTCTTTCTGAAATGTATCCATCACTGCTCCTCTTTTAATTTACACCTTCCTATGAAATATTATATCTCAAGTAATGCCATTTTTCAACCTTCTTTGCGGTGGCGATAGCGATAGTCCTTTGGCAATTTGCTTTTTTTATGTTATCATTAGAATAATATTTATGATTTTACGGAAAGGAAGAGGACAGATGAATGAAATTATTTTGAATATGCTTACGAGAAGAAGCTGCCGCAATTTTTCCCCGCGGCCCATTGACGAAAAAGAACTGGCTCAAATCATCGCCGCGGCGAAATTCGCGCCCACTGCCATGAACATCCAGTCTTGTTATTTTACCGTGGTACGGGAGAGCGGTGTCATCGCCGAAATTTCCGCGGTCAACCACAAATTGCTGCCAACAGACTACATCAAACGAGTGGAAACGCGGATGGGCGGCAAACCCTTCTGTAATTTCTATCATGCCCCGACCGTGATCTTTATCAGCAGTGAAGACGTGCCCTTCGGCATTGCCGACGCCGCCAACGCCGCGGAAAACATCTGTTTGGCCGCCCACAGTCTGAACCTCGGTTCCTGCTATATCGCCTCCTTCCTGCCGGCCTTTGACAGTGAAGAAGGGCCCCGTTTACGATCACTGCTGCAACTGCCCGCCGACAAGATTCCCCGCTTTGCCGTTGCTTTGGGGTACCCGGAAGGAGCTGCCCAGGAAGCGCCGGAGCGCAAAGAAGGCAACGTGTTTTTCATCGGTTGATAAGCACAAAATAAGTTGGCCCCGTATAACATAAAAGGAGAAGGCTATTTCGCGGAGACGCTTATGAGAGAAGAAGAAGACGTCGCCAAGCGTATGGAGCGGTATCGCAAAGAGCTTTTGGACGCAGTCAACGAAAAGGAACGCTTGGGCCGCCATTGCGGCGGAGAGCTGGATTTAAGGATTCTTTCCCTCATCCATAAACTGGAAATCCTCTTCTGGGTTCTTGAAATTGATCTGCCCAAAAACAAAATGAATGTCTTACACTGAAAAGCCCTCCTTAAAAGGACGCCAAGGAAACAAGCCGGAGACTGATTGCAAATCAGTCCCGGCTTTTTAGCGCGGCACGCCAAGCCTTTAACGCCTTATCTCAGCCTCGCGTCATGTCGGTCTAAGGGCATTTTATGAGGGAATCAGGGAATCTGGAAATATTAGAAGAAACGGCCAAACAGCAAAGAACACGGGCAAAAAAAATTGCGGTTGTTCACCGCAAGGAAAAAAAAGAGATTTCCGTATAAAATTTATGAAGAGGTGAGTTCAGCATTGGCTGAAAGCAAAAGAGATGAGAGATACGGGGGGGCAAGCCCCCATGAGATACGGAATAGAATAAAAGAAGGTTTGGCAACATCAGCAAACAAAACTGCCCCGCTTCCGAAAAGAAACGGGGCATTTACATCGAAAAAATGCATCACTCCTTACGCGGAAGCTGCGAGTACAGCATTAAGTTCGGAATATCCTGACTTCACATCATCGCTATACTTTGCCTTCCCGCTTATGGCAGTGGCTGACTGGCGTCTAAAGTAAGCTCCGTTTCACAGTGGCGCGACCGTTCGGGATTCAAACCCGATTTCTCCGCACTTAACTTTATTCATTTACTGATTCTATTAAAACACAAAGACCGCGGCAAAGCAAAGGGTAACGAATCATCTTGATGTTTAATTATTATCCTTTTGGCTTCAAAAATATTGCGATCAAAAAACCTGAGACGATGGCGGCGCAAAGCCCCGCGGCTCCGGCGGTAAAGGCTCCCGTCCAAATACCTATAAAGCCGTCTTTTTCCATGGCGGTCACGACTCCCTGCATCATCGTGTTGCCGAAGCCGCAAAGGGGCACGGACGCGCCCATCCCGGCAAAATCCACCAGAGGCTGATAAAGGCCGAAAAAGCCGATGATTTCCCCGGCAATGACCACCGTCACCAAAACGTGGGCGTTGCTGATGGAAAAGGGTGTCAGATCCATGGCGATCTGGGCGATGGCGCAGATGACGCCGCCGATCAGAAAGGCCCATAATAAGTTCATCCACATACCGTCTTTCCCTCCTTTACGATCTCCACAGCGTGGGCAATGGCGGGAATGGCATGGCCCTGACCGATGCTGACAGGACTCAGCAGCGCGCCGGTACCCACCAATAAAACACGCCGGTATTTGCCGCGGTGCAGGGCGTCAAGAAGGTAGGAGCTCCAAACCGTGGCGGAACAGCCGCAGCCGGAGCCGCCGGCGTGGCTATCCTGTTTTTTTTGATAGATCCACATGCCGCTGTCCTGGAGCTGTTCCTCAACGACAACATGCTCCTTTTTCAGCAGTTCTGCCAAGAGACAGTGACCGTGGGAACCGAGATCGCCGGTACAGATCAGATCATAATCCGCGGCTTTTCTATCGTTGTTTCGCAGATGCTGTAAAATCGTATCCGCCGCCGCCGGGGCCATGGCGGCCCCCATTTCATTGGGGTCTTTGACACCGTAATCGACAATCTTCCCCACTGTGCCGCTGATGATCCGCAGCGGCGACGGCTGCTTTGATAAGACCATGGCGCCGGCCCCGGTCACCGTCCATTGACTGGTCTGGGGACGCTGGGTGCCCAGCTCCGTAGGAAAACGGTACTGCCGTTCGCTGGTAGCGTTATGACTTGACGCCACCACGGCGGCATCAGCGGCAAAGCCGCCGCCGATGAGGGATGCTCCCAAAAGAAGGCCCTCCGCCATGGTGGCACAAGCGTTATATAAACCAAGAAAGGGAATTTCCCTCTCCTTGGCAGCGAAATTGGTGATGGTGAGCTGGTTGATCAGATCACCGCCCAGCAGAACGTCGATCATATGATCGCCCAAAGCCGCTTTTGCCAGGGCAAGATCGACGGCTTCTTTCTGCATTTTGACTTCCGTATCCTCCCAGGACTTTTCCGCGGTCTGAATTTTGGGCCAAACTTTATCGAAACACGGGCCCAAAGGCCCCTCGCCTTCCTTGGGCCCCACCACAGCGGCGCCGCTTAAAATGTGTACTCCTTGATCGAAGAGATACGTATTTCTTCCGAGACAGCTCATGGCAAACCTCCCGTGAACAACAACCACAAATATTTCAGCAACCCCAAAGCCACGGAAACACAGACGCCATAGACGATCACAGGGCCGGCCAGGGTAAACAGTTTCGCGGCCAAACCGGCGATTAAGCCTTCGGTTTTCCATTCCAGAGCCGGAGCCACCATAGAATTGGAAAAACCGCTGATGGGCACAATGGAGCCGGCGCCGGCGAATTTGCCGATCTTATCGTAAAGGCCCAGCCCCGTCAAGACCGCCCCGGCGGCGATTAGGATCATCAGCGTCACGGTAACGCAATGTTTGTCCGTTATGGACGTTAGCTTGAGCAGTTCATAGATGATCTGGCCGATCACGGAGATCAAACCGCCGACCAGAAAAGCGCGGCAGAGGTTTTTCAGCACCGGCGTTTTTGGTTTTGTTTCCGCCACGAGTTCCGCGTATTCTTTTTGTTTGGCCTGTCTCAATGATTCATTCATTGATTTTTCAAGATCTTCAGACATCGTCTTCCTCCGGGCATAGTTTTTCCGAATCAAAAAAAACTATGCAAAAGAGGGCGTCCCAAAACGATAAACGGAAAACTTATCGCAAAGGGACGCCCTCTCCATTCAAGAAGAAAGTCTAAGAATTCAAACAGTGATCAGAATTGTTGAAAAGAACCGAAGTTCTCTTTGATGAGCTCGTTTTTGATCTGCCAAAGTTTTGCGGAAAGATCCACATAGTAAAGATGAGGATGTTCAAAACGCTTCATTTCATCCCATAAGCAGTGGATTTGTCCGGCGCTATAGGATCGGATCTCCTGCACCGTTGGTTTCCGCTCCATCACGCAGACGCCGTCCTTAAAGATGGGAATCAGCAGCTCTTTGACGGAAAAATTAGTGAAAGTCTTCTTTTTCCAGGGATGTTCGGGGTCAAAGATCGTCAAAGGCTGATCCACGTCGATGGTTTCATCGTAAACGGTGACCAGATCCGCCTGGGCTTTGCCGGTGGCGTTGTCAAAAATGCGCCAAACCTTTTTAAAGTGGGGATTCGTGATCTTACCGGCGTTTTCGCTGACTTTGATTTTAGGGATCACCTGACCGGCGGCGTCCTCAATGGCGGAGAGTTTGTACACACAGCCGAAAACCGGCTCGCTGCGGGCGGTAATCAGCCGTTCGCCGACGCCGAAAGCGTCGACTTGGGCGCCTTGTAACAACAGATCGCGGATGATATATTCGTCCAAAGCATTGGAAATCACGATCTTACAGTGGGGATAGCCCGCGTCATCCAGCATTTTCCGGGCGTGTTTCGTCAAATAGGTAATGTCGCCGGAATCAATACGAACCGCGCATTCTTTGATGCCTAATTCCTTGAAGACCTTCAGGGCGTTGGGAATGCCGCTCTTTAAGACATTATAGGTATCCACCAAAAGACAGGGGTTTTTCGGGTAAATGCTGCAATAGGAGCGAAAGGCTTCTATTTCAGAATCGAACATCTGCACCCAGGAATGGGCCATGGTGCCGCCGGCGGGGGTGCCGTAGAGCAATTCCGAAATGGTGCAGGCCGTACCCACGCAACCGCCGATGCAGGCGGCCCGAGCCCCTAAAATCGCGCCGCTGGCCCCGTGGGCGCGGCGGGAACCGAATTCCGTCACCGCCCGGCCCGCCGCCGCCCTACAGATACGGTTGGCCTTGGTGGCGATCAGGCTTTGATGGTTCAGGGTCAAAAGGATAAAGGTTTCGATGAATTGCGCCTCCGGCGCCGGCGCCCGCACCGTCAGGATCGGCTCATTGGGAAAAATCGGCGTTCCTTCCGGAACGGCGTAGAGATCACCGTGGAAGGAAAAATCCCGCAAATAGCTGAGAAACGCCTCGTCAAATACGCCTTTTTTGCGCAAAAAGGCGATGTCCTCCTCATCGAAAGCAAGGTTTTCGATATAGTCGACGATCTGTTCCAGCCCGGCGGCGATGGCGAAACCGCCGCGGTCGGGAATCTTCCGGAAGAATACGTCAAAATAGGTGATCTTGTCTTTCCAGCCGTTTTCGAAATAGCCGTTGGCCATGGTCAATTCGTAGTAATCGCAAAGTAATGTATAATTCAATTCTTGCTTCATCATGATCATACCTTTCTTAGGTTTTCATCATACCCCATCCTTCTTTGTTTGTAAAGATTCACGCGTTGCGATTCAGAAAAAATTGTGTTATGATGAAATTTAACAATAAGTACCTACTTAAAGGAATTGATCATGCCAAAACACTCTTACAAAGGAGAAGCCGCCCTTCTCCTCACCGCCCTGATCTGGGGCAGCGGTTTCATCGGCGTCGACTATGCCCTCCAATGCGGGTTTCCCCCGGGTCTCCTCAACGTGATCCGCTTTCTTCTGGGCGCCGCCGCCCTCCTGCTGATCATCAACAGGAAAATGAAACACATCAGCTTAGCGGAAATCAAAACCGGTTTCATTGCCGGCAGTTTCTACTTTTTCGGCTTCCTCTTTCAGACCTTGGGTCTGCAGACCATTGAAGTTTCCAGCAACGCGTTGCTAACAGCCACCAATTTATTGATGGTTCCTTTCATCGCCCGGCTTTTTTTCAAAGAGAAAATTTCCGGGCGCGTCTATATCGCCGTCTTCGCCTGCTTTTTGGGGATCACGGTACTCAACTGGTCCAACGGCGGCATCCACTTCCGCATCGGGGATCTGCTGACTTTGATCTGCGCCTTCGCTTTCGCCTGTCATATCGCTTACCTGGGTAATACCACCGACGGCAAAAACACCTTTCACCTGACTTTTTTACAATTGCTCACCGTAGGCGTACTTTCCAGCGTTTATTTCTTTCTTTTTGAAACGGGTCAAACCCACCAGATCCAATGGAGCAACGGGATGCTTGCTCTGGTCTATTTGGCGCTGTTCCCCTCGGCCCTCTGTCTTTTTCTGCAAACCTACGGACAGCGGCGCACACCGACGGCAAAAAGCGCCATTCTGCTCTCTTTCGAGTCCCTCTTCGGCGCCGCCTTCTCCGTGTTCCTCGGCTTGGAACCCTTTACCACCCGGCTTTTCCTTGGTGGCAGCGTCATCTTCTTATCCGTTCTTTGGCTTGAATGGAGCAACAGCAAAAAACAGAAAAACGGGGTCTTGACACCATGAAAAAGACAGGAATCTTCGCCTGGTACGGATATTTCACCGATTATCGCAAACGCCTTGAGCTGATCAAAGACGCCGGTTTTGACGGCATCATGCTCTGGTGGGAAGACGAAGAGGGCGATTGGCCCATCCCCCGCCGGGAGATGCTGCGCTTTGCCCTCGATTGCGAACTGACCGTTTTTAATTTTCATATGGCGGCAATGAACGACAACGATATTTGGAATCCCAGTATTTCTGTGCGGGAAGGCTACTTGAAACCCATTTGCAAGACCATGGAGGAAATGGCCGATCTCGGTTACGCCAACCTCGTAATGCACCTGTGCGAAAGAGGCGACGTTCCCGATCCCAACGTTGACCTGCTCCGCAGCATCGAATATCTGCTGCCCTACGCCGAGGACAACCGCATGACCCTTTCTTTGGAAAACACCTGGCGGGCAGATTATCTGGAATACGTCTATCACGCCTTTCCCGGCGTGAAAGAACTGGGTTTTTGTTTCGATACCTCCCATGCCAATCTCAAAGATCAATTTTATTTGCTGCAAAAATACCGGCATCTTTTAACGGCGCTGCACCTTTCCGATAACGACGGCACAGCGGATCAGCACCGCTTACCCTTTGACGGCACCATAAACTTTGCTCAAAAAGTCACGCCATACTTGATCGACAGCAACCTACCGTATACCATGGAACTGATAGCGGATCAAAGGCGCTATCCCGATGAAAGAACTTTTCTAAAGACAGCCCGGCAACGCGTTACGCGCCTCTTAGAACTGGAAGAAAAGGGGATACAGGAGGAAAAGAAGAATGACCAAATGTTCCTGCGGTTCAAAGCCTGAAAAACCCAAAACCGACCTGACAAAATTACAGCCGCTGCTCGCGGAATACAAAAACCTCCCCGGCAGCTTGATCACCGTGCTGCAGAAAACCCAAGATATCTACGGCTATTTGCCCAAAGACGCCATCTACGCCATCGGCGACGCCCTCTGCCTTAAGGTCACCAAAATCATGGGTGTCGTCACCTTCTACGCGCAGTTTCGCTTGCATCCTGTGGGCAAGCATCTCATCATGCTTTGCCAAGGCACTGCCTGCCACGTGAACGGCAGCGAAAATATCGCCGCGGCCCTGGAAGACGAACTCAAAATCAAAGACGGCGAAACCACCGCCGACAACCTCTTCACCATGGAAAGCGTCGCCTGTTTGGGCTGCTGTTCCATGGCGCCGGTGATGATGGTCCGCACGGGTCAAAACAGCGAAGTTTTCGGCCCGCTGACAGCGAAATCCGCACGGCGGATCATCAAAGGTATTTATCAAGCGGAAGGAGGCGCTCAGTCATGATCATTACAGTGGGTATGGGCAGCTGCGGTATTGCCGCCGGCGCTCAAAAAACCTTTGACGCCATCGCCGCGCTGATTGAAAAGGAAAACCTCGACGTTACACTGAAACCCGTGGGCTGCATCGGCGCCTGTTTCAATGAACCCGTGGTCGAAGTCATTGATAACGACAAGAAAAAGCACTATCTTTACGCGAAAATTGATGGGGAAAAAGCGGTTGCGCTCTTAAAGAGCCACCTGGATCAGGGAGTTCCCTTTGAGGAATACCTCGTTCCCCAAGACGATATGGCCTTTTTGGGAAAACAGACCCGCATCGCCTTGCGCGATTGCGGCGTAATCAACCCCGAAGACATCGCGGAATACATCGAACACGACGGCTTTCAAGCCTTAAAGCACTGTCTCCTTGAGCTGACACCGGAAGAAGTCATCGAAGAAATCAAAATTTCCGGTCTCCGGGGCCGGGGCGGCGCCGGTTTTCCCACCTGGTTTAAGTGGAACGTGGCCCGGCAAAACCAAAGCGATATCAAATACATGATCTGCAATGCCGACGAAGGCGACCCCGGCGCCTTCATGGACAGGAGTTTATTGGAAAGCAATCCCCACAGCGTGCTCGAAGGCATGATGATCGGCGCTTACGCCATCGGCGCCGCCGAGGGCAAAATTTACGTCCGCGCCGAATATCCCCTGGCCATCAAGCGCCTGGAAAAAGCCATTCAGGAAGAAGAGGAAAAAGGCTATTTGGGCGACCATATTTTAGGCACCGACTTCTCTTTCCGCCTGGAAATCAAAGCCGGCGCCGGCGCGTTCGTCTGCGGTGAGGAAACGGCCCTCATCGCCTCCCTGGAAGGGGAGCGAGGTATGCCCCGGCTGAAACCGCCTTTCCCCGCCCAACGCGGCTACCGCCAGAAACCCAGTAATATCAATAACGTGGAAACCTATGCCAACGTACCCTGGATTCTCCGCCAGGGAGGCGACGCCTTCGCCGCCCTGGGCACGGAAAAGAGTAAGGGCACCAAAGTCTTCGCCCTGGCCGGCAAAGTCAAAAAAGGCGGCCTGGTGGAAGTGCCCATGGGTATGACCATCCACGAGATCATCTTCGGCATCGGCGGCGGCATCAAAGACGACCGGGAAATCAAAGGCGTCCAGATGGGCGGCCCCTCCGGCGGCTGCATTCCTAAGAGCCTGCTCAATACGGCAGTAGACTATGAGAGCATTACCAAAGTCGGCGCCATCATGGGTTCCGGCGGTATGATCGTCATGGATGAAACCACCTGTATGGTGGATATGGCTCGGTTTTTCCTCCAATTCACCAAAGAGGAAAGCTGCGGCAAATGCGTTCA
The DNA here is from genome assembly GCA_040776805.1 of Clostridiales bacterium. Taxonomy (GTDB): domain Bacteria; phylum Bacillota; class Dehalobacteriia; order UBA7702; family UBA7702; genus UBA7702. Next base: position 443,042 of record JAXGZS010000001.1, on the reverse strand, counting down.
TTGCCGCATCGGTACCAAGCGGATGCTGGAGATTTTAGAACGCATCGTCAACGGCGAAGGCAAAAACGGCGACATCGAAACGCTGAAAACCTTAGGTGAAAACATCATCGCCGGTTCCCTCTGCGGCCTCGGTCAGAGCGCCCCCAATCCCGTATTGAGCACCATTCGCCATTTTGAAGACGAATACCGCGCCCATATCGAAGATCATCGGTGCCCCGCCAAAAAGTGCAAGCCCCTTTTAACCTTTCGCATTGACCCGGAAAAATGCACGGCTTGTATGGCCTGTAAAAAGAAGTGTCCCGTTGAGGCCATCAGCGGCGAAAAGAAAAAGCCTCAGGTAATCGACGCCAATACCTGTATCCACTGCGGGAATTGCGAAGCCGTTTGTAAATTCGGCGCCGTGATCGTAGAGTAAAGGAGGCAGCACATGAGTACCTTGCAAATGACCATTGATCATAAAAAATGCACCTTTGAAAAGGGACAAACCATCCTCGACGTGGCCCGCGCCAACAACCTTGAGATCCCCACTTTGTGTCATCATCCCCTGGTAGAAACCTACGGCGCCTGCGGCGTCTGTCTGGTGGAAGACGAAAATAGCCCCAAACTGTACCGAGCCTGCGCCACGGCAGCCAACGAAAAGATGGTCCTCCATACCCAGGGCAAACGGGCCGCTACAGCCCGCAAGGTCGCCTTGGAATTGCTTTTCTCCGATCATCGAGGCGACTGCCGCCCTCCTTGCACCTTGGCGTGTCCCGGCCATACCAACTGTCAGGCCTATACGGGACTCATCGCCAACGGCAAATATAAGGAAGCGCTCCGCGTCATCAAGCGAGTGATCCCCTTGCCGGCCTGCATCGGACGGATCTGTCCCCATCCCTGCGAGGAGGCTTGCCGCCGCCGGTTGGTGGAGGAGCCCATTGCCATCGCGGAATTAAAGGCCTTCGCCGCGGATATGGATCTTTTTGGTGACGACCGCTTTATCGAGGAAATACCCGCCCCCAGCGGGAAGCAGATCACCGTCGTCGGCGCCGGTCCCGCCGGGCTCACCGCCGCCTACTTTTTGGCTTTAAAAGGCCACCGTGTGGAAATCATCGAAGCCATGCCCAAAGGCGGCGGTATGCTCCGCTACGGCATCCCTCAATATAGACTACCCAAAGAAATCCTGGATTTGGAAATCGAAAATATCGCCCGTCTCGGCGTGACCTTTCGCTACAACACGAAAGTCGGCAAAGACATCGACTTCGCGGAATTGAAAGATCGCAGCGACGCCGTTTATGTGGCCATCGGCGCCTGGAAAAGCGCGGCGCTGCGCTGCAAAGGCGAAGAGGCCCAAGGGGTCTTAGGCGGCATCGACTTTTTGATCGCCGTGGCCCGGGGTGAAAAACCGTACCTCGGCAAAAACGTCGCCGTGGTCGGCGGCGGCAACACCGCCATGGACGCCTGCCGCACCGCCCTCCGCCTCGGCGCGGAAAAGGTCTACGTCCTCTACCGCCGCACGGAAAAGGAAATGCCGGCGGAAGCCCTGGAAATCAAAGAAGCCCGAGAAGAAGGCGTGGAATTCCGTTTCCTCGTGGCCCCCACGGAAGTGCTGACGGAAAACGACAGAGTCAGCGGGATTCGCCTGCAAAAGATGGAACTGGGAGAGGCGGATTCCTCCGGCAGACGCCGTCCCGTGGCCATCGAGGGCGCCTTCGAAGATTTGGCGCTGGATACGGTCATCGCCGCCATCGGCCAGCAGGTCGTAGCCGACGGTATCCCCGTGGGTTTAACCGACTGGCATACGATCAAGGCCGATGAACACACCTTCCTCACGGATCAAAAGGGCGTATTCGCCGGCGGCGACGGCATCAACAACGGCCCCGGCATCGCCATAGAAGCCATTGCCGACGCCCACCGCGCCGCCGATATCATTGACAGCTACCTGAAAGGCGATATCATTCCCTATACGGAACCGTTCCTTTCCAAAATCAAAAACGTCACCGCCGAAGACCTCGCCGACCGGGAAAAAATGCCCCGCCGCAACGGACCGCGTCTCCCCGGGGAAAGCAGAAAACGGACCTTTGACGAAGTCTTCCTCGGTCTCAGCGAAGCAGATGCCGTCGCCGAAGGTTCCCGCTGTCTTGAATGCGGCTGCGCCGACTACTACGAATGTAAACTGATTCGCTACGGCCAAACATATCAACTGGCGGAAAACAGCTTCGGCGATACGGTGCGCAAACGGAATATGGCCGACCATAACCCCTATATCGACAGGGACAGCGACAAATGCATCCTCTGCGGTCTCTGTGTCAGAGTCTGCGACGAAGTGGTGGGCAAAGGCGTTTGGGGCCTGGTTCACCGCGGCTTTGAAACCATCATCCAACCGGAATTCAATATTTCCCTGGCGGATTCAACGTGCATCACCTGCGGCCAATGCATCAACGTCTGTCCCACCGGCGCTCTCACAGAAAAACAGCTTCTGGGCAAACGCGTTCCCTTGGCGGAACAGCCCACCGCCGGCAGCTGCGGTCAATGCGCCATCAACTGCAAAACCACGGTGCTGACCTTCGGCAATCAGCTCTGCCGGGTGATCCCCCGGGAAGAAACGGGCCTTCTCTGCAAAAAGGGAAAATTCGGCTATGAAACGGTCCTCGGCGGCGAACGGGTAAAAACACCTACGGTGGACGGCAAAGAAACCACTTACGAGAAAGCCGCCGCGACCCTCAAAGCAAGGGTCAAGAAATACGGTAAAAATGAAATCGGCGTTTTCCTCGCCGCCAATCTCACCAAAGAAGAAGTCGCCGCTTACGTCGATTTCGCCAAAAATACCCTGGGTACCGAGATCATCGCCTCTCCCGCCGCCCTGACTTACGACGTCAAGGGCGACGCCAAGGTGACGGATATCGATCACGCCAAACATATCGTATACGTTGGGGAAGACCCTTATACCGATAATCCCGTAGCCGGAATCCGCATGGCAAAAGCAAAAGCAGAGGTACGCTGCTTTACAAAGGACGATAAAATTGAAGTCTCGAAAGAGACCGATCTGGTGATCATCGCCGAAACGAGCGCCGATGCCAAAACTTGCGCCAAGGGGGCGGCATTGGCCAAAGCCGTCGGCGCCAAGCTCTTGGTGCTACACAGCGCGGCCAACACCGAAATTTACCGGGGCGCGGGGGTCAAAACTCCCGATCTCTTAAACGACCATTTAAAGGCGCTCGTCATAATCGGTGATGAAACGGGGATTCCCGGCAAAAGCCAACGCCTGCTGATGATCGCGCCGCGCCATACCGCTGAAACAAACAACGCCGAGATCGTCCTGCCCTTCGCCACCAGCTTTGAAACCAGCGGTACCGTGGCCTGCAACTGCGGCACCGAATTCAGGAGAGAGCAGACCCTTTGTCCCCCGGGAGGCAAGAGCAATTTGGAAATCCTGGATCTGCTGAAATAAATCTTATTGCGCGGAGCGGGCATTTTACTGCCCGCTCCGCTATTTACTTGAATTGTAAACTCTTTGTTGTTATGCGGTTGACAATCTCCCGGGCAAAGAGTATAATAAGCGGCAATGTGAGGTAAGCAAAATGAATCTCAAGGATCAAATTTTATCGTTATTGGCTGCGGAGAAAGGCTCTTTCGTTTCCGGCGAAGAGCTGGCCGCCCGCCTCTATGTGACCAGAGCCGCCGTATGGAAAAGCATCAAATCGCTGCAAGCCGAAGGCTATGACATTACCGCCGTCACCAATAAGGGTTACGCCCTCGCCGCGGACACCGATCTTTTCACCGCGGCGACCGTTGCGGAAAAGCTGACCGGCGCGGCAAAAGAATTACGTTTCATCAAGCATCCGTTGGTCACCTCAACCAATGCGATCGTAAGAGAACTCGCCGATCAGGGCGAAACCGAAGGCGTCGTGGTCATTGCGGAGGAGCAGAGTGCCGGCAGAGGAAGAAGAAACAGAGGCTTCTTTTCCCCGGCCAACACGGGTCTCTATATGAGCATCCTGTTGCGGCCAAAGTATTCCGTTACCGATTCCCTTTTACTGACCACAGCGGCGGCGACGGCGGCGGCCCTCGCCATTGAGGCCGTCACCGGCAAAAACGCCCAAATCAAATGGGTCAACGATGTTTATCTCGACGGTAAAAAGGTTTGCGGCATTCTCACTGAAGCCGCGCTCGCCATGGAAAACGGCGGTCTTGATTACGCCGTCGTCGGCATCGGCGTCAATGTTTTCCCTCCGAAAGAGAACTTTCCCCCGGAACTGGAAACGGTCGCCACCTCTCTTTTTACCGACGCAAAAACCAAAAACAGCATAAAAAGCCGGCTTGCAGCGGAAATTCTCAATCATTTTATACCCTATTATGAGAAGCTGACGGAGAAGGCCTTCTTGTCCGAATATCGAAAACGCTCTTTTCTCCTGGGGCAAAAAATCACCGTATCGCGCCATAACCAAGAGCATACCGCCACTGCCGTCGCCATCGACGATCACTTTCGGCTGATCGTCCGCGATGAGAATGGCAATGAAAATGCCTTGGACAGTGGTGAAGTCAGCGTTCGCTGGAAATGATGGGCGCACGCCGATGAATCAACATCCCATCACCGTCAAAAATCAAATACTCTGCGCCTTATTCACGGCATTGATCGTTCTTGGCGCGTTCCTCCGCATTCCCGTTCCGGTGGTTCCCTTCACCCTGCAATTTCTCTTTACAACCCTGGCCGGGATGCTCCTCGGTTCCAGACTCGGCGCCCTTAGCGTCGCCTGCTATATCTTGCTGGGTCTTGCGGGATTCCCCGTCTTTGCCGCCGGCGGCGGCCTCGCCTACGTTTTTCAGCCCAGCTTCGGTTACCTGCTCGGTTTTTGCCTCGGCGCTTTCGTTACCGGCAGAATCACCGAACAGTCGCCCCACCCTTCCGTGAAAAGACTCTTTGCGGCGAGTTTCGCCGGCTTACTTGTGGTTTATGCCCTGGGCATGGCTTACTGTTGGGTCATCAGCCGCTTTTATTTGGGAGACGCCATGACCGTGCGCACGCTTCTTTTATACTGTTTTCTGCTGCCGATACCGGGGGATCTTCTGCTCTGCGCCGTCGCCGCCGGCCTCGGCAAACGCCTGCTCCCCATCGTACAGCAAATGCAAAGGAAATGACATGCAGCAGATTGCCCGACTCAAAGAAAAAATATTCCACGAACAAACCGTAACAAAAGAGGAGGCGCTTGCCCTTTATGAAGCGCCCCTTGTCCCCCTAAACGCCGCCGCCGACGAGATTCGCCGCCGTTTCTGCGGCAACCGCTTCGACCTCTGCGCCATTGTCAATGCCAAAAGCGGCCGCTGCGGTGAGGACTGCAAGTTCTGCGCCCAGTCCAGCCGCTATCCCGCGGAAATCACCGCTTACCCCCTCTTGAGCCAAAGGGAACTCCTCCGCGCCGCCAATGCCGAGGAGCAAGGGGGAGTGAAGCATTTCGGTATCGTCACCTCCGGCAAATCGCTTTCGGCGCGGGAAATGGAAAAAGTCTGCCGCAGCATCGAAACACTCAAAAGAGAAACGTCTCTCGTTCTCTGCGCTTCCTTGGGACTCCTCAGTGAAAGCCAATTGAAACAATTAAAAGCGGCAGGGATAACCAGAATTCACAATAATCTGGAAACCTCCCGCCGCTTCTTTCCCCAAATCTGTACCAGCCACAGTTACGACGATAAAATCAAAACGATTTCCGCCGCGCGCAGGAATGGCCTTGAAGTGTGCAGCGGCGGTATTTTCGGCCTGGGCGAAACGGTGGAAGACCGCATCGAACTGGCTCTTACCCTAAGGGAGCTAGAAATCAAAAGCGTCCCCCTCAATATATTGGAACCCATTCCGGGAACGCCCCTGGAAAAGGTAACGCCCCTATCCGAAGAGGAGGTTCGGCGCATGGTCACCGTGTTCCGTTTTCTGCTGCCCAACGCTTTTTTACGCCTGGCGGGAGGCCGCGGCAATTTAAAGGACAAAGGCCGCGCCTGTTTCTCCGGAGGCGCCAACGCCGCCATCACCGGGGACATGCTGACGACAAAGGGCATTTCCGCCGCCGCGGATTTGGAGATCTTAAAAGAACTGGGTTACGAGGTATCATGAAATGGGATACGGACTCTTCATCACCGGCACCGGTACGGACGTGGGGAAAACCTACGTCACCGCCCTCCTGGCCAAAGCCATGAAAGCATACGGCTTTCACGTCGGCTACTACAAAGCGGCCCTCTCCGGCGCCGACAGCACCAAAGAAAGCGATGCGGGCTACGTCAAGGCTGTCGCCAGCCTTGATCAGGAAGAAAACAGCTTGCTTTCCTACCTCTATCGGCATGCGGTTTCCCCTCACCTCGCCGCCAAATGGGAAGGAAACCCCGTGGAGCTGGCAAAGGTTCGCCATGATTATGAGGACGTGAAGAAAAAGCACGAATACGTTCTCGTGGAGGGCAGCGGCGGTATCGTCTGTCCCCTTCGTTACGACGACAAAACTCATATCTTTTTAGAAGACATCATCGTCGCCCTGAATCTTGATACGCTCATCGTCGCCGACGCCGGTCTCGGCGCCATCAACGCCGTGACGCTTACGGCGGAATACCTAAAGAGCAGGGACCTCGGCTGTCGCGGCGTCATCCTGAACCGCTTTACGAAAACGGCGATGGAAAAAGACAACGCCGCGATGATTAACGCCATCACCGGACTGCCTATCCTCGCCCTGATCCCTCCCGACGCAGGCGACCTCGCCATTGACAAAGACACGCTACGATCCCTTTTTGAGGAGAGACGACCATGAATTTAGCCCAAAAAGACTTAAAATATATTTGGCATCCCTGCTCCCAAATGAAAGACTATGAATCATTTCCCCCCATCGTCATTGACCGCGGCAAAGGTGTGTATCTTTACGATATGGAGGGCAAGGAGTACATCGATATCATCAGTTCCTGGTGGTGTAATCTGCTGGGGCACTGCAATCCCGAAATCAACGAAGCCGTCAAAAAACAGCTCGATACATTGGAACACGTGATTCTCGCCAACTTTTCCCACAAACCCGTCATTGAACTCTGCCAAGAGCTTAGCAAAAGCGTGCCCCGAGGTCTGACGAAATTTCATTTTTCCGATTGCGGCTCCAGCGCTGTGGAATGCGCCTTAAAGATGGCGTTTCAATATCAATACCAAACGGGTCAGATGAAAAGAACCCGGTTTATGTGCTTAAGTGAAGGCTACCACGGTGAAACCATCGGCGCCCTGGCCGTAGGCTCCCTGGATATGTACGCAAAGATTTACCAACCGCTGCTCATGGATACCGTACGGATTCCCGCCCCGGACTGCTACCGCTGCCCCTACCGCCAAAACCGCGAAAATTGCCAAGCAAACTGCTTTGAAGAGGCTGAAAAATGCTTTGACCGCTACGCCGATACCACCTGCGCCGTGATTGTGGAGCCGCTCCTCCAAGGCAGCGCCGGCATGCGCATCTACCCGCCCCTTTACCTGAAAAAGCTACGGGCTCTCTGTGATCAGACCGGCGTGTTGTTGATTGCCGACGAGATTGCCACCGGCTTTGGCCGTACCGGCAAAATGTTCGCCTGCGATCACGCCGCCATAACCCCGGACATCATGTGCCTTTCCAAAGGGTTGACCGGGGGCTATCTGCCCATGGCCATCGCCGCCACCACGGACAAGGTTTATGAGGCCTTTTACGCCGATTATAAAGAGGGCAAAGCTTTTATGCACAGTCACACCTATAGCGGCAATCCCCTGGGTTGCGCCGCGGCCCTGGCCGTACAGAAAATCTTGCGGGAGCAGCATATTTTAGAAAATGCCGCCCTCCGCGCCCAATATCTCCATAAAAAACTTTTAACACGGCTCTCAGATCATCCCAACATCGGCGAGATCCGTCATCTCGGCCTGATCAACGCCATGGAACTGGTAACGGATAAAAAAACGAAAGCGGGATTTGACGAAAATAAACGCATCGGTTACGAAATCTACCAAAGGGCTTTGGCCCACGGGCTGATTTTGCGCCCTTTGGGCAACGTACTCTATTTCAATCCGCCTCTGACCATCACGGAAACAGAGATGGATAAGGCCGTTTACCGCTGCGCCACAGCCATAGAGGAAGTACTGTAAAAAAAGGTGTCCCTTGCTGGTCACAGTTTTGGAACTGGTCGGCAAGGGACACCTGTTTTTTAGGGTTTTTTAGGCTTCCACCGGAACAATGGGACGGGCGGGCACGTAGATTTTCAATTTCCTTTTAATACACGAGATTTCGGCTTCCCGCACATCGCCGCCGAATTCTCCATCTAAAGTCCAGCTGACAGGTTCGTCAAAGCTCAGTTTGACTTTTTTTGTCCGGGCGTAGGTAATGAATTTATTGTTTTCCACGCCCTGGACAAGGGCGTGAAGCATCATCTGGGCATTGAAGAAATCGCTGATACCTTTTTTTACCAGCACCACTTCAAAATAGCCGTCGTCCATGGAGATCGCCGGTTTTTTATTGATTTTAAAACCGCCGATGGTCATGGCGTTGCTGGCCATGCCGAAGATATAATCGCCCTCCGTGGCCAATTGGGCGCATTCGATTTTAACGTGGTAAGAGCTGAGCATCGGCAGCCGTTTGATGCCCTCAAAGATATAAGCGCTCTTGCCGAAAAGATTTTTACTGGCCTGGGGCGTATCGTAGGCCACGTCGGTAAAGGCGCCAAATGCCGCCACATAGGAAAAATAGCGGTCATTAAAACAACCGATGTCGGTATAAGTCAGCTCGCCGGTGACAATATCGTTGGCGGCCACCAGCATATTGTTGTTGAGACGGTGGCTGGCGGCAAAGTCGTTCATCGTTCCTGTGGGGATGTAACCCAAGGGCGGCGGGTTATCAAGGGCCATCAAGCCGTTGACGGTGTCGTTGAGACTGCCGTCGCCGCCGCAGATCACGACAATGTCGAATTCGCAACCGCGCGCTTTGATAAAGGTCTCGATATCATCGGGATCTTGACTGGCATGAGCCAGGACATCGTAACCGCCTTTGGTGAAGATATTGATGATATCGCAGAGCTTGGGCCGAATGGCGGAAGTACCGGCTTTGATATTAAAGAGAAAAAGCATTTTTTGCCGCATATCATTGACACCTCCTAACAGATCCGAGGCAAACCCTCGCCGTAAAGCATATCCACAACACGCTTCCCCCCTAGGCGCGTTTTCATCACAACGCCTTTGCCCCCGGTGACCGTACCGAGAAGCACGGCGTCTTTGCCGTGTTCTGTCCTCCTCATGGCGGCCAAGGCCTTTTCGGCGTCGGCGGCGGCGACCACTGCCAGCATTTTCCCCTCATTTCCCATGTAAAGGGGATCGAGACCCAGGATGCCGCAGAAACCCTGCACTTCGTCGCGAACAGGGATTTTCGCTTCCTCCAGCTCGATGCCGCAGCGAGAGGCGGCGGCGAATTCATTGAGCATGGTGCCGAGGCCGCCCCTGGTGATATCCCGCATGGCTCTGACCGCGGCGCCGCTGGCAAAGAGGGCGTCGACCACATCGTTTAAAGGCGCGCAGTCGCTGACAATGTCGTTGGCGAGTTTCATTCGGTGGCTTAAAATACAGGCGTGATGATCACCGAGATAACCGGAAACAATGATGTTATCGCCTTCCCGCAGGTTCCCGGCGCTGACTTCCCGCTCCGGCGGGATCAGGCCGATTCCCGTGGTATTGATGATCAGGCCGCCGTTGCCTTCCACCACTTTCGTATCACCGGCGACGATTTTCACGCCGGCCTCCGCCGCGGTTTTGGCCATCGAGGCCACGCAGGTTTCCAAATGCTCCCCACTAAGACCTTCTTCTAGAATATAGGCGCTGGTCAGGTAAAGGGGTTTCGCGCCCATCATCAAAAGGTCGTTGACGGTACCGCAAACCGCTAATTTGCCGATGTCGCCGCCTTTGAAAACCGTGGGCGTGACCACAAAGGAATCGGTGGAAAAGGCAATTTTGCCGCTGATCTCCAAGACTGCGGCGTCTTCCATCTTATCCAGGACGTCGTTTTTAAAATATTTGCCAAAAACAGCCTGCATCAATTCGGCGGAGGACTTTCCGCCGCTGCCATGGGCCATGGTTATTTTCATATTGCACCTCAAATCGTATTGCGATACCAAATACCGCAAGCGCCCTCCGCCGAGACCATACAGGGCCCATAAGGCTTCGTGGGCGTGCAGCCCTTCCCGAACATGGGGCAGTCGCAAGGGTTGACGCGGCCGACGATGACCTCTCCGCAACGGCAAGATTTGGCCAAAACCGCGTCTTTATCCAGGCCGTAACTGCCGCCGTCGTACCTTTGATACGCTTCTTTCAGATACATCCCGGAACCGGGAATTTCCCCCAGTCCCCGCCACATGGCGTAACCGGAGATAAAATATTCTTCGATCAAGGCCCGGGCTTTGGCGTTGCCCCGATCCCGCACAGCGTTGCGGTAGAGGTTCTTCGCCTTGCCTTCGCCTTTTTTCAGTTGCTCCACCATTTCATAAATCGCCGCCAAAATATGCTCGCCTTCAAAGCCGGTAACCACGAAAGGTTTATGATACTTCTTCGCAAAGGCGGTATAGGCGTCGCTGCCGGTGATCACACTGACGTGACCGGGACAGATAAAAGCGTCGATCCCCTTCTCGTTCTCACAAATCCATTCTATGGCCGGCAATGTGGTTTTCAGGGCAGTCAATAACAGCAAGTTCTCAACGCCTTTTAATTGGGCCTCCGCCAAAGCCAAAGCATAGGCGGGGATCGTCGTTTCAAACCCCACGGCGGCGATGACGTAAGTCGTATCGGGATCCTTGGCCGCCGCTTCCACGGCGTCTAAGGGAGAAAACATCAGCTCCACTTTGGCGCCATCCCCTTTGGCGGTGCTGAGGCTGTTGTTCGTCCCCGGTACCTTCATCATATCACCGAAAGTATAAAGGACGTGGCGGTCCTTTTGGGCATAGGCGACGCACCGGTCGATATAGGCCGTGGGGGTGACGCAGACAGGGCAGCCGGGGCCGGAAATCAGCTTGATTTTGGGAGAAAGCAGGGAGCGGATGCCGCTTTTGAAGATGGCCGCCGTATGGGTGCCGCAAACCTCCATCAACTTGACCTCCGGGCCGTTATAATGTTTCAGTTCGTGAATGATTTTTGCCGCTTCCATCAGATTTTTTCCACTTCGTCATCTAATTCTTTAAAGAGCTCGATCATTTCCTGGGCCCGGTCTTCCGGCAGCACCTCAATGGCGCAGCCGGCGTGTACCAGCACATAATCGCCAATGTTGGCTTCCACCAGGCCGAGATGGACTTTCATTTCCGTACCGCCGAAACTGACCGTTCCTTTACTGCCTTCCATGGTCATGAGTTTGCCCGGAATCGCAATGCACATGTTGATCCTCCTTCAGATATTCCATCGCAATATATGTTTGTCCCAGAGAGACGCCACCGTCATTGGGACCGACAGATATATTGTAATATACATCAAAACCCTTTGTCCGCAAAAGGGACAAGGTATATTCCATTAAGATTTTATTCTGAAAAACACCGCCTGTCAATGCCACTTGGTTCGTAGGAACCTCTTCCCTGATCTTTTCCGCCAAGGCGGCGACCATGTCCCCCACCGCTTGGTGAAAGCCCAGGGCCATGCAGTCGATGGCGACGCCCTGGTCGAGACCGCGGGCAATGGCCTGGAGGATCGGAGCCGCGGAAATCTGCCAAACACCGCCGTCGTTCCAATACATAAAGACCATCTTATGGGGAGAGAGGCCCAGCTTTTCGGCGCGGGCCGCGGCGTTCTCCAGCATAATGGCGCATTCTCCCTCGTAACGGTTTTCCATAGCAATGCCGAGGAGCGCCGCCACAGCGTCGAAAAGCCGTCCCATACTGGAACTGCCGATGCCGTTGATCCCATGATACAAGCCGGCTTTGACCACCGCGTAACGGTTATCGGTAGAAAGGGGGGATTTTTCCGCCGCACCTCCCACCGAGGCCATGTAACACATCGCCGTTTTCCAGGCTTCCTTCATGGAATGATCGCCGCCGATCATGGGAATCGTCTGTAAATGGGCGGCTCTTAGATATTTTGCGCCGTTGCAGACGAGAAATTCACCGCCCCAGATGGTCCCGTCAGCACCGTAGCCGGTGCCGTCAAAGCTGACGCCGATGACGTCGCCGCCAAGGCCGTGCTCGGCCATGACCGAAGCCACGTGGGCGTGGTGATGCTGCACCCGCAAAATCGGGATTTGGTGTTTTTCCCCGTATTCCTTGGCAAAATTGTAAGTGAAGTAGAGGGGATGCATATCGGTAACGAGAAGTTGCGGCGTGATATGAAAAAGCGCCTTTAAATCCTCGATGGTTTCCACATAATTCCTGCGGATCTCTTCGGCGTCGAGATCGCCGAAAAATTGGCTGACATAGGCAAAATGGCCTTTGCTCAAGGTAAACGCCGCTTTGAGCTGACCGCCAAGGGCCAAGATCTGATCCTCTTTTTTAAGGGGCGCGTCACCGGCGATAAAAAGCGGTACCGGGGCGTAGCCCTTGGCCCGGCGGATCATTTGGGGCTGATGATCAATAACCCGCACCACGGAATCGTCAACGGTCATACGAATGCCGCGGTCGTGATAAAAAACGGCGGCAAGGAGCTACTTTTTCTCTTCATAGAGACGAAACATCTTTTCATCCTCACGGATCATCGGCATATCGGAGAGATTGCCGCTGGTGACGATGAGGGGGCCGCAAGCTTCGATGAGGAGATACTGCAAACCCATGCTCGGCAAAAACAGCCGGTGTAGCGGCTCGTCTTATTGACTTCCGGGGAAAAAGCCGTTTTCTTCGTTTCCAGGAGCACGATGGGGCGGGCGGCGCTGTTTAAAAGGGCGCTTTCCTCCTCCGTCAGATCGCAATACGCTCTGACCTGGGTTTCATCGTAGAACATCACGGCAAAAGGCTTTTCCTCCCGGCCCTTGAGTTGTCGCAGCCGCACCACGGCCTCATGGCAAAAGGGAGACGCGATAAAATTGTAGCCGCCGACGCCTTTTACGGCAATGATCTCACCTTTTGAGAGGAGGGAGACAGCTTCTTTGACGGCGTCCTCCTTTTCAAGATCACTTTGATATTTTTTCAGCTGGGGGCCGCAATCATGACAGGAGATGGTCTGGGCGTGATAGCGGCGGTCATTTCTATCGGTGTACTCTTTTTCACAAAAGCTGCACATGGGGAAATCGGCCATGGCCGTATGCGCCCGGTCATAAGGGATTTTGTCAATGATCGTATACCGGGGGCCACAGGCCATACAGCTGATAAAAGGATGGCGGTAGCGGGGATTTGCTTTGTCGTTCAAGTCATTGAAACAAGCGGGGCAAAGGGCAAGATCCGCCGGGATCATCGGCGCTTCGTCGTCGATTTCGCCGCTGGCGGCAATGGAGAAGCCCTCAAATTCCTGAAACGGTTTTCGTTCTCTGCGTAGATGGACGATTTCCGCGGGCAAAGGCTTTCGCGCCTTGATGGCGGCGACAAAAGCGTCGATGCGCGCTTGCGTATCGGTGACGGTGATCTCCACGAGACCGCCGTTATTGCGCACCACGCCTGCCATAGCCATTTCGTCGCCGAGCTTCGCGATAAAGGGCCGAAAGCCGACTCCCTGGACGATGCCCCAGATCGTTATTTTTTCCGTTTGCATCCGTTCACTCCGGTTAGTCGAGATCATGTTTTTCCAGCCAGGCGGCGACTTCCGCGTAGCCCTCGCCGGTTTTCCCCGAAACTTTAAAAACGGGTACGTCTTTGTTTTGGGCCCGTACGCCTTTCATAAAGAACTCCTCATCAAAATCAACATAAGGCAACAAATCGCATTTATTGATCAGGATGATGTCGGCTTTTTCAAAGGCCAAAGGATATTTATACGGTTTATCACTGCCTTCGGTGACCGTGCTGATGAGCATTTTCACATGTTCCCCGATGGAAAACTCCGCGGGGCAGACGAGATTGCCGATGTTCTCAATGAAGAGAATCCCCTCCTCGTTGAAGTCCATCTTATGGATGGCTTCATGGATTAAGGGCGCGTCAAGATGACAGGCGCCGAAGGTGTTGATTTGAAAGGTGTCGATGCCCCTGTTTTGCAGATCCTGGGTATCGATATCGCTTTCGATATCGCCCTCAATCACGTAAGGCTTCGCTGTTTGCAGGTGTTGGAATATATTCTTCAGCGTCGTTGTTTTGCCGACGCCGGGTGCGCCCATCACGTTGACCACCAGGATACCGTGGGCGGAAAAGTGTTCCTTTACATGTTCTGCGATATGATCGTTTTCATCATGGATATTTTCTTTGATATCAATTCTCATCACGTCGTGCATCATCTGTTCTCCTTTAGAAAACCGGTTTTTAAAAAATCCGCCCTTGCGGAAGATTCACTACTTATATGTTCTCCGTTTTCAAAAAAACTCCTTGTTTCGACAAGAAGACCGGGTCAATATGAAAACGCGGGTTCACCGCGGATCAGTCGATGTTATCGTCAATCTTGGTAATCCGAGCAAGGCTTGGGGCGGCTTCGACGCATTTTGCCGTGTATCAGCCACTCTGGGAAGAAGTTCAAGGCTTTTCAGAACGGCTTAGACGCGGTGAACGCACTGGCTTGCGGCCGCGCCGTGTACACCAAAGTACACAAGCTGTCGCGAGGCAGGGGGGTTGCCGTGTATTAGCCGCTCTGGGAAGCCGTAAGGGGCAGGCACGTTGTGCCTGCCCCTCATCGCAAGTCTCAACTTCATCACGTTTCAACTTCAATGGAATCTATATAGAATTCTTTGCCGATCTCCGTTGGACCGCCTTCACCGCCGCATTCAGGGCATTGAAAGGAAAACGCTCTCCTTTCAAAATAGGCGCCGCACTGATTGCATTGCAGTTTTGGCTTTACTCTTTGAATGTTGATTTTCGCGCCATCGCAGAGGGTGTTTTTAGAGATGACGTCAAAGTACATCTGAATACTCTCGCCGATGAAGCCGGAGTACTCGCCAACCACTAAATGGATGGCGGTCACTTTGGCTGAACCGGCCTTTTTGGCGTGATTTTCGGCGATTTTGATGATCTGCTGGGTGATCGGATATTCATGCATAGATTACACCGTTTTCCGTGGCTTTATGCTTCCGCCGCAGCTTCTTTCGGAGCCTTTTCCTCTTTGGGCGGCCCCTGGAAGGTATCGGTAATTTTTACCGCGCTGGGAGCGGTATACGTCGTTTCCATCAGCAACGAGTCTTTGGGGCAGTTTACCGCGCAGGCGTTGCACTGGATGCATCTCATGCGTTCAATGCTCCAAACCCGGTCTTTGCGGTCAACGACGATGGCGTTGGTGGGGCATTTTTTCTGACAGATGCCACAGAAGATGCAGGTATCCACATCAATGGTTATATGACCACGGGTGGCTTCCGTGATTTTTGCGGGTTTCACGGGATACATGAGGGTAGCCGGCTTACCAAACAGGCTTCTCATTACCATCTTACCCATTTTAAATGATGCCATATCTATCCTCCTTATCTTTCTGTGCAGCTGATGCAGGGGTCGATACTTAGAACGATGACGGGCACGTCGGCCAATTCACAACCGGCCAATGCGCTGACGAGGAAAGGAACGTTGATATTTGTAGGCGTTCTGATTCTCATACGGTCCAGGTTTTTGGTACCGTTACCTTTTACATAGTAGCAGGATTCCCCCCGGGGCTGTTCTACCCGGGCCATGAATTCGCCTTCCGGTTTCCCTTTGACGGCCACGGCGATTTCACCTTCGGGCATTTCGGCAATGATCTTCTGAATCATTTCCATGGATTGGTATACTTCTTTCACGCGGACCAGGGCGCGGGCATAGCAGTCGCCGCCTTCTTCCACGATGGGTTCAAAACCAAGCTTCCCGTAAATACTATGGCCGGTGCTGCGGATATCCGTAGAAATCCCGGAACCACGGGCGGTGGGGCCAACGGCGCAGAGGGCCGCGGCGTCTTCTTTGGACACCTTGCCCACGCCGACGGTACGGTTCTTCACGGAGATGTCCTCCATAAAAACTGTGGCCAGCTCGTCGTATTCTTTTTTCATCCCCGCAATCACTGTGGAGATCTCCTTGAGCATTTCAGGACTGACGTCACGGTGAACGCCGCCGATTTTATTCACGGAGAAAATCACGCGGCCGCCGGTGGTTTTTTCGAAGAGATCAAGAACCCCTTCTCTTAAGCGCCAGCAATGCATGAATAAGCTTTCAAAACCAAAAGCGTCGGCAAGGAGACCGAGCCAAAGCAGATGGCTGTGAACTCTGGACATTTCATGCCACATGATTCTGAGGTATTCCGCTCTTTCAGGGACTTCGACGTTGAGCAAAATCTCAATGGCGTGGCAATAGCCCCAGTTATGACCGAAAGCGCAAATACCGCAAATTCTTTCGGTGACATACATCAGTTCGGTATATTCCTTCTTTTCCACCAGTTTTTCAAGACCTCTGTGGATAAAGCCGATGGAGGGAATCGCCTGAACGACTTTTTCATCTTCCAGCACAAGGTCGAGATGAACCGGCTCCGGCAAAACCGGATGTTGCGGTCCGAAAGGAATAATAGTTTGTTTTGCCATGTTCTACCTTCCTTTCTTACTTGCTGTCTTTCCACGGCGTGGGTTCGTTGGTCACGAAGAAACCGCCTTGGAAATCGAGAGCAATGTGTGTAATGTTGATACCGAAAAGGTCTTTTATTTCGTTTTCGTAAACAAAAGCCGCGAAGTAGGAATCGGTGATGCTTTGAATATCCTGGCCTTCAGGAAGAATCACGCGATAATGGTATAACTCGAGATCCTTATCGAAGCTATAGGTTAATTCATAAGCATCGGGGATTTTCGTCGCGCAGATCTGCACCATCCGATAACCTTCTGCTTTTAAAGTACGGGCAGTATCGACCAATTCGGTAGGTTCAATGACTTTTAGATTAAAATCCGTAAACATTAAATACCTCCTACTTTACTCCGGTTTAGCTTCCGGTTCCGCAGCGGGCTTTTCTTCCGGTTTGTCCTGGGGTTTTGCCGCCGCTGCAGCCGTGGCCGCCGGGGCTTTGCCCATCGCGGCTCTTTTCTCGGCAAGCACGCCGAGGCCCTGGACAATACCGTCAATGATCTGTTCCGGTCTGGCCGCGCAGCCGGGAACGTAGACATCCACAGGGATCACCTTGTCGGCGCCGCCGAGGATATTATAGCATTCCGCAAAAATTCCGCCGGAACAGGCGCAGATCCCTACCGCCACAACGACTTTCGGTTCGGGCATCTGATCGTAGATCTGTTTGACTACATTTTTATTCTGCTCGTTCACGCCGCCGGTGACGAGGAAAATATCGGCATGTTTTGGATTCCCGGTATTGATGATACCAAACCGTTCGGCGTCATACATCGGGGTAAGGCACGCCAACACTTCAATATCACAGCCGTTACAGCTTGAACCATCATAATGAATCAACCAGGGTGATTTGGTTACATATGACATATTGACACCTCCTCTTATAATACCCCGAACAGTTTCAGGAAATACAGCACGAAAATATTAACAAAGCCAACGGTCAGCGCAATGACCCAGGAAGAATTCATGGCGACCTGCCATTTCATTCTGGCGAAGTTGTTGTCGATGAATACTTCAAAGAAGTAAATCAGCAGACAGACAACGACGGCGACGATGACGCTGATCCAATTGGTGTACGCAACGAAAAGGAAAACGAAACCCAGCAGGAATACGTTTTCATACCAGTGGGCAATTTCCAGCAAAGCCAAGGTTTTACCGGATAACTCCGTGGAAAGTCCTTTGACCAATTCCTGATGCGCGTGGTGGGACATACTCAAATCGAAAGGCGATTTTCTGAATTTCAAGGTCAGAATGTAGACAAAACCAATGAAAACGCCGGGCAAATAAACGATGGCGGGGAGATTGGCAGAGAGCACGTCGATCACATCAAAGGTGCCGATGACCATGTAAAAACCAACGGCGGTCAAAAGGACCATGGGTTCGTAAGCCATCATCTGGAGCAATTCACGTTCCGCGCCGACCTGGGCGTAAGGAGAGTTGGAGGAAAACGCCGCCACAATCATGAATACACTGGCCAAGGTCAGGGCGAAGATCACCAGTAAGAGATCGCCACCGGCAAAGAAAAACACGCCGGTCAAGATAATGAAGAATAGGAAACTCCCAATATAGAAGTCCTGGTAGTTATTGACGGTAATCGGTTCTTTTTCCGTCAGCTTTAGCACATCGTAAAAAGGCTGAAGGATGGGGGGGCCAAAACGTCCCTGCATTCTCGCGGTAATTTTACGGTCGATCCCGGCCAGTAAACCGCCGACGAAAGGCGCCAAAACAACAAAGGCAAGCATGGAAACGATGTTCCATATACCAAAGTTAAAACCGAAGGCGTCGGAAAGAAATCCAATTGTCATCAGAACGCACCTCCCTGGAAATAGTGGAGCAAAATACCGGCCATCACACCGATCCAAAGAGCGACAAGGGTAATGATCAGAACTGTGCTGATGATACCGATCCGATTCATTTTCTTTTCACCGAAATAGGCTTCCATGTACCAGTTTTTCAACTGGGAAGCCTGATTCTTTTTAAAGGAGTTGCGGAAAGAGATATCATCGCCTACATTTTCACCGGAAAGATAGATCGGTACGATCTTCTTATTGGTTTTGCCGTAGAAGAAGGCGACCAACAAAATGAGCGCGGCCACCATAAAGACCATAATCGCGAGGTTACCGCTGCTTAACATGCCTGTCTCAATATCGGAGAAGAATCCGCTGAGATAGGGAACCACCGCGCCGGAGGAAAGGATCGGGAAGAACAAGCAAGCAGCCACGGTCAGGCCGGTCAAGGTGCCAAGCACCATTTTTTCTTCGCCGGAAATCCCCAGAGCTTCGTGATTGTCTTTGCCGGCGACCACGGCGGTGAGCTTGCCGAGCCATTTGGCCCAGAAGAACAGCGTTGCCGCGGAACCGAAGACCAGCAGTAAAATAAGGAACGGATTACCGGAATCGATAAACGAAACCATCGCCGCCCATTTGGAAATCAACATCCCGAAGGGTGCGATAAACATACCGCAGATGCCAACGATCATAAATTTCGCCACATTGGGCAATCTCACAAAGAGACCGTCCATATCCTCGATGTCTCTGCTACCGATGCGGTGTTCGGTGGTACCGACGCCGAGGAACAGCAAAGATTTAGCGATGGCATGGAAGATAATCAGCATAATCCCGGCCCAAACCGCAGCAGCGGTACCGATGCCGCCGCAGCAAACGATCAAGCCGAGGTTCGCCACGGTGGAATAAGCCAAAACGCGTTTGGCATTGGACTGGGAAATGGCAATGAAGGAAGCGATGAGGAAGGTAATACCCCCGACCATCATGACCATAATGCCGGCGTAATTATAATAGAGCGCGCTATAGGACTGTTCGTAACCGGGAACCCATACGCCCATCACGGGAGCCAGCTTGATGATGAGGAAAACACCGGCTTTCACCATGGTGGAGGAATGGAGCAACGCGGAAACGGGAGTCGGCGCCACCATTGCGCCCAAGAGCCAACTGGAGAAAGGCATTTGCGCGGCTTTGGTGATCCCGGCAAAAGCCAGCAGGGCAACGGGGATGGTCAAATAGTAACCCCAAGTTCCTGCGGCGCCGCCGCTGAGCAAGCCGGACAATTCAACGGTTTCGCAGAAATTGCCCAAGAAAAGGATGGCGAGGACAAAACCGAGACCGCCGCCGAGATTCATGATCAGAGCGCGGAAGGAGTTTTTGATCGCTTCTTCTGTTTTGGAATAGCCGATCAGGAAGAACGAGGTCAAACTCGTAATTTCCCAGAAGAAATACATCCAAACCAAATTGTTCGCGGTGACAATGCCGAACATCGCGGCAAGGAAGACAAACATGATGAAAAAGAAGAATGGTCTTCTATCCGGTTTGTCCGCGTTGTGATGTTGGTAATCCTTCATGTAGCCCAAAGCGTAAACAATGATAAGACTACCAATGACTCCGATAATCAATGCCATGATTACCGAAAGACCGTCGACATAGAGATTGTAGCTGACTTCAACGCTATGACCTTTGGTTAATTCAAACCAAATCATCAAAGGCGTCTGAATCGCCGCTAAAACCGATGCCCAATAATGTCTGTACTTGATCCCGAGGACGATGATGACGAGACCCAAAAGAATCTCGATGATCATCATGGCGTAGGAAACCACTTCGCTGTCGAACGCAATGGTCGTGCCTCCCCCGTTCATAAAATACACCACGGCAAGAGCGACGGAACCCAAAGCGATCAGAATAGACGCTACTTTGACAATTCCGCCTCTTGCGGCATCATTTTTAACAGCCAAAAGAATCAGCGCAATCACGGTCGGAAATAAAATCAGAAATGCTAATGTGCCGAAAAACATGGTATCCAATTCAATCCCCTCTTCTTTTGGTTTTTTTGAATCTGCCTATTTTTCAGGAAAATATAAAACATATATAAATAAAAACAATCCCTTTTCCCTAAAAGCAAGGAGATTCATTTAATACGCTCTAAGTATAGTCCCGAAAAAATTAAAAAGCAAGAATTTTCAATTCTTTCACACAAAGAATACCTTTTTCGGGCAAAATAATAAACGAAACACAATTTTTTAGTTTCCATTTTTATAAACATAAGTCAACGTACTGCAGAGAAATAGAAAAATCTGGTTGAGACTTTCTTTTTTATAATTCCTCCTGGTTCACGTCATATGAAAAAACAAACGTGCTCATTTTAAAAGTTATATATAAAAGGAAGAAATGGATGATCCTCTTGCCGCCCGTTTCGTTGATTGACAAAAAATAAGAGATGTAGTAGACTTTTTAAGGATCTTGATGATTCACGTAAAAATAGAGTATTTTTGGAGGAAAACAGTCATGGAAAAACTCACGGGCAAAGATATGGCCCTGGGCGTCCAACACCTATTCGCGATGTTCGGAGCCACAATCCTGGTGCCCTTGCTCACCGGATTAAATCCCTCGACAGCCTTGGTTTCCGCCGGTATCGGTACATTGATTTTTCATCTGTGTACAAAGTTTAAGGTTCCGGTGTTCCAAGGCTCTTCTTTTGCCTATTTGGGGGCAATCGCGGCCATTGTCGGGGCTTACGGCATCGAATACGCCCAAGGCGGTATTATATTCGCCGGTCTCCTTTATTTGATCATCGCCCTCGCCGCCTACCTCGCCGGCGCTGATCGCATAAAAAGAATCTTCCCTCCGGTGGTCACCGGGCCCGTCATCGTGGTCATCGGTTTATCCCTGGTCAGCGTCGGCGTCAGCGACGCCACCAATACCGCCCTCACCGGCAGCTCTCTTTTAAGTTTGGGCATCGCGCTGTTTACGATGATCATCGTCGTCGCCTGCACGATCTTTGCGAAAGGTTTCTTTAAACTCGTACCGATCCTGATCGGTCTCGGCATCGGCTACCTTTTCTGCATCGTTTTAGACTTGGCCAACGTCATCACCATGGATTATTCCGCCATCGGCGCGGCCCATTGGATCAACATCCCTTATTACACGGAAGGTTTCTTTACGCTGCCAAAATTTGATCTCGTCGCCATCTTGGCCATCGCGCCCATCGCCTTGGTCACCTGCATGGAACATATCGGCGATATCACCACCAACGGCGCGGTGGTAGGGAAAGACTTCTTTAAAGAACCGGGACTCCACCGCACCCTCTTAGGGGACGGCCTCGCCACCATGTTCGCGGGCTTTATCGGCGGTCCCGCCAATACCACCTATTCGGAAAATACCGGCGTCCTCGCCACCACCAAAAACTACAATCCCAAACTTCTGCGCATTGCCGCCGTCTGCGCCGTGATCCTCGGGATCTTCGGTAAATTCGGCGCCGTTTTGCAGACCATTCCCACCCCGGTTCGAGGAGGCGTAGAATTCATTCTCTTCGGGATGATCTCCGCCATCGGCATTCGCACCCTGGCCGAAGCCAAGCTTGACTTCACTCATTCCAGAAATCTGATCATTGTCGCCTTAATACTAAGCATCGGTACCGGCTTCAGTGTTACCGGCGGTCTCGCCGTCAACATCGGTGATGTGAGTCTGACCATTTCCGGACTTTTCCTCGCTGTGATCATCGGCATTCTGCTCAACCTGATTTTGCCGCAACAGCTGGAAGAGATTGACGATAACCCCAAAATCGCGGAAGAAACGGAGGCCTAAACAATGCAGACCGGCGTACATATCATGGATCACCCTCTGATCACCCATAAAATCACCATGCTCCGGGATAAAAACACCAATACCAAAGATTTTCGCCAACTGGTTTATGAAATCTCTTTGCTCATGGGCTATGAAGCGACAAAAGGCCTCTCTCTCACAGACACAAAAATCACCACCCCTTTGACGGCCACCACCCAAAAGGTACTCTGCCAAAAAGTCGCCATCATACCGATTTTAAGAGCCGGCCTCGGCATGGTCGACGGCGTTTTAAGCCTGATCCCTTCTGCTAAAGTCGGTCACATCGGCCTTTACCGCGACCATGAAACCCTTCAGCCGGTAGAGTATTACTCTAAATTACCGTCAGATATCGCAAGCAGGGAGGTCATTGTCGTTGATCCGATGTTGGCCACCGGTGGCAGCAGTGCGGCAGCCCTGGGCTTCATTAAACAAAGGGGCGCAAAAAACATCAAATTGATGTGTATCATCGCCGCCCCCGAAGGGATCAAAAAGATGCGGGAAGCCCACCCCGACGTCGAAATCTATTGCGGCGCCCTCGATGAGAGCCTCGACGAAAAAGGCTACATTCTGCCGGGTCTCGGCGACGCCGGTGACCGCATTTTCGGTACGCTTTAAGCTCGCTTTAAGCAAAAGATTATAAAAGTCATAAAGAATCCCCGATTTCTGCCGCGGCGGAAAACGGGGATTTATTATTTTCTATATTTTTATAACTCGGACGGCGGCAAAAGAATGGTCAGACCTTAAAATCAACGGTAAAAACACCATAGGGCAAGCCTCTTTCACCAAACATCTTGGCGATCATCTCTTTGTAAAAAGTCTCCCATTGCGCTTTGCTTGTTTTGACACCCAAATAATTATCGACAATATTCATAAAGATCAGTTCCCCGCGAAAGCCCCTTTCCATGCAGTGGCCAAAGGGGCTGCTGAGCATGGTGACAAAGGCCAAAGCCCGGGCGGCGGGATAGTATTCATGGTACCAGGCGTCAAGATCGCCATCTAATTGGAACATCTTGTATATCTTAGCCATGGCTGCTTTTTCCTGCTCCGGGATATCGCCGCCATCCCCTTTTAAGGCTTCCGGGGTGTCCTGGGCCAGCACGAAGAGAATCTTTCGGGAAGCGTCGTCTTTGCAGATACCGTCCCACAAAGGCCCCTCATCGGTGAATGGAAAATCTTCCGCCCGAGAGATCTCCTTTCGTTCAAAGCTATGATAAAGACGGTACTCCTCGCCATGGAGGGGGGAGAGCCAGTGGGGATCTTTGATGAAGGATTCCTCCATTTTAATGATCTCCGTCAGGACGACGCCGTCTCTGAAATTCGCAAATACCTTAAGCCACGCAATGACTTGTTCTTTTTCCTGATCCATCGTATCTTAATCCTTTCGCCTTTCTCTGCATTTTCTTTTAGTTTAACATATTTTGTATGTAAAAAAAACCTGATTTCAAAGAAAAGATACACAAAATTCCTTGTAAAACACATTACTTTATGCTATATTAACGGTGGTTTAGCCTAAGATTTTTGGGGGGTTCCCTTTAGAAGGTAAAGTGAATGATCATGAAAGAAAAGCTGCAAAATTTACGCATATTTAACAGACGAAAAAACGAAAAATCAGACAAAAAAGAAAAAAAAGTGCGTTTCGTAAAAATCGCCAACTTTAACCGGAAACTATTTGATTTTTACATGGCGCACCCGCTGATCTTTTACGTAATTTGGGCCTTCATACTCAATTTTATCATGGAGTGCCTCGGCCGGCGCAGTTTCCTCGACAGCGCCGCTTATTTGCTGCAAAGCCCTATTTTGTTTCTCTATAATGTATTGATCATTCTGATGACGCTATCCATATCGCTCCTGTTCAAACGGCGGATCTTTGTCAGTTCCCTGGTTTCGCTGATTTGGTTTTTAAGCGCCGTGGCCAACTGTGTGCTCCTGGGCTTCCGCACCACACCCTTCTCCGCCATCGACTTGACCATGGTTACTTATGCCCTGAGCATCATCAATATCTACCTTTCCAAGACGCAGATCATCCTGATTACCGTCATGGCCTTGCTGATTTTGGCGCTGATCATCTTCATCGGCGTGAAAGCCCCGAAAATCAACCGGGAGGTGCGCTATATCAAGGCCATCGCCGTGGTCATCGCCATGGTGGTCATCGTCGCCGTGGCGACGGGTACCGCCATCCAGACACAGCTTTTAACTTCCCGCTTTGGCAATTTGGCCGACGCCTACAAAAACTACGGTTTCGCCTACTGCCTCTCCAATAGTTTCATCGACAGCGGCATTGATAAGCCGGCGGATTACAGTGCGGAAACCGTCTACACCATCAATAAAACAGCCGACGCGGCCATTGCCGCGGATACCACGGAACAACAGACGCCCAATATCATCTTCGTTCAACTGGAATCGTTTTTTGACCCCAACGAACTTCTGGGACTCTATTATTCCAGGAACCCCGTGCCTCATTTCGATCGCCTCAAAGAAGAATGCATTTCCGGCTATCTTACCGTACCCACGGTCAGCGCCGGTACCGCCAATACTGAATTTGAAGTGTTAAGCGGCATGAGTTTGAAATACTTCGGCGCCGGAGAGTATCCTTATAAAACCGTACTCCTGGACGAAACCTGCGAAAGCATTGCCTATAATTTGGAACAACTAGGCTACGCCGCCACGGCAATCCACAACAACCGGGCGACCTTCTACGGCAGAGACGAAGTCTACCCCGCCCTCGGTTTCACCAGGTTCATTTCCAAAGAATACATGACCGATTTGGAATATACACCCACCAACTGGGTCAAGGATAAAGTCCTGACCAAAGAGATTCTCAAATCCCTTGAAGCCACGGAAAGCAAGGATTTTGTTTTCACCGTTTCCGTCCAGGGCCACGGCAAATATCCCACGGAATTTACGGGCAACGAAGATTATGATGTCTACGTCTACGGTGATGCTGACGAAGCCAAAATCGCCGGCGTATCCTACCTCGTCAACCAATTTTATGAAATGGATCAGTTCATCGGCGACCTCACCGCCGCCTTGGCGGATTACGATGAAGACACCGTCCTTGTGCTCTACGGCGACCATCTGCCGGGCCTTGATTTCAGCGCCGACGAGCTGGCCAATCACAGTATTTTCCAGACCCCATACGTTATATGGAGCAACTTCGGCCTCAACGGGGAAGATCGGGATCTCACTTCCTATGAACTGAGCAGCTATGTCTTAAATCTCCTGGGCATCCACGAGGGCACCATGACCAGATATCAACAGGCCTGCCTGGACAGGGCTGACTACGGCAGCGGTATGGAAATGCTGGAATACGATATGCTTTACGGAGAGAATTACTCCCACAACGGCATCAATCCTTATGAACTGAAAACGTTACAGATGGGCGTCGATGCAATCACCATTTCCGACGCGATCCTCGTCGGCGAGGACCTTTACGTTTTTGGCAGCAACCTCACGGAAGCCGGCGACGTTTACATCAACAACGAAATGAAAAAGACCTCTTACTACAATTCAAATATGATTGTGGTTCGCGACGCAGAAATCAAAGACGGCGATGTGGTCTGCGTAAAGCAGTCCGGCAAAAACAAAAAACCCTTGAGTTCCACCAATGAACTGACTTTCACCTACAGAGAATTTGAAACCACTGCCGGAGCAACAGAGCCAGGCAACAACTAACCGCAAAATCAAACAGAGAGCAACAAAAAATGCAGAAGAGCCGTTCAGAAAAACTGAACGGCTCTTAAAATACACATAAGGTTTTTAGCTGCATCATAACAGGCTGCTAAAAATACTTGGTTCAGGGTAATGCTAAAAATATCATCATCGCTATTTCAGCGCGGTGACGACCCATCTGCCCTCACCATAGCAGGTATATATCCGCAATGCCTGCTGGTCATAGGAGGCGGTAACAAACCGCGTACCCGTATTTACGCCGATATAGTCTTTACCGTCCGCCGAGATCGTCGCTTCTTCGCTGACGATCACCGTATAGGTGGTTAGATTTCCGTTCAAATTCAAAGTGATTTCATCGCCAACCGCAGTGCGATACAACTTGCCGATGACATTGGTACGATGTCCCGAGACCATAATATCGTCAGTGCCAAAATACGTTTTAAAAAAGCCCAAATCACAAACAGCGCCGCAAGCGTCGACGTTCGTCTGATTCAGTTCTGTCAAAGTAAAAGGAATGACGATATTGGCGCTGGGAATGCATACGGAATTGTTTTCCGCAGTCAGTTTGGGAAGCGCTTCCGTTTCCTCATGACCGCAAGTTGCGCAGGTTCTTTCTTGCGAACCGCAATCGTTGACCGTGGGCGCGGTGACCGTTTCCCAGGGGCCAAAAGTATGATTGACACAAGTTTGCGCCGAATCCGGTTCCGGTTCCGTTTCTTGGGCCGCCAACTCTGGCGCCTCAGAATCGGCTTCGAATGCTGTTGTTTGAACCGCCGCGTTCACCGCTTCCGTCGTCTCGGCGGTACTATCTTTGACCTTCGTTGTAACAGCGTCTTTTTGCGCCACCGTCACAGCTTGATTTCCCCGCACCGCGGCGGTGAGCTGCTTCGAGGCGATCATCCCTGTGGCCATATCGGCAAAAGCGATTAAAAAAGCGCCGGTTAAGAGAATTGTAAAAACAAGGCGAAGCCATTTCCATTTCATAAATGCCACCCCCATTCGCTATAGCATGAAATAAACACCATCCTTAAATTTGTTTTCATACAGAAAAAATGATAGCGAAGCCAAAAAAGAAAAGCACATGAATTGATGACGTTCCATCTCAACTCATACGCTTGCCATGAACAGTTTAAGAAAATATCTAAGACATAAACGAGAAACCTGGCGCTGCATTACCTGAGATGACGAGAAGCTATTTTAGCGACCAAAACATTGTCCGACGAATCACGTGCCCTATCACGCTGAAAACCTCTGCCCTTTACCACATTTTTTGCGAATAATCCGAAAAAGTTATCTGCCTTTCCCAAATAACTTATGAATATTTTACTGTGATACACTGCAAACTTTTCGATCCGATGGTCCTGCCTTGCTTAAAGGCAGCTTGCAGTGGCACGCGTAGAGCGGCAATCACAATCAACACGACAAAAAACAGGGCGGCCATTGTTTTGATCAACATTTGTTCGTCAGTTTCTTATTTTCACTACATTTTAGTTGGCATTCACTTCTAAAATAGCTTTTTCCATGAACCAACTTTATCTTGATATTATACTCTTGTATTATATATCCGTATTTTTTATTCAATTATTTATTATGATAAAATTTTTTTAAAATAATTTAAAATTTTGCACAAAGGCGTCGTCACATCTTAGCAAATCCTTTCCAAATTTATCAAAAAAAGTTGTCCCATAAAGAACCCCATAAAAGCATAACCACCCGTTTGACGGGTGGTTATGCTTTTGCTGAATTATGGATCTGGTTGATCTGATTATTCGGATTGTTCCGATTCCTCGGATTCCTCGGATTCCTCTGGTTCCTCTGATTGATCTGATTCATTTGGTTCATTTGATTTTCTATCGTTATCTTTGCCCGGCGGCGTGGTCTCACAAGCTGTTTTGTCCTCTAAGGAACAACGACGGCAGCTGCCGCAGCTACTCCGCCTCTTCATGGAATACACCGTCACAACAGTGATCAGAGCAAGAAAAACGATGGCGACAATGACCGTACTCATCTTTTCACCTCCACACTCCGAAAATTTCAGCGCGTCCGCTTTGATATCAATACCGTAACATACTTCGCGGAAACCGTCAACCGAAGAGAATGCAAGGGTCTCCGTGGCAAGGCAAACGCTCCGTGCTGTGAAACACTGGGTTTACGGCAACATGATATCCTCCGGATAGGGCAAGAATACCTGCCAATGGATTCGATTTATTTACTTCAGGAAGGCCTCCACTTCATCCTTGCGGGTGAAGAGGGTGCAGCCGCCGGTATGCTCCGCCAAGAGCATACCGCTGTCTTGCAGATGCGTGAACAAATCAGAATTCAAGGCCTCTAAAAGAGTACCGTCCTTGACATTATAATCGGAATAAGGGGAAAAGGGACACGGTTCCGCGCCTCCCTTGGCATTGATATGGAAAAACCCACGGCCCGCCGCCAGGCAACCGCCGCTTTCCTCCTCGTCGCCGGGGAAAGCGATCAGAACCATGTCTTTATAGGAACTGCGTAAAATCAGGAGGCGGTCGCCAAAGCGTGCCCGATCCTCCTCCGCAAAGGCGAGATGCCCCTGTTCCCCGCCAAAGGGTACGTATTCCACATAAATCACGGCTTTACAGCCTTTGGCTTTTAGTTGGTGAAGAAATGCAGCGGAAGTCACTTCCTCGGCATTCTCCGTGGTAACGGTAACCGAAACGCCAAACAGGATACCCTCCTTGGTCAAACGGTCCATGACGCAAAGCAGTTTTTCATAAACGCCGCTGCCCCGCCGCCTGTCGGTAAAGTACTCCTGGCCTTCCAGGCTTACCATGGGAATCAGGTTTCTGCGACGGTCAAAGAGCGTAAAAAGGTCGTCGTCAAAGAGGAGGCCGTTGGTAAAAACAGGGAACAGGATCGACGGCATCTCTCCTGCCGCGATCAGTACATCTTTGCGCAGCAACGGTTCGCCGCCGGCAAGCAAAACAAAGCTGATACCCAAGGTTTCCGCCTCGCGAAAAATTTTCCGCCACTGCGCGGCCGTCAAAACATCGTCGTGCTCTTTCTCGCCGCAGCCCTGTTTTTCCCTGGCGTAACAGCCGGCACAGCGCAGATTGCAGCTGCTTGTGATCGAGGCGATGAGAAACGGCGGAATGTGTTCCCCCCGGGCTTCCGCCTCCTGCCGGCGCTTCTCCGCTTTATGGCTGGCCCCGGCGAATCGCGCCATAAAAAGACCGGCTTTGGGATTGCCCAAAGCGGTCTTGACCACTTCTTTCACAACGCCCTCCACCCCTTGGGCCAAATATTGTGCCAAAGAAAATGTTTTCTTCATTTCCATACCTCGTCCATGCTTATTTCCTTTGCGGAGGAAAAAAAGCGGCGTTTTTAAGACGCCAACCCTTTTTCCTATCACCGATGGAAAGGAGAGCCGCTTCCCTCCTCTTTTTTCCAACGCGGCGTTCACTCGACGCGCAATAAACGGCGCTGACTTCGCTGACCTTTGCGTCTTTCAAAATCCCGATGTTGTCATCATAACGGAGCGTGTGCACGCTGATGCCGAAGAGATTTGCCGTTTTACGAAGGCATAACATAACGTCAGAATCAAGGGTTTTTCGGAAATCTTCAAATCAGACCGCTTTTACCGATCAGGGCAGCCACTTCTTCAAGGATCTCCGCAGGCTGGGTCAGAGCGAAGCGGACGTAACCTTCGCCGCACGCGCCGAAGGCGATCCCCGGCGTGCAGACCACGCCGGTTTTTTCCAAAAGCAAATCGGCAAACACTTCGGAAGAATCGTATTGCGGCGGGATTTTGGCAAAGACGAACATGGTACCCATATTATTTTCGACGGGCCAACCGATTTGACGCAAGCCGCCGCATAATGCATCCCGTCGCTTTTTATAGGCCATACGCTGGGTTTCCACAAAGTCCAGGGGACCACTGAGGGCCGCCACAGCGGCTCTTTGCAACGGGTAGAAAACGCCGAAATCCAGTTGACTGCGGAGCAGGGAGAGAGCCTCCACCAATTCCCTGTTGCCAATAAAAAAGGAGATGCGGGCGCCACAAAGATCAAAGGTCTTACTCAAGGAGAAGAACTCCGCCCCCACTTCCTTGGCGCCGGGCAGGGAAAGAAAGGAGTATCCCGGATCCTCCGTAAAGATGATATCGGGATAGGCGTTGTCGTTGATGATATAAAAGTCGTATTTTTTGGCGTAGGCGATCAACGATTCATAGAAAGACTTGGGCGCCACAGCGCCGGTGGGATTGGTGGGGTACGATACGACGATATACTTGGTTTTTTCGTAAACTGCCGGGGAAATGCCGGCCAGCACCGGCAAAAAATCGTTTTCCCTTAACAGCGGATAATGGACGATTTCCGCGCCGCCGAAATGCGCCCCGGCCTCAAAAACAGGATAACCGGGATCCGGCAGCAACACCACGTCGCCAGGGTTGCAGATGGCCAGGCCCAGATGGCCCATGCCCTCCTGGGTACCGTGAACCGCCATGATTTCAGCGTGATTTAAAGTCACGCCGAAGCGCTTTTTATAGTAGTCGGCGACGGCCTCAAGGACATCGGGAAAGTCCCGTAGAGAGTATTTGTAAGAAGTTGGATTCAGGGCGCTTTGCGCCAACGCCGCCATCACGTGTTCCTGAGGCGGGAAATCCGGCGTGCCGACGGAAAGATTATAGATCTTGCGTCCCGCCGCCACCATTTCCACTACTTTTTTATTGATTTTAATGAAGATCCCCTCTTCAAAGAAGTCCAACCGTTTCGCTTTTACTGTCATTTCAATCGCCCCTTAGCAAATCATATATCATAATTTTAGCCCATTTTGCTTTCCTTTGCAAGGGTTTGCCGGTCTATCTTACTCCAAGGTATCTTCTAAACTCTTTCCACGTGTCTCCGGCGCGAAGAAGATCGAGGCGATCGTGTTGGATTTTTTATAAAAAAGAGGGCGCCCCGAAACAATAAGTTCAAAAACTTATCGAAAGGGACACCCTCTTCATTACGATAAAGACGGTCAATGGGTCCGGTCCGCAGGATTTACGTCCTGCGCCAACCCTTATTTTCATCATCCGAAGAACTTAACGGCAAATCCTTATGCTCACCAAAAACCATTCGCCGACCGGATGCTGCGGCTGTTTGGACATTATAACACCAAAACCAGTCTCTGCAAGCAAGACCAAGCTGCTGCGGGTTCTGTTCGCGGGCCACAAGCTGGTCGTATGTTTGCGGCGGCGGTACCATCGTCGCCTGGCCAGGCTGCCAGTTGGCCGGTGTCACGACCTTATCCCGATCCGTCGTTTGCAGTGCAGTCAATAGCCGCAGGATTTCCGGAATGCTGCGCCCGTTGGTCAACGGATAGATCAATATGGCCCGGATGATTTGACGCGGATCAATAAAATACACATTCCGCACCGTTTCTTCATTGCTGACATCCGGAGCGACCATGCCGTAGAGATGGGCCACGTCTCCCATTCTGTCCGCGATGACGGGAAAAGGAATGGTCACGCCGGTGATTTGATAGATGGTATTGACCCATGCAAGATGGGAAGTATTACTGTCAATGCTCAATCCGAGCAGCTGGGCGTTGAGGGCGGTAAAATCCTCTTCCGCCGGGGCAAAGCCAAGGAATTCCGTGGTGCAAACCGGAGTAAAATCACCGGGATGGGAAAAGAAAATGACCCATTTTCCTTTGTAATCGGACAAAGTGATCGGACCCATGGTGGAGTTCGCAGTGAAATCCGGCGCTTTCATGCCAATATGCAAACAGTTTGAGTCCAAAGAACACACCCCTCTGAAATAGGTATTCCCTCTATCATATGCTTTCATCGCAAAGAGTGTTTACACTAAATCAAAAGGTATCCTGGGTCAGGCTTACCACAAAAACATGATATACGCAAAAACCGCGCTATCCATTTAAGATGTATCCTGATGGCACCCTTTTACATAAGGCATTGATCTTTAGTTCTTTCATTTCGAAATCCAGTGCTTTTTTAAAAATAAAATAAATAGCACAACCATAATGGCAGAGGCAATCACGGTATATACCAATATCATTTTGCTGTCTTTTATCAGATCAAAGACGTCCACGTTTACACTTTCCCTTCTGGGTTCAACGGGTTTAGCCATAACGTCATCGACGGGCTTTTGAGGTTTATTGGGAATATATATTTGCTCAATCTCCCTTATGATGTCAATATGCACTTTGATATAAGCAACATGTCCAGTGTACCTGCCGTCACCTTCTTCCACATTTACGGTAATATCTTTACCAATTCCCGCCAGTATTTCTTCATTTGTATAGTGAACAACCTCTTTGGTAAAACCATAATCAGAGTTTGCCTCGTCATATTCTTCTATTTCTACGCAAATCGTGAATGGATCATGGGCATTAATAGAAAAGATCGCAGGTGAATACGTCAAGTCACTGCCGTTTATTTTAAGAATATAACCCCATTCATTTCCCACGGAATTATTATCCGAAGTGTCTATGCTATAATTAGCTTTTACCTTGATAATACCATTCTCCGGTATTTCGTTCTTATTTGCAGCTGCCTCAACGGCTTCGTTATACCTACATAAATCCAATTCGTATTGCTCATACGCTTTTAAATAGGCATCAAAGGATTCATCATAAGCATTCAATTCATCTTCATATTCAGCAACCAGTAAATCATACTTTATGTTCACAATCTTTTCCTGATTAAAATATCCCAGCAGCATAAACCCAACTACCAATGAAAATACAGAAACAACAAAAGCCCCAATATCAATATTCTTTTTCATCCCTTCGCTTTCTCCCTGCTTCCATTTCAAACCATTACTTCCTCTCTTCTTTTCTATTTGTTTAATGACGCTTCGATTTTATCAAATTTATTGAATCTATCTGATTTATCTAAAAAATAGTCTATCCCTCCTTATAAAATGGACTAATACTGGTCCCATTATAAACGACAATTTTGTTATCGTCAAGAAAAAGGATCGATTCTGGTCCATGGGGAGGGCTGCAATTGACAGAGCAAAAAATCAAACAGGATAAAATCCATATTGGTCAAAACATAAGGAGAATACGAAAGCAGAAAAAAATCGGTCAGACAGAGCTTGTACAAATCTTACAGTTAAACGGCGTTATCATGACCCGGGAAACGCTGGTCAAAATTGAAAGAGAAACCCAGCATATTCGTGGCTCTCAGTTAAAGGCAATCAAGGACGCTTTGGCAACAACGTATGATGAATTGTTAAAGTAGATACGAATTTTAGGCAAAAGAAAAACCGCTGTATAAACAGCGGTTTTTTATGGCTCCCCGAGCGGGACTCGAACCTGCAACAACCCGGTTAACAGCCGGGTGCTCTACCATTGAGCTATCAGGGATTATGTTAAAATTTACCCCGGCGGCTACCTACTCTTCCGCGGACTCGCGTCCGAAGTACCAAAGGCGTGAAAGAGCTTAACGACTGTGTTCGGTAAGGGAACAGGTGTGGCCTCTTTGCTATCGCCACCGGGAAAGGTTATGACGTATTAAGTTAAGGAAAATCATTGATTAGAATGAAGTTCTTTAAAAATTGTATAGAGAAAACGGAAACGCTTTAGGGATGACATCGTCATAAAGGACGAATAGGTCAAGCCCTCGATCTATTAGTACCGGTCAGCTCAATGCATCGCTGCACTTACACACCCGGCCTATCAACCACCTGGTCTTGATGGGATCTTACCCCCGTCACTTGCGTGCGGGGTGGGAGAACTCATCTTGAGGTTGGCTTCGCGCTTAGATGCTTTCAGCGCTTATCCTTTCCATACATAGCTACCCAGCTGTGCCTCTGGCGAGACAACTGGTACACCAGCGGTATGTCCATCCCGGTCCTCTCGTACTAGGGACAGCTCCTCTCAATTCTCCTGCGCCTGCGATGGATAGGGACCGAACTGTCTCACGACGTTCTGAACCCAGCTCACGTACCACTTTAATGGGCGAACAGCCCAACCCTTGGGACCTTCTCCGGCCCCAGGATGTGATGAGCCGACATCGAGGTGCCAAACCTCCCCGTCGATGTGAACTCTTGGGGGAGATAAGCCTGTTATCCCCGGGGTAGCTTTTATCCGATGAGCGACGGCCCTTCCACTCGGTACCGCCGGATCACTAAGCCCGACTTTCGTCCCTGCTCGAGATGTCTCTCTCGCAGTCAAGCTCCCTTATGCCTTTACACTCTTCGCGCGATTTCCATCCGCGCTGAGGGAACCTTTGGGCGCCTCTGTTACTCTTTAGGAGGCGACCGCCCCAGTCAAACTGCCCGCCTGACACTGTCCCGCCACCTGATTCAAGGCGGTCGGTTAGAACTTCAGTATACTAAGGGTGGTATCCCAAGGGTGACTCCACACTGACTGGCGTCAATGTCTCCAAGTCTCCCACCTATCCTGTACATGATATACCAAAATCCAATATCAAGCTACAGTAAAGCTCCACGGGGTCTTTCTGTCCTATCGCAGGTAACCGGTATCTTCACCGGCATTACAATTTCACCGAGCCCCTCGTTGAGACAGTGCCCAAATCGTTACGCCTTTCGTGCGGGTCGGAACTTACCCGACAAGGAATTTCGCTACCTTAGGACCGTTATAGTTACGGCCGCCGTTTACTGGGGCTTCAATTCAAAGCTTCGCTTTCGCTAACCTCTCCTCTTAACCTTCCAGCACTGGGCAGGCGTCAGCACCTATACTTCGTATTTCTACTTGGCAGGCACCTGTGTTTTTGATAAACAGTCGCTTGGGCCTTTTCTCTGCGGCCACCTCTCGCACCGAAGTACGATAACGTGGCACCCCTTCTCCCGAAGTTACGGGGTCATTTTGCCGAGTTCCTTAACGAGGGTTTTCTCGCGCGCCTTAGGATTCTCACCCTTCCTACCTGTGTCGGTTTGCGGTACGGTCAACTGTAATCTCGTTAGAGGCTTTTCTAGACAGCATAGGATCGGCAACTTCACTACTATATTTCGCTGGGCATCACGCCTCAGCCTTAACGAAGAGCGGTTTTGCCTACTCTTCAGCCTAAACGCTTGCACGCGGACAACCAACGCCGCGCTACGCCTACCTTTCTGTGTCACCCCATCCTTCAAACGATTACAGCCGGTATCGGAATATTAACCGATTGTCCATCGCCTACGCTTTACGCCTCGGCTTAGGCACCGACTTACCCTGGGCGGACGAGCCTTCCCCAGGAAACCTTAGGTTTTCGGCGAAGAAGATTCTCACTTCTTTTTTCGTGTACTCATACCGGCATTCTCACTTCTGCACGCTCCAGCATGCCTCACGGCACACCTTCGACGCCTACAGAACGCTCCCCTACCGATTAAATCTCTTTAATCCCGTGACTTCGGTATCATGCTTGAGCCCCGTTACATTTTCGGCGCAGAATCACTCGACCAGTGAGCTATTACGCACTCTTTAAATGGTGGCTGCTTCTGAGCCAACATCCTGGTTGTTTTAACAATTCCACATCCTTTTCCACTTAGCATGAATTTTGGGACCTTAGTCGACGATCTGGGCTGTTTCCCTTTTGACTATGAAGCTTATCCCCCACAGTCTGACTCCCGGACTCTTAAATCGTGGCATTCTTAGTTTGTGAAGGTTCAGTAATCTGTTAAGACCCCTAGCCCAAACAGTGCTTTACCACCACGATTAAACATCCGAGGCTAACCCTAAAGCTATTTCGGGGAGAA
>JAXGZS010000001.1:0-402500 GCA_040776805.1 Clostridiales bacterium | reverse complement strand
TTCGGCGGACCGTCTTCAAGTTTTCCAATTCGTCCTCTAATTTCTTAAAGCCTTCCGCTGTTAATAGGACTTCTTGTTCTTCGTTCATGATATACTCCTTTGACTATCAATCTACTGAAAAAAATAATAGAAAAAGACAGTCTTATCGGCACAACGATAAAACCATCAAATTTTTCATCCAGTACATTATATTTCCCTCTCCTGAAAAAGTCAAGGTTTCTTCTATAAAATATAGTAAAAATACTAAAATATCAGATTTTTCCAAATATTATTGAATCTTTTTATTCTTTTCCGCCAGTTCCCGCAAAAAATCTTCAATAGCAGTGACTTCCGTCAATTGATTTAGCCGGCGCCGCGCGGCGGCGGCGTCCCGAAAGCCTTTCACGTACCAACCGAGAAACTTACGCATAAAACGGACGC
Source organism: Clostridiales bacterium (assembly GCA_040776805.1). GTDB lineage: Bacteria > Bacillota > Dehalobacteriia > UBA7702 > UBA7702 > UBA7702. The sequence goes on along the minus strand of JAXGZS010000001.1, from coordinate 402,080 downwards.
CAAGCCAAGGACCGTACAGCTCTGCGCTTTCCCGAAGCTGTCTGATGGCAAGATCCACGCGGCAGTCCACGTTGGGGATGATTTCCGGCTCTTCCCGGAGCACAGCTTTGATATTTTGAAGCAGCCAAGGATTCCCCAGCATACCTCGGGCGACCATCACACCGTCACAGCCGGTTTGCCGTAACATGTTTCGGGCGTCGGCGGCCTCAAAAATATCGCCGTTGCCGATCACCGGTATGGTCAGGGCCGCTTTCACTTTCGCGATAAAATCCCAATCGGCTTTTCCGTTATAATACTGGGCGCGATCCCTGCCGTGAACCGTCACAGCGGCGGCTCCGGCGTTTTCCACACATTTGGCCAGTTCCAGTCCTTCTTCACCGCCGTCAAACCCTCGGCGCAGCTTCACGGTGACCGGCACCTCCACGGCTTTGACCATAGCCGCGACGATTTCTCCGGCCAAAGAGATATTTTTTAAGAGCGCCGCGCCTTCCCCGTTATGGACAACTTTCGGTACGGGGCAACCCATGTTGACATCAATCACCGGCGCGCCTTGGGCCGCCGCCCGGCGGGCGGCTTCCGCCATTTCACAAGGGTCGGCGCCGAAAAGCTGCACACCGCAAAACTCCTCTTCCCCCTTGATATCCATGAGTTGAAATGTCTTGCGGTTTTCATGAACCAGGGCCTTGGCGCAGATCATCTCCGTAAAGCAAAAGGAAGCTCCCCTTTCCCGGAGGATGCGGCGAAAGACCTTATCGGTAATGCCTGCCATGGGCGCGGCAATCACAGGAAACGGTTCCTTAGAGCCGTTGCAGTATAAAGCCGCCGCCTTTTGCTCGGGTGTTGCGCCCCAAGGCTGTTTTGCGCCTTCCGTTTCTATATAAGAAATCCCCTTCTCAGGGTTTTCCTTCGTCATTCCGCTTGGTTTATTGGTTTCTTTCATAAAGCATCTTTAATCCATAGAGGGTTAAAAACGGGTCTACCGAAGAGATGTACTTGCTTTCCCGTTCCACGAGACGACCGTAACCGCCGGTGGCGACGACTTTGATCTCATCATTGCCGATTTCTTCCATCATCTTCTTTAAGATTCCGTCCACCTGCCCGGCAAAACCGTAGTAGAAGCCGGACTGCATACTGTGGGCGCTGTTTTTCCCCACCACCGTAGGGGGTTTCACGTATTCCGTTTTGGAAAGCTTCGCCGCTTTGGTAAAGAGGGCCTCAATGCAGATGCCAATCCCCGGCGCGATGACGCCGCCGGCGTACTCGCCGTTTTCCGTGATGTAATCAAAAGTGGTGCCGGTGCCGAAATCAACAATAATCACAGGACCGCCGTAGCGTTGATAGGCGGCAAAACCATTGGCAATGCGGTCGGCGCCGATTTCCGCCGGATTGTCCATTTTAATATCAAGTCCCGGATCAATACGTTCATTCACCACAAGGGGCTTCCTGTGCAGATACTTCTTGGACATGAAGAATAAGACTTCCGTCAAAGAGGGAACCACGGAACCAACGACAACCCCTTCAATCTCTTTTACGGAAATCCCCGCCTGCTCCAAAAACTGTAGAAATTTGACGCCAATCTCATCTTCGGTTTTTTGCCGTTCCGAAGCGATGCGCCAATGATTGCGGAGTTTATCTTTTTCATAAGCGCCAATTACCGTATGGGTATTTCCCACATCAATCGTTAAAAGCATTTTTTCTCCTTTGAGGCGCCGTAGCCCACGCCGGCGCGGTACAGACGATAGCCGACGTAAGCCGCCAGGACGATTTTCCCACAATCACCGGGCAGATAAGGAAGCACGCCCATGGTCAATGCCGCAGTCCAAGACAGCGCCAAGGTATATTTCAGCCAAACCAGCCCCAGGCCGAAGACGGCCAAAAAACCAGGCAGCAGTGCAATGATATAGGATAAAAACCGATTTTGCTTCATTTTACCGATCAGTGTGCCGCTGATCAGCGGGACAAGTAAAAAACCCCAGAGAAAACCGGCGGTGGGCCCCGCCAAAACGCCGAAACCGGCGGTGCCGCCGGCAAAAACCGGCAAACCCACGGCGCCCAAAAGGATATATAGGCCGATGGCCGCGGCGCCCCGGGCCGGGCCCAAGGCCAGCGCCGTTATGTAGACGGCGGCGGTCTGCAAGGTCAGCGGAATGACGCCCAAGGGAATCACGATCTGGGAGCAGATGGCTAAGAGGGCCGCAAAAACCGCGGTCAAAGTCATATTACGTACTTTACTTTGTGCCATAGCTCTTTCAGTCCTTTTCATATACGTCGCCAGAGATGATTTTCGCGCCTTTGCCATTGCCCATATCGAGAAGCAGAAAACCCTCTTCACTGAGACCGGCCACTCTCCCCGCCATCTCGCCGCCGACGGTTTTGACGGTTACGTCGCGCTGCATAAGCAAAGAGCGCTCCTCCCATTCGGTGAAAAGCTCTTGCTCCTGACCGTCAAAGTATTGCTCATAGGCGGATTCCAGCCCTAAAAGCAGGCGACAAAGGAGTTCTCTGCGGTCGATACCGACACCGAGGAGTTCCTCGATACCGGCGGCGGTTTTTTGAATATCCGGCGGCAGTTTTGCCGTAGAAAAATTGACGCCGATGCCGATGACGACATAGTGCAGCTTCTTTTGATCGGTCTTCATTTCCGATAAAATACCGCAAAGTTTTTTGCCCCCGGCGTAAATATCGTTGGGCCACTTGATTTCAGCACCCAGACCGGGATAATACATCAAACCGCGGCAAATCCCCACCGCCGTGACCACGGTCAAAGCCGCGGCTTTTTCCGGCGTAAAGGCCGGACGAAGCAGCAGGGAGAACCACAGTCCATCCTCGGGGGAAAACCAGACCCGGTTTCGCCGACCCCTGGCCGCGCTCTGGCTTTGGGCCGCGGCGACGGTACCCATGGGCGCGCCGCTCTCCGCCAGTTCATAACAGAGGGTGTTGGTGGAAACAACTTCTGTCTCAAAGCGGTAATTCCTGCCCAGCCATTTCGTTTTCAATAAATCGTCGATTCGTTCCATATTATATTCCTATTTTACTCCGATAAACAAAGAATACACCGACCAGCATCAAAACCATGCCGATCACACGATTATAGTCCAGGGGGATTCTGTCCACGCCGAACCAGCCAAAGGTATCAATTAAGATGCCGATGGTAACCTGTCCAAAAAGAATCCCCACCACCGCCAGGCCAATCCCCAGTTGAGGCGCGGCCACGATCATGGAGATCACGGCGACGACGCCGAGGGTGCCGCCGATCAGCTGCCATTTCGGTACGGAGACAATTTCCGTAAACTGTCCTCTGCCAAAAATCAAGACCAGCACGACTAAAAGCATGGTGCCGGTGGCAAAGGACCATAATCCGCTTTCAAAAACACCAATCCGTTTACCAAGGACGGAGTTGATCGGCATCTGAACCGCCGCTGCGGTGCCGCCGATGACGACAAACAAAAGATAGATCAATTTACTCATAACAGCCTCCGTAAATATACTATATAAAATAGCATATTTTGACCGTTTCGGCAATACGCAATGAGAAAAACGCAAAAAGCCCAACATCGTTGCAGGGCTTTTGCGTCAATAAAAAAATTTTTTCCAATCACTTTTCCAAAATCGACTCCAAAATCTGTGCGTGCCGCTGTTCATCCGCCATGATCCGGCGAATGATCGATTTGAATTCCTCGCAGCACAGTCTGTTCAGGATTTCCCTGTAAAACGCCGTTGCCTCATACTCGCTGACAATGGATTTACGGATGGTTTCCGTAAAATTGGCGATTTTCACCGGCTGGGCTTCCACCCGCGGCGCTCTTTTACCGAAAAGCGTGCAATACAAAAATTGCAGCGCCTTCAGATGATTCGCCTCATCGTCGGCAATGCCAAAGAGTTTTTTGGCATCCTTTTCCCGATCGGCCATTTTTGCCAACCGCCGGTATTTTTCCCGGTCCGTCTTTTCATCTTCCATGGCGACCTTCAACATCTCTTCGAGAACCCAATCTCCCCGGGGAAAGTCATTTCCGGCCTTTCCTTTTCCCACGCGCAAGCCTCCCTTTTTTTAAATTTCTAAGAATATTTATTATTGTCATCATCATGATCGTCCATGATAAAGAGCCACCAGACCAGAAAAGCGACCATAAAAAAAATAAGGATACCAGGAAAATCCACCGAGATCACTCTCCTTTGTGTATTTTCTTGCTATCCTATCTTATGACAGAAAAAATCGGATTGTTACCTTATTTTCTTTTTTGTGGGTTCCACGCGTTCCTCACCGGCAAAAGCGGAGAATAACGCTGCGGCCTTGCCCATGCCGGGGATATCCCAATCGGGGGCGACGTCATGCAAAGGCGTCAGCACAAAAAGGCGCTCTTTGATGCGGGGATGGGGAATCGTCAAGGTTTCCGTAGCCACGGTCTCCCCTTCGTAGACAAGAATATCAAGATCAATGCTACGGGGGCCGTTGACAAACAATTTCTTCCGCCCCAGCTCCCTTTCGATGCTTTGGGTCAGCGCCAGCAGTTCCTGGGGATCTTTGTCTGTGGCAATCAAAACGGCGCCGTTTAAAAAATCGTCTTGATCAGCATAGCCCCAAGGCTCCGTGATGTAAAGAGAAGAAATACTCCTTATTTCACAACCGCCTTGTTCCAGCAAGTCCACGGCTGCCCGAAGATTCGCCAAAGTGTCGCCGACATTGCTGCCCAAGGCGATTACCGCCTGTTTCATGCCCGCTCCCTCCTGAGTTCCACCGCCGCGGGAAACGGCCCCGCGCTTCCCGGCGCCTGTGGTTTATCCACCCGCACCGTGACGCCGCGCACCGGGGAGAAGGTGTAGAGGATGCGGCTGATGATCGTATAGGCCAGCTTTTCAATGAGCTCGAACTTATTGTTCAAAGTGATGTCCGCTACCATATCGTAAATCTCGCCGTAATTGACGGTTTTCGCCAGGTCGTCGTCTTCCGCCGCCATGGTGAGATCCAATTCCAGCGTCACGGAAATATAGAAGGTCTGCCCTTCTTTTTTCTCCTGCTCCAAACAACCGTGATAGGCAAAGAACTCCAGCTGATCAAGGTAAATCTTATCCATTTCAATAACCCTTTCCGGCGATGGCGTCGGCCATTTTGGCAACTTGCACCATTTCTTTGACGTCGTGGACGCGGATCATATCGGCGCCCTTCATGATGGAAATGGCGGTCACCGCCGCGTCTCCCATGAGGCGCTGATCCACCGGGGCGTCCAAAACGAGACCCACGGATTTTTTTCGGGAGGCCGCCATCAGCAAAGGACAGTTCAACGATTTCAGCTCCGCTAATTTATTGGTGAGCAAGAGATTGTGTTCGAGGTTTTTGCCAAAACCAAAACCGGGATCGACAATGATTTTATTCCTGTCACAACCGGCGGCCACGGCAATCTCGATGCTCTTTCTCAAAAACGACGTCACTTCCGCCATGAAATTATCATAAACCGCTTCGTTTTTATTATGCATCAAAATCACGGGGCATTGCGCTTTGGCGGCCACGGCGGCCATTTCCCCTTGATCGTATTGAAGGCCCCAAACATCGTTGATGATCTTGGCGCCGGCCTTGAGCGCCGCCTGAACCGTCTCAGCTTTGTAGGAATCGATGGAAATCGGCACCTTCAACTTGCCTCGGAGCTTTTCGATCACCGGCAGCACCCGCTCCATTTCCTCTTCCGCGGAAATTGCGACCTTCCCCGGATAGGGCCGGGTGCTCTCCCCGCCGATGTCGATGATATCGGCGCCGTTTTCCGCCATGGCCAAAGCGTGTTCCACGGCAGCATCCACATCCGTCCATTTGCCGCCGTCGGAAAAAGAATCCGGCGTACAATTTAAAACCCCCATCACCAAGGTTCTTGCACCGAAAACAAGCTCGCCGCCATCGTAGGAAATGACCCGATCCGTTTCCTTCATGCCGTAACGGAGCATTTCTTTGATCTCATCGGCCAGCCGCGGCAAACCGAATTGCTGCAATTTAAGCCTTCTGACCAGCACCTTGAATTGATCTTCCCGGGCCATCATCAGCACGGCGGAACGTTCCGATTTATGAATCAGCACATCGTGGTTGGTCACCACCTCACCACCGAGGGAGAGCAGGGATTCTTTTAAAACCTGAACGCCGGGATCGCGAAGATTTTCCGCATAGATATTCAGATATCCCGCTTTCCCCGCCATATACCTGGCGCCGTAATCCGAAGGCTTGATAAAACGTTCGTTGAAGCGGTAAATTTCCCTGGCATCGTCAAAAGATACGATTCGGACGTTAAATTTGCTCATCATCCACCTCACACTGTGATCACCGGCTGTTTTTCCGGTGAGAATTTTTTACATTCGGCCAACATAGGGCAGTCATAACAGGGACGGCTTTCCTTGTCGGCACGATACAACAACAAATCAAAGCCTGCCTCGCCTTTTTTGCGGTGGTGGGCAATGGCTTTTAAGATCAACGTACTTTCCGCATCAGAAAAGCCCGCCTCAAAAAGGAGCGGGCGGGCCAAAACCGCCCCTTCCACGCTGTGATCCAAGGCTTCGTCTGCATATTCTTTGAAGCGTCCGATATCGTGGAGAAAGGCGGCGGCATAGATCATTTCCTTGGCCGCTTCCGGGGAAAAGGATTCCAATTCCCCACAGGAAACCTCTCCGGTCAAATAGAGAATGTAGGCCGTACGCGCCGTTTCCCAGCAATGATTGCGATCATGGCGGCAAAAACGGCGCGTTTCCTCGCAACGGCAGATCTGATCCAAGTATTCTTTATATTGCGGGGAACGCAAAAGCTTCCCCACTCTTTCAAGTTTATTCTTCTGGCTCTTTTTGTTCGTCTGATTCATCGGCATGATCGGAATCCTCCGCGCCGCCGGTTTCCACGGTTTCCCCTGGCTTTTCAATGGCAGCGTCTTCCTTTTTTGCCTGCTTTAAGGGTCCCTCTTGGACGTCAAAAGCTTCAAAGGACTCTTTGCCGTTGGCGATGTCGATATCCAATTCGGCTGGAATTTCATTTCCTTCCGGTTCCGGCAGTGTTCTGCCGTTCATCACGTCGAGGAATTCATCGGCGCCCACGGTTTCTTTTTCATAGAGCAGCTTAGCGATGGCATGAAGCCGATCCACATGCTCCGTTAAAATTTCCGTACAGCGTTTATAGGCCGTATCCATCATCTTACGGGCTTCTTTATCAATGGCCGAGGCGACTTCCTCGGAAAAACCGCGTTCATGACCGAGTTCTCTGCCAAGAAATACCTGTTCCTCATTGTGACCAAAGGTCAGAGCGCCGATTTCCTTGGACATGCCGTATTTCGTGATCATCTTGCGCACGATCTCCGTAGCCCGTTCCAAATCGTTTTGCGCGCCGGTGCTGACGTCTTTCAGGATCAGTTCTTCGGCGATGCGGCCGCCGAGGAAAACAACGATCTCCTCTTCCATGTGGCTTTTCGTGACGAAGTTTCTGTCTTCTTCCGGCAGCATCAGGGTATAACCGCCGGCGCGGCCTCTGGGGATGATGGAAATTTTATGGACAGGGTCGGCGGTGGGGCAATAAAAGGCCGCCACGGCGTGACCTGCTTCATGATAGGATACAAGTTTTTTCTCCGCGGGAGAAACGACTTTGCTTTTCTTTTCGGGACCGGCAATCACCCGCTCACTGGCATCTTCCATTTCCGGCATATTGATCTCGGTTTTGTGGCGGCGGGCGGCGAGCAATGCTGCCTCATTGAAGAGATTCGCCAAATCCGCCCCGGAAAAGCCGGGGGTGCGCCGGGCAATGACGGCGAGGTTGATATCGCTGCCCAAAGGTTTCCCTTTGGAGTGAACGCCCAAAATTTCTTCTCTGCCCTTGACGTCGGGCATACCGACGCTGATCTGGCGGTCGAAGCGGCCCGGGCGCAACAGCGCCGGGTCTAAGATATCGGGACGGTTGGTTGCCGCGATGACGATGATACCGGAATTTTCCGCGAAGCCATCCATTTCCACGAGAAGCTGATTTAAGGTCTGCTCTCTTTCATCGTGACCGCCGCCGACACCGGCGCCGCGCTGACGGCCCACGGCATCGATTTCATCGATAAATACGATACAGGGAGAATTTTTCTTGGCCTGTTCAAACAGATCGCGGACGCGGGACGCGCCGACACCGACGAACATCTCCACAAAATCGGAACCGCTGATGCTGAAAAAAGGTACGCCGGCTTCACCGGCAACGGCTTTCGCCAAAAGGGTTTTCCCGGTACCGGGGTAACCGAAGAGCAGCACACCTTTGGGAATTTTGGCGCCCAAGGCGTTGTATTTGCGGCCGTCCTTCAGAAAATCGACGATTTCCGCAAGCTCTTCTTCCACTTCATCGACGCCGGCAACGTCTCTAAACGTCACCTTCTTGTCGCCGGGCGCTTGCATTCTGGCTTTGCTTTTACCAAACTGCATCACCTTGGAACCGCCGCCCTGGCTCTGATTCATCATAAAAATGAACACGCCTAAAATAATGATCATGGGAATCAGCATGATCAGCATACTCTGCCACCAGGGATCCCCGGCTTCTTCCTTGAAAGACACGGAAGCTCCGGCGCTTTCCAGGGTGGTGATGATCTCATTTTCCGGCGGAATCGTCGCTTTATATTCGTTACCGTCCTTATCCGTGGCCGTCACGGCCCAGGCATTGTCCGCCGCGACGATGACCACTTCCTTAAAAAGCCCGGAGTCTGCTTTACTCATGAACTCGGAAGAGGTCATTTCGGTAACCTTTTGGTTTTCCTTGGACATGAACTGTACCGCTGTAATGACGGCCAGGACAATGAGAAGATAAACCATAATATTCTTAATATATTTCTTCAAGGCTTCCTCCTTATGCAAACAACTCTAAATATACGGACTTATTATAACACAAAAGACAAGGACTTAAAAGGGATATTTATCAATTATTTGAATAATTCCCAAAATAAAGCCTGATCAAAATATTCCTCTCTCCCGGCGCCGCGAAGAAGCGACGGCCGACGACCCAAAGGACGCGGTCGCCTACGGCAAGGAGCAAAGTTTTTTCCCGTTGAGCTATCGCGATTTTTTCATCGATAAAATAATCGCTGAGCTTCTTTGATTTGCCATTTTTCAACAGAACCCGGTCGCCTGTTTGCCGGTAGCGCAAGACCGGTGGCTGCTCCCGAAAGAGCTCCTCGGGGAAAAGGCCAAAAGCGTCGGAGGAACTTTGGCCTTCCCCTGACTCAGGCCGGATTTCCACCGTAACGCCGATTTCCGCGATATCAACTTTGCCACAAAGGGGCAGCGTCACATGAAGCCGGGATATGCTGCGTTCCTTTGCTGCACCGAAAAGGAAGAGGTTTTCCTCTGCGCGTACCCAAAGCTCCTTGGTCAAAGGCAATGCTTTGCCCTCTTTCAGAGCGAGAATCTTTTCGGTCAGGGCATAATCGATGGCGCCCCCGGCTTTGGCCGCCGCGGCTCGGATCACCCGCCTGGCCATGGGTTCGGCCAAACCGAGGAGATCCCTCCGGTCAAGAATCAAATTTGCGTTCTCCGATTGCAGAAAGAAATCGAGATATTGCGTGGCGGCATCGTTTAACACCTTATCCTCACCGGCGGCAATGACGGAAAAGCGGTAGATGGCGTCAACAACGTCGGGATTGATCGTTTCCATCAGCGGCAACAATGTATGGCGCACCTTATTGCGGGTATAGGCGGTATCGGCGTTGGTCGCGTCTTCGGCAAAAGCCACGCCGTGTTCTTTGCAATAGGCCACCAAAGCTTCTTTGGGCACGCAAAGAAAGGGGCGGCCAAGATCCCCTTCCCGCGGGGCCATCCCGGCAACGCCCTTTAGGCCGCTGCCCCTGATCAGGTGCAGCAGCACTGTTTCCGCCGCGTCGTTTTTATGGTGGGCTGTCAAAATCAGATCCGCACCCAAACCGCGAAAAAAGCCATACCGTTCCTCACGGCCGGTTTCCTCCAGACCCTGACGCCGCTCTTTGGCCAGGGCGGCGATATCGCAGCGAGAGAGGCGAAAGGGAACGCCGTGATCTGCCGCGAAATCCCGTACCAGCTCTTCGTCAGCAGCGGCGGCCTCCCGGAGGCCGTGATTGAGGTGGGCGATTTGATAGCCGTAAGCCGGGAAAACGGACAGCATGAAATGAGCCAGCGCCATGGAATCGGCGCCACCGGAAACGGCCAGGACAATGCTGTCGACATCGTCTAAAATATGATTTTGGGCAATGAACTCTTTCACGATTTTTTCCATGATTTTATTATATCCGAAGATCTTCTAAAAAGCAAAAAACGCGGAAGGAAATTCTAAGGGAATTTCAAACCGCGTTTTTTGCTTCGGTTTTTCATTATTTCATTCACGCCCAAAAACACCGCGTCTACGGTTAATGGGGTACCGTCCTATTCATTCTGCTTTCGATGCAGAACAGCATTTTTCGAGAGCATCATCTATACGACTTTGGCGACAGTAACCGTAATGTCGTCACGTACCTTGCCGCCGCCCAACTTCACCGCTTGGTTGGCAATGCGCTCCCCGATGACTTTCGCTTCCTCTTGGTGGTTTTCTTCTATCAGGGAAACAAGCCAGGAATCGGGCTCTTCGCTGCCTTCGGCGGTTTCGCATATCCCGTCGCTGGCTAAAATAATAATATCGCCCTTTCTGATTTCTTCTTTCAATGATTTGGTGGGCGCTTCCCCGCCGAAGCCGACCATCATCGGCTGCCCGTAAATCACTTTCATCCCCTTTCCCGGTGTGCAGAGATAGGAAGCGCCGGCGCCCAACTTCACAAATTCCACCTCCCGTCGGAAAAGATCCAAAAGGCAGAGGTCGATGGTGGCGTAGATATCCTCCTCCCGATCCATCAGCATCAGATAACTGACGAGACCGGCGGCGAAATCACGGTCGAAACCGCACTCCAAGACCTCTTTGACCAGAGATATGGTCAGTTCCGATTCTTTTCGCGCTTTCGGCCCGCTGCCCATGCCGTCACTGATCATCAGCGCCTCCTTGGCCTCGGATAAGACCACTTCGGCATTGGCGTCGCCGCAAACGGCGCTGCCTTCTTTGGTCAACTGTACCGAGCTGACGGAAAGGCCCGCGGCGCCTTTGATCACAAAACGGCAGTTACAGACAAAATTCGTATCCTTGCCGCCGCAGCAACTTTCCGCGGCGGCGTACTCTTTCCCGGTCAGGCTGTAGATGGCGGCGGCGATGATTTCCCCGCAATTCCTGGTGCCCCGGCAATGGCGCATTTTCAGGCGCAAGCCTAAATCGTTTTCCGTGACGCTTTCTACCACGATTTTATCGATGTTCAGTCCTTTTTTGCGGATTTCTGTGCCAAGCTTCGCGTTGAGCAAATCTTTGAAGGCCCGGTATGAATTGATGTTATGACTCAAGGCATTGAGCAGGCGAACCGTATTATCAAGTTGGCTCAAGGCCAGATAACGGCTGCCTACCACTTGTTTTTGCCAAAACTCATTTTTACGGTAGAGTTCATAAAGGCAGTTCACCGCCGCGGTAATTTCCTTATGGTGACAGCATTTGCGGCGGAATTTTTCCGGCAGGTCTTTGACGGTAATGCCGTCGTTGGCCTCGGCCAAAGCAAAAACGCGCATCAGCTCTTTATAGGTGGCGGCGAAATCGCTGTCCCAGCAGACGGCCCTGAGAGAGCACCCCCTGCATACTTTATCAGAAATATGATCCAAAATCGATTTGATGTTCTTTTCCGCTTTGGGCTCCGCTTCTTTATGAATATCACGGAGCATATCGCTTAAAAGCGAAAGATTCTTTCCCGCTTCGTTCAGGCGGCTGACGGCGTATTCGTCGTTTCTCGGTTTCAGTTCCGTTTTGACCGGAACAGCGCTTTGCCCCGCCACCAATTCGGTGAGCCGGAAGATCATACCTTTGGGTATCGCCAGGAAAAGGACTGCTCCGATCAGCGTTTCCACGACCGAAGACGTTAACAGCGTCGTGTTAAGGAGATAAAGCGAAAGCAATATGTTTCCCAGCAGATACCCAAAGATGATTCCGGGGCGGCGGAATTTCGTAAAGATTCCCGCCATAAACCCGGAAAACGCGTACACCCCGATGGCGGAAGGGCTCACCATCGCGGATAAACTGGGGATGACGCCGACCACAGCACCGACAGCGGCGCCGCCTCCGGCGCCGGCGGTCAACGCTGCGGTCAAGATCAAAAGACACATGATGATCTTCGCGGGAGATACGGAATAAACCGCGATATGATCCATGCCCAACAATAAACCAACGGCCAAAACCAATATGCATAGGATATCTCCCCGTCCCGGTTTTTCCATACTGCTTAAAAGTTGCCATACCTCAAATGCCCGATACAGTATATAGGATAGACCGGCGGCTAAGACGCTTTCTCCCAAGGTGATGACGAGGAGCGTATCCGATATGCCGCTAAATACCAGGAAAAGGCCGCGTATTACGACGGTTGTGGAAAATACGATGATCGGCAGGTAATAACGGGACTTCTTCCCGGAAACGGAATACAAAAGAAAACAGAAAAACTCCGCCAGCAAAACAGCGGCATAGATGGGAAAATCCTGAGGTACAAACCAGTAATAGCCAAAAAGCGCCGGTAAAATCCAAAAAAAGACGCGCCTTTTGTCATAAAGGGAGGCTGCGGCGAACCAGGCGATGCCGAAAGGATAAAGGATGTCTAAGAAACCGGCGCCGGCAAGAAAAAAACCGATACCGCCCAAAATGAAGGTAGAAGCTGAAACATAACAGCGGATGATTTCCCGCAGGGGATGTTCTTTTTTCTCTTGGTAGAGATGTTCCTTTTTCCCCGATTGTGCGCCTTCAAAGGCATAAAATTTCACCGGTTCGCTCACAATATCACTTCCTCTGCCCATGCTGAAACTATTTTCTTTTTGCATTCACTGTTTATATTTCGATTATAGACCAACCGTTTCATAAACTTTGTCGCAATCGGCGAAGAAGCAAAAGAAATTTCCGACAGAATCTCAACGCAAACGGGGAAAAAGCGGAAACGAAATCCTCCGATTCTTCGCACCGGAGAGAAAGCGCCAGGATAAACCGACGCAGTTTCCGACATTCTTTTCCTCTGCCCGCAGATTTATTTAAAAACGAGTTTTGTTCCGCAAAACAGAAGCACAACGCCGAGGAGGCGACTCCAGGCAAAGGGGATTTTATCCGCGCCAAAGAGACCGAAACTGTCGATCACCAAAGCGGCGCCGACCTGAAAAAGGATGATGATCGCCGTGGCGTTGCCCACGCCGAGATGGGCCATACCGGCAACGACGGCAAAGATGATGACAGCGCTTAAAACGCCGCCCAAATAACCGTACCAGGGAATTTCAAAAAACCGGGACCAATCTCCTTTGCCGATACCGAAGAGAAGCAACAGGGCAATGACGGCGGCGCCGATCAAGTGAACGATCAGGGTATTTTCGGCAATGCCGATGACCTTGCCGGCGGCTGTATTAAAGGTTCCCTGCAGCGCCATAGCCATGCCGGCCACAGCGGCGAAGAGAATCGAGGACCATTGATGCATCGTTACGCTCCTTGCTTTTTTCTTCTATTGTGTCCGATATTCCAATAAAATACCGTCATTCAGACCATACTATGGGGAAAAAGAAAGGGAGATTGTCATGGAGCTTCCTTTGGTGTCCGCCACCATATTGAAAACTGGCGCGCTTTTTTTGCTGACCCTCGTCTGCTTCCGCCTGATGGGCTATCGCTCTTTGGGCGATATGGAACCCCTGGACTACGTAATCGTGCTCGGCATCGGCGAAATCATGGGTTCTCCTCTGGCCACCGTCGACAAAAGCATCCTCTACCCGGCCTTGGCCATCGTTCTTTTAACACTGCTGCAAATCTCCCTTTCAGCGCTGTACGCCAGGGTTCCCAAATTGGGCAAAGTGATGGAGGGCGGCCCTGTTCCCGTCATCAAAAACGGCAAAATCATTGAAAAAAACCTTGCCCGTTACCGGATTGACAACAATTCCATTATGGAGGAATTGCGCATCAAAGGCGTCCGCGACGAAAATGACGTGGATCTCGCCTATTTGGAGCCAAGCGGCCGTTTCAGCGTAATTTTAAAAAAGGAAGCTTCGCCGGTGACGCCCCGTTATTTCGGAGAAAAGGGTTCTCTTACGTTGGTGGAAAAGGGGCGGATTCGGCCGGAGTATTGGGAGGATGAAAACATCGATAAAAAGGCCATTCTCGCCTTTCTCGCCGCGGAAAACGTGAAATCATGGTCGGAAATTGAAACATTGCTTTATAAAAACGGTAACTACATCTTAGAAAGGAAAAATAACGAAGGCAAAACGTAAAAAATTGCGATTTCCCTCTTGACTTTTTTTTCGTTTTATATCATAATTGTTATTGCTGTGGCGGCGTAGCTCAGTGGTTAGAGCACTCGGTTCATACCCGGGGTGTCATGGGTTCAAATCCAATCGCCGCTACCACACGGCGCGTTGGAGAAGCGGCTGAACTCACCAGCCTTTCACGCTGGCATTCATGGGTTCGAATCCCATACGCGTCACCATATTAAAAGGGTCTGTCCCTGCGGGATAGGCTCTTTTAATATACATGTTGATTCGGAAGGGATTCGAAGTTTATACCCTTTAGGGTAAATCCCATACGCGTCACCATATTAAAAGGGTCTGTCCCTGCGGGATAGGCTCTTTTAATATACATGTTGATTCGGAAGGGATTCGAAGTTTATACCGCAAGAAATGCGTAGCCATTTCGAGCGGTAAATCCCATACGCGTCACTCCCTGTTCCTAGGGATTCGAAGTTCACATCCACCAGTGCAAGTACCCTAAAGGGCACAAGTGCCGCAAGAAATGCGCAACCATTTCGAGCAGTGAATCCCATAGGCGCCATATAAGAAGCCGCCGGCATGATGCAGGCGGCTTCAGGTTTAATTTATGATACCTTACCGATCAAAATCTTGGTCTTCTTCTTTCAGCTCAAATTTTCCGATCAATTCCTTGAGCATTTGCGCTTGGCCGGAAAGCTCCTCGCTGGCCGCCGCGCTTTCCTCCGCCGTGGCGCTGTTGGTTTGCACCACACCGGAAATCTGTTCCATGCCAAGGTTCACTTGATCCGCCGCTTTTGCCTGCTCTTCACTGGCGTCGGCGATTTCCTGGATCACCTCGTCGGATCGTTCGGTGCCTTCGGCGATCTTTTCCAAAGCTCTCGCCGTTTCCGTCACGATTTTCGAGCCGTTTTCAATGGCCGCCCGGGAACTTTCAATCAAAGCGGCGGTATCTTTCGCGCTCTCCGCCGATTTCCCCGCAAGATTTCTCACTTCTTCCGCCACAACGGCAAAACCTTTCCCCGCCGAACCGCCCGGGCGGCTTCCACCGCTGCGTTAAGGGCCAAGATATTCGTTTGGAAGGCAATGGCGTCGATGTTTTCGATGATCTTGCCGATCTTATTGGAGGCGTTGCTGATTTCATCCATGGCCTTAATCATCAAGTCCATTTGCACTTTGCCTTCGGCGGTGGTCTCTCCGTTGAGGAGTGAAATTTCTTTCGCTTTCGCCGCGTTTTCCGCGTTGGCTTTGATTTGCCCGGTAATCTCACTGATCGTGGCGGAAAGCTCCTCAATGGAACCGGCTTGCTCCGCCGCGCCCTGGGACAGCGACTGGGCCCCTTCCGACACTTGAGTCGCCCCTTCGAAGACTTGGTCCGCGGACATATCCATTTCCGCAAAGACATTGTTTAACGATTGAATGATGTTATTCAGGCTTACCTTGATTTCATTAAAGTCGCCGATGTATTCCCTGGTAACCGTCTGATTAAGATTTCCTTTGGAAATTTCGGTGAGTACCTCTGAAATTTCGCTGATGTAACTATTTAGAATTTCCGCGGTATTTTCATTGATTCTGGTGAGCTTGCCCAATTCATCATTGGTATAGTGGTCGACTTTTTCGAGGTGAAGATTACCCTCTCCCATCTGTTCGATGTTGCGTACGATCTTACCCACCGGCGCCAAGGATTTCTTAAGATTTCTGAAAATAATAAAAGCAAGGAGGAGAAGACCGATTATGGTAATGGAAACGACAAGGATGATCATCATCTTAACGGATTCAAAGGCTTCGGATTCCTCCACGGAAAACTGATAGGACCAGGTTTTATCAATTCCTTTTACTGTCACGGGCATATTGTAGATGATTGCCTTTTCCATGGTTACTGGATCAACACCGTCAATTTTAGTTTCCGTGGCATTTTTGATGGCGTCCAGCCTTTCCTCGTCGCCATCATTGATAATCTCAAATTGTTTTCCTGCGTTATCAGGGTTGGCGGTGTCTACAATACAGGCTCCTTCCTGGGTCAAAAGATACCCGTTGGCCGTTTCATAATCACCCATATCATAGTCTAATCCCAAAAAGTATTCCGCTACAAAATCGCAGCAGGAAACGCCAATCAACTTCCCGTCATCATTAAATATCGGCTTACTTAACGTAATCAAATAAACGGTTTCACCGTTGGTCAGTTCATATTTATATGGTTCTGTAATGTTTGGCTCCCCCGTCTCTGCCGAGACGGCATAATATTCTGCGATGGAATAGTCATCATAATTATTTAACACGTCAATGGCTACGTCACTGCCGTCTCTATAGACATAATAGGATAAACCGTTGGGCGTATCGGGGAAATACATA
Source organism: Clostridiales bacterium (assembly GCA_040776805.1). GTDB lineage: Bacteria > Bacillota > Dehalobacteriia > UBA7702 > UBA7702 > UBA7702. The sequence goes on along the minus strand of JAXGZS010000001.1, from coordinate 385,442 downwards.
TTCGGTTCAAAAGCATAATAGGCCGAAAAGATATTTTCATCAATTAAAACATTATATAATGAATCACGAATCAGTTGCTCCGCCACCTCGCGGTCAAAGGAGCTATAACTTCCCACGTTATTCGCTAACGAGTTAGAAAAATTGTCCAACTTTTCCAAATTGCTTGCGACAACTTTGCTGTTGTACGCGGCAAGATTTTCAATCTCATTTTCTTGTTTTTCCATAAAGGCATTTTGCAAAACCACGCTCAGGGTAACAATCACCACCAACATGACGAAAAACAGCGCCACCATGGTTTTGGTCAATATTTTATTGGTCAGGCTCTTTGATTTTATTGAGTTCTGCTCAATATTTTTTAGCGTTTTCTTTTTCAATGTTTCCATCTCCTTATAACGTTATTTTTGCGCATCTCTTTTTATATCTGCTTTATTCTTTCGATCATTTACTTTTATCAATTTATTTTTGGATTCTATACAGATAGAACACAAATACGTCTGGAAAAACCCTGTTTATTCCATAAATAAAGCCACCTGCATGACGCAGGTGGCTTCTCATTCAATTTACAAAACTTTATTGATCAAAATCTTGGTCTTCTTCTTTCAATTCGAATTTTCCGATCAATTCCTTGAGCATTTGCGCCTGGCCGGAAAGCTCCTCGCTGGCCGCCGCGCTTTCCTCCGCCGTGGCGCTGTTGGTTTGCACCACACCGGAAATCTGTTCCATGCCAAGGTTCACTTGATCCGCCGCTTTTGCCTGCTCTTCACTGGCGTCGGCGATTTCCTGGATCACCTCGTCGGATCTTTCGGTGCCTTCGGCGATCTTTTCCAAAGCTCTCGCCGTTTCCGTCACGATTTTCGAGCCGTTTTCAATGGCCGCCCGGGAACTTTCAATCAAAGCGGCGGTATCTTTCGCGCTCTCCGCCGATTTCCCCGCAAGATTTCTCACTTCTTCCGCCACAACGGCAAAACCTTTCCCCGCCGAACCGGCCCGGGCGGCTTCCACCGCTGCGTTAAGGGCCAAGATATTCGTTTGGAAGGCAATGGCGTCGATGTTTTCGATGATCTTGCCGATCTTATTGGAAGCGTTGCTGATTTCATCCATGGCCTTGATCATCAAGTCCATTTGCACTTTGCCCTCGGCGGTGGTTTGTCCATTGAGGATTGATATCTCTTTCGCTTTTGCCGCGTTTTCCGCGTTGGCTTTGATCTGCGTGGTAATCTCACTGATCGTGGCGGAAAGCTCCTCAATAGCCCCGGCTTGCTCCGCAGCGCCTTGGGACAGCGACTGGGCACCTTCCGATACCTGGGACGCCCCTTCAAAGACTTGGTCCGCGGACATATCCATTTCCGCAAAGACATTGCTTAACGATTGAATGATGTTATTCAGGCTTACCTTGATTTCATTAAAGTCGCCGATGTATTCTCCTGTCACCTCCTGATTGAGATTTCCATTGGAGATTTTCGTCAGTACCTCTGAAATTTCGCTGATGTAGCTATTTAAAATTTCCGCGGTATTTTCATTGATTCTGGTGAGCTTGCCCAGCTCGTCATCGGTATAGTGGTCGGCTTTTTCGAGGTGAAGATTACCCTCTCCCATCTGTTCGATGTTGCGTACGATTTTGCCCACCGGCGCCAAGGACTTCCTGAGAGTCCTAAAAATGATGAAAGCGAGAAGGAGGATGCCGGCAATGGTGATGGCGATCACCAGAACGATGATTTTTGTAACGGATTGATAAGCTTCGGATTCATCCAAGGAGAACTGATAGGACCAGGTTTTTTCGATCCCTTCTACCTTCACGGGCATATTGTAGAAGAGCGCCTTTTTCATGGTTTGTGGATTTGTACCGTCGATTTTGGCTTCCGTGCTATTCTTGACCGCGTCGAGTCTTTCCGCGTCCCCTTGATTGGTCGCCTCAAATTGCATCCCTTCATTCTTTTTGTTGTCGGTATCCACCAGGTAGGTCCCTTCCTGGGTTAAGAGACAGCCCGCGGCTGTTTCATAACCGGCCATATCATAATTGAGGCCTAAGAAAACATCTACCAACATATCACAGGTTGTAACACCGAGAAGCTCCCCGTTTTCATCCAGTATCGGGCGGCTGATCGTAACCAAATAAACCGTTTCACCATTGGTCAGTTCATACTCATATGGTTCTGTAATATATGCCGCCATCGTTTCTTTGGGAACTGAATAATAATCACCGATGGAATAAACGTCATAATCGTTGGCCACATCAATGGCCACGTCACTTCCGTCTCTGTAGACATAATAGGATAAACCGTTGGGGGTATCGGGGAAATACATATTCGGTTCAAAAGTATAGCATGCTGAGAAAATATTTTCATCTACCAAAACGCTTACCAACGAATCATGAAGGAGTTGATCCGCCGTTTCATAATCAAATCCTCTGTAATTCGCCACGTTGTTCGCCAATGACTTGCAGAAATTGTCCATCTTCTCCAAATAGCTCACAACGATTTTGCTGTTATACGCCGCAAGTTCTCGAATCTCATTTTCCTGCTTTTGGGTAAAGGCATTTTGCAACACAACGCTCAGAGTAACGATCACCACCAACATCACAAAAAATAGCGCCACCATTATTTTGGTCAAAATTTTATTGGTTAAGCTTTTTGATTTTATTGAGTTCTGCTCAATATTTTTTAGCGATTTCTTTTTCAACGTCCCCTTCTCCTTATAACGTTATTTTATATATCCTTATTTTATATCCGCCTTATTCTTTCGATTATTTATCCTTACGGTTGATTTCAAGGAAAAACCAACCATATCGCGCAAGAAATTCAACCATCACAAAAGTCCGCCTAAGCGAACTTTTTAATAGATTACAGGTTCCTTTTCGGGGCAGAAGGTTCGCTGCGTACTCTAAAAACACCCCTATCGGCCCTTATCAACGAACAAAAGCCACCTAGATGATGTAGGTGGCTTTCGTTATGTAGGTGGCTTTCGCTAAAATGCATGATACTTTATCAATCGGAATCTTGGTCTTCCTTTTTCAGCTCAAATTTTCCGAATCAATTCCTTGAGCATTTGCGCCTGGCCGGAAAGCTCTTCGCTGGCCGCTGCGCTTTCCTCCGCCGTGGCGCTGTTGGTTTGCACCACACCAGAAATCTGTTCCATGCCGATGTTCACTTGATCCACCGCTTTCGCCTGCTCTTCACTGGCGTCGGCGATTTCCTGAATCACTTCGTCGGATCTTTCGGTGCCTTCGGCGATTTTTTCCAAAGCTTTCGCCGTTTCCGTTACGATTTTCGAGCCGTTTTCAATGGCCGCCCGGGAACTTTCAATCAATGCCGCGGTGTTCTTGGCACTCTCCGCCGATTTCCCCGCAAGGTTTCTCACTTCTTCCGCGACAACGGCAAAGCCTTTCCCCGCTGAACCGGCCCGGGCGGCTTCCACCGCCGCGTTAAGGGCTAAGATATTTGTTTGGAAGGCAATGTCGTCGATGTTTTCAATGATCTTGCCGATCTTATTGGAGGCGTTGCTGATTTCGTCCATGGCCTTGATCATCAAGTCCATTTGCACTTTGCCCTCGGCGGTGGTTTGTCCATTGAGGAGTGAAATTTCCTTGGCCTTCGCCGCGTTCTCCGCGTTGGCTTTGATTTGCGCGGTGATCTCATTGATCGTGGCGGAAAGTTCCTCAATGGCCCCGGCTTGCTCCGCCGCACCCTGGGACAGCGACTGGGCACCTTCCGATACCTGGGACGCTCCTTCGAAGACTTGGTCCGCGGACATATCCATTTCCGCGAAGATCTCGTTTAACGATTCAATGATTTCATTGAGACTCACTTTGATCGCGTTAAAATTACCGATGTATTCCCTGGTAACCGTCTGATTGAGATTTCCTTTGGAGATTTCGGTGAGTATCTCTGAAATTTCGCTGATATAATCATTCAGAACTTCCGCGGTATCCTCGTTGATTTTGGTGAGCTTGCCCAGCTCATCATTGGAGTAAGAACCGGCCTTTTCGATATGAAGGTCGCCGGTGGCGATCTGCTTAATATTTTCTACGATTTTGCCCACCGGAGCCAAGGATTTCTTAAGATTATTAAAAACAATAAAAGCGAGTATCAGGAGACCTGCTAAAGTAATGGAGACAACAATGATGATCATCGTCCGAACGGATTGATAGGCTTCGGATTCATCCAAGGAGAACTGATAGGACCAGGTTTTTTCAATCCCTTCTACTTTCACGGGCATATTATAGAAGATCGCCTTTTTCATGGTTTCCGGATTTATGCCGTCGATTTTAGCTTCTGTGTTATTCTTGACCGCGTCGAGTCTTTCTGCGTCCCCTTGATTGGTCGCCTCAAATTGAACCCCTTCATTATCCTTGTTAGCGGTATCCACCAGGTAGGTTCCTTCCTGGGTTAAAAGACAGCCTTCCGCCGTTTCATAACCGGCCATATCATACTTTAATTCCAAGAAGACATCGGCTAAAATATCACAGTTCGCAACCCCCATAAACTCCCCATTCTCGTTGAAGACAGGATTGCTCAGGGTAACGAGCCAAACGACTTCGCCATTGGTCAGTTCATAGTTATATGGCTCCGTAATATGTGCCGCCATTTTTTCTTTTGAAACAGCATAGTATTCTCCGGTATTATAGATGTCGTAGTCGTTTAACACATCAATGGCTACGTCGCTGCCGTCTCTATAGACATAATAGGATAAACCGTTGGGCGTATCAGGGAAATACATATTCGGTTCAAAAGCATAATAGGCCGAAAAAATGTTTTCATCCACCAAAACGCTTTCTAACGAATCGCGAAGCAGTTTATCCGCCATATCACGGTCAAACTCCCTGTAATTCGCCACGCTATTGGCCAGTGACTTAGAAAAATTGTCCATCTTCTCCAAATAGCTCACAACGATTTTGCTGTTATACGCCGCAAGCTCTCGAATCTCATTTTCCTGCTTTTGCGTAAAGGCGTTTTGCAAAAAGAGGCTCAAAGCAACGATCACCACCAACATCACAATCAATAGCGGAACCATTGTCCTGACCAGTATTTTGTTTGTCAAACTCTTTGTTTTTGCTACACTTTGATTGCCACCGGTTTTCTTTAATGACTTTTTCAATGTACCACCCTCCTAATGATATTCATAACCTATATTTTATATCTGTATATTTTCTTTGATTATTTAATTATTTTTATTATTGATCTGTTTTATCATAACCACAGACCCAAAGAGCTGTTTTCCTTTCGCGCCGCCTCTTTTACGGCAAAATTAACGGAAGCCGTAAAAAGAAGAAACCGCCTGTATAACGCAGGCGGCCTCTGATGTAGATGACTTCTATTCAACTTATGATGAAGAAATTTTACCGATCAAAATCTTGGTCTTCTTCTTTCAGCTCGAATTTTCCGATCAATTCCTTGAGCATTTGCGCTTGGCCGGAAAGCTCCTCGCTGGCCGCCGCGCTTTCCTCCGCCGTGGCGCTGTTGGTTTGCACCACACCAGAAATCTGTTCCATGCCGATGTTCACTTGATCCACCGCTTTCGCCTGCTCCGCACTGGCGTTTGCGATTTCCTGAACGACTTTGTCGGATCTTTCGGTGCCTTCGGCGATTTTCTCCAAAGCTTTCGCCGTTTCCGTCACGATTTTCGAGCCGTTTTCAATGGCCGCCCGGGAACTCTCAATCAAATCCGCGGTGTTCTTGGCGCTTTCCGCGGATTTCCCCGCGAGGTTTCTCACTTCTTCCGCCACAACGGCAAAGCCCTTCCCAGCCGAACCGGCCCGGGCGGCTTCCACCGCCGCGTTAAGGGCTAAGATATTTGTTTGGAAGGCAATGTCATCGATGTTTTCAATGATCTTGCCGATCTTATTGGAGGCGTTGCTGATTTCGTCCATGGCCTTGATCATCAAGTCCATTTGCACTTTGCCCTCGGCGGTGGTTTGTCCATTGAGGATTGATATCTCTTTCGCTTTTGCCGCGTTTTCCGCGTTGGCTTTGATCTGCGTGGTGATCTCATTGATCGTGGCGGAAAGTTCCTCAATGGCCCCGGCTTGCTCCGCAGCGCCTTGGGACAGCGACTGGGCACCTTCTGATACCTGGGACGCCCCTTCAAAGACTTGGTCCGCGGACATATCCATTTCCCCAAAGGTACTGTTTAATGATTTGATGATGTTATTCAGGCTTACCTTGATTTCATTAAAGCTGCCGATGTATTCCCTGGTAACTTCCTGATTGAGATTCCCGTTGGAAATTCCAGTTAATACCTCTGAAATTTCGCTGATATAGCCATTCAGGGCTGCCGCGGTATCTTCGTTGATTTTGGTGAGCTTGCCCAGCTCATCGTTGGAGTAAGAACCGGCCTTTTCAAGGTTAAGGTCGCCGGTGGCGATTTGCTCAATATTTTCTACGATCTTGCCCACCGGCGCCAAGGACTTCCTGAGATTTCTGAAAATGATGAAAGCAAGGAGGAGGAGACCGCAATGGTAATGGAAATTACCAGGATGATGATTCTTGTGACGGATTGATAAGCTTCGGATTCATCCAAGGAGAACTGATAGGACCAGGTTTTTTCGATCCCTTCTACCTTCACGGGCATATTGTAGAAGAGCGCCTTCTTCATGGTTTGCGGATTTGTGCCGTCGATTTGGGTTTCCGTGTTATTCTTGATCGCGTCGAGTCTTTCCGCGTCGCCTTGATTCGTTCCCTCAAATGCTGTCCCCGCGTTATCAGCGTTGGCGGTATCCACCAGGTAGGTTCCTTCCTGGGTTAAAAGGCAACCCGCGGCTGTTTCATAACCACCCATATCATAATCGAGACCTAAAAAGACCTCGGCTAAAATATCACAGTTCGTCACGCCAATAAAGTCTCCTTCGGCATTGAATATGGGCTGGCTCATAGAAACCAAGTAAACCGTTTCACCGTTGGTCAGCTCATACTCATATGGTTCTGTAATATGACCCGCCAACTTCTCCTGGGAAACCGTATAATATTCTCCGGTGGAATAGATGTCATAATTATTTAACACGTCAATGGCCTGGCCATCTCCGTCTCTGTAGACATAGTAGGATATACCGTTGGGGGTATCAGGGAAATACATATTCGGTTCAAAAGCATAATAGGCCGAAAAGATATTTTCATCCACCAAAACGCTTGCCAACGAATCACGAAGCAGTTGATCCGCCGTTTCATAGTCAAACTCTTTGTAATTCGCCACGTTGTTCGCCAATGACTTGGAAAAATTGTCCATCTTCTCCAAATAGCTCACAACGATTTTGCTGTTATATGCCGCAAGCTCTCGAATCTCATTCTCCTGCTTTTGAGTAAAGGCGTTTTGCAACACCACGCTCAGGGTAACGATCACCACCAACATCACAAAAAACAGCGCCACCATGGTTTTGGTCAAAATCTTGCTGGTTAAGCTTTTTGTCTTCAGGCCATTCGGCTCTATACTTTTTAATAATTTCTTCTTCATATTTCATCTCTCCTCACTAAGTAATTTAATAATTCCTTTTTTCTTTATATCTGTTATATTCTCTCGATTATTTATCATTGCGGTTGATTTTTATAGAATAATTATCCGCCGTAATGGAGGCGCTACTGTGTGTTGGCAAAGCATCTCTACGCTCTTTAGGGTATAGTATGAATCCTTGATCTTACCACCGCAGACCTCCTTTTTATGGGAAAAAGCCCAGCCGTCGTCATCAACTCTGGCTGGACTTTTCATTGCGTTATTGCTTGTTTTCTTTTATTTTTTGCCCTTTGCTTTATTTATATTTATTCACTATTTATTCACATCCAAATCACAGCGGATGATCAGCCGCTGGGTCGCCACGCGTATCGGCGTACAGGTGATCAGCGTCATTTCACGCTCATCGCTGCTGTTCAGCACCCATACGTCTTCCGGGTCAACCACGAAGATATCGCTGACTGTATACGTGAAGGTTTCCCCACCGTATTGAGCGATCACTTCATCCCCTTCCGCCATCTCACCGAGGCGGTTGAAAAATTCGCCCCAAGCGTAACTACGGTGGCCGATGATACAACAGTTACCGGTTTCTCCGGGCAGCGCCGTACCTTTGAAATGACCTACCGTATATTTGAGGGTTTTCTTATCGACACCTTCACCGATGGCGACTCTCACATCAATGACGGGGATGGATAAAACACCCACCACCTCAATGGAACCGTCGCCGACTTGGAGCAGATCGTCGGGATTCGGCAGTTTCGTCACCTTCTCGCCTTTTCCCGTAACCTCCGCGGCAAGCCCGGCTTCGTACTGGCGAATCAAGGCGTTTTGCTGATCATTCGTATACCATTTGACACCGGCCACAGCAAGAATCAGCAAGAGCCCGGCGCTGATCAAGATGAGGGAAAGGACGCGGGCAACGCGCCGAGCGGGTTTTTCCCCTTCCTTTTTAGTCGGAAGCTGCTTTTCCTTTGCCATATCAGCTGTTTTTCGCTCCCCGTTTGCGATTCAGCAAACCGATGGCGGCGCCGCTGAGGACCAGAAAGATCCCGGCTAAAACCAGCATCTTGCTATCCCAGAACATACCGGATTGGGGCAGCTTCTTTTTGGCCGTGTTCTCCACAGTATAAGTATACGTTTTCGCCAGTTCCGTGGTAACGGTAATCTTTTCCGTGCTGGCAATATAGCCGGTGGGGGCTTTTGTTTCCGTGATCGTATAGGCGCCGGGCATCACATCTTTAAAGGTGGCTAAGCCGTTGCTGCCGGAAGTGGCGGTGGCGATAATGGCGCCGTTGCTGTTGAATAGCGTAAAGGTCGCGCCGGAAAGGGCTTCCTTGGTGGAAGCGTCCACTTTCTTGATTTGGATGGTCGCGCCGATACGGTTATTCACCACCGTATAAGGTGAAGCTTTGACCACGGTATTCACGTCTTTCACGGTTAAGGTCACGGGAATCACCACGGCGGAAGGAGTATACCCCGGCGGGGCGCTGATTTCCTTGATGGTATAGGTACCAATGCGGACGTCGGCAAAGGTGACTTTGCCATTGGCGGCAGAGGTCGCCTGGGATATCAGCTTGTTATCGCCATCATATAGCCCGAATACCGCGCCGGCCAAAGCAGCGCCGGTGTCGTCGGTCTTCTCCAGCTCAATGGTGGCGATCTGGGTGGCCGGATTGATTTCGTTCACAAAAGGGCCGTCGGGTGTCAACACCAGATCCATGCCGGTATTTTCCTCGTTATAGGAAATCACGGCGGTCAGTTCCGTTTGGCTCAAAAGATAATCTTTTGGCGCTTCGGTTTCGCGGATCTTATACGTTCCCACGCCCACGTCGATAAAGCGTACGAGGCCGTCAACGCCGGAGGTAGCGCTTTGTAACAGCGTATTCTCGCTGTTATAAAGGCCAAAGGTCGCTCCTTGTAAGGGGTTTACGCCATTGGTTTTGGTAAATACGATATCAATGGGAGCGATGGGCACGTCCACAATATCTCCCTCGGGAGAAATGTCGACGATACAGGCGGTTTTATCCTCGTTATACGTAATACTGACTGTAATTTCCGCATCGTAGATCAGATAGCCAATGGGCGAAGATGTCTCCAATACGGTGTAGTTACCGGCGGGAATTTCCGTAAAACACACCATGCCGGATTCATCGGAAGTGGCGGAAGCCACCGCTTCGCTGTCTTGATCATAAAGGGTGAATGCCGCGCCGGCCAAAGCATTGACGCCGTCGGTTTTATGAAATTCCACGGTAGCCGTAGGCAGCGGGCGGTTGACCAAGCTGTCATTTTCCGAAGTAATCGTGACGACGGTCGCGGTTTTATCTTCATTATAGGTCACCGTGGCAGTGATGGTGTCGCTGGATTCCACATAACCGTCGGGGGCGGTGGTTTCCGTCACACTGTAGGCGCCAAGGGGCAGATCAGAGAAGGTCACAACGCCGTCCACCGCCTCGGCGGTGCGGCTGACGTCCTCATTGTTATAATCGGTACCGGTGAGGGTAAAGACGCCGCCGGAAAGCGTTGCGCCGTCCGTGGCTGTTTTATCAAAGCTCAAAGTACCCAAGGCTTCTTCGTCGGTGGTTGTATAAAGAGTATTTTCATTCAGACGGTCGCCGCCGATGTAGTTCGTATTGAGCAGGTAACCGTCGGGGGTTTCTACTTCCACCACGTAGAAGACCCAGGAGGGCAAATTGTTGAAAACAGCGTCGCCTTCGGCATTGGTGGTGGCCTCCACATATTTTCCGCTTTTGAGAATCGGGTTTTTGTTGAAATTCAAAAGACGGTAAACGGCGCCTGCCACGGGATCCCCCGAACTGTTCACTTTATTGACGGTTAACCGCATGCTGCCGCCGGAGGACCACAGGTTGTTGATCTCAATCCGAGAGGCTTGCGCGACACCGGAAGGGCTGCTGCTGGTACCGGTAAGGGAAATCGTGTTTACCGTATTCAGATCGTCGGCAATGATATAAGTCGTAAATTCCAAACGGTAGGCTGATTTGCTGTCGGGCAGCGTGATGGTAAGGGTATTGTTATTTTCCGCAGTCGGTAAGGTGACGACATAACCGGAGGTTACCAAAGTACCCTCCGCCGCGGCTTGCACAGAACCGTCGCTGTTGACAGCCACCTGATAGAGCTTGATGCTGTCCCCGTCCACCATCAAGGCGGAATCAAGAACGTCGCTGACGGAAGCGTTGGTCAGCTGGATTTGGCCGGGATTGATCACAGCGGCCCAGTCGATATGGTCAGAACCGGTTTGGTACTGATATGTTTTGGTCACCACGGGGTTTCTGATTTGGGCGGTGGCCGTAACGTTGATCGCCGCGCCGATTTCATCCCCATCGATAGAGGCGGTATTGGTAAAGTTCTTATTGCCGGACCACTGTGCCTTCAAAGCCTCATCGGTTAACCGCGTATAGAAGGTGATGGTATATTGGTTGTCGATGGCTGACGGAAAGGCGTAAACAAAGGAGGTGTCGCCGTTTGCGCCGGTGGTCGGCGCCGTGGCCAAAGGCGTTGTCTCGCCGCTTTCCAGCACGGTAAAGGGATGATCTTCATCCATCAAAAGCACCATGCCTGTGGGGAGCGTATCGGCAACGACGGCGTTGGTCAAGGGGAGTTTATTGCGGTTGACCACAATCTGCCATTTCGCCGTGTGGGTTGCATAATCATAGCTCCCCACCAAGGATTTGGCAATCATCTGGCTGCGGTAGGTTTTTGTGCTGTTCACGGTAATGTCTGTTTCACCGGTGCGTGTTAAGACGACCTTATTACCGAATCCCACAGAATCATTGTTTACGTAAAGTGTTGAGAAATCAACGATTTTTGTATAATACGTTACGGTATAGGCTGTGTTGATATTGCCAAAGGCATAGGAAAAATCGCGCACAAAACCGTCGGTAGAGGTGAACGCCGCCGTGGCCGTTGCCGTCGTCGTCGAAAATACAGTCGTGGAGCCCTGCTTCACGATAAAGGGATGGTCGGCGTCAATCAAGAGTTGCTGATTGGCGGGAATCGTATCTTTGATGGTGGCATTCGTCATAGAGATGGCGTTACGGTTCACGGTGGTGGTCCAAGTGATATGGCCGGGATAGGTGAAATTCGTGGTAGAACCGGCGGATTTGGATAAGAGACCGCCGCTGCCCACACCGGTGACGGTGGCAATATCTGCCGGCGGATTGCTGCTATCGCTCATTTCCGTCCAGATTAATTTCGCTTTGTTGGTAAAGTTTACCGTACCGTTGCTGTTGAGCATCGCGTCGCGGTCGGTAACCAGGGTATAATAGCTCAGTGTAGCGTCGCCGCTTAAAGCGGCGGGGAACCGGTATTCCAGGGTACTTGCGGTCGCTACATCGGTGTAAGTATAAGTATAGGTGCCGTCTGTAGTCCCGGCGGAAATCGTTGACGGCGTGCCGCCATTGATGCTGATCTGCACGGGATAAGCCGTGGTATTCAGCAATTCCAGTCCCGCGGGGAGGATATCCGTCATTTTGACGCCGGTAATCGCTTCATCTCCGGGTACCGTCGCCCGCACCGTCCACTTCAGCACAAGAGTTCCGTCACTAGTGCTCACGGTGGTGCCGGACTTCGAGATCCAGTCCGTCGTAACGGTGGCCGAGGCGGGCTCCGTTACGGCTTCGCTTCCCCAATAAATGGTGGCGTCGTTGGTAAAGGTGGAGGATTCCGTGGCGGTACTGGCTCCTGTTTCCGCTTTATACGTCGTCGGCGTCGTTTTATAAGTGATGATTTGTTCGCCGGTGGTTTCGGCGGGGAAGGTATAAGAAACCTGATGGGCGGTGGTCAGATCGAGGCTGCCATCGGCAATGTTATTGGAACCGACGTAGAAAGAACCTGCTTTATAGGTCTGATTGGAACTGAACGCGTCCACGAGGGTATATTCGCCCAAATCGACGCCGGTGGGAGGCGTCACCGTCACGGTCCAGGTAATATCGTTGGTAGAGGCATTGTATTGTCCGCTCTTTTCCAATTCGATTTCGGGAAGGGGCGGGACTTCGCGTTCAATGATCACAACCTGGCTGCCGAAGGTCACTTGGGTGGAGGTATTGTCGTTGGGCCCCAGTTCTCGAAAGGTACCGTTCACACCGACTTTTCCCCACATATTGCTATGGTCCGCCACATCGGCGGTGAAGTTGACGCGGATCGTGTTGCTGTCGGTAAATTGCCAGGTACCTAAAACCCAGGAGCCGCCTTCCGCATCTTCGGCAAGAATATTGTGGGTTTCCCCTACCACGTAGGCAAAGTCAATGCCCTCGGGAAGGGTGACGGTAAAATAGTTACTGCCGGAATACGAATAGAACTCTCCCTCTCCGTCGCCGTCTTCCAAGTGAAACACATATTCCAGGCTTATGGTGGCATCGACGGGAACATTGGTATAAGTATTATTCACCGGTAAGAGCGTATTTCCCCCGGCATCTTTTACCGACAGGGATGACGGTCCGCCGGTTTCGGCGTAACTGCCGGTGGTGTTATGAATCGCCAAATACGCGCTTTGATCGGTCAGATTGTCCGGCGTATCCGCAAAGATGGATACGATGGGCAAAGACAGCAAAGCAAGACATACAACCATTAATAATTTTATAAAATGATTCTTTTTCTTTTTCATGTATCTACCCTTCCTTTCTCTATCAGCGCTTTTTTTACTACGTCTTTTTACATCGCGTTCGATCAGCCCATTTGTTTGAAGGATGCATAAAATACAGATAAATACCCACTATAACAATGCAATTAATTATATTTGAAATTAGTGTATCATATGTTTCTGCAATAGTCTATCATTTTTTTGTTATTTTTTGTCCAAATTTCAAAATTTTGCCTGGTAACGGCAAATTTTAACCAAATACATTGGGCATATGCTTATTAATAGGTTACGTTCCGTAAGATCAAAGGTAGGTTTACGTTGAAACATTTAAGTCTTTTCTATTTTTTCGTGTCTTTTCACCATAAACATGGTATAATATAATTATCCATCAATTCGGTTTCCTCCCTCTTTTGTCAATGTCAATACAACGGGGGAAAATGGGGAGATCCTTTTGAGGTTATCGGTGGCCGTTCTGATAAAACCACCAAAACGGCACATACTAAGGAAAAAGTGAGGGGAAATGCGATGATATACGACGTGATTATTATCGGCGGCGGTCCCAGCGGACTCACCGCGGCGCTATACGGAGCAAGAGCCGGTCTCTCGGTGCTGGTTTTGGAACGGTTCTTTGTCGGCGGACAGATGACCCAGATTTATGAACTCTTCAATTACCCCGGTTTTCCCGAAGGGATCAACGGCATGGATTTGGCCGTCCTTTTTGAACAGCAGGCAAAAAAATGGGGCGCCGAAATCAAACAAGAAGAAGTGACTTCTGTCAATAAACGAAACGAGCTTTGGCAGCTTTCTACCAAGAATAATGAATATACGGCAAGGACGGTGGTGGCCGCCACCGGCGCTTATCCCCGGCATCTCGGTGTCAAAGGAGAAGCGCAGCTTAGAGGAAAGGGCGTATCTTATTGCGGCACCTGTGACGGCCCCCTTTACCGCGACGGCATTGTGGCCGTGATCGGCGGCGGCAATACCGCGATCCAAGACGCTGATTTTCTCACCCGCTACGTGAAAAAGATTTACCTGATCCATCGCCGTGATGAATTCCGGGCCCAAAAAGTTTTGGTGGATCAGCTTAAAAAAAGCGATAAAGTAGAATATTACTTAAATTGCGAGATCACGGAAATCCTCGGCGACGATGCCGTGACTGCCGTCAAGATCAGCCATAGCGATACGGGAATAACGGAGACGCTTCCGGTAAACGGCGTTTTCATCTTCATCGGCGACAACCCCAACAGCGGTTTCTGTAAAGATCTCATAAAAACCGATCCCCAGGGACGCGTCTTTACCGACAGCCACTACATGACCAGCGAACCGGGATTTTTTGCCGTCGGCGACGTCCGGGACAGAGAGGTTTACCAAGTGGCTACCGCCGTAGGCGACGGCGCCGACGTCATCCATTGGGTACAAAAATACCTGAAAGAAAACGAATAACCGATCGAAGAAAGGGGCTGTCCCAAAAAGACAGCCCCTTTTTATGATCATTGATCGTTTCAGAAGCCTCCGCAAATGCCGGCGGCTTCTTTTTTGCCGCCTTTTCGCATATGAATGGACTATCTGAAAATACGGAGTGCGGTCTATGGAAGAATTGGATAAATATGGATGAATTAAATGAATTGGAAGAAATGCTTTTTTACGGCTGGGGCATTGAGCCGGGAAAGATCGTTACAGTGCAAGACAATGTATGGCGTGTGGAAAACGGCCTGAAACAGTTCGCTTTCAAACGCAGTTTGCTCAAGGAAAAGAACCTCCGATTTGTCTGCGCTGCCGAGGACAGCCTTTTGCGCCACGGTTTTTCAGATTACGCTTTGCCGCTGCCGCCGAAAAACGGCCAGCTCTACTACGGCGAAAAGGGCCAGTTTTATACGCTGCACCGCTGGATCGAGGGGGAAAAATGCGATTTCGATCATATCGGCCATTTGTATTCCGCCGCCCAAACCCTCTTTTCCTTTCATCTGCGCAGCCGGGAAAAATCTCTGAAAAATCTCGATTCCACCCGCTATGTCTGCTTCGACCGTTATCAACAGCTGGCGGAACGGGGCAGCGAATTACAGCGTTTTTATGAAATCGCCTCTTTTTCTCCGCAAACCTACTTCACCAAACTGTATCGGACATACTACGGCGGCTTTTTAGAGAAAACACGCCGGGCCCAAAAAGAACTGCTCTGCTCGGAATATCCCCGCCTGGCCAGGGAGGCCGCCGCCGTCGGCGCTTTCATCCACTACGATGTGGCGGCGCGGAACTTCCTCATCGAAGACGACAAAGCAATGCTCATCGATTTTGACTATTGCTGCTGCGATCTGCCCCTCACCGACTTGGTGCGCCTGACCAAGCGGTCCTTAAAAAGCGGCGCCCGCTGCGAAGAGAAAATCGACGCGATCTTAAGCGGCTATCAGCAGCATCGCCGCCTGACCAGGGAAGAAGGCAAAGTCCTCTACGCTTTACTGCTGTTTCCGCAAAAATATTGGCGCATTTCCCACCGCTATTTTTACGAACAAAAAGCCAACAAAGAGGATTACTATATTAAAAAAATGGAAAACGCCGTCAAAGAATTGGAAAAAGAGGACCACTGGCTTGCTCTGCTGAAAAAGAGATTGGAGGAATGATCCGTTGGCAAAAGGCAACATCGGCATTGACGGCCGCGGCGCGCTGTTTTATAGAGGTACCGGCATCGGCACGTATACCTGGCAATTGATCTCCCATCTGGAGAAGGCGACCAAAAACCTCCGCGTCTTCCTGCCGGGAGAAGAATTCCGCGACTTTTCTTTCCGAAGAGAAGACGCTTCACGTTACGCGGAATTCAACGGCGATATGTGGCGGGAAATCTTTCTTCCCGAAGCTCTGCCAAAGGAACAGATCGCCCTCTATCACGTACCGCAAAACGGTATCGGCCTGCCGGAGAAGAAGTGCTCCTTGGAAACAGTAACGATCCACGACCTGATCCCCTATACCTTTCCGGAAACCGTGGGCAAGGGCTATCTGAAGGAATTCCTCAAAGAGATGCCCAAAATCATGGAGCGCAGCGACGGCATCATCACGGTTTCCCAATGGTCAAAAAAGGATATCATCAATGTATTCGGCTACCCGGAAGCAAAAATTCAGGTGATTTACGAAGCCCCGGAACCGATTTACCAACCGTTGCCGAAAACCCAGGCCGCGGCTTTTCTTAAAGCAGCTTACCACATCACGGGAGACTATATCCTCTACGTCGGCGGTTTCGGTATCCGCAAGAATGTAAAAGCCTTGGTCAATGCCGTATACTTATTAAAAAAAGATGCTTCCTTCCCTTTCCGCCTGGTTTTGCCGGGAAAGCGCAACCGGGATTTTGACCAGTTGGACGCCTTGACCGAATCCCTGGGTCTCACCGACGACGTTATTTTCCCCGATTACGTTCCCGTTGCCGATTTACCCTATTTTTACAGCGGCGCTACGGCGATGGTCTACCCCAGTTTATACGAGGGCTTTGGCTTGCCGCCTTTGGAAGCCATGGCTTCGGGCACCCCTGTTTTGTCTTCCCGGGCCACTTCCTTGCCGGAAGTATTGGGCGACGCCGTCCTCTATTTCGACCCATACAACAGCCTGGAACTGGCGAAACAGCTTCACCGCCTGGTTTCCTCAAGGTCTTTAAGGAAAATGCTGGTGCAAAAAGGCTTGCAAAAAACCGCCGGCTATCGCTGGGAAAACACAGCCGCGGAAACCTTGGCCTATGTCCATCGGGTACTGGAAAGGGATACGCCGCAATGAGCGCGGGCCGTGTACGGACGATATCAAACATAGAAAATCGGCGCGAAAGCACTGTGCTCTCGCGCCGATTTTCATCCTTTGCGGGGCGATCCTGCCGAAGCGATCCTATCATGAAAGACCCTGTATAACTATGCTTTATCAAAGACAATGACGACTTTAAACAGATCGCCGTCCACATATAAATCAAAACGCCCTTTTTGCAGTTCCGTCAAGCTTTTGGCAATGGACAGGCCTAAGCCGCTGCCTTCGGTGGTGCGGGCGCTGTCCCCCCGGACGAACCGCTCCATCAAATCGTCGGCGGTGGTGTTTAGGGGGACACCGGAAATGTTCTTTAACGTGATGACCACGGTTTCCCCGGCAATTTCCACATTGAAGTAAACCCTGGTATGGGACAGCGAATACTTACAGATATTGTTTAAGAGATTATCGAAGATACGCCACATCAGGCGGCCGTCGGCAAAGATCCTCGCCTCTCCCGCCACGGTGACCACAGGTTGCAGTTGCCGCGCCTGAAACGCCTCGTTGTATTCGCCCAACAGTTGATTTAAAAATTCCGCGACATCGACGCTTTCGGGCCGAAAGGTGATGTTGCCGGTGGCGGCTTTGGAGGCCTCCACCAAATCCTCGGTGAGCTTCTTCAACCTCGTTGATTGACGGTCCAAAACCTCAAGATATTCTTTGGCCATGTCATTTTCCATTTCTTCTTTTTTCAGCAGGTCAACATAGTTGATGATGGAGGTCAGGGGCGTTTTGATGTCATGGGAAACATTGGTGATCAGCTCCGCTTTGAGGCGCTCGCTTTTCAAGCGCTCTTCTACAGCCAGGGACATGCCGCGGCCAATGTCGTTTAAGGTTTTGGCGTAATCTTTGATCTCCCAATACAGATGGCTTGTATCGATTTTCGTTTCAAAATCTCCCTTGGCGATGCGCTCTCCGCCCTTTTTCAACTGGTTTAGTTGCAGCACAAAGAAGCACAAGCCGAAAAGGACGGCAAGATTAAGGGCAAAATAGAGTAAGCCGAAAAAGCCGCTGCCATTGATGGCTGCCAAAAAGCTGAAAACACTGAAAAAGAAGTAAACACAAAAGCCAAGGATGGCCTTCCATAACAGAGGAATGTTGCTAAAAAGGACATAAACGCCTCGCCCCAAGCCACGGCCAATCTTATAGATCAGCGTATTCTGCCACCATTTGCCGGCCTTGATCCGGGCGGCAAAGGTCATAGAGAAGATGAGAACCATCAAAGCGCAAATCAGCAAAGCGCCGATGATACAGATCACTTCTCCGGAAAAGCCAACATTGTTCCAAAATACACTCATCGGAGACACCCCCACCATGGTTAGAAGGAGCATGCCGCAAACCAAAAAGTCCAGGGGGATCCTGTCAAACAGATTCAAGGAAATGCCTTCCACATTTTTGCGGTGCCCCGCGGCGGCCAGTAAAAAGAGGAAGAGTAACACCGTAAAGAGAGCGGCCGCTGCCGTTATGGCAATCACGGTATAGCGCAGGGAATAGAGGGTCGACAGAAAGCGGTAGGAGTCGTGGTAATTGTCAATAGCGGTGATGGGATCTTTGACATAGGCGGTTATCGTATAGTCGTTGCCGTCTTCAAGCAGATCACCGTTTTCATCATAGATACCAGTAAAGCTATGAACCTCTTTGGTTCCGTAAGCCTCATCACTATAGTTCGTCAGTACGGTATGGCCGTCTCCATCGGTGACGGTAAAGAAGAAATTCGTATTTTCTTTACTGAAATCCTCCGCGTACTGTTCCAAACGGAAGACTTCCGCCGCGGTGGGCTCCTCCGCCAAGGTCAGGGGCAGGTAATGATCGTAAACATCATTCACGTAGTTCCCGGTGACGCGGCTACAAGCATTGCTATCGTAATAGGAATAGTCCCGCTGGTCGTAAATGCCCTGGTCCGCCAGGTATAAAATGGCGGCGGCGCTGCCGAGAGAGGCGGCGGCACACAGCAGGAATAAAACCACCGCGACGATTTTTACGCCCAAGCTGGCACTCAGTTTTTTCATTCTTTTTCACCTCGTTCCATTTTATACCCCTGTCCCCAAACCACCTTCAGATAGCGGGGCTCGGCGGGGTTCAGTTCCAATTTCTCTCTGAGGTGGCGAATATGAACGGCGACCGTGGCTTCGGTGCGATAGGCGCTGTCGCCCCAAACTTCTTCGTAAATTTCGCCGGAGGAAAACACTTTGCCGGGGTTTTTTAGCAACAGTTTCAGAATATCGTATTCCGTGGGCGTCAAGGAAACTGCTTCGCCGTCTAAGGTCACTTTCTTTTCCCGGTCAAACAGTTCAATGCCGCCGCAATAAAGGCGGTTCTCCCCTTGCACCCTGGCGCCCAAATGGGTATAGCGCCTTAACTGGGCCTTGACCCTGGCGATCAGTTCCACGGGGTTGAAGGGCTTGGTGACATAATCGTCGGCGCCGATGTTGAGTCCCAGAATCTTATCGGTATCCTCGCTTTTCGCCGTCAACAGAATCACCGGGATATTGCGGTCTTCCCGCAGCTTCACCGTGGCGGCAAGGCCGTCCATTTCCGGCATCATGATATCCATGAGCACCAGGTCAATATCGTGTTTCCCGATGATCTCCAAGGCCTCTCTGCCATTGGCGGCGGTGTAGATCTCAAAGCCTTCCGCCGAAAGATAGATGTTCAGGGCGGAAACAATGTCCGCTTCGTCGTCGCAAATTAAAATATGATTCATTTCGTCACCTTCCGCATTTATTGTAACAAATCATTCCTTAAAATAAAAGCGGTCAACCATTTAAGAATTCTTTAAGATATTAAGATGCCTTGCAAAATGAAAAAAATGCTACTGTGATAAGTGCAAGAACACTCTTTGGCTAAGAAATAGCCGCCCTGGAATGTAGGAATACCCATGAACAAAAGAAGCACCGGAAATCGCATGACTGCACTGACCATTGCTTTTATGCTCTTCAGCAATCAATATGCGCTTTTTTGACCAAACCGATCAAAAAACATATTGATAGATACTCATATATAGCAATAAATATCTTGCATTTTGTCAGGATAGCGCTATTATATAATTATTAAAATAATAAATGTTTCATTTTTAATTGTATTCTTGAAGGCTTCTATTTTTATATATGATCCGTTAAAACCAAAAAAGGAGGTGTAAACTATTTTATTGAAACTTCATAAGTCCCACGCTTTCATTCTTTGCGGGAAAGAAATAAGAGAAAGGTTACCTATCAAATGATTGCAAGGAAAAAAGAAAAAATAAGGGTGGGATCCTTATGAAAAAATCAATTTTGTCCATTGGTATCGTTATACTGTTTGTTTTCGCGCTGACCGGTGTTTCAACACCGGTTGCGGCATACAGTCCAAGTGCTGCTGTGAACTATGCAAATAACCATTGGCATCTTTATAATGTTCCCCCATATATTTCCTATCCGGGGAATGACTGTGCCAATTTTGTATCTCAGATCATGAACGCTGGCGGAATATCAAGAACATCCACCTGGCAACCTTACACCACAGCTTGGGTAAATGCAAATACTCTGAAGAATTATGTAAAAAACAATTTAGGAGCGACAAGATTATCACAAGGTTGGGCAAAAGTCGGTCATTATAACAGCGCCGGACTTTGGTATTATGGTTACATCAATAACAGCGCGAATATCCCAAATACCGGCGATGTAATCGTCTTTTATGATTGGGGGGGCGATGGAAATATTGATCACACGTCATATTGTGTGGGAACAGGCACTTCTGCCGATAGCACAGGATATGGCGATCTCATTAACGCGCATACAGGTGATAGGTATAAAACGATCTGGCATCTTGATCACTGGAACAAAGACAGAAACACAACAGAAATTTATGCTTTCCGGCTTTAAGTAATTTCATATGGTCAAATATTATAAAATAAGGAGGAAACGACCATGAACCCTCGTAAGAAAAAGGTATTGATTCCTATCCTCGCCGGCATTCTCGTTATCACCGGGATTGCCCTCTCCGCAGCATTTATGGCATCAGACCCAAAAGCAGATCAGACCGAAGCGGAACTGCTCAACGTCATCAAAGAAGCGGACCAGATCAGGGATGATTCCGTGCCGCTTCCCATGGATCTGCTGAAGGAAAACCTCAAAAACGGCACCGCCACCATCATTACGGAAGACCAGGCCCAACAGCTCATTGGTGAAAAGGAATCAGAAAACGAATATATAAGCGAAAGTACTAAAAATAACATACTGAGCAATATGCGAGGTAACTTAGACTATTATTATACAAAATATTCCTTTGATAACGCCCCCAATCTTGCCATACCCGTTGGAAAGGGCGCCTTGATTATAACATCATCAAGGCGAGCTGATGGCGAAACCACCACTGTTGAATTGACGAAGGTCGGTTGGTTGATTTCTGTTGAAAGGAATGCGGAAAAGAAAAACGACTATTATATCTGGATGATCTTCAACAAGGATCGCTGTACCGATACACTAGTACAAAAAGACGGAGCATGGGTTTTAAACACTGAAACAATGTCCAAAGAATTCGCCCCGGATGATTATAATTATGATAAGGGACATTATGCCACCATTGAGGAAGCGTTAGACGCCGCGGCAAAATTGGATCCCGCAGCGGAAAACCCGTTTAAGTGATGCTATGATAATAGTTTAAGTAAAAAGTGACCCTCAAGCGTTTCGCTGTCTCAAACAGAAAGCAACGTTTGGGGGTCGCTATCAATCATTTTCAAGGAGCCCACATGAAAAAAATCGACAGCGCGACAAAAAGAGTTCTCCTTTACTCGGTAACACCCTGCGTCTTCTCTCTTTTACTCTTATTATTTACCTGGTGGAGAATTCCCGTCTTATTGGTTTTTGCCTGGACTTTATGTATGCTCTGGGTGTGGTTTGGCTACAGAAGCAGGGAACTGCTTGGGCATTACGGGAGGGCGCTGATTACTCTCCATTGGCTGGGTTTCTTTTGTCTCATCTTTGCGTTCATTTATTATAATATCTTCAGACCGCACATGTTATGGTATGCCGACATCTATTTTCCCGTTGACGACACATTGATCACACAATACTTTATTCCCAAATATATTGTCGGTGACATCATCGTCAGCTTATTTCCCAGTTGTTTTTCCGTGGGAGCGCTTTATCCTTACTTGGGATACGGTAACCGTACTTTGACGGTGATCTCCATCAACACCCTTTCGGCCTTGGCTCTTTTCAGTATCGGCTATTTCGCAAATGCAGGTAAAGAACGCCTTGCCCAAAAGAAAGACAAATGATATCAATATATATGCAAAACCCCTAAAAAACACAATGTTTAGCAGGGATTTCTTTGTGTATCATGCGTACAAAATAGATGTTGGCCATCAGCGCGGGCGCAAAACAAGACGCACCCACAAACGTGGGTGCGCGATTTGCGTCCAGCTTTAAGCTGTTGGAGCGGGTGAAGGGAATCGAACCCTCGTTTTGAGCTTGGGAAGCTAACGTTCTACCATTGAACCACACCCGCAGATATTCCAAATATATAGCAAGACCGCATTTGCGGTCTTTTTTAAAGAGTTATTTAAATCAATCAACTGCACCTGTGGTGCGGTTGATTGATTTAATGGTGACGCGTATGGGATTCGAACCCATGAATGCCAGCGTGAAAGGCTGGTGAGTTCAGCCGCTTCTCCAACGCGCCATAATGGTGAGCCATCGGCGATTCGAACGCCGGACACCCTGATTAAAAGTCAGGTGCTCTGCCTGCTGAGCTAATGGCTCCTATACAACGAAAATGATTGTATCAAATTTCGAAGATTTTGTCAATCACTTTTCCTTAATTTCTTGGTTTGATTGCCGGGATACGCAAAATTTCTCTGTAATCGTAAAGTATTCCCAACGCTGGAAAGGCCAAACCGCACCGCCTTGATGCACCTGATTCTATAGGAAAATGAGGCGGGATGCGCTTTGAAACCTGTTTGCGATGATCCCATGCGATTTTAAAATTCTTTTCTTAAAATCGTCTGCTGCCGGTCGGGGCCGACGGCAACGATGGAGACAGGGGTCTCCGTCAATTCTTCCACCCGTTTGATATAGGCTTTGGCGTTCTCCGGCAGTTCCTCATAGTCGCGGCAGGAGGAGATATCCTGCTGCCAGCCGGGGAGGGTTTCGTAGATCGGCTCACACTGTTCCATGGCGCTGAGGGAGGCGGGGAATTCCGTCATGATTTGGCCACCGTGCCGATAGGCGACGCAGAGTTTCAGCTCTGATAGCTGATCAAGAACGTCCAGCTTGGTCAATGCCAAGTCGGTCATGCCGCAAATCCGGGCGCTGTAGCGCAGCACCACACCGTCAAGCCAACCGCAGCGACGGGGACGGCCGGTGGTGACACCGTATTCGCCGCCGACTTTGCGCAAGGTTTCAGCGTACACATCGTGCAATTCCGTGGGGAACGGACCGCTGCCCACTCTGGTGGTATAGGCCTTGGCCACGCCGACGACAGCATCAATTTTGGTAGGGCCAACGCCGGCGCCGGTAAGAGCGCCACCGGCACAGGGAGAAGAGGATGTGACAAAAGGATAGGTGCCATGGTCGATATCGAGATGTACCGCCTGGGCGCCTTCAAAAAGAACCTTTTTCCCTGATTTCAACGACTCGTTGACAAGTACCGAGGTATCCGCCACATAAGGGCGGATTCTTTCGGCCAAAATCGCGAACTCCTTCACGATCGCCGCTTCGTTTAGGGGTTCTTCTCCATATATTTTTTCCAACAATAGGTTTTTCTGCTTTAGGACAACGCGGAGTTTTTGTTGGAACTCGTCGAACTCCAGAAGATCGCAGATGCGGATACCAATGCGGTTCACCTTATCACTGTAAGCGGGGCCGATCCCCCGTTTGGTGGTACCGATCTTGTCTTCGCCCTTGGCGCTCTCCTCAAGACCGTCGATGAGCTTATGATAGGGCATGATCAAATGGGCCCGATCGGAAAGATAAAAACGCTCAAAGGATATACCCCGTTTTTGCAGCTGTTCCATTTCACCAAGCAATACGGACAAATCGACGACAACGCCGTTGCCGACAATGTTCAGGCTGTCTTTATTCAATATACCTGAGGGAATGAGATGCAATTTATATTCGGCGCCGTCGCTGATGACCGTATGGCCGGCGTTGTTGCCGCCTTGGGAACGAACGACGACTTCGGAACGGTCGGCGAGAAAATCCGTGATTTTCCCTTTTCCCTCGTCTCCCCATTGTGATCCGACAATAATGGTTGCAGGCATATAAGGACCGCCTTTCTCTCTAAGCTGTGCATAAAGTGACAAAGTAATTATATTAAATAATGCTTGTTATGTCAATGAATTGTCGAAAAAGCGTTTATAAAACGTCGTCGCCAAAGGAAATTCCCAAATCCCGGGCTGTTTGCACCAACTCGCCGCAGGGATCAACCTTTTTCAGCACCCGGACAAATTCCCCGATGGGCGTCAATTCGATGCGGTCATTTCTCAAACAGACAATGACGTTTCTCCGTCCGTCAAAGGCCGCTCGTACCGCCGCCACACCGTAACGGCTGGATAAAATGCGGTCGAAAGGCGCAGGACTGCCCCCCCGCTGCAAATGACCCAACACGATGCAACGAGTTTCCAAGCCGCCTTCTTCCTTTAAAAGCGCCGCCACGGCGTTGCCGATGCCGCCGAGCTTTTCCGGGTTATAAGGATTGCCCACGTTTTCACCGCTGATGACTTTTTCCCCGTTGATTTTTGCGCCTTCGGCGACGACGATGATGCTAAAAGCCCTGCCCCGTTTTTTCCGGGATTCAATCTTCTTTAAGATTCCCCTGACATTGAAAGCAATTTCCGGAATTAAAATCACGTCGGCGCCGCCGGCAATACCGGCGTAAAGAGCGATGAATCCCGCGTCGCGGCCCATGACTTCTAAGATCATCGCACGGTGGTGGCTTTCCGCCGTGGTATGTAATTTATCAATGGCGTCGGTGGCGGTATTGACCGCGGTTTCAAAACCAAAGGTGCGGTCGGTGAGGGGGAGATCATTGTCGATGGTTTTGGGTACGCCGATGACCGGAAGTCCTTTTTCCGCCAGTTCATAACTGATGGCCATGGATCCATCACCGCCGACGACGATCAGACAATCGAGCCCTAACATTTTGCTGTTATTGATCACTTTATCGCTGACATCCTCGTAAACGATTTCCCCGTTTCTTTCCACAGGGTAATGGAAGGGATTATCCCGGTTTGTGGTACCCAAGATCGTACCGCCCTTGGGCAGAATGCCCCGAACATCGTTGGGACTCATCACAGTACAGTTCATTTCGATCAGGCCTTTGTAACCGTCATAAAAACCAATCACTTCCGCCTTTCGTTTGCAGGCTGTTTTGACCACGGCGCGAATTACGGCGTTCAAACCGGGGCAATCGCCGCCGCCGCATAAAATACCGAGTTTCATAAAAACCTCCTATTTCAATAAATAGTGTTTTTTTCTATTCTACTATAGATTCGTGATTCGACATCTTTTCCCTTTTTCTTTCCGCGGGGAACAAAAACTTTCCCTAAGATTAAAAAGATGGCATTTTCTTTCCGCTGATGAGCCGTAGCGTTTTTCTCTATTCTTTCCTATTAAATAAATATTTTAAAAATTGTTCTTGTCTCTTCCTATTTATTATGATAGAATTGAGAGAAAAAAAAGGAAGTTTAGTTATGGAACCGAGTCAGATTTTCGCCATTGCCGTATTCGTACTGGTAATGGCAGTCATCATCAGTGAAAAAGTCCACCGAGCCGCAGTAGCCCTGGCCGGTGGTATCCTCCTGATTGTCTCCGGCGTCATTAGCTTTGACTAGGGATTGAAGCCATCGATTTCGCGACCATGGGCGTGCTTTTGGGTATGATGCTCTTTGTTGCCGTGGTAAAGGAATCGGGGCTTTTTGAGTACATGGCCATCAAAGCGGCAAAAATTGCCAAAGGCGACCCCTGGCGTATCATGGTGGCATTTATGATTGTCACCGCTGTATTTTCAGCTTTTCTCGATAATGTAACCACCGTTTTACTGGTGGGTCCCATGACCATCACCATCTGCCGGATGATCAACACCAACCCGGTCCCGTTTCTGCTCACGGAAATTCTCGCCTCCAATGTAGGGGGCACCGCGACCTTAATCGGCGATCCGCCAAACATCATGATCGGCACTGCCGCCAATTTATCCTTCATCGACTTTATTATTTACGATAGCCCCGTCATTATCGTCGTCATGGTGGCAATGGTGATCTTTTTCCGTTTCGTTTACAAGAAAAAGCTCTCCGCCTCCGCCGAAGCCCAAAACGAGGTGCTCGGTCTTGATGAAAAAAACTTTATCAAGGATAAAAAACTCTTTAAAAAGAGCGTGATCATGATCATTCTCGTGGTGGCCGCTTTTATTGGCCACAGTTTTCTCGGCGTCGAATCTTGTGAAGTGGCCCTGGCCGCCGGGATCATCATGGTCATCATCGGCAGAACCAACGTAGAAACAGCCATTCACAATGTAGAATGGCCTACTTTGCTCTTCTTTATCGGTCTTTTCGTCGTCGTCGGCGCTTTGGACAAAACGGGTGTGATCGGCATGATGGCCAACGGCATCATCCAGGCGACCGGCGGCAATGTGATCTTGACGATGCTGGTCATCCTTTGGGTTTCCGCCCTGCTTTCGGCGATTTTGGATAACATCCCCTTCGTCGCCACGATGATTCCCCTGATTTTAACCATGGAAGCCAGCGGCATTGATGCCGCTCCCCTTTGGTGGGCCCTTTCCCTCGGCGCCTGTCTCGGCGGTAACGGTACCTTAATTGGCGCTTCCGCCAATGTGGTGCTTTCCGGGATCAGCGGCAAGCACGGTTATCCCATCACTTTCATCGGCTTTTTGAAGATCGGTATGCCGATGATGCTGATTTCCGTGGTCATTGCCACCGGTTATCTGCTGCTGCGTTTTGCCTTCTAATAAAAGCAAAGTAAATGTCTTTTACAGGCACTTTATGCTGATATCTGTTTCACGTATTGATTTCATAACTCCAAAATGGTAAGATGAAAGGGATAACGAAAAGAATTTGGAGTAATATAATGGAAACAAATCAGCTTTTTGCCATTGCCATATTTGTCTTGGTCATGGCCATGATCGTCAGTGAAAAAATACACAGAGCCGCCGTAGCCTTGGCCGGCGGCATCATCCTGATCCTCTCCGGCATCATTTCCTTTGACGAAGGCATAGAAGCCATTGATTTCGGTACTTTAGGCGTATTATTGGGCATGATGCTCTTTGTCGCCGCGGTGAAAGAATCCGGCCTCTTTGAATATATGGCGATCAAGGCCGCAAAAATGGCCAAAGGAGACCCTTGGCGCATTATGATCGCTTTTATGGTCGTTACGGCGGTTTTATCTGCGTTTCTTGACAATGTTACCACCGTTCTTCTGGTAGGGCCCATGACCATCACCATCTGCCAGATGCTGAAGACAAACCCAGTCCCCTTTTTGATTACGGAGATCATTGCTTCCAATATCGGCGGTACCGCCACCTTAATCGGAGACCCGCCCAACATTATGATCGGCAGCGCCGCCCATTTCTCCTTCTTGGATTTTTTGTCAATGGACGCTCCGGTGGTGGTCGTCATCATGGTTGTCACGGTTTTCTGTTTCCGGTTTATCTACGGCAAAAAGCTTAGTGTCACCGATGAGGCCAAAGCGGAGATTCTAACCCTTGACGAAAAGAAAGCCATCAAAGACGAAAAGCTCTTCAAAAAGAGCCTGGTGATGATTTTCCTCGTTGTCCTTGGCTTTATGCTTCACGGCGTGATCGGTCTGGAATCTTCCGAAGTCGCTTTGGCCGCCGGAATCATCATGGTGATCATCAGCGGCGTCAATGTGGAGACGGCCATCCAACATGTTGAATGGCCGACGTTGCTCTTTTTCATCGGGCTTTTCGTCGTCGTCGGCGCTTTGGAAGCCACCGGTGTGATCACGCTGCTGGCCAACGTGATCATCGGAGCCACCGCAGGCAAATTGATCTTAACCATGCTGGTGATCCTTTGGATTTCGGCACTGCTTTCTGCGATTTTGGATAACATTCCCTTTGTTGCCACGATGATACCGTTGGTTCTAACCATGGAAGCCAGCGGCATTGACGTGACACCCCTTTGGTGGGCGATTTCCCTCGGCGCCTGCCTCGGCGGGAACGGCACCCTGATCGGCGCCTCCGCCAACGTGGTGCTTTCCGGCATCAGCAACCGCCAGGGATATCCCATTACCTTCATTGCTTTTCTTAAAATCGGGGCGCCGATGATGCTCCTGTCCATCATCATCTCCTCCGGCTACCTATTGCTGCGTTTCGCAATCTAAACTAAAAACTGAAAGAAGGAATTGCCATGTATGACAGTACGATCGATGGTGAAATCATCGAAATGACCAGCAGACAACTGGGCGCCAGCAAAGTGGAGGAACTCACGGGGTCCCTCTATTACATCGAATTCCCGGTCAACAACTGCTGCACCCTTTCTTATACCTTCAACGTCAACAACAAGAATCAATACCACCTGCAACGCCTGAAACCTTATCCTTTTGCCCACGATCCCATCAAAAGAGAGGAAGATGTGATCGCTTTCATTAAAAAGGACCTGGCCCGTTATCGCAACGCCGCCAAAAGCAGCAATTTTGATAATTTTGTCAATGCCGTCAATAAACTAATTACCATCGGCGAACATATGGACGACTTGTTTCTTAATTTCAATGTCGACAAAAAGGCCCTTTCCGAGATTGCGCTGCATCTCGACAAGATCGAGGCACATATCGCCGAAGTGAAACAATGCTCCGTTGAACTTGAGGTTCCCTGTGAAATAGATTGATTTCTGACGATATGCTATCGCAAGAGGGTGTTCCGAAGGTCATAAAATGACTTTCGGAACACCCTCTTGTTTTTTCTTTTTCCCGTTTTTACTGGCCGCCGCCGGGCATCTCCCCGCCGCTGGGCATTTCCCCGCCGCTGGGCATTTCCCAACCGTCGGGCATTTCTCTGCCACTCATCGCGCCGCCGCCCATATTGCCAAAGCCGCTGCTTGCTTCATCGTCTACGGCAGAAATCACCTGCACGGTTTCACCGCCGCTCAAACCGCTGGTAATCTCGATATAGGAACCGTTGCTGATCCCCGTTTCCACCGCCACGTTTTCGGTGGTACCGTCGTCGTTCACCACCGCCACATAGGATTCACCATTGGCGATCTGCACCGCCGTTAAGGGAACGGCGACAACGTCGGCGGCTTCTTCCAAAATGATCGAGGCTGTGCCGGTCATGCCGATTTTAAGGTTGCCGTCATTTTCGAAAGTCACGGTGGCACTGAAGGTAGAGCCGCTGGAGGAATAAGTACCCATTTCGCTGATGAAGGTAATGTAACCGGTATACGCCGTATCTGTGGTTGACGTCGTAATCGCCACTTCATTGCCGACGCTGACTTTACCGATGTCTTCTTCACTGACGGACAGCGTCATGGACAGCGTATCACTGCTGGCCACCGTAATATAATGCTCCGAGGTAAGCGCTTCCTCTTCATCAGGGAGGGAGAAGCTGTCGACCACCAAATCATAAGGGGCGTACATGTATTTTCCGTTGGTATATTTTAACAGCGGCTCGCCTTCGGCAACCGCGTCGCCGGCGCTGACCAAAACTTCTTCCAGATCATAGGATGCGTGGGGTTCGATGTTTTC
Organism: Clostridiales bacterium; assembly: GCA_040776805.1. Lineage (GTDB taxonomy): Bacteria > Bacillota > Dehalobacteriia > UBA7702 > UBA7702 > UBA7702. The sequence continues at coordinate 355,946 of JAXGZS010000001.1, read as the reverse complement.
TGTTAACGCGGAGGAAATTTCCCCTTCCGAGGAAAGCGTATTCCGGATGGTCATGGTTTGCGCCGTCGTTGTGGAAACGGAAACATCGGCATCCGATTCGGCAGCGGCGCCTTTTTGCAAAAGGATGCCGCTGATGACGGAGATGGCAATCACCGCAAGGATCGCCCCCAGAGCGACGGGGATTTTATGTTTCTTGATCCATTTGATCCATTTGAAAAATGGAGCGCGTTTACCACTTTTTCCTGTTTCCAACTGCTTTTTTCTGCTCATGCCATATCCTCCCTGGTCACATAAATTCGGTACGTTCTCATGTTACCGTTTTCAGCGGTAACGCTGATGAGCACTTTATTGACGCCTACGGCCAAATCGCCGTTTCCTGTAACAGCAACGACAGCGGCGGCGTCCTCGGCAGCGGCGTTCACGGTAACGTTACTGACGTCATGGGCTACCGTGATAAAATACGTATCATTGGTTTTCGAGAAATCTGTCTGGAACGTGTAATCCGTTACCGTAAGGCTTGATAAATAATTGTTGTAGGATCCCTGATACGCCGCAGTGCCGGCAGATAAAGCAGAATCCGTTGCGGCAACGGTGCCACTGCCGCTTGTAGCTGGTGCTCCCGATGTGCTCCCGTTGACCACAGCCTTTTCGCTCACTTCTTTGCTTTCACCGCCGGTTTCTTCCTGCCCCGGCGTTAAGGCCACCGTAAAGGTCAGCGTATCGCTGATGGACGCGCCGTCTTCGCCTAAAACCACAGCCGTAACGGTATACGTTGTACCGGAAACAGCGTCTGCGGGGAGGTACGCCGATGCATTGAGTGAAGAAAGCCCCGCCAGATCCGCAGAGGCGATCTGATACGATTTTTGCACGGCATTATAAGTGAAGGAAACACCCTCTTTTGTGGTCAAACCGGTAGCTTCCGGAGAAATGGTAAGAGACAGCGTATAGTTGGCATCGGTTTCCGCTATCCCGGTGAGATCCACGCAAAAGCCGTACGCGCCCTGGGCTTCGACTTCGCTGACAGAAGAGATCAGCAGATTCGTATCGTCAGCCCCATAAGCCAGCATGCCGGGAATCAGCAAGAGCAGAGCGCTGACGGCGAGCCAAATTTTCTTTTTCATTTTTTGATTACCTCCCCTTATTCCTGTTTCAGAGCATCAATCGGTCGTAGGCCGGCGGCACGGTAAGAAGGGAAAATGCCAAAAACCAAACCGACGGCGGCGGAGACGCTGAAGGCGATTAAGATCACACCGACGCCGGGAACAAAGGAGACGCCGAAGATCTCCGCCGCGAAACCGCCGATGATACCAACGATGATACCGAGGATGCCACCGAACAAGCTCAGGACCAACGATTCGATGAGAAACTGTTTTAAGATATCCGTGCGCTTGGCGCCGAGAGATTTTCTGATGCCGATTTCCTTGGTTCGTTCCGATACGGAAACCAGCATCACATTCATCACACCGATGCCGCCGACAAGCAATGAGATTCCGGCAATACCACCCAAAAGCAGGGACATCGTATTGGTGATATCCGCCATTGCCTCTAACGTTGATTCCTGGGTAGAAACGCTGAAATCATCATCGACGGATAGGGCGTAGGTTCGCGCCAGGTACATTTCCACCTCGCCGGCGGCTTCCTCCACCGCGTCTTCGCTTTCGGCTTTCAAATAAAGGTTGCTGATACCGGTAGCACCGCCGAGATACTTTACGCTGGTCAGCGGCATCAGGAGCATATCGTCAACATTATTCCCCATGGAAGAGCCGGTAGGTTCCAATACGCCGATCACGGTATAATGGTCGCCGTCGATTTTCACCGTTTCTCCCAAGGGATCCGTTAAACCGAAGAGATCTTCGGCGGCGTCGCTGCCGATGATCACCACTTTGCTGCAGTTTTCAATATCGATTTCCGAGATCGTTCTGCCTTTTGCCAACCGGTACCCCATCACAGTAAGGTAATTGGCGTTTGTCGCAATGAGGGACGTTTGGGAGGAAGTCTCTGATCCCCGGCTCACCGTGGCGGAAACGGCGAGATACGGCGTCGCGCTGTCAATCAGGCTTAACGAGGTAAGACCCTCCAAGTCTTCATAATCAAGGGTCGTATCGCTGTTGTTGATCGACACCGTCAGTACATCGGCGCCAAGACTGGAAACCTGGTCTTGCACACTGCCAACGGCGCCGTTTCCGATGCCCACCAAAATGATCACGGAGGCGATCCCGATCACCAAACCCAGCATGGTGAGACCGGAACGTAATTTGTTACTGCGGATATTGTTGAAGGCCAGTTTGGCCGTTACAAACAGATTCATTGCGCGCCCCCTGTATCCGTCAGTCTTCCATCGGTAATGGTCGCCACCCGTTTCGCTCTGGAAGCAATCGCTAAATCATGGGTAATCAAGAGAATCGTCTGTCCCTTATCGTTCAACATCCCAAGAAGCTCCATAATTTCCGCGCCGGTTTTGGAATCAAGAGCGCCGGTGGGTTCATCGGCGAGGATAATATCGGGGCTGCAAGCAAGCGCCCTGGCAATGGCCACGCGCTGCTGTTGACCGCCGGAGAGTTGGCAGGATAAATGCTTATAACGGTCGGAAAGTTTCATTTTTGCCAGGAAGTCCAAGGCCGTGATCTTGGCCTCTTTTTCACTCATTCCTTTATAAAGCAAAGGCACCATAACGTTTTCAAGGGCGCTCATCTTGGGCAAAAGATTAAAACTCTGAAACACAAAGCCGATTTTTTCATTGCGGATCGTCGCCTGCTCATTGTCGGAAAGCTGGGTCACATCTTTTCCCGACAGCAAATAAGTACCGCTGTCCGCCGTATCCAGCAGACCGATGATATTCATAAGCGTCGATTTCCCGGAACCGCTGGGGCCGACGATGGAAACGAACTCCCCTTCTTTTACCTGAAAATCGATATGATCCACGGCACAAATTGTCTCGTCCCCCATTTGATAAGTTTTACTCAAATCAGTCATTGCGATCATCTTTTTCTCCTTAGCCGATCTTTTCCACGCGCACCGTCTCATCTCCGGAAAGTCCCGCAGTGATTTCTACGTAATGAGCGTCGCTGATGCCGGTTTCCACGGTCTGTTTGGTAACGCTGCCGTCTTCGCCCACAAGGTAAACGTAACGGTCGGCAGCGTTAAAATAGACGGCCTCCACGGGGACGGCGATGACGTCCTCTTTGGATTCCAGCATAATCGTACAGTTGGCGCTCATGCCGAGTTTCAAATTCCCGTCGTTGGCCACGCCGATAACGACCTCAAAATATGCGGTACCGCCGCTGTCCGTAGACGTACCCGTACTGCCGCTGCCCTCTCCCGAAGTACCGGCGCCGCCCTCAGCGGAAGCAGCCGCTTCGCCATCGGCGGCACTGTTTTCCGTGGTTTCAGCGGCGGCATCGCTGCTTAAAGAGCCGCTTGCAGCGCCGCTGAGACGCGTAATCATACCCTCATAAACCGTATTCGTAGCGGCGTTGACGACGATTTCCACCTCGTTGCCTTTGGCGACCAAGTTGATTTCGTCCTGGGGAACCGTAATATCGAGGATAACCTCATCGGTGGGATAAATGGTAATATAGTGGCTGCTCGTCGCTGTCGTACCGGTTTCCGGCGCGTTGATTTCGGCAATCACGCCGTTGCAATCGGCAGTCAGATAAGTACCGTTGCTGTATTTCGCTAATTTCTGTCCTGCCGCCACAGCGTCGTTTCTTTCTACACAGGTGGCTTGAAACGTTTTTGAGGTGCTGAAAGATACGGTTTCCGTATCACCGTAGGTGATTTCTCCGGCGGCGGTCAAAGTTTTGTCAATGGTCGTCGTCGTGACGGTGACGGTTTCATAGGTGACCGCGGCTTCCGTATCGTTATGAAGGTAAAGCAACGCCGCCGTGGCGGCGGCCAACATAAAAACGAGAGCCGCGGCGCCGTAAAAAAGGAAGCGTTTGGGGTTCTTTCGGAATCGCTGCCCAACATCAAACCGCCGCTTCCTTGTTTTAGACGCCGTCGCCCCCGTTGAGGCAACGCCCTCCGCCGCGAAAAGGATCTTTTCGCTTTTTGAGGAAGTATCCCCGGCCTTGCCACCATCATCCTCAAAAAAAGCGAGCCCTTCGCGGCCTGCTTCCTTGGCTTCTATTCCGTCATCCAAGAGAACGTCACTTTTTTTCCTATTAACAAATTTCAATGCGGCAAACCTCCCCGAAAAGAAAACTAATTATGGTTTCATCATAGAGAATCGATATGTAAAATCCATGGCTATTCTTCCCTTCTTTGGTGGAAAACCGGCACATAATTAGGGAACAAGCTTCCCCGCAAAGTCCGGGCCGCCCTTGGCCGGGGCGGATGCAGCGTCCTCGCCACGCCACTGCCGAAACCACTATAAAGTAAATGCGGCATAGCGGGTATTTCTACCGGCTATGCCGCATTTTTCAAGGGAAGTCATTCCCTTGGAACCCCGCCTTTTAACGGGAGGTTCTTCGTTATCATAAAATCATTTTATTCTTTTGTTTTATCCTCCGCGGCGGAAGTACTTTCGTCTTCACAGCAGCCGCGGAATTCCGCGTTTTTCTCGGTGTCTTCTCCGGTGCTTTCCTCTACGCTTTTTTCAATGGTCGTCTCGTCGTCGTCATAGTGGATGGTATATTCCACCACAACGTCCTCTTTATCGCCGCCTTTGATCCTTTCCTTGACTTTACCGACAATGCCGCAGCAAGGAGCCCCTTTCACTTTTTCCGCTACTTTCGCGGAGGTTTCTTTGACGCCGCTGATGGCAAAATCCTTTTTATCTCTGATGTCCTGCCTCGTTTCCGCTCCGGATTGAGGAACGGTCAAGGCGGTTACAGCCGCGCCGACAACAACGCCGATGCCCAAACCGATGGCAATGCCGCCGAGCATCATCATGTTTTCTCTCATCTCTGCCTCTTTTTTACTGATGACAGGAACCTGATCTCGGAACAATTTCTTGGCGGCAGGACTGAAGGAGTATTTGCTAAATCTCACTTACAGCACCTCCTTTCCTTTGCTTGGATTAATTATATGATAACCGGCTTTGTTTGTCAAATGGAGAAAATCCTGCGCCAGCAGGGTTTTTGCGCCGGGCAGGATTTAATAAAAGCATTTAGTCTTTTTTGACGGTGGTTTTGATAAAAGGCATCATGGAGCGGAGCTGTTTGCCGACGATTTCCACCTGATGTTCTTCGCCCAAGCGTTCCAAGGCATTGAAGCGAGGACGGCCCGCGAGATTTTCTTTGATCCATTCGGAGGCAAAGGTACCCTCCTGGATGTTCTTCAGGTTTTGTTTCATGGCTTTTTTCGTTTCTTCCGTGACAATGGTGGGCCCCACGTGGAGGTCGCCCCATTCCGCCGTATCGCTGACGGAATAGCGCATGGTGGAAAGGCCGCCTTCATAGATCAAGTCGATGATCAGCTTCAGTTCATGAACACATTCGAAATAGGCGATTTCCGGCTGATAACCGGCTTCCACCAGGGTTTCAAAACCGGCGATCAAGAGATGGCTCAAACCACCGCAAAGGACGTTTTGTTCGCCGAAGAGGTCGGTTTCGGTTTCTTCCCGGAAGGTGGTTTCAATGACTCCGGCTCTTGCGCCGCCAATCCCTTTGGCCCAGGCCAAGGCGATGTCTTTGGCTTTCCCGGAGTAATCCTGCTCCACAGCGATGAGAGCGGGAACGCCGCTGCCTTCCGTATAAGTGCGGCGAACAAGATGCCCGGGGCCTTTGGGGGCGATCATGATCACATCAACGTCTTTGGGAGGAACGATTTGACCGAAATGGATATTGAAACCATGGGAAAAGACGAGGACTTTCCCTTCGCTCATTTCCGCTTTGACGGTATCTCTGTAAATCTTTGCTTGCAATTCATCGGGGGCGACAATTTGAATGACGTCGGCCTTTTTGACCAATTCTTCCGTGGTCATAACGGTCATGCCGTCAGCTTCCGCCTTTTTCCAATTGGCGCTGCCGGGAAGGTCGGCGACGATCACGTCGAGACCGCTCTCTTTCAAGTTCTGGGACTGGGCGTGTCCCTGAGAACCATATCCGATCACACCGATTTTTCTGCCTTTCAAAAAGGATAAGTCGGCGTCACTGTCGTAATACATTTTTGCCATGTTTCATTCCTCCTATTGATTCCAAGTTAATATTGTTTATCTATTTAGTCAATAATTGTAGCATCATTATGTAGAAAAAGCAATAACTTTATGCGAACAGATCAGAAAATATATGCGCCTCACTTCAAATAAGGCAGATAGGGATTTAGATCGGCGCTGTTGAGATAGAGGCCGTAATATTCCTCCAGGGTGGTCACGTTTAGCTGTTTCATTTCCGCGGCGACCTCCACGCCGACATAGCGAAAATGCCACGGCTCGTAGATAATGCCGGTAACAAGCTGTTTATCGGCGGGATAGCGCAGAATATAGCCGTATTCGTGGCAATGGGCGGCGAACCATTTACCCTGGGTGGTGCTGCCAAAGGATTGGAGCAGGGTACCGTCGGTGGTGATGTCCATGGCAAGGCCCAACTGATGTTCGCTGGTGCCGGGAACCGCCGAGACGGTACCGGCTTTATAGATGTTACCCCCCTGTTTGGAGATCTGATTCTGATAGAGGTATTGCTGGATTGCATAGGAACGGTAGCCGCTCTGGGTATAGATGGCATAGCCGGGATAGGCCTTTTTGAAATCGGCAATCATCCGATTCATGTCCGCCGCGGCGGCGGACCGCATTGACTGGTTCCCCTTACTCGGATAAACGTAGCTCACCGCCGTAAGATCGTTTGGCACATAAGAAGCGGCGTTTGCAATGGGATAAGAACGGTTTACCAACTGAGCGTAACCGCTGTCGGGATTGCCAGATTTCTTTTTGAAGGTCACCGAAACGGTATGATTCGCCCCGTTTATCGCCACCGACCGCCGCACCGCGTACCCCAGGGAAACGCCGTCCACTTTGACCTCCTGGACCATATAACCGCTGTCCGGGAGAAAGCGGTAGGTGACGGCAGCGCCGTCCACAAGGGTGGCTGTTCCCGACGGCAAAATCTTACCGTGATCCCCCGCCGTGGCGGTGATCTGATAGGTGTCCCCTGCTAAGTAGCTGTCAAGCCGCCGCAAAACCATGGCGATCTGGGCTCTCGTCGAAGAATCCCGGGGCAGCAAATTGCCGTCGCTGCCGTTGATCAAACCCCAGGAAGTGCAGAAAATCCCGGCTTTTGCCGCCCAGGCGCCAACGTCGGATACATCGTCAAAGGAGCGGTAAAGCGCCGCCTCGCCATCGCCTTCCGGCACTTTCCCCTGAGCGGAGAGAAAACGATAGAAAAAGACCATCAGTTCTTGGCGCGAAACATTGCTGCCGGGGCGAAAAGAACCGTCTTCATAACCGGCGGCAATGCCCTCTTCGACGCCCCAAAGCACGGCGTCGGTATACCAGGTGTCCGCCGCCACGTCGGCAAAGGGATTTTCAGCGCTGACCGCGGGAGAACCGGCGTCCCGGTATAACACCGTCATGAGCATGGCCCGGGACATGGCGACCTCCGGCCCAAAGGTCGTCGCCGTCATGCCTTCCATATAACCCTGTTCATAACAGTAATTCACCGCCGGAGCGTACCAGGAGCCGGCGGCGACGTCTTGAAAAACAGCTGCCTTGACGTTGCCGGAGAAGCAGAACACCAAGAAAAGAGCAACAAAAAACGGTAGCGGTAACTTCTTTTTCATTGTTTTTCTCCTTTGTATAAAAGACGAAAACAGGCGATACCCTGCCGACTTTTCGCTGCCGCACTCAATCCTGGGGGGCTTCGCCGGGGGGCCTGTTTTCTTCTTCATGATGGAAATCCATATCGCAAAAGAGGGAATATTCTCTTAAAAAGCCCAGCTGAGCCGTGCCCACGGCGCCGGTTCTGTTTTTGGCGACGATGGCTTTGGCCAAGCGCTTGTCTTCGGTTTCATCGTAATAGTGGGGCCGGTGGATGAAAATGACGATATCGGCATCTTGCTCCAAAGCGCCGGATTCCCGCAGATGGGAAAGATCCGGTTCCTTGATTCTGCCCTCATTTTTAACGGAAGCACGGTTTAACTGAGAAATCACCACCACCGGTATTTCCAGTTCCTTGGCCAAGCCCTTTAATTGCCGGGAAATTTCGGAAATCTGCTGTTGGCGGCTTTCCATCTGCTGCAGGGAGGAGGCTTGCATCAAACCGATGTAGTCGACGACCACGAGGTCAAGGCCTTTTTCCCGCTTCAGTTTCCGCAGCTTACTGCGGAGTTCCGCCACGGCGATCATCGAGGTGTCGTCAATATACAGATTGGAGCGGCTGATTTCTTCCATGGCCGCGGCCAGTTTGGCAAAATCCCCGTCGGAAATCCCCTTGCTGCTTTTGGCTTCCTCTTGATTAACTCTGGCTCTGGCAAAAAGCATCCTGGAAGCCACCTGCACCGCCGTCATTTCCAAGGTGAAGAAGGCCACCGTGGCTTCGTGGATTGTGGCGGCCCGTTCGGCGATATTCAGGCAGATCGTCGTTTTGCCCATACCGGGGCGGGCGGCGACGATGATCATCTCCCCTTTTTTGAGACCGCCGATGAGCTTGTCCAGTTCGATAAAGGTGGGAACCCCTTTTTCTTCTTTGCCGATCCTGTCATAAGCCTCGGCGACAAATTCCCCCGCCTGCTTTAAGGAAGTGGGCGCCGTCTGCTGCTTCAGTCGGTAGACTTCTGCTTCCGCCTCATCCAGAAGCAGCGCCGCGGCTTTCTCTTCCACCTGGGCTTCCTGAGAAATCCGTTGGGACATGGCAATGAGCTGGCGCTTCGCAGACTTATCTTTCACGATATGAGCATAGGTTACGGCATTGGCCGCGGTCGGCACGGCGTCGTAAAGCTCCGTCAGATAGGAGGTGCCGCCGACGGCGTCGAGGATACCCTCGATCTTCAGAACATTGCTCAAGGTGACGATATCGATATCCTTGTCCCCTTCATGCAGGGAAACCATGGCCGCGTATATTTTTTTATGACTGTCCCTGTAAAAATCGCCGACTTTGATTACCTGCGAGACTTCGTGGAGGAGACCCGGTTCTAAAAGAATGGAACCGAGCACCGCCATTTCCGCCGCCTCGCTTTGGGGCAACCCCATGCCGACGACAAGTTCTTGCTGATCCACAAAAACAACCCCCATCAGTCAGTTTATAATAATATTCTATCTCTTAATATCAGAGAAATCAATTTAAATTTCTTTTATTGGCCATTCGCGCCAAAAATTTCTCCGACCACATCCTGAACCTTTTCATAAGCGATGATCTCAATATCATGCTGCTCTTGAGGTACGTCGGCCAGGTTTTCTTTGGGCAGGATGATCTTTTTCATGCCTGCCTGGCGGGCGCCGTAAATTTTTTCCGCAATCCCTCCCACGGCGCAAACGCGGCCGCGAATGGAGATTTCACCGGTAACGGCGAGATCCTGGGGAATCGGCAGATTTTTCAGGCTACTGTAGATGGCGAGAAAAATCGCCAGCCCCGCCGAGGGACCGTCGATATTGCCACCGCCCACCACGTTGACGTGAATATCGTAATCGTTCAGATCTTCCCCGGTCAGCAACCGGTAGATGGAAGAAGCGTTAAAAACCGAGTCCTTCGCCATGGAACCGGCGGTATCGTTGAAGCGCACCGTCCCCTTGCCTTTTCCCCGGGCTTTGAAGGAAACCGCCTCAATGCCTAAAACCGAACCGTGAAAACCGTAAACACCAAGGCCGTAGACTTTGCCGACCTCCGCCGTATTTTTGGCCAGATCCCGGTGATACGGCGTGAGGCGAGCGTTCCGCAGCACCTCTTCCACCAGATCCTTCTTGATGACACGGCGTTTCCGCTTTAAATCCCGTTGGCGATAGGTGAGCAGACCGTAGGCGTCGGCTAAAATATTCACGGCTTTTCTGCCGTCGGCAGTATAGGCGGCGATCAGTTCCGCCGCGGCGCTCTCCAACTTCAAGCCCAGCCGGGAGACGGCTTCTTCGACGATGGTGACGATATCCTTGGGCGAAAGCGGTTCGAAATAGACTTCGCCGCAGCGGGAACGCAGAGCGGAATTGAGTTCCGCGGCATCCCTCGTGGTAGCGCCGATCAAAATGAAATCGGCGGGAAGGCCTTCCTCAAAGATATTTTTGATGTATTTCGGTACCATTTCGTCGTTGGGATCGTAATAAGAGGATTCAAATTCCACCTTCTTATCTTCCAGTACCTTTAAGAGTTTATTCAAAAGCATCGGATCCATTTCACCGATCTCGTCAATAAAAAGCACGCCGCCGTTGGCGTCGGTGACCAGACCCGGTTTCGGTTCGGGAATCCCCGTATCCGCCAAATCCTTTCTGGCTCCCTGGTAAATGGGATCGTGAACGGAACCCAAAAGCGGATTCGTGGTTTCCCGGGGATCCCAACGCAACGTTGCGCCGTCGATTTCAATAAAGGGCGCGTCCTTGCCAAAGGCGGAAGAACCGCTTTTTTTCGCTTCTTCCAAGGCAAGGCGGGCGGCGGAGGTTTTGCCGACGCCGGGGGGGCCGTATACGATCACGTGCTGGGGATAAGACGAAGCCAATTTGCCCAAAAGAGCGTTGACGGCTTTTTCCTGGCCGACGATTTCCGACAAGGAGGAGGGACGCAGCTTTTCCAGGGCGTTGCCGGTGAGACGCCGGGTTTTCAAGGTTTCCAAATGAGCGAATTTCTTGAGGGTCGCCGGATTTTCCGGACCGCTGAGATCCCGCAAAACCTGCAATTTGATGTCCCTGTAATAATCGTCCTGCTTTTCCTGCATCTTATCGGCAATGATCTTTTCCAACTGATCTTCAACATTTCTGCGGGCAATCATCTCGCAGACTTCCGCCGTGAGCCTGTCGATACGCTGTTCTAAATTGCCTTTTTTGCCTTCAAAGCCGGCGTCGTAATACACGATCTTTTCCAGGGCCGACAAACGTTGTTCCATATCAGCGGCGCCCAAAAGGTCGAGAATCTCCAGTTTTGTACTGCGGATCACCAGTTGATCCGGGCCGAACACCTCATTCAAAAGGTCTTCCAAAGAAGAAATCTTTTCTTCGAGACGCTCCTCATATTGGCCTTGTGTTTCAGTCTTTTTTTTCGTCATTTATTATTTTGCCTGAACATCCACGACGATCTCCGTTTTCACTTCCGCGTGAAGCTTCACCTTGACCTTATATTGGCCGATCGTCTTGATGTGGTCTTCCATTTCAATATTGCGTTTATCGACTTTGATGCCGTTTTCTTCCATCACGGCGGCGACGTCCATATTGGTGACGGAGCCGAAAAGGCGTTCGCCTTCGCCGACTTTGGCTTTCAAAACAAAAATTTTCCCTTTGATCTCTTTGGCCTGAGCCTGGGCTTCGGCCAGCTTTGCCGCGGCAGCCGCCTCTTCTTTGGCTTTGTCTCTTTCCCAGCGTTTCATGTTCGCGGCATTGGCCTCAAGGGCCAGCTTTTTGGGGAACAGAAAGTTTCTGGCATATCCGTCGGAAGCGTTGACCACTTCCCCTTTTTTGCCGTGACCGCTGACATCCTGTAGTAAAATCACTTTCATTTTTCCATACCTCCGTCTTTCTTAGATTTTTTTCCAATGGTATTACGGTAATCGAGAATCGTGTCGACGGCGCCGATCAAAATAAAAAACATGATCGCCACCGAAAGGAACATAAAGGCGGCAAACCAAATCACCGCTTGGAAGATCACACCCATGCCCACGCGCACCATAATGTAGCGGGTAAAGGCAATCCTGGCGATGATCAGTACGGGGCAATAACTGATGGCGATATTCTTCGCCAAAGCGATCAGCAACTCATTATGGGTGAAGTTTCCTGCCACCAGGGAAAGCAGGGCAATCACGAGCCCCCACATGACCCACCAGGGCAGATGCCAATCGCGGAATTTGGGCAGCGGTCTGATATCAAACCGCAGTCTTCTTAAAATCAGCACGGCAAAGAAATAGTTTCCCGCCGCCATCATCATGGCGACAATCACAAAGATCGCCGGCAGCAGCTGTTTCATCATGGCGATGATTTGATCCACATACGTCTGGGCGGTCATCCCCGCGGGTACGACGGCATCGAGGAGGCCCGCGTCGGCATAAGCGGCATAGGCCTCCCGCATATAAGCTTCAAAGGAACTGAGCAGAGAGGAAAAATCCAGGGAGCCCAGTACGCCGACGAAGGTAATGGACGCCACGGTCACCGCTCCCGCAGCCAAAATGCCGAAAATCAGCGTTTTGCCGGGAGAATATTGTTTTTTGAAGCAGATTCCGTATACGAGACCGAAGCCCGTTAAGGACAGCGCGGCAAACAAGCCGTTGAGCACCCCGACGAAGACCATGGCCAGGATTGCCGTGATCACGCTCACCGTCACACCGGCAGGGATTCCGTTTCTCAAAATGACAATCATTACCGGTACCGACCAGAGAAACATGACCAAAGTACCGAGGATGGGTACGGATACCCCGATCAGCAGCAACAGCACGGCAAGGGCGGCGAAAATGCCGCAATCCACAATGGTTTTCGTTGAAAAATGTTTTTGTTCCATGAACGACCTCTTCTCCTGGGACTATGACAAAAAAAGCCCCGGTTCGGGGCTTTTTACGCGGCAAAACCGCTCGGAATTAATCGGTGCTGTAAGGCAGCAGTGCAACTTGTCTCGCCCTTTTGATCGAAGTGGTCAAAGCGCGCTGATGTTTCGCACAAGTACCGGAAATTCTTCTGGGTAAAATCTTACCCCGTTCACTGACATACTTTCTCAGACGTTTTTCGTCTTTATAATCAATATAGTCAATTTTATCGACGCAGAAAGCGCAGACTTTTCTTCTGACTCTACGGCCGCCGCGAGGGCGGGACGATCTTTCAGCCATGATCTTTCTCCTTTCTTAAAACGGGATTTCGTCCAGGGGAGTCATCTCTTCCCCGGCGATATCGGGAGTATAACCGCTGCCCCCGCCGGAATTGCCATCTTTGGGTGATAAGAACTGGACGTTGTCGGCGACGATTTCCGCAACGGTGCGTTTATTGCCGTCGTTGGCTTCGTAAGTTCTGATCTGCAATCTGCCTTCCACTGCCACCAACTTGCCTTTGGCAAGATAGCGGCCGCAGGTTTCGGCTAAGCCCCGCCAGACTACAACGGGAATGAAATCCGTTTCTTTTTCCCCTCTGGCATTGGCAAAGTTTCTATCCACCGCCACGGTAAAGGTGGCCACCGCCACGCCGTTGCTGGTGGAGCGAAGTTCCGGATCCCTGGTCAAACGACCAATTACAACGATTCTGTTCAGCATTTTTTCACCTGAATCTTTCTGACTTATTCGCCTTCGCGAATGACAAGATATCTGATGACCTGGTCGGAAATTCTAAAGTTTCGTTCCAGTTCTTTTGGAAGTTCCGTGTCGGCTGCAAAGTTGCAGAGAACATAGAAACCTTCCCGCAATTTCTGAACTTCATATGCCAGGCGACGTTTTCCCCACTGTTCCACTTTGGTAACTTCACCACCGTTATTGGTGATGATTTCGGAGAATTTTTCAATCGCGGCATTGACCTGTTCTTCATCTAAATCAGGACGGAGAACATACATGGCTTCGTAATTGCGCATCGTATACGACACCTCCTTTCGGACTTTGGCTTCACCTGCTGTGAAGCAAGGAGCTAAACGGATTTTGATTTCCGTCATAAGCCTATTAAGTATAGCACAGCCATAAATTTTTGGCAAGGATTATTTATAGCCCGGATTCCTAAAAACGCGATACGTTCCTATGCAGCAATCTTTAACGCCGGTTATGCGGGACCGGTCTCTCTTTTTGTTTGAATCTCTTTGAGCCGCCGTTCCGTTTCGGCCCGAGACAGCATCACCACACGCTGACAGGTGGTGCAACGCAGACGAAAATCGGCGCCGACCCTTAACACTTCCCAATGATAACCGCCGCAAGGATGCGGTTTTTTCAGACGCAGCAGATCGCCTACTTTAATTTCCATGATGTTCCACCTTCGTAATGATTTCCCGAACCGGATAAGGAATGGTGATACCGGCGTCTAACAGCGCCTTCACGATCACTTTCCGCAAAGAGCGGGCAACGGTCCATTGGCTCATGGGCTTTGTATAAGCCATCAGACAGATGGAAAAGCCGTTTTCACCAATGATTTCAAGGCCTTCCACGGTAGGTTCCGCCGTGAGCAGATCCCGATGTTTTGCGTAATACTCTTTCGCCGCCGCGGCGATCACCGCTTCCGCTTGGTCAATGCTGGTGTCAAAGGAGATCTCAAAGGTTTCCTTGATCCGGATATCATAGCGGCAGTAATTCAGCACATCGGTGATGGAACCGTTGGGTACCACGATCAGCTCGCCGTCAACGCCCTTCAGCTGGGTCACCCGCAAACCAACCGATTCCACAATGCCCGTAAATTTCTGATTTAAAGTGATATACTCGCCCACGGCATATTGATTTTCCAAGATAATGAAGAAGCCCGCAAAAATGTCTTTGATCAAGGACTGAGCACCGAAACTGATGGCAAGACCAAGAACGCCGGCGGCAGCCAAAATCGAGGCAACATTGACGCCGAATTTGGACAAAATCGTCACCAGGGCCACAAAGGCGACGGTATAATGAACGACGCTACGGACGAGGCGGTACAGCGTCAAGCTGCGGTTGTTATTTTTTGCCGGACTGAGCATCATGCCGTGTTTGGCCAAACCGCAGAGGAAGCGATCCAGCAGAAAGGCAACGGCGATAATCAACACGGCCTCGACAATCCCCACGAGGAGGCCGCCGCCGCTATGCCAGTTTTCGATGATCGTCAAAAGCTTCATTTCCTTAATTCTCTCCCATTCTTCCCGCGATTTCTTTCAAACCCCGCTCCACAAAACCGTCGCATCCTGCTGCCGCCGCCTTCAAGATCGCGGGGATATACGGGGTGGCCTTCGCCTCCGACAGCGCGGAGGCCGCTTTCATTTTGATTTTCCAATCCTCCGCTTCAAGATAGGACGCCAAGACCTTCAACCCCTTATCCAAAGGATAGGCGGCAAGCACAGCAAAGGCCGCTCCCAATGCTTCCTTTTCCAGGCGCGGCAAAAGAGCGATGATTTCGTTGTTTACTTTTTCCGCGTCCCCTGCCCCTGCCACCGACAGATAGACCAGACGCAAACTGGCCGTCATCTCCTCAAAGCAGAGGGAAAGCAGTTTGGCCGCTTCATCCGGATACGCTTTGATCAACTTTTCGAAATACACCGGCAGGCAGGGCTTTTTGCCCACGGCCATTTCATAGACGTCGTTTTTGATCCGCTCCCAGCCGCAGTCGATCAGTTCCGCCACGGCGGCTTCGGCGCTTAAAGGATCGCCGTAACCGGCCAAAATACGCAGGAGCTTCTGATTGAGCACCGGCATATCTTCAGGCACTTGCAATTCAATCCAAAGCATCTCCTGTTGGGAGGGGCTTGTCCTGGAGGGGCTTGTCCTGGAAGGGCTTGTCCTGGAAGGGCTTTTCATGTTTTTTCGTTTTTTGAATAATTTCGTAAAAAAAGATGCCATCGACATAGGGCCTCACAAAGTAATCACTTTATCCACGCTGTGGAGAATCCGCAAAAGACGTCCGGTCTGCGCCGGGAAAAGAGGGTCGATTTCTTCTTCGAGATGATAATAAGCAACGCTGAGGGAGGAAGCTAAAATTGCCGTACCGCTGTTTTCCAGTTCCTGCAAAACGCCGTAGAGAGGGGAATCCCGCCGCAGCAGTTTCACGGCGGAATGGAGGAGTATGATGTATTCCGGAAAAAACCGCTGATTGGCCATGGTGGTAAAATAATCCACCATCAACTCCAGACCGTGTTCCACCTCGCCGCTGCCCAGGGTTTCCCCGGTAACGAGATAGCAAATAGAAGAATGCTCATGGAATTCTTTCAGGGATAACAGCGAAAAATCTTCCGCCACTTCCTCTTTGAGTTGTTTCCACAAAGGTTCCTTTACGTTCATCAGATCACCTCATTGATTTTTTTCAGGTCTGCCGAAACGGCAAACGGCGATACAGCGGCCGCAAATGCGTTTGCCGAAGGTTTGCCGGGTTTCCGCTAAATAAGCGTCACATTTATGAAAATCAAAACGCAGGGAGAGATCTTCCCTTTCATCAAAAGGTCTTCCTAAAATCGCCTGGGCGGGACAGTGATCGGTGCAGAGGGTACAATCGCCGCAGAGGTTTTCCGTCGGCATTCCCGGCGTTAGCGGCGCGTTGGTCAACACCGTACCCAAACGCAGGCGCGGACCGACTTCCTTGGTTACGAGGGCGCAGCTTTTCCCAATCCAGCCCAACCCGGATAATTGCGCCGCCATACGGTGGGAAAAAATACTGGCGTCTTTGGCGCCGGTACGCTGGGAAGCGGGGATGGGATAGGCGTCAAAACCCATTTTCAACAAATCGTTATGAAGCCGCAAACCAATTTCATTGATGAGGGCATTGGCAATATCGTAATAAGCGAGATACGTATGAGTCGGGTGCTCAAGCAATTCCTCTACGATGCGAAAAGGCAGGTAGACACCGAAGGATACCGCTTGGGTTAGGCCGTCAAAACAATGACCGTAAGCCGCGCGAAGTTCTTCCTGGGCCGTGCTGAGATCGGCGACAGCACAAAGATCGGCGCCGTAACTCAAGACATTCTTTTTGACCAGATCATTTAAGTCCATTTTGATTCATTCCCTTTTTTGTTTCTTTATCGGTTCCCTTCTCAGCCAGACCTTTTTTGATTCCCGTCAGGCGGGCAAAAACCATGGCCAAAGGCACGGCGGCGATGCTGAGCAGGGCTCCCATTTTGGCAGCGCCCACCACAGCGCTTTCTGTAAACGCCACGTCGCAAATGAACAGGGATACCGTTAAGCCCACCCCGGCAATGCAGGAGATGACGAAAAGATCCCGAAGATACATCCCTTGGGGCAGGCAAAAGCCGAGTTTATGGCCGATCATACCAAAGCCGTAAATCCCAATGATTTTCCCGGCAAGGAGGGAAATCACCACAAGAAGCGTCACAAAACCGAAATCGGAGAGGAGGACGCCGGCGCTGACCAAGCCAAAGAAGAAAAGACCGTAATCGGCGATGGGTTTTAAGTGACAGTAACATCGATCCAAGGCAAGGTCGCTGCCGTCCAACGGGATTACCCCGTCAACGGCCATCCGCTCCTTCCGGTGTATGGAGGGTAAAAAGGGTACGACCAAAACAAGGGCCAAGGCCGGTTCGATATGGGCCAAATAGAGCCCCAACCAACAGGGGACGCCGCCGAAAAGCAGATAAAAGCCGTAATGCTCCGTATGCCTTTCCCGCAATACGAAGCTGGCCAACATGCCCAGTCCGCAAAGGGACAAATAATCGAATTCCACCGCGGCTTCGGGGTAAAAAATGCCGATGATGGCAAGGCCCACCGCATCGTCGGCCACGGCTAGTAAAAGCAGATATTTCACGGCGGGATGGTGTTTGCCGAAAATCAAGCGGGCGCCGAGCCAGGCGATGGCGATGTCGGTGGCGGTGACGATGCCCCAGCCTTCGGCATAGACCATTTGGTCAAAATAGTAAGCTAAGAGCAAATAGATCACAATGGGGCCAAAAACGCCTCCGGCGGTGGCAAACAGCGAATTACACGCTTTTTTCAGCGGATGCAGGGCACCGCCGGGGCGCACCGCCTCGACGATTTCCACTGCGGCCACGGCGAAGAAGATTGCCATAAAGACATCCTTCACCAAAAAATGAACGGTGAAATCAGCGCCGAAAAGCGGATAATCCACAAAATGATGATAACCATCGGGGCTGATATTGACCCAAACCATGGCGATGACGATACCGAAAAGCAGCGGCAGAGAATACTCTTCCGCTAAAAAAACGATTTTTCTGAAGACAAATTTTCTCATGAAAAATCCTTTTGCTCGTCTTTGGTCTTTGTATCACACCAGTTGATTGATGCGGCTGGCGGCGCAGGCGGCGCCGAAGCCGTTGTTGATGTTGACGACGCTCACCCCCGCGGCGCAGGAATTCAGCATGGCCAATAGAGGAGCCAAGCCCCCAAAATTCGCGCCGTAGCCAACGTCGGTGGGAACCGCAATCAAAGGCTTTTTCAGCAATCCCCCCACGACGCTGGGCAACGCGCCGTCCATCCCGGCGACGACGATCAGCACCCGGGCGGCCTGTAATTCCTGCTCCTGGGCAAAAAGGCGATGGATGCCGGCGACGCCCACATCGTAGATACGGCGCACCCGGTTACCCATGATTTCCGCGGTTAAAGCGGCCTCTTCCGCCACGGGCAGATCGGCGGTGCCGGCGGAAACGACGGCAATGTCGCCCTTTAACATTTTGGGCTGCTTATAGATGGATAGTACCTTCGCCTGTTCATGATATTCCGCTTCCGGGATGACCTTTTGTACGGCCAAAGCCGCTTTCGCGCTGCAACGGGTCGCCAAGATATTCCCTTGGGATTTTTCGTAAAGGGTCTGCACGATCTCTGTTATCTGCGCTACGGTTTTTCCCTCGCCATAGACCACTTCAGCAAAACCGTTGCGGTTTTCCCGGTCGAGATCGACCTTGGCAAAACCGAGATCCGCGTAAGGGGGTTTTGTCAAAACAGCAAGGATTTCGGTTTCCGAAAGTTCCCCGGCTTTATATTGTTGTAACAATGCTTCAAGGCAATTGTTTTCCATAGAATCATACCCTTATTATCATGAGTTATGTACTCTTTTTGCATCTTATGCCTTTTATTTTACATGAATTCACAGTAAAGGTAAAGAGATAACCGTTGTAAATTCAAAGAATCTCCGTTATAATGAGGTTACATCAAGACAATGGAAGGAACGTCATGAAAAAAGTGACCATCTATACGGACGGGGCCTGTTCCGGCAATCCCGGCCCCGGGGGCTGGGGCGCTGTTTTGGAATACCAGGGTGTCGAAAAAGAAATTTCCGGCTATGCCTCCCTCACCACCAACAACCGCATGGAACTCACCGCGGCTTTAGAGGCTTTGCGGCTTTTAAAAGAGCCCTGCGAAGTGGCGCTCTACAGCGACAGCGCCTATTTGGTCAACGGCTTTTTGCAAAACTGGGTGGCCAACTGGCAAAAAAACGGCTGGAAAAACAGTAAGAAAGAACCGGTGATCAACGACGATCTCTGGAAAGCCCTGATCGAGCAGGCGAAACGCCATACAATCGAGTGGCACAAAGTAAAAGGTCACAGCGATAACGAGAAGAACAACCGCTGCGACGAAATGGCCGTAGCCGAAATCAAAAAAAATAATATTTGACGCAAAACAGCGCATGACGCACATAAACAAAGAGCCGGGACGGAAAAAACCGCCCCCGGCTCTTTTTAGGATTATTCATTATTTAGGAAACGAGATCGACACAGTTAAAAATCTGCCCATCATTGATCTGCATTTGAGCCTTGAGCTCACTGACGCCCTCTTCCACATAAAGATAGAGCACGCCGTCGGAATTCTCCGTATACATACTGGCCTCGGCCGTATAAACATAGATTCTGGAAACGGCCAAAAGCGCGCCATTTTCCGCGTGAACCGTAACGTCGATGCTGTCCCCCGTATGGATGTCCTCTACGGTAACGGTTCCGTCGGCGTCGGCGGTAAAGAAGCCACAGGCCGTATCATCGACGGCGATATCCACGGCGTTGCCGGTAAGCAGCGTTCCCCCGGGATCAAGAAACGTAAGGTGTAAAACAAGAGTACTTTCGCCGCCCTTCGCCGTGGTATCGCTTTTCAACGAACCGTCACCGGAAGAGTCTGTTGACGGGGACGCACAGGCGGCAAGAAGAAAGAAAAAAGCTGCGACAACCGCGAAAAGCCCCGCTTTTCCCCGGATCGATTTTGTTTTCATCGCCATATCCTTTCTATCCTCCGTAAAATAATCCGTAATTTTTACGTTGTTCCTTGTTTCTCCCGGTTTTCAGCCCTTTTTTGGGGATTGACATATCGATAATTCAATCATGATCAATGAATCATGAATCTAAATTTTCCAAAGAGAAAGAACGCCCGCCCCAGGCGAAGGTTCTTTCTCTTATTTATTTATATGAGGTAGTCCCCCCTATTATTCATCGGCAGCGGCGACCAGCGCGGTCACAGCGTCGCGGAGATTGCCGAAATCCGCAGCACTCATCAGCAAGGAGGAGTTCCCCTGAAAGGAAACGAGATAGTAATCCGCATCGTACTTGGCAAAGGTCATTTCCATGGTCTCAAAACCCTTCCGATCCTGATAGAAGATGAGGGTCAAAGCCGTTTTAGCCACCGCTTTTTCCGGCGTATCCGTGGTCTTCATCCCTTCGATGCTTTCCAGTTCGTCAAGGAAAGCGCCGCCGTCCACGCCGTTACCGTCAAGGGTATACGAAGTTGTGGCGGTTTCTTCCTCATCCTTGTCTTTGCCAGTCTTGGTCTTGATGGAAAGCGCGTGGGTATCACCGTTGTCGTCGATGTCCACGGCAGTCAGCAGGGTACGGTCAAATTGGCAAAGCTCCCAGACGGAACAAGTCCTATCGTCGACATTTAACAGCGTTTCCGCCGTATCGCCGGAAATCAGATAAACAAGATCGGAAGCGGCAGTTTTGGCGTAATAATAGGTTACCGCCTCGCCGCCGTCCTCATCGGTTTCCGTTTCTTCAATGCTGTCGCCGATCAGCAGCGTAAAGGTTTTATCCTCGGTATCCGTATCGTAGAGGGTGTTGCCCTCGTCGTCGGTTTCGCCGCTGTCCACGTAAGACGTTTCCCGATAAGCCGCCGAAACGGTACCGGCGGGGTCGTCGAGACCGTAGGCGGCAAGGCCGTCCTGATCGACATCATAGGCGACACATTGCGCCCAAGTCATACCGGAAACCGTGGTGATCAGGGATTCCACACCGTCGCCGTCCACAGCGCTGAGCCCGTCGCCGTCCTCGGCAAACCAGGTGTATAAGGGCGAATAGCAACCGTCGTAACCGTCGGCATACCGGACAAAGGCGGTCTTTTCCCCGTTTTCAAAGGTCAGGGAAGCAACGTCGGTCAGGGCGGGAATCGAATCGACGGCGATGAAATCAAAGAGGGTGCAGTCGAATACGTCATAAACGCTGGAATCCACCAGATAAACGCTGTCGCTGTCATTGACCCGAAAGTAATACGTGTTGGTCAGGGTGTTTAGATCGCCGATGGCCA
Source organism: Clostridiales bacterium (assembly GCA_040776805.1). Taxonomy (GTDB): domain Bacteria; phylum Bacillota; class Dehalobacteriia; order UBA7702; family UBA7702; genus UBA7702. The sequence goes on along the minus strand of JAXGZS010000001.1, from coordinate 334,784 downwards.
AAGTGATTTCGCCTTCCGCCGCCGACGTCAGCTTGATTTCATAGGCCGGATCGCTCAGACCGTAGGCCGCAAAATCCGTCACCTTTGTCAATTCCCGAGACGCGGAAATTTCAGAGAGGGAGCTCAACGCCGTATGCAGTGCCGAAGTGTCAAGGGGAAAGGCGTTGTCCTCTGTGAAAACCCAATTGCCATTGTCTTCACGGAAAGAAAAGCTCTCCCCGGCAGCGGCAAAAGACACGGCGCTGATTTGATCCGTATCCGTTAAAAACGCGACGACGGAAGCGGCAGTTTCCTCTTTTTCCTGATTGACCTTGGTCAACAGCAGATAGCAGCAAAACAAAAGCAGAAACAGCGTGACCAGACCGAGCAGTTTGTTTTGTCTCGTCAGTGGGATCATTTTTTTCTCCTTCTGAGCCATTTCACAATGCCAACCAGCAGGAAACCGCCGGGAATCACGGCAATCACGATCAAAGCCCAGAAGGAGGACGCTGCCGACGACACCGTCAGATAGCCGGCAGAGAGGGCTTTGGCGTGAATGGAGACGGAACTTTCCTGTTCACAAAGGTAACCGAGGGAATTGACGAAAAGATCCAGGTTGGCGCCGGAAACCAGCTCCGAAACAGAATCTTCCAAAAAGGCCGAACTGCTGAAAAAGACGATCTTCGAGGTATCGGCTTCCGTATCATCGGTGGTTTCCGCATCCTCTGTCGCTTCCGTATCCTCTTCATCGGCACTGCCTTGGCTGAGGTCTTCGGTAATGGCGACTCCCAGGTAGAAGGGGCCGTCAATATCGCCGTCTTCCTTATCGTAAGTGGTCATGGCGCTGCCGGCGACTTTGGCATAAGCCTTGTCAGAAGTGGTCAAAAGCGGCGTGATGGTGACGGTGTTGGCGGCGTCGCCGGTTTCGAGGATTCCCTGGGCCAAAGGCATCAGGGCGTAATAGCCGCCGTCAAGCAAAGGATCGGTGATGGCGTGGCTTGCGATTTCCGGCAGCAGGTAATAGTTATAGCCCTGAACGCAATTGCTTTCACTGCCCTCCAGGACGATGCCGGCTGCGGTTTCCACGCCGTAAGCGGCTTCTAAGGCCCGGAGGTTTTTCATATCCTCATCCTCGACATAATCCGTGATCAGCATCAAGTTGCCGCCGCCGGCCAGATAGGTTCGGAGCGTGTCCTTTTCCTCTGAGGAAAGATCGGAAGACGGGCTGAAGATCATCACGCAGGAGGCGTCGGCGGGAATGCCGCTTGTCGTCAGCAGACTGAGCTCTTTGAGTTCCATATTTTCTTTGGCAATGGCTTCGGTGACGCTGTCGGGGATCTCGGCCTCGCCGTGGCCCGTCAGCAGATAAATCACACAGGAGGTACCGGAAGCGACATATTGAATGGCGGAGGTCAGTTCCCCTTCCCCGTCAAAAGTCGTGTTGGTGGAATAATCGCTGTTATACGATGTTTCGTAGATATCGCCGCTGCCGATATAGCGGCTTTTTTCCCCGGATACCACGATAAGGCTGTTATCGGTAACCTCCTCAGAGGTATACTGGGCAGCGAAATTCGGATAGACCACAGGATCGACGGTTTTTACGGTGATTTTGTCGCTGAGGTCTTCATAGCGGTCAAGGAGTTGGGAAATGGTTTCATCCTCATTGCCGTTTTGCACGATATCGTAGATGATCACCTCCTGATCGAGGCCGGCGGTGATTTCCTTTGTCTGGTCGGAAAGGGAGAGCACATCCGAGGCGGTTAGGTCATAATTCGTAAATTTGGCCGGGAGTTGGCTCGCGACGAGATTGATCACCACGGCAATGGCAATCACCGCCGCCACGGCGAGGACACTGTAACCGCCGAGTTTGAAATTTTTACTGGAAAACGAGGCTTTCAAGGCGTCCGCAACCTGGCGGCGCCGTTTCTTTTGCGGGATTTTCTGCTGTTCCCCTGTGGGGTCCTGGGTTTTCTTAAATTTAGCGAACATCAGCTCCACCTCCGTTTTTCCATGGACTGCAAAGTCAGAAAGAGAAAGACGGCGGTAACGGTGAGCAGATAGATCACGGCGGTGAGATCGAAGATTTCCGAGGTAAAGACATTAAAACGGTCAAAAACGGAAAGTGCCGTCACCATCGCCGTAAACAGGCCCGCCATGGTGTCGGCGGAGATGATCCAGATCAGACCGCAGATTGCTTCGCAAACGAAGAAAAAGAGGACGGACACAGCGCCGCTTTTGCTGAAAAACCAAATGATGAGGGCAGCGACGGTGGACAGCAAAGACAACAGGAAAAAAGACATCGCCGCAGAAGACCCCAAATAGCTGGCAAGGTCCGCCAGATAGTAGTTGAGCAACACCAAAATCAAAGTGATCACCGCGGCAATCACTTGATTTTCCGTGAGAGAAGAGACGAAAAGCCCCATAGCGATCAGAGAAGCCCCCAACAGAAAAAAGGCGAAGATCATGCTGTAACAGGCGGCAAAATTCACCGTGCCGAAAAAGGAAAGCAGCAGCGGATAAAAACAGAGGATCCCCACGGGAACCGCCAATACAGTGACCATGGCCAAAAACTTGCCTAAAATCACCTTGGGCAAACCGAGGGGCAGGGAATAAAGAAGCAGATCCGTTTTCTGCTTGCGCTCTTCGGCAATGCTGCGCATGGTCAGAATCGGCGTTACGATCAGAAAAATAAAGGAAAGATTGCTCAAAACATAGGTAAATTCCGCGTAACCGTTCAAAAAATTGATCACGTACATATAAAGCCCCGCAAACAATAAAATGAAAGCGCCGATCAGGTAACCCATGACGCCGCTGTAAAAAGACATCAGCTCTTTTTTATAGATGGTCAGCATCGTCGTCCTCCTTTTCGGCTTCCTCCGCCGGGGCCGTTTCCTCAACCGTCGTCACAGCCAAAGGGGCACTGCTCTCGCCGGTTTGGGCCGCGTCGTCTTTCGTTAATTCCAGGAAGACCGCTTCCAAATCCGCCTTTTTCTTCTCCATGTTTAAGACGGGAACGCGGTTTTCAGCGAAAGCCTCCGCCACGCGCTCTTCCAGCGTATCATCGCCGGGGGCCATATCGAGAACGATCACGAGTTTGTCGCCGGCCAGGGTCTCGTAGGTGACGCCGGTAATACCGGCGAAGCCGTTAAGAATCCGAGAGGCCGTCTCTTTTGTGGTTTTTACCGTCATGACCACTTGGGCAGAGGGCGCAAAACGGCTCTCCAAACGTTCCGGCGTATCGGCGGCAATCAGTCTGCCCTGGGAGAGAATGAGGATCTCGTCGCAGACGGCCCGCACCTCTGAAAGGATATGACTGCTCAAAATCACGGTATGCTGGTGGCCGAGGCGGGAAATCAAGTCGCGGATCTCAATGATCTGCTTGGGATCAAGCCCCACTGTGGGTTCGTCCAAAATCACCACTTGAGCCTCGCCGATGAGAGCCTGGGCGATACCAACCCGTTGCTTGTAACCTTTCGATAAATTATGGATCAGCCGTTCCATCACGTCGCCGATGCCCGTAACCCGGGCCGCATAGGCGATCTGTTCCTCCCTTTTTTCCTTGGCCACCCCTTTTGCCCCGGCGATAAAGGACAGATAATCCTTGACGATCATGTCCTGATAGAGCGGCGGCGATTCCGGCAAATAGCCGATGCAGGCCTTTGCTTCCTTGGGCTGTTCGAAGATATCGAAGCCGTTGACGGTGACGGTGCCTTCGCTGGCGGCAAGACAACCGGTGATGATATTCATGGTCGTCGTCTTACCGGCGCCGTTGGGTCCCAAAAGACCGTAGACTTTCCCGGGTTTTACGGTAAAACTCAGATCAGACACGGCCAGGTGATTTCCGTAGCGCTTTGTTAGATGTTGTACCTCAATCAAAAGACCAAACCCCTTTCTCTTTTATGTTTACCCTATTATGGCAATATCGTAGGACAAAGCGATGCCGAATCCGTGGTCAAAACGGTGACATACGGTTATTTATCGGAGAAAATACCGTGTTCCTTTCGGGGCGTTTGCGGGGCATTTTGCCCCTGCCGAAAAAGCCTTGTTTTCCAGGCTGCTCCTCCGGCGGCAATCTGCGCTTTCCAGCGGAGAAAGCCCTATGATCGCTATTTTTCTCAGGCATATTCCATGTCCTTTTTCCTTACAATGAATTGAGGTGGAACCATGAAAAGGACGATTTTTTTCGGTTGGATATTCTTTTTGCTGCTGCTGTCTCAAGGGTTAGCCGCCGCGGAAACAGAGGAGCCCCAAGTCAAAGCCGACGCGGCGCTCCTTTACGATATGGAGCAAAACGAGATTCTCTGGGAAAAAGCGGGAGAAACCTTGATGGCACCGGCCAGCCTAATCAAAGTGCTGAATATTTTAACAGCGGAACCATACGTCGCCCTCCATGAGGAAATTGTGGTGGGACCTTTGGCGGAAACCGTCTATAACGGTCAGCTGATGGGCTTGAAAAGCGGCGATATCGTGAAAGCCGACGATCTGCTGTACGCGATGATGCTGCTTTCCGCCAACGACGCCGCGGTAGCCCTTGCCGACTACTTGGTCGACGACATTTCCTTCTACGCCATCCTAATGGATACGAAAGCCTGGGCTTTGGGAGCGGTTCATACCACCAGCGTCAATGTGAACGGCTATTCCGAGGAGGAGCAGAAAACCACCGCTTACGACCTGGCGGTGATCGGCGCCGCGTTTATGCGCAACAGCCGCCTCTGTAAATTCCCCGCCACCAGAAGCCATACGTTAACCTGGCTTTCCCCGGAAAAATCAATGGATATCACCAATATCAATAAATTTCTTTTTTCCTACGACGGCGCCACGGGACTGAAGACCGGCACCACTGCCATGGCGGGAAAATGCCTGATGGCGACGGTGTCAAAAGACGGCCGTCACTACCTGGCGGTGGTATTGAACAGCTCCGACCGTTACGGCGACTGCATCCGTATCATGGATTACGGGTTTCACCGTTTTCAATGATCGGCTCCCGTTCCCTTGATCAAATCAGCGGTTTAAAAACAGGAATACCCTGAAACGCAGTGTCATGAAACTGCGTTTCAGGGTATTTTTTCGGTGATTTTATATCCTTTTTGTAAAGATCATGCTATTTTAAAACACTGTGGGAAAAATCCCAGTTGGATATCGACTGGGTGATATTCATACGGTGGAGGGCGAAAAGATCGGAGTCGGCGTAGATATAGCCGTCGTCCTTCAGGAAGGCGCAGGAAAAACCGGCGTCTTTCACCGCTGCCGTGAGCACATCGGAGGTCGCGCCGAAGGGATAGACAAAGAAGGGCTTGGTCTCTTCGCCAAGATTGTCACAAAGCGTCGTGATGGCCGCGGTAACGTCTTTTTTGACCCGGGCCCCGTATTCCTCAGCGGTTTCCTCCCGTTCCTCCTCCTCAAGATAGGCCGGCTCCGCCAACACAGGAGCGTTGGCGCCCCAGCGGTTGCCATCGTAACTGATGCAACCGACTTCAAAGGTGCCGCTGTCTTTCATCTCTGTCAATTGGCCAAAGGTCACAAGGGGGAAGCTTTCGCTTTCGTCAAAGGCGGCAAGGCTATCCTCAGCGCCCTCTTCTCCGTTATCCACGGCCTTTACCAAAGCGGAGCGGTCCGCCACGGCTTTGACCTCCGGCACGATATTGGCCTTCATGCCGTATTCTTGCAAAATCGGATAAGCCAGTGTATAGCTGGTTTCGTAACCGTTGACAAAGAGGAGGATCACGCTTTTCGCCGGCGGCATTACGCCGGAATCCTGATAATCCAGGTATTCCGAAACCGTCAGCGTCGTATAACCCTCATCATCAAGGATGGCCATTTCTTTTTTAAACTGGGAAAGCTTGATCACGTAAGGATTATCGTAATATTTGCCTTCCACTTTTTTCTGCGTGTATTTGGTCGTTGTTTTTACCGTATTGCCGTCGCCGTCCTTCGTTGTCGTCGTCGCGGTTTTGTCGGTGTAATCGTTATAACTCACTGCTTTGGTGGTGGTTTTTGTACTGAGCACCTTCCCCGCGGCGTCGGTGGTGGTCACGGTTTGGATTTGTTCGGTCTTTGTTTGATAAACGTCGCTGTCGTTTTTCGCCAGATAGAAATAAGACAACACGGGTACGCTCTCGGCGGCGGTGTATTCCCCTTCGATGGTCAGGATTTTCGAATACGTTTTTGACCAGTTGCCTTTATAATCTTTGACGGCGTAACCGACGTTGACCTCGCCGCTTTCAAAATACCAGTCGTCATAATTCTCCCATTTTTGATCGACGATCTCATATCCTTCGGGGGAAGCGCTTTCCGTGATATAAACGATCTTTTCCCCCACCTGGTACGTATCTTTATCCGTGGTAAAAGAGGCGGTGGGGTTCGCTTCCTCGTCGTCGCCGGCGGGGAAAACATCAAGACGGCCGCTGCTATTGGTATATTCGCAATCATAGCCGATGGCACTGAAGAAGGTGGCCGCCGGCACATAGACGACGCCGTCCTCTTCATAGACTTTCCCGGCCAGGATTACCTTACGGAACAGGGAAACGCGCATCACGTCGCTGTCCACCCTTAGCTTCACCCATTTGCCGATATCCCGGATCTTGCAGACGCCAGTGTCCTCGTTGTATTTCAACGTGCCGGACAAAGCGGTGACGATGCCGTCTAAAGGAAGATAGCTGACACCGTCGGTGACGGTATATTTACCTTCCATATCCGAAACCCCTGTACCATCATGGATTTCCTTGCTTTCGGCCATGAACCATACGTGGAAGGGAGCATCGGTATCGCTTTTGGCTCCGGTTTTCTTGCCGTTGTCGGTAGAAAAGCCCACGATGCCGATGACGACGACGACGGCCAAAACCACGAGGCTGATCACGATGGCGGCCAAAGAACCCACCAGCACCTTAGGATTTCTCGTTTTTTCCCCCTGAGGCAGGCGCCTTCTTTTTTCATACGATTTGCGGTTGGAACGAAATTTCATTTTAAACCTCTTTTGCTTTTCTCTGTTTTACGGTAAACACCGATCTTTAAGGCAGCCTTGTTTCCAAATCATTCACGAACTGAACGGCGCTGCGACCGGAACGGCCGTGCTGCCATTTTTCCCACTGTAACGCCGCGGTTTTCAGGGTTTCGCGGTCGACGGTGAGACCGCGGCGGGCGGCGACGGCGTAAACGATGTCCAAAAACCCTTCCTGATCGGGACTGAGGAAGGCCACGGTCAAGCCGAAGCGGGAAGAAAGAGAGAGTTTCTCATCCCGAGATTCCCTGACGTTAACCTCTTCCCCGGTACGCTCCTGCCAATACTCCTTGAGCAGATGGCGGCGGTTGGAGGTGGCGTAGATCAGCAGATTATCCGGCTGACGGCGGAGGCTGCCTTCTAAAATACGCTTGAATTCTCTGTACTCCGAAGCCTCGTCGGCAAAGGAAAGGTCGTCGATGAAAACGATGAATTTCAGACCCACCCCGGAGATAAAGGCGGCAATTTCCCCTAAGGCCATGATATCGGACTTGTCCAGCTCGATGAGGCGCAGCCCCTTTTCAAAAAAGAGCGTGCCCAAAGCCTTGACCATCGACGATTTACCCGTTCCCCGCTCCCCGTAAAGGAGCGCGTTGTTGCAGCCCTTACCCTCAAGGAAAGCTGTGGTATTGCGGATCAGCGCCGCTTTTTGGTCCCCGCAGCCCACCAACTGTTCCATGGTAACAAGGTCGGGATCGGCCACGGCCTCTAAGCCTCCGCGCCAGCGGAAAAAAGGCGTAAAAGCAAACGCTCCGTAACCGCGACGGCGGTAAAAAGCGATCAGGTGGTCGAAAAAAGCGCCTTGATCCCGTGTTTTGAGATCCTCCAAAAGCGCCGCCTCTTCCCGGCAAGGCGGTATCACCCGGGCAGGCGTGTAATCAGCAAAGACGCCGTCCATCTCTTGCCACGGGTAAATCAGGGCGAAAAACTGCGCCGTCTCCTCTTTTGCCATTTGATAAAGGCTGCTTGCCGTTGTTAAGCCCTTTAACACTCCGCGGCTGAAAAGATGATCGCCCAAAAGCAGGCGCAGGGCGTAGCGCAGGGGCAAATTTCCGGCGATGCCCTCCGCCTCCGCCCACCGGACCAAAAAGCCAAGGCGTTCCCCGTTATCCGCGTCCCGCCTAACACCGGCGAAAACAGGATCTTTGACGATTTCCCGATAAATGATAAATTTGGTAGATTTGGTAGATTCGTGTTCCTGATGCTCCATGACGATTCCTGCTGATCTTTTTATAATACAAGGGAAAAATCCAAAACCCCCACACGACTCCATTTGTATTTTAACACAAGCAGGTTCAAAAACCAACCGCAAATTTCGCAAATCAGGGAAAAGTTCAGGCTGTCAAAAAAGCCAAACTTTCTCAGGGGAAGGGCAGGAAGGGGAGGAATCTCTCCCCGTCCGAGTACTTTTATCCTAGGTGGCGGCAGTGCCGTCACCGCATCAGCTTGGCGGGAAAGTGGCGAGGCTACTTTTTTGACAAGCTGAGAATTTTCGTTCTCCCGCAATGCTGCCATCAAAGGAGAGCAGGGAAAAGATAGAAGGCTGCCGCGGCGCGGCGGGCAGAACACAAGTCTCTTTCGGCTAACGCTTGCTTTGCCTCTGAAAGGGACGGAAAGCGCCGCTTCCTCCCATAGAGACAAATTCTTTTGTTGCTTTTATTTTCGGCAAAATATGGTATAATAAGTAGCAAATATTCTATCCTTTAATACGGAGGCAAAAATGAAAGATCTTAGAATCCAGAAATTAGCGGAGCTTTTGATTCAATATTCCACCCACATCCAACCGGGAGAGAAAGTGCTCATCGATACCGTCGGCGAAGCCGACGATCTCAGCAAGGCGATCATTGAGGAAACGTATAAGGCCGGCGGCATTCCCTTCGTCAACGTGGAAAACCCCGTTTTAAACGCCGCCGTGTTGAAAGAGGCGTCAAAGGAATTTTTTACCAGCCAGCGAAAATGGGAAGAACTGCGCATGAAGGAAATGGACGCCTACATCGGCGTGCGGGCCGGCAAGAATACGTATACGATGAAAAGCGTTCCCAGCAAACAGCATGAAATGCAAAGCACCCTTTTATGGGAACCGGTTCACGGCCAAATTCGCGTCAACAAAACAAAATGGGTCATTCTGCGCTATCCCAACGACTCCATGGCGCAAATGGCGGAAATGCCCACCGAGGACTTCGAAGATTATTTCTTCAATGTCTGCACCGTCGATTACCGCAAGATGAGCAAAGCCATGGATCCCCTGGTGAAACTGATGGAAAGAACCGACAAAGTCCGCATCAAGGGCCCCGGCACCGATTTAAGCTTCTCCATAAAAGATATCCCGGTGATCAAATGCTCCGGCGAAAAGAACATTCCCGACGGCGAAGTTTATACCGCGCCGGTCAAAGACAGCGTTAACGGCGTGATCCGCTACAACACGCCCTCCCCTTACGACGGCTTTGTCTTCAAAGATATGGAACTCACCTTCGAACACGGCAAAATCGTAAAAGCCGTTGCCAATGATACAAAACGCTGCAACGCCATTTTCGATACCGATGAAGGCGCGCGCTATGTCGGCGAGTTTTCCTTTGGCTTAAATCCCCAGATCCACGACGCCATGGGAGATATTCTCTTTGACGAAAAAATCGCCGGTTCCATCCACTTTACCCCCGGCTCCTCCTACGACGACGCCTTTAACGGCAACAAAAGCGCCGTTCACTGGGATCTCGTATTGATCCAAACCCCCGCCTACGGCGGCGGTGAAATTTGGCTCGACGACGTTCTTGTCCGCAAAGACGGCCTTTTCGTCATCGACGAGCTGAAAGGGCTGAACCCCTAATTTCTCACGGATCGGAGAAAGGATGATGTGAAATGAAGAAAGAAAGCACCGTGAATATCACCATCGAAGGCGAGGTGTTTACCTTTCCCTACGGCATTCAGCTGGAAAAAGTCTTAGCCTCCTTCGGCCCACAGGAGATTCCCATCGTCGGTGCGCTGATCAACGGTTATGTCCGGGCACTTTACTACACCATTATCATCGACTGCACCTTGAGCTGGATCGATCTCACCTCCAATTTGGGGCGCAGCATCTACCGGAACAGTCAGCGGCTGATGCTTTTATCCGCCCACAACAATATATTCCCGGAACGCAGGCTCTATATCAAGCATTCCTTAGGCGACGGCACTTACTGCGAAAGCCACGACACAGAGCGCTTCAGCGAGACGATGCTGGCGGCCTTAAAAGAGGAAATCAGCCGTTTGATTCGGGAAAAGGTGCCCATCGACCGCCGGTCCATCTTTACGGAAGACGCCAAAGCCCTCTACCAAAAGCGGGGCGACTGCATTCAATCGGAATTGCTGGCCGCTTCCGCCAAAGATAATTTCGGCTTTTACGAGGTGGATAAAACCGTGGAGGCCTTCCACGGCGCCGTGGTCAGCAACTGCGCCAATGTGCCGATTTTTGACCTAACCCCTTTCGATCAGGGTTTCATTTTGCGGGCCCCCACAGCCAAAGCCCCCAACCGCATCGAACCGAGCCTTTCCATTCTGCATATCGGCACCCTCTTCAACCGTTTTGACCGCTGGACGGAATCGCTGAAAGTCAGCACCATCGGCGAGCTGAACCACGCCATCCGCCACGGCAACGCCCCCCACATCATTGAAATGGCGGAAATGATGCAGACCCAAAATATCTTTGAAATCGGCCAGGAAATCATCGGCGACATCGAAAATATACGGGTCATCCTCATTGCCGGCCCGTCTTCCTCGGGGAAAACCACGTTCTCCCACAAATTCAGCGTCTTTTTTCAGGTCAACGGCATCGAACCGGTGACTTTGGGTATGGACGATTACTTTGTTGACCGGGACAAAACGCCCTTGGACGGATACGGCAATTATGATTTCGAATCCATCAGCTGCCTCGATTTACAGCGTTTTGACAACGATATCGACGCCTTGATCAACGGCAAAACCATTGAAGCGCCGATTTTCGACTTTGTCAAAGGACGGCGCAAAAAGCAAACCCGCACCATGCAGATGAAAAAGAATCAGATCCTGGTCATCGAGGGCATCCATTGCCTCAATAAGCGGATCGCCGCCTCCATTCCGGCTTTAAACAAACGGCGCATCTTTATGAGCGCTTTGACCCAGCTCAATATCGACCGCTACAACCCCATTTCCAGTACCGACAATCGCCTAATCCGCCGTATCACCAGGGATAAAGCCGCCAGAAACACCTCGCCGGCGGAAACGATCATGCGCTGGGAGTCGGTGCAGCGGGGCGAAAATATCAATATTTATCCCTTCCAGGAAAACGCGGATTTCTTCTGCAACACCTCCCTCATTTATGAAATGGCGGTGTTAAAGCCCTTTATTGAACCGGAGCTGAGAAGAATCACCACAGATCAAAAAGCCTATAACGAGGCGAAGCGGATTCTCTCCATCCTCGACTTCATGCTGCCCATCGACGCCGCCCTGGTCCCGCCCAATTCCCTATTAAGGGAATTCATCGGCGGTTCGGCTTTTGCCGAATAAAGCAATCAATATAAAAGAGACGCCAACATGATCATATCGGTTTCAGTCTGTACAAAGTACCCATTTAGCAAAAGCGCAAATGGGTACTTTGTTTACAGGCTATTTTCCTATGGTTTGGAAAAAACAAATATTATTGATCCCTTTTATTAATTTTGAAAAATAATTGTTGTATTTTATGATATGACCGATTATAATAACAAATATTGAGCAATACAAAAATCTTTGCCAGGTGGAGCCACTCGAACATTATATGTGCAAAAATTCGCAGGCTGGGATTTTACATATAAATCAATATGATTAGAAATGAGGCCAAAATAATGAAAAAAGAAGATATTTATATCTTAATTGGATTCATTGGTATCCTGCAAACGGTATTGTTCATCGGTTTCTGCTTCACTTTGATGTTGGTATCTGATTTCTCTTCGGATCGCCCTGTCATCTATACCAGTGTCATTTCATTTTTGGGCTTTAGCCTTATGGCCGGATACGGTTTTTTTAAGAAATACCATATCGATAGATTTTTTAAATAAAATACAGTTCCAGTCAATAAGAACAGAATGCGGTTTATCGACACACTGAAAGGACGGTAAATCCCGCCTTCAGACTGTCGATAAAGCCAAACTTTCTCAGGGGAAGGGCGGGAAGGGGGGCACGTCTCCCCTTCCGGGTACTTTAATCCCAGGTGGCGGCAGTGCCGTCACCGCATTAGCTTGGCGGGAAAGTGGCAGCGCCACTTTTTCGACAAGCTGAAGACGGGAAATCCCGTCTTTTCTTATGACAAAATTTATAGTATAATGGCAATATGATGAATAAAATAAAGATAATAAAAAAAGCATACGGTCTGCTGATCATGGTGCTGATCCTCGGTTTCATGGTGTATCCCGCGGGCGTTGCCGCGGACAAGGAGGACGGTGACGGTGGAACCTATATTGTCACCTTAAAAGAGAATGCCGACGCTTCCGCTACCTTTGAGAACAAGTATGACCTGACCCAGCTGACCGCGGTGGATCACGGCATCTACGTCACCGATGGGGAAAACGCCACGGTGCTGGAAAACAGCTCCATTGTGGAATCGGTAACGGAATCGCAGACGAGAACCACCTGCCTCGCCCCGAATGATCCCCTCTATACCGGCGGCTCCCAATGGGCGCTGTCGGCGATCAACGCCGAAGAGGGTTGGGACGTCACCACCGGCGCCGCCGACGTTACCGTCGTCGTGATCGATACGGGTTTTACCTATAACCACGAAGACAACGGCCATGTCGTCGCCGGGAAAGATTATATCACCAAAACCACCAATACCTACGATTGCGAAACCCATGGCACCGCCACGGCGGGGCTGATCGGCGCCGCCACCAACAATGCCCTCGGCATTGCCGGCGCCTGCTGGGACGTGAACGTCGTGATGCTCAGAGCGCTTTATGTCGATACTTCCGGCAGTGAGCCCCAGTCCGTCGGGAAAGACACTGATATCATCGCCGCCGTTTACGATGCCGTCGACGTTTACCACGCCGACGTCATCTCCATGAGTTTCGGCGGCACTGAAACCTACAATGCATACAAAAAAGCTTATCAATACGCCTACAACCACGGCGCGATCCTTGTGGCCGCCGCGGGCAACGCGGGAAAAGACGGCTCGCCGCTGGAATATCCCGCGGCCTATGACGAAGTGATCGGCGTGGCCGCCGTCAATGCAAGCTTACAAAGAGCGCCTTTCTCAACGGCCAACGAATCGGTGGATATCGCGGCCCCGGGCTCCCGCATCCGTTCCCTGGGGAACGCCTCCTATGCCGGCAGCGATTACATCAACCTTGACGGGACCTCCCTGGCGACCCCTTACGTCGCCGCTTTGGCTGCCTTGGCCCGAGCCGTCGATCCCGACATCAGCCAGGAGGAATTCAAGTATTACCTGCGTTTGGGCAGCACAGACCTTGCGCCGGCGGGGTACGATATCAATACCGGTTACGGTCTGATCAACTATGGCGCTACCCTCAATGCCATCGTGTTAGATCAGAGCGACACGAAACCGGCAGGAACGGGTACTTCAGGCGACCCCTATCTGATTTCCAACGAATCGGAACTGAATTGGTTCAAAACAGCGGTGAACAGCGGTAGATCTGCCGTCTGCGCCCGTTTGACCGCGGACATTACCATCACCGAGACGAGCTGGTATCCCATAGAGTCCTACAGCGACGCCTTTGACGGCAACGGCCATACCATTTTCATGGGTATCAACGACAACAGCCTTTTTGCCTCCATCGAGGAAAACGGCGTTGTCTCCCACCTCACGGTTTCCGGCAATATCAGCAAAAGCGCCAACCGCGCCTTGATCGCCACGGAAAACCACGGTAACATCAGCGACTGCGTTACCGCGGGCAGCGTTAGCGCAACCTACGCCGGGGGAATCTGTGTAACCAATTACGGCTCCGTTAGCCGTTGCGTCAACAGCGCCGCGATTTCCGCGGCAAACTACGGCGGCGGTATCGCGGCAATTTCCGCCGGGGGTTCCATTACTTACTGTTACAATACAGGGGGGATTTCCTCCGCGACGAACAATGCCGGGGGGATTTGCGCTTACGCCAAGGAGGGGGCGACGATTTCTTCCTGCTACAACACAGGTACGGCCAGCGGTTCCGTGGTTACCAGGGGTATCTCCGTAAAGATCAGCGATTCCTCGGTGAGCAACTGCTTCTATGACAAGAGCGTCATCAGCGGCGGATCCTCCTCCGCCTCCATTTGCGGCAGAACCGCGGAGACGATGAAAAGCAGCGGCTTTATTTGCCTGCTCAACCGTGGCAACGGTTACTTCGGCCAGGATACGGAAAACGTCAACAACGGCTACCCTGTGCTCTCCGCTTCCACCCTGACCGCGTATTTCGACGATGTCGCCATCAATGCCTGGTATGTTGATTACGTTTATGCCCTCGCCGCCTCGGGTATCATCCAAGGCAAGGGAGGCGGCAAATACGCGCCGGAGGACGCCGTCAGCCGGGCGGAATACACCGTGCTCTTAGCCAGGGCCACAGGCAGCGACCTTTCCGCTTACGCCCATCAAAGCTCCTTTGCCGATGTGGAAAAGAACCAATGGTATACGGCGGCGATTGCCTGGGCCTATGACAATCACATCGTCAACGGTGTGGGCAATCAGCGCTTCGCGCCCAACAGTTCCATCACCAGAGAAGAAATCGCCGCGATCACCGCGCGCTACATCGAGCAATATAAAAGCAGCGACCTTTCTTTCTCAACAACGCTGCCCTTTTCCGACAGTGAGGCCATTGCCGACTGGGCCAAAGAAAGCGTCGCCCTCATGACGGAACTGGGGATCCTTACAGGCTTTCACGACGGCCGTTTTGCCCCCCGGGAACTGGCCACCCGGGCCCAGGCCGCCACCATCCTTGATCGGGTATTAAAAACCTCCTATTGAAGGTGGTCGGTAATATCTTCCACAAAAAAATCCTTTTTTCGAGGCGTCGAAAAAAGGAAAAAGGGGAATGATGGCGAATTCTTACCAGAGTGTGATTTAGCTACAAATCGTATCATTCTTTAAGGAGGGTGTTTGAAATGGCAAATACTGAAAGCAAAAAAGCAAAAGAAGGCAAGCAGGAAACAGCGGTGTGCACTTACTACAAAGCAGAAAAGAAACCCACTGACGGCGGCGACTGTTATTCGTTTGAACCCGAAAATCACGACGCCTATACCTGTATGCCCAGACTTTGCGGCAAATGCTATTACTATAAAAAATAGAGTACCCACTTTCAGCGCCTTTCATCAAAGACGCTGTTCCACACAAACAAAATACGAAAAATTAAAATATCGTAAATCTGAACATCAAAAAATCCGGCGCAAGCCGGATTTTTTTAGTTTCAAGATTATTTGTATTTTCCTAAAATCACGCTGGAATTCTGACCGCCAAAACCAAACGCGTTGGACATGGTGATCTCCACCGCGGCGGCGGTGGCTTCGGTGACAAGGTTCAAATCACAATCCTCGTCTTTTTTCTCACAGGGGATCGTCGGCGGCAAAAAGCCGGTTTCCATGGATTTAACACAGGCAATAAGTTCCGTGATACCGCCGGCGGCCATCATATGACCGGTGGCGCCTTTGGTGGAGCTGACCGCACCGGCAGATCGCCAAAAATCCGCTGAATGGCTTTGGTCTCCGCGGCGTCCCCTCGCACCGTGGCAGTGCCGTGGGCGTTGATGTAACCGATATCCGAAGGCTCTAGCCCGGCTTTGTCCAATGATGCCGCCATGCAGGCGGCGGCGCCCAGTCCCTGAGGCTGAGGCGCCACGGGATGATAGCCGTCGGTATTGTTGGCGTAGCCCAAAAGTTCCGCCAAAATGACGGCTCCTCGTTTTTTGGCGCTATCTTCCGTCTCCAAAATGAGGCCGCCGCCGCCCTCACCGATGACGAAACCGTCTCGGTTTTGATCAAAGGGGCGGCTCTCCCCCTTTTTGGAAAGGGCGCCCGCTTTGGCCAGGCTGCAAATCATCAGGGGACAGAGAGACGCTTCACCCGCCATGACGACCATGGCGTCGGCGGCCCCGGTTTCCAAAAGCATCGCCGCCAGAGAAACGGCGTCGCCCCCGGAAGAACAGGCGGTACTCACCGTGTAACAGGGGCCTTTGAGACCGTGGTAAATGGCTAACTGGGCGGCGGCAATATTTCCCAGCACTTTCGTGAGAAAACGGGGGCCGATGGGTTTTTCGTCCAAAACGTATTCTTCCTGGGTTTGCCCGATGAAACCCAGTCCGTTCACGGCCGTTCCCATGACGATGCCGGTGCGGTATGGGTCGAGGTCAGCGTTGCGCTCCGCGATGGCCTCTTCGGCGGCAACGTAGGCGTATTGCATGAAGAGATCGAGATCCGTGACGAGTTTCGGCGGCAGCAGCAACCCGGCGTCAAAACCCTTGACCTCCGCTCCCCGTTTGACCGGTAATTTCGCCGTATCGATTCTGGTGATGGGGGCAATGCCGCAATCTTTGGCGAGCAATGATTGCCAATATGTTTTTACACCGATTCCGATGGGGGTTACGGCCCCCATCCCGGTGATGACGATTCTTTTATGCATGAGCAGTTTCTCCAATTTTCTTAAAGGCCAAACAGGCATTGTGGCCGCCAAATCCAAGGGAAGCGGACAAAGCTACCTCAATCTCGGCCTTTCTTGCTTTATGGGGGACGTAGTCGAGGTCGCATTCCGGGTCGGGATGGGTTAGGTGAATGGTGGGTGGTACAGTCCCTTCCTTTAGGGCTAAAATGGCGGCGATGGCTTCCACAGCGCCGGCGGCGCCCAACATGTGCCCGGTCATGGATTTGGTGGAACTAACCAAGCTGCGATAGGCCCGTTCTTCGCCCAAGGCTTTTTTAATGGCCAAGGTTTCCCCCTTATCATTCATCGGCGTACCGGTGCCGTGGGCGTTGATATAAATGCGATCCGTATCAACCTGGGCCTCATGAAAGGCATCGGCCAAAGCCCGGGCGCCGCCCTCGGCGTCGGGATGGGGAGCGGTCATATGGTAAGCGTCACAGGTGGAACCGTAACCGCAAAGCTCCGCGTAAATTTTAGCGCCCCTGGCAACAGCGTGTTCGTAAGTTTCCAAAATCAGCGCCCCGGCCCCTTCCCCGATGACAAAACCACCGCGACGGGCATCGAAGGGCAGTGACGCCGCCAGTGGATCCGTGGCCAAGGACAAGGCCTGCATATTCATGAAACCGGCAACAGCCAGAGCGTTAATCGCCGCCTCAGCGCCGCCGGCGATCATCACCTCGGCATAACCGTGGCGGATGGCCCGCAGTGCCTCGCCAATGGCGTTGCTCCCGGAAGCGCAGGCGGTAACCGCCGGTGTAGCCGCGTTTTTACAGCCGAAACGCATGGCGATCAGCCCTGCCGCCATATTGGCGATCATCATCGGCACAAAAAAGGGAGAAATTCTACGGGGCCCTTTGGTCATCAACTTCGTGTGCTCGTCCACAAGGGTATTGATCCCACCAATGCCGGTGCCGAAAGAAACGCCGAAGCGCTCCGGCGCGACGGTTCCGGCGACGCCGCTGTCGACCATAGCCTGGGTAGCGGCGGCCACGGCGTATTGGCTATAAAGATCACTGTGGGCGGCGTCGATCTTATCCATATAGGATAAAGGGTCAAAATCCTTTACTTCAGCGGCGACTTTTACTTTAAAGTCCGCAGTATCAAATCTTGTGATTGCGCCAATGCCACATTGACCGGCTTTCAATTGAGACCAAAGAGTATCTTTATCATTTCCCAAAGGCGTGATCACGCCCATACCGGTAACAACCACTCGGTTCATGTCGTTCTCCTCTTCTCTGTTCCTTGTTTTTCTCCAATGTCGGCAAGCCTGCTTTGGGCCGCCGCGCAGAAATCGGGGCGGCGCTTTTGCAAATTCAGCGGCCGACGGGAAGCGGCGTCGAGAAAGCAATGGCCGCTTTTCCCCTTGACCGCTAATTTCCGCTCTTTTTCGGTGTAGACCTCATATTGAAAGACGGCGCGAATGCCGTTGAA
This sequence comes from Clostridiales bacterium, assembly GCA_040776805.1. Lineage (GTDB taxonomy): Bacteria > Bacillota > Dehalobacteriia > UBA7702 > UBA7702 > UBA7702. Next base: position 316,770 of record JAXGZS010000001.1, on the reverse strand, counting down.
GAATACGAGGGCGGTAACGATTTCCACGGTTTCGCCAAAGCGCAGGGGCAGCAGATACTCTGCCTCCACATGGGTCACCGGCATCCAAATCCCGTCTTTTTCCAGATCCTCATAGGGTAAACCCCACTGATCCATGAAGTCCACGCGGGCCTCTTCAAACCAACGAATATCATTGGCGTGATGCACGATACCCATCTGATCGGTTTCGTAATAATGAACCCTGCGCAAATAGGGCTTATTTTCAGATTTCATCTATTTGTCCTTTGTTGTTGCTTCCCGTACCGATGCGTCGAAAACGCTCGTATCTGTTTTCCGTCAAAACGTCGACGGGGAGGGCGGTAAGGCCCGCCAATTCCGCGGCGATTTTCTCCCGCAGGCCGTCGTAAAAGTCCGCTTTGCCGATTTCCTTTTCACTGATGACGCTTTCGATCACGTTCATGCGCCGAGCGTCTTTGGCGGTGAGCTTCAGACATTCCGCAGCGTCGGCGGCACGGGCAGCGTCCTTCCAAAGGATGCTGGCGCAGCCTTCGGGGGAAATCACCGAATAGATGGCGTTTTCCAGCATCCAGACGCGGTCCGCCACGCCCAGGGCGAGCGCGCCGCCGCTACCGCCTTCACCGACGAGAATCGAGATCACCGGAGTTTTCAGCACCATCATCTCCATTAAATTTTCGGCGATGGCCTGTCCCTGGCCGCGTTCCTCGGCTTCAATGCCACAATAGGCTCCGGAGGTATCGAGAAAACAAACGACGGGACGCTTGAATTTTTCCGCCTGTTTCATCAGACGCAAGGCCTTGCGGTAGCCTTCGGGACCGGGAGCGCCGAAATTGCGGTACATGCGGTCCTTGGCGCCGTGGCCCTTTTCAATGGCAATGACCGTGACGGGCATGGCGTCAAGAAGGGCGATACCCCCGACAATGGCCGGATCGTCTTTGGCGCGGCGGTCGCCGTGGAGTTCCTGAAACTCCGTAAATATTTGTTCGATATAATCTTTGCCGGTGGGACGGTGGTTGGAGCGGGCAGCTTTTACACGGTCAAAGGCTTTTTCCGTCATTTCGTCTCCTCCTTGTCATGAAATCGCAGCAGACGAGCAATGGTTTGCCGCTGTTCGCCGCGGGGAACAACACCGTCAATAAACCCGTGCTCCAGCAAAAACTCCGCGGTCTGAAAGCCCTGAGGCAGCTTCTTTCTGGTGGTCTGCTCAATGACTCGGGCGCCGGCAAAGGCCACGGTGGCCTTGGGCTCGGCCAAAATAATGTCACCCTCCATGGCAAAACTGGCGGTGACCCCGCCGGTGGTGGGATCCGTCAGAATGGGAAGATAAAACAGGCCCGCGTCACTGTGGCGCTTAACAGCACCGCTGATTTTGGCCATCTGCATCAGAGAAAGAATCCCCTCCTGCATTCGGGCGCCGCCGGAAACGGTGAAGCCGACCACAGGCAAGCGTTGCTCCCTGGCGTATTCAAAGAGGCGGGTGATCTTTTCCCCCACCACCGTTCCCATGCTGCCCATCATAAAAAAGGGCTCCATGATAAAGAGGCAGCAGGTTTCTCCTTCCACAGTGGCTTTGCCGCAAATCACCGCTTCCTTTTCTCCGGCCACATTCTCCGTCAACGTCAATTTTTGGCGGTAGCCGGGAAAAGACAGGGGATCTTCTGTTTGCAAGTCATGATCCATCTCCTGAAAACTGCCGGGATCGGCGAAAAAATGCAGCCGCTGACGGGCATTCATGCGAAAATGATGCCCGCAGTTGGCGCAGCAATGATGATTTGCCCACAGCTGGCTTAAAGGTACCTGGCGGCGGCAGTTGGGGCAGGATTCCGACGGCTCATTTTCGTCGGGAGCGATGGGAACCGCCTGGCGGCCCCCTTTTTCCAGCTCGTTTTTGGGTTGAAAGGTAAATTTAATAAAAGTCAAAGGTTTTCACCTCATTTACTGAAAAAATCCAAGTTATAGTCTCCGCTCATAAAAGCGGTGCTGCCGACAATGGCGATCTGTTCCGCGATGTTGTTTTCAACCCCGTCGATCACCAGTTCACAGAGGGCGGCTTTCATCTTACGCAGTGCCTCCTCCCGGGTATTGGCGTAGATCACCAATTTACCCAAAAGGGCGTCGTAATACGGTGTGACCTGGGACCCCGCGGTCAAATACGTATCGAAACGCACAAAGGGGCCGCCGGGTACAGGCAGAAAACCGACTCTGCCCGGGGAAAGCGCGTTGATACGGCATTCGATGGAAGAGCCTTTGAGATCGATTTCTTCCTGGGAAAAATCCAGTTCAATGCCGCTGGCGACGCGAATCTGCCACTTGACGAGGTCTATCTGGGTCAAAGATTCGGTGACGGTATGCTCCACCTGAAGCCGGACGTTCATCTCCATAAAATAGAAATGACCGCCGCTGTCGTATAAAAATTCCAGTGTACCGACACCAACATAACCGATTTCTCCCACGGCGCGGCGGACTTTGGCAAAGATGTCCCGTCGCTGGGCGTCATGAACGGCTGGAGAAGGCGACTCTTCGATCAGCTTTTGGTTTTTCCGCTGGATGGAGCAGTCCCGTTCCCCAAGGCAGACGACGTTCCCCACTTCATCGGCGAGGATCTGAATTTCAATATGCCTGGCCGGGTGAACGTATTTTTCCATATAGACGGCGCTGTCGCCAAAGGCCGCATGACCCTCTGCTTTGGCGGCTAAAAAGGCGGTGTTTAGCTCCGCCTCGTCGCGGACGAGGCGAATCCCGCGGCCGCCCCCGCCGGAGCGGGCTTTGAGCATCACCGGATAGCCGATCTTTGCCGCTGCCAAGGTGGCGTCTTTCTCCGAAGCCAAAACAGCGGTGCCGGGGATCCCCGTAAGACCGGCGGCGGACATGATCTCTTTGACCGCGGCTTTATCGCTGAGGCGTTCCATATTTTCCACGGTGGGGCCGATGAAGGCAATATTATTTTGAAAACACATTTTGGCAAAATGTGAATTTTCCGATAGAAAGCCATAGCCCGGATGAATGGCTTGGGCTTTGGTGGCCAAAGCCGTGCTGATGATCCGCTCTTCGTTAAGATAGCTGTCGGCGGCGTCGGCTTCGCCGATGCAATAACTCTCATCGGCCAAGGCCACATGAAGAGATTCCGCGTCGGCTTTGGAATAGACGGCCACCGTGGCAATGCCCATTTCCTTGCAGGCGCGGATAATGCGAACGGCGATCTCTCCTCTATTCGCGATCAAGATCTTTGAATACACGTTATTCTCCTAAAATCGCAAAGGAAAACGCCGCGCTGACACAGAGCTTTCCTCTGACCGTGCCTTTGCCTTCGGCAAAATAAAAGGGCGGTTTCGCTTTTGTGATTCTGCATTCTGTTTCCAAAACGTCTCCTGGTCTTACGGGAGACTTGAAGCGCACATTGTTTAAACCGGTGTACATCGGCGTTTTATCCTTGGTCGTCTCCCCGCGCAAAAGCACGCAGGCGGATTGGGCGAGAATTTCACAGAGAATCACGCCGGGAACCACCGGGTTACCAGGAAAATGACCCTTTAAAAACCATTCGTCGCCGCGGACAGTATATTTGCCGTAAGCGCTGTCTCCCACCTGCTCCGCTTCGTCAAGAAGCAGCATATTGTCACGGTGAGGCAGTATTTTTTTGATTTCTTCCTGATTCATGCCGCTACTCCTTTTTAAAACGAAATAGTCTCTGGCCGTAATCGACCACCTGGTTGTTGGCCACAGAAATTTCGGTGATCACGCCGTCTTCCTCGGCGGTGATTTCGTTCATCAGCTTCATCGCCTCGATGATGCAGAGCACGTCGCCTTTTTTCACCGCGTCCCCCACCTGAACGAAGGGGGCTGCGTCTTCCGCGGGGGCGGCGTAAAACACGCCCACCAGAGGAGAATAAATAGCGTGGTCCTCCTCGGGGCTTTCCGCGGGAGCTGTCGGCAACGCCGGTTGCTGGGATATGCTGATGCTCCCCGATAGATTTCGTTCCAAACGCACCATACAGCCATTTTCACTGATTTCTAACCCGGTCAGGCCAAGCTCCGTCATCAATGCCGCATATTTTCGTATTTTCTTTTCTTGCATTTTTTCCATAAATCCAAATCTTCCTCTTGCTGTCTTGATGCAGCGTTTAAATGGCGAGACCGCCGTCGACTCGCAGGACTTCGCCGGTAATGTAATCGGCGCCGCTGTCCGCCAAAAACGCAACGGCGGCGGCGACGTCGTCAACGCTGCCCATGCGCTTCATCGGAATACTCGCCACAAAAGGATCGGTTTCGTCAAAGGATTTCGTCATCTCGGTCTGAATAAAACCCGGCGCAATGGCGTTGCAGGTGATATTTCTCCCCGCCAATTCCCTGGCCACGCTCTTGGTGAGACCGATCAGCCCCGCTTTGGAGGCGGCGTAGTTGGCCTGGCCCGCATTGCCCATCAGCCCCGCGATGGAGCTGATGTTGATGATCTTTCCGCCTTTATTGCGGATCATCAGCGGCGTAACGTGGCGAATCAAATGAAAGGCGCCTTTTAGATTGACGGCAATCACCTCGTCAAAGTCGCTTTCCTTCATCATGGCAACCAGGCCGTCTCTGGTGATGCCGGCATTGTTGACGAGAATATCAACGGTACCGAACTCTTTTTTCACCGCGGCGACGGTGGCTTTGACCTCATCGAAATCAGCAACATCGCAACTGTAAAACGCTGCCTTTCCCTTATATTCTTCCTGTAAACAACTGGCCAACTCCTGCCCCTCGCCGCTGTCCGCCAAATCGATAAGGGCGATCTGCGCGCCAAGGGCGGCAAGTTTTTGGGCAATCGCCTTGCCGATGCCGCGGGAAGCGCCGGTGACAAGGGCTGTTTTTCCGTTCAGCATGATTTGACCTCCGCTAAGGTTTCCTGAAAACTCTTGTGATCTTCCACGTGGAGGGTGCGTACATCACCGTTGATCTTTTTGATCAAACCGCAAAGGGTGGTTTTCGGCCCCAGTTCGATAAAGGTATCGGCGCCGGCGGCGATCATCGCCTCGACGCACTGTTGCCAGCGTACCGCATGGCTGATCTGCTTTGATAGACCCTCCCGGTAATCGTCGCCATAGCGCGCTCCGCTGTAATTGGCATAGAGGGGGATTTCCGCTGCTTTCATTTCGTAAGCGTCCAACACCTCTGCAAAAGACACGGCGGCCGATTCCATCAAAGGCGTGTGAAAGGCTCCTTTGACCTTTAAGGGCAGTCCCCTGCCGCCGCCGGCTTTGACCTCTTTGGCAAAGAGAGACAATTCTTCTTCTAAACCGGCGACCACAAGTTGGCCCGGACAATTATAATTGACGGGATAAACGTGTTCATAATGGGAGCACAGTTCCTCCACGATCTTTGGTTCCAATTTCAGCACGGCAATCATACCGCTGTTTACCGCCTCCGCCGCGGACTGCATCAGCTTTCCCCGGGCGGTCACGATGCGAAAACCCTCCGCCGCCGTGACAACGCCGGCATAGGTTAAGGCCGCGATTTCACCCAGGGAGAACCCCGCCGTCATATCGCAGGATATCCCCGCGTCCCGCAGCGCCATCGCCGCCGCCCATTCCACCGCAAACATGCAAGGCTGGGTATTTGACGTTTCCGTCAGTTCCTCCTCACTGCCGAAAAAGCACTGGTCTGAGGTATGGGGCCGCAAGGCGTCAAAGGCCTTAAAAGACGCGGCGGCACAAGGCAGATGATCATAGAGATCTTTGCCCATGCCGGAATACTGAGCGCCTTGGCCGGGGAAAACAAAGGCTATTTTACCCATTGCGCGGCTCCTTTCAAAAGGGACTCCGCTTCACGGATCACTTCACAGATGATCTCCGCGGCGGGCTGTTCTTTATGAACGAGGGAGGCGATTTGCCCCGCCAGGAAACAGCCTCTTTTCACGTCGCCCTCGACGACGGCGATTTTCAAAACGCCCTCCGCCATTTTTTCCAAATCGGCATCGGAAATATCCGAATATTCCGCTTTCAGGTAATCCCGGGAAAATTGGTTTTTCAGGCTGCGCACGGCATGACCCAAACGGCTGCCGGTGACCATCGTGGCACGGTCTCCCGCTTCCAATATTTTATCCTTATAATTCCTGTGAATCGAACATTCATGGGCCGTTAAAAACCGCGTGCCCATCTGCACGCCGCAGGCTCCCAACATCAGCGCGGCGGCAAAGCCGCGGCCGTCGGCGATGCCGCCAGCCGCCAAAATAGGCAGGTCGGTGGCGTCGGCCAACTGCGGAATCAAGGCCATCGTGGTCAGTTCCCCAATGTGACCGCCGCTTTCACAGCCTTCGCCGATCAGCGCGGCAGCGCCGGCCCGGGCCATCAATTTCGCGTGAGCCACCGAGGCGACCACGGGAATGACTTTGATCCCGGCTGCGTGCCACAGATCCATGTACTTGCCGGGGTTGCCGGCGCCGGTGGTGACCACCGCGACCTTTTCCTCGGCGGCGACTTTTGCCACCTCGGCGGCAAAGGGGCTCATCAACATGATGTTGACGCCAAAGGGTTTGTCGGTGGCAGCCGCGGCGATTTTTATCTGCTCCCGCACGTAATCGCCGGGGGCATTGCCACCGGCAATGATCCCAAGGCCGCCACCGTTGCTCGCTGCCGCGGCCAGCCGACCGTCGGAAATCCAGGCCATGGCTCCTTGGAACAGAGGATATTCGATATGGATTAAATCACAAAGCCTTGATCGAATCATACGCTTAACCCATGTATTTTTCTTCGATGTAGCGGGCGAGTTCACCCACGGTTTCCACTTTTTCTTCCAACTCGATTTCGTGGCCGATTTTGTCTTCGAGATTCATCAGCATTTCCACAGTATCCAGGGAATCGATGCCCAAATCGGCAAAACTGCTTTCCGGCTTGATTTCGGAAACCTCGCAATCGTTTCTTTCCGCAATCAGCGCCGCAATGGCTTCAAAAATATTCATTATAAAATCCTCCTGTATCATTCAATTTTTTGAGTATTATCGGGTCTTACCGGCTCTCACCGGGGGCGGCCGACTTCTCCGAAAAGAGGTCCCACTCCTGGTTATCACCGTTAACCATGTATGAGATTATAACCGCTTTTTTTGCATATGTCAATGCACAAAGAAGGGATATTTGTGTCAAAGATCATCGCCTTGATTTGACAGGCTTCACAAAATCGCTTAAACTATTTTTAATATTATAGTGGCGTCGGCAAACTCCGACGCGAGGTAGAGACAATGACACACAGCGCAAACCAACTAAAATTGCAGGATCAACTGATTCTCGCCGGCATTGAGGAACTCAATCAAAACGGCATACAGCATTTCTCCGTGCGCAGGGTCGCCAACCTGTGCGGCGTATCCTGCGCCGCGCCGTATAAACACTTTAAAGATAAACAGAGCTTTATCGCCGCCATCCTGACGTATATCGACAAAAAATGGGAGACGCGCCAGACCGCTGTGGCCAAAAAGTTCGCAGCGGCGCCCACCCGGGAAAAGCTGCTGAACGTCTGTATGGAATACATTCGCTTTCTGGTGGAAAACCCCCATCTGCGTTCCATCATCATGTTTAAACTCGACGTCCATGACAAGGAGTTCAGCATTTTACGGGGAAAACTCAGCAAACCCACATACCTGCTGGTTTCCCAATACTGCGAAGAGGTGGGCATGACCGCTGACGTCCGGCGGCGCAAGACCTTCGTGGTGCGCTCCCTGATTTACGGCGCGGCGTTGATGTTCGACAATGGCGAACTCTCCTATACCCCGGAAAACCTGAAGTTCGTTGCCTATTCCATCGACCGTGAATTTGATTTGGACTGATCGTCCTTTCCTTATAATAATAGTACCCGTTGAAACCAACTCGCCTTCAGCGGGTATTCTATTTTGTGGAAAGCGAGCTCCTTTGTCGCGGATATTCCTTCCCGACAGGGCAGGGCAAGGTAACGTTATGCCGTCATTTAGTGGGGGGTATCCGTAAAGAACGAATCGACCAGGCCGTTGCTGTCAAAGGTCAAATAAGCATTGACTTCGCCTTCCGCAAAGGAAACGTAGCCGATCACTTCATCGCCGTCAATGAGGATCTGCCCTACTTCGTCAAAATCGCCGTAAAGTGACGTCGTTTCCTCTACCAAAGTATTGAACTCCTCGGCGCCCATTTCTCCCTGGAGTGTTTCAGACATCATATCATAGGCTGTATCGAAGTCGCCGGTAAAAATAGCCTGCAAAAAGCTGCGCGCCGCAGCCCGCCTTTGATCTTCCGTCAAAGGGGTTGCCTCGCCGTCCTTCCCTTCCTGACCGTAAACATTGATACCGACCAGCTCCCGATCGGCGGTATCAAAAACCAAATGCAGAACCATTTCGGAAGACGCGAAACCCACGGTCACCGCCACAACCGTACAATTTAGGCTATCCAAAGCCGCGGCTTCATCATCGGAAATCCCCAATTGCTGGAGATAATCGCTCATACTGATTTCTTCTGTCGCCACAACCTCCTGAAAAGCGCCGTATTCCGACGTGGTTCCCACCGCGATTTCCTTTAGGGCATCGACGGTGATGCTCTCTTGCATGGCAGGATCAACATAGGCCAAAGCGCCGTCGTAATCGTTTTCATATAGTGTTGTGGTAAAATCCTCGGCCAAAGTCGTGTAGTTTTTCGTTAACCCCTCGCTGCCGCAAGCGGTCAAAGCGGCAAGGCAAAACAGGGTCGTCCCAAGAAAAACCATGAATTTTTTCATGATTGAACTCCTCTCTCTCTCTACGATTATATTCATTTTATCATATTTTTTCTTTTTCACAATAAAAATTCAAATTTTTATTAATTTGTAAGGTTTGCGACAAAAAAAGAAGGATTTTTCAGCAATATCCCGAATAAAAAAGAGGGGGTATTGTTGTATTTGAGGGAGATTTTTTCTCCCAAGGGGTATAATAAACAACAAATGATTACAAAGTATTAAAAGAGGTGGAGAGATGCAGCTAAGTACAAAATTATTTGGCACTTCTTATCAGTTTCGCGATGTCAAAGACGTGCTTGCAAAAGCCAACGAGGAAAAATCGGGGGATACGTTAGCAGGCGTCGGCGCGCAGAGCATTGCGGAAAGAGTTGCCGCAAAAGCAGTCTTGAGTCAGATGACACTGGAAGATCTATATCAAAACCCCGTCATCCCTTACGAACAGGACGAAGTTACCCGCATTATCATCGATGATGTCAATGTCACCATCTTTGATGAAATCAAAAATTGGACCGTGGAACACCTCCGCGAGTACATTCTTGACCTTGAAGTAACCGGCGCTGAAATTCGCAGAATCAGCCGAGGGCTCACCTCCGAAATGGTTGCCGCTGTGGCCAAATTGATGTCCAATCTGGATCTGATTCAGGCAGGACAAAAATTGAGAGTCACGGCCCACTGCCGGACCACCATCGGTGAAGAAGGCCGCCTTGCCACGCGCTTGCAGCCGAACCATCCCACCGACGATGTCAACGGCATGCTGGCTTCCTTGCGGGAAGGTCTTTCTTACGGTATCGGCGACGCCGTCATCGGCATCAATCCCGTTGAGGACAACCCCGTCGGCACCAAACGCCTTCTTGACGCCCTCGAAGATTATGTTCAAAAATATGAGATTCCCACCCAAACCTGCGTGCTTTCCCATGTCACCACGCAAATGAAAGCCATTGAAAACGGCGCCCACACCGGCCTCCTTTTCCAGAGTATCGCCGGTACCGAGGCAGCCAATACCTCCTTCGGGATCGACGGCAAGATGATCCAGGAAGCCCGGGAATTAATGCTGAAAAAAGGCATGAACGAAGGACCCAATGTCAACTATTTCGAAACGGGACAAGGCAGCGAACTTTCCTCCGAAGCTCACGGCGGCGCCGACCAGGTTACCCTGGAAGCCCGTTGCTACGGTTTCGCCAAACGCTACCAGCCATACATCGTCAACACCGTCGTCGGTTTCATTGGCCCCGAATATCTCTACGACAGCAAACAGGTGATTCGGGCCGGTTTGGAAGACCATTTCATGGGCAAGCTCACCGGGATCCCCATGGGCTGTGACGTTTGTTATACCAACCACATGAAGGCCGACCAAAACGACATTGAAAACCTGGGGGTTCTGCTGACCATGGCCGGCTGCAATTACTTTATGGGCGTCCCTATGGGGGACGATATTATGCTGAACTACCAGTGTTCCAGCTTCCACGACGACGCCTCATTAAGAGAGATTACCCATACCCGTCCTCTTGCCGAATTCGAAGCCTGGTTGGAAAAACAGGGCTTTATGGAAAACGGCAGACTAACAAAAAAAGCCGGCGACGCGTCGGCGATCATGTAAGGAGGGCGTGCAATGAATAATCAAGACATTCAAAACATCGTCACATCCGTGCTCAACGAAATCAACAAACAAACCAAAGCGCCTGTATACGCCCAAGGTAACACCGGTGGCGGCGAAGTCTTAGACATCACGGCAATGGGCAATGTTTTGAACGTGCCCGATCCCGCAGACAGAAGCGCTTACGAAGATATGCTGAAATCCACCTCCGCCCGGATCGGCGTTGGCAGAGCCGGAACCCGGCCCCTGACCAAAACCTGGCTGAAATTCCGGGCTGACCACGGCGTGGCCCAGGACGCTGTTTTAAGCTACGCGGATCAAGCCATTTTAGATTCCCTCGGTTTGGTGCAGCTGGAATCCCAGGTGGTCGATAAGGATCAGTACCTTACCCGCCCCGACCTCGGCCGTATCCTTTCCGATGCAAGCATCGCCAAAATGAAACAGGAAGTTCCCGCCAATGCCCAAATACAAATTGTCGTCGGCGACGGCTTAAGCGCCAAAGCCATCGACGCCAATATCAGAGATATTTTACCGCCGGTGAAAGAAGGCCTGGCGGCCAAAGGTTATCGCTTGGGCAAAGACATTTTCGTAAAAGACGCCCGCGTCGGCATTGTCAACTGCATCGGCGAAATTTTGAAACCGGAAATGATCCTCCTTTTCATCGGGGAACGTCCCGGCCTCGGCACCGCGGAATCCATGAGCGCTTACCTGACTTACGCCCCGAAAGCCGCGACGGTGGAAGCGGAACGTACCATGATGTCCAACATCCACAGAGGCGGCGTTCCGCCGGTAGAAGCCGGCGCCCAAATCGTTAGCCTCGTGGAGAAGATCCTCAACCAAAAGGCTTCCGGCTACGACCTGGAGCTTTAAATCCCACCAAAGAACAAGGGCTTACACAAAATAACCTCAAAAAAGGAGTCGGTTTCCGATTTTCGATCGGAAACCGACTCTTTCTTTGCGAAGCTGCTTTCTGGGGCAGCTCCTTTTTTAAGAGCACAAAGCCCCTTTTATTTCCCTTTCAGGTTAAAGATAACGATACTGCCGATGATCACGCTGCCGCCGATCAACGTTCCCGCCGAGGGGATCTCCCCTAAGAGCAAAAAACCCAATAAGGCGGAAAGCAGCGGCGTGACAAATATATAGTTCGTCACCTCACTGGTGCGCTCCGTTAGGCTCAACGCCGCCCCCCAGAAAAAATACGCCAGGCCGCTGGGGAAAACGCCCAGGTAAAGCAGGGAAAGCAACTGTGGCAAGGTGGCGGTAGACAGTTCCGCGATACCGCGCCCCAAGTAGAAAGAAAGGATTACGGTACCGCAGGAAACGCCGTAAAAGGCGATTTCCAAGGGAGTGTAGCCTTTTGCCGATAATTTTCTCGAAATGAGATTATAGCCGCTGAAAATCGCCATGGCGCCTAACGTCCAAAGCAAGCCGCCATTGATAGAGAACAAGCCGTCCCACAACAGCAGTATCACCACACCGGCAAAGGCCAGACCGATCATACACCAACCGATGGGTTTGATGCTCTCCTGATACAGTTTTGCCGCGGCGATGGCCGTAAGAACCGGCGTCAGCGCCAACACAAGGCTGGATGTGGCCGAAGTCAGCGTTTTGATACCCATATTGAATAAAAGCAGATAAAGGCCGAACCCCGATGCCCCGGCCAAAAGAAACCATATAAGATCCGTCTTTTTTTGAGGCAATCGTATATGCTTGATGCTACCGATGATCAGCAAAACCACGGCGGCGACGGCACAGCGCAAAAAGCCCAGAACACCGGGATCAAACTGGAGCATGGCGATTTTGGTGAGGGGAAAAGCCGAGGCCCAAATTGATATCGTAGCAAAGGCAAATAAATTCGTCTTGATTCTGTGATTCATCTTTTTTCGCCTCCCCTCCTCCATTGCGATTTCTGTTTCTGTTTTTCTTCTCATCATACCATATCAACCTGACACGAAAAAGCACAACCTTTTGTTCCCCCGGCGGAAACCGACGAATCAAATTGGTCATTGCGAAATAGCTCTTTAAACCCTGCCCTCCCCCGGTGAAATACTCGGAGAAGGGCTTTGCCCGGTAAACAAAAGGGAAAAGCGGGGACGCTGCTTTTTTGTTGTTTAAAATTACAAAATTTTTTATTGTTTTTTTGGTAAAATAGGGGTATAATGTATTTTTGTGAATAGAAAAGTCAGGAAGGTCTCGGTGAATAAAACTTGAAAAGAGAAGATTTGAGAAATATTGCCATTATCGCCCACGTCGATCACGGAAAAACAACCCTCGTCGATAAAATGCTGAAACAGGGCGGTACGTTCCGGGAGAATCAGGTGGTGGAAGATCGGGTTATGGATTCCAACGACCTGGAACGGGAACGGGGCATCACGATTTTAGCGAAAAATACCTCCGCCCATTATCACGGCGTCAAAATCAATATTGTCGATACCCCCGGCCACGCCGACTTCGGCGGCGAAGTGGAACGGGTTTTAAAAATGGTCAACGGCGTTTTACTGCTGGTAGACGCCTCCGAAGGACCCATGCCCCAAACCCGCTTCGTCTTGGAACGGGCCTTGGCCTTAAACCATAAAGTCATTGTCTTAATCAATAAAATCGACCGTCCCGACCGCAGAATCGACGAGGTCGTCGATGAAGTGCTGGAACTGCTGATGGATCTCGGCGCCTCGGAAGAACAATTGGACAGCCCCTTTATCTATTGTTCCAGCCGTCAGGGAATTGCCACCGAAGATCCACAGGAGGAAGGGAAAGATCTAACGCCCCTTTTTGAAAAGATTATTGACTACATCGATCCCCCCGAGGGCGATCCCGACGGTCCTTTGCAGGTGTTGGTTTCGTCCATCGACTACAATGAATATGTGGGACGCATCGCCGTAGGACGCATTGAGCGGGGTACCATCCGCCAAAATCAGGAAGTCGTGATCTGCGATTATCATGATCAAAGTGTGACTTATAAGGCGAAAATCAGCGCCCTCTATCAGATCGACGGCCTTGACCGCACGCCGGTAAGCCAGGCCACAGCCGGAGATATCGTCTCCTTTTCCGGCATTGAAGACGTCAACATCGGCAATACCGTCTGCGCCGTAGACACTGTGGAGCCCCTGGCCTTTGTCAAGATCAGCGAACCCACCGTGGAGATGACCTTCTCCGTCAACGACAGTCCCTTCGCGGGACGGGAAGGGAAATACGTCACCTCCCGACAGTTGCGGGAGCGTTTGTTCAGAGAACTTTTAAAAGACGTTTCCCTCCGGGTGGAGGAAACAGAGAATACCGATCAATTCAAAGTCATGGGCCGCGGTGAAATGCACATCTCCATCCTCATCGAAAATATGCGCCGGGAGGGCTATGAGTTCCAAGTCAGCACGCCGAAGGTACTTTTTAAAAACGTCGACGGCCAGGTGCTGGAGCCTTATGAGGAACTCGTCATCGACGTGCCGGAAGAAAGCATGGGGACGGTCATGGAAAGCATGGGGCAAAGAAAGGGCGAACTCCGCGCCATGCAGCCCATGGGCAGCCGGGTCAAAATGGAATTTGTGATCCCCAGCCGCGGCCTTTTCGGTTACCGCAGCGAATTTTTGACCAATACTTGCGGCGAAGGCATTATGAACGCCGTATTTTACGATTACGGCCCCTATAAAGGCGAAGTGGAACAGCGAGCCTCCGGTTCCTTGATTGCCTTTGAAACCGGTGAAAGCATCACCTATGGCCTTTACAATGCCCAAGAGCGCGGCACGCTCTTCATCGGCCCCGGCGAACAGGTATACGCCGGCATGGTGGTGGGCTACTCCCCCAAAACAGAGGACCTTACGGTCAATGTCTGCAAAAAGAAACAGGCCACCAACACAAGGGCTTCCGGCAGCGACGATGCGCTGCGTCTGACGCCGCCGCGGCAAATGAGTCTGGAAGAAGCCATCGAATTCATGAACGACGATGAGTTGCTGGAGGTCACACCGCGGCATTTCCGCATCCGTAAAAGAATTCTTGACCACGCCGGGCGTATGCGGGCGCTGAAGCGCAGCAAAACCGCGAATCAATAAGATCCATAAAAAGCATCGGCTGCTGAACAAAAATCAGCAGCCGATTTTTTGATAATCATTCTACCGGAACATTTACTAATCAGTGACAGTTATCAGGTATTCAATAGATTTTATGGTAGCATATAAGAAAAGCTAACTTCTTATTTCAGAAATTAGCTTTCATTTTTTTATTTTGTTAGAGGGCTTCATGTGTAAGCCTTCTATCGTTTTTTATTATTCTGTGATTAGTTTTCCCTGTACCACAAAGCGTTCCGCGCGATTGCCCCGGGAAGTGCAGGTGGATAAGGTGACGATGCGGTCCTTTTCCGTAACGTCTACCTGCATATCAACGATGGAGGAAGCGAGACTCTTTTCGATATAATCATAAAAATCCCAGGTATAATCAAAGTGATCGCTGTAGACAAAGCTGGCGGAATAGGTGACGTAAGCGGCAAAAATCTCATAGTGCAGCGTCTTTGTATCCGTATAGACCGTAAAGGTTCGATGGGTTTCCAAAAACGTCGGTTCTTCAAACTCCAGCAACTTACCGAACATGGATTGATCCCGCATATGGTGACCGTAGATCAAGGTGTTTTGATCCGTAAAATCCGCGGCGTTGTAGGCGTTCATGAAAATACTGCCGTTGCTGCTTTTCGTACCGTCGTAAGCGGTGGTCAGGTATTTTTCATTGTCCGTGGTATGCAGCACCGGATAGCTGATGTCAGTATCGTCCACCAAAAGCCAAGCGACAATGTCCCGATTGACCTTCCTCAGCGCCGGGATATCCACGGAAGTGGAACCCGCTTCCGCTTCGCCGGAGGTTACGTAAGAGGCCGCGGCCTCGTCGTAAAGGCGGTCAGCCCTGATATGTTCCCATTGAATGGCGATGATCTGATAAACACAAAAAAGAAAAATGAGGGACAATACAACAATAAAGAAAAGGTTTATTTTCTTATTGACGCGAACTTGCTTCTTTATTTTGTAACCTTCGCTTTCCGTTGATCATAGCAAAGATAGCCAATACCGGTAAGGCAAAGCAGAGCCAAGGTAATGTAAAGCATCAGCTGGTCGCTGCTGCCCGTTTGCGGTGTGTTGCTGGTGTCGGCAGCCTTTGCGGCGCCGGCGGTCCAAACGGCGAAAAGCTCCATATCCTTGCTGATGGTAAAGGTGGTGCCGGGCTGATACTCCGCTGTCGTTGCCGTGGCGGAAGTGGCCCAACCGGCAAAGGTATAACCGGCTCTGGTGGGAGTCGCGTCGGTCATGGTTTTATAGTTGGCGTTGGTCGAAGCAAGGCTGCTGTTGCCCATCACGGTCACGGTAAGGTTGCCGTCCATGTATTTCGTCGTATCCGCCGGCACGCTAACGGCGCTGTCATTGGCGTCGCTGTCGGTGTTGGCGCGGTAGATCACACTGTAGAATTTCCGATCCCAAACGGCATATAAGGTGAAGGGTCCGGTGACCTCGGAGCCCTTGATGGTATCACCGGGCTTATATTTTGCTGTTGTGTCGCCGGCTTGGGTGGACCAGCCTTGAAACGTATAGTACTCGGCGCTCAGCGTATATTGATCTTCGATTTTATAATCCCTTTTGCAGTAAGCGGAACCAACTGCCGGCGTGGCAATGGACTCGTCAGCATCATCGAGATTGATGTTGTAGGTGACCGCCACTTCCCAAACCGCGGTGAAGGTCAGCGCTGTAGTAGTACCCTCTTCGTAATATTTATATGGTTTGCCCGCTTCACAAAGATGCCCCTCCGCATCTTCCCATTTTACAAATTTAAAATTGCTGTTGGTACAAGTCGGGGCAGCCGCCAGGGTGGTGCTGCCAACATCCCATTTAGTGTCATCAGGCATCGTTACGTCACTGGCGGCGGGGCCGTCCCCCAATGCATAGGTGACGTCGATGCTTAATATACCCGTCTTTGCAGCCGCTTCCTGATTCACACCAACAATTGCACCAAAGGTGAGAACGAAACTAAGAATCAGTGTCAGTGTGACGCTCCTTTTAAAAGAAAGTCCCTTTTTCATTTTTCGCTCCTTTAACCGTATGATTGATCTATCTATACAGATAAATTCTATCATAACTGTATTATATTTTCAACGTCTTAACGGGGAAAATTTTAAAAGGTCACAGAAAGCACAAACACCATGAACATGCACCGTTGCGAACCTTCCAACCCTTGCCTATTCCCGGGAAAAACAAAGGGTTTCGCGTTTTACACCCGTACCACACACAAACCGTTTCCGGCATAAAGCGCCTGATCAGAATAGCAAGTCATAATTGACTTAGCTGTTTTGCTTTTTTACTGTAAGGGTAAAAAATCCTTACGGCTGCCGTTTTTCCTCGCAGCAATATGAAACGCCGTAAAAAAGGAGAGTGGTACAAAAGTACACACTCTCTTTTTCTTATCACCGGTCTAAACCGGTTTATTTGCTTTTACCGATGATACGGACGTAATCACCGTTGGCAAGGGAGGCGGCGTTGGCTTCATCCATATCGACGTGCATTTCCAGTTTGAAGTTTTCGCCGGCGCGAATCAACACATCCTGAAAAATCAGGTGGCGGTCGCCGCAGGTCTGAACATCGACATGGTCTTTGTCCTTTAAACCGGCGCGTTCCGCGTCACTGGTATGCATGTGGATATGTTTCAAAGCGATGATGCAGCCTTCCGGGACACTGACGGAACCGGCAGGGCCGACCAAGGTCAAAGCCGCGGAATCGCCAAGATCGCCGGAATCCCTCAGCGGGGCTTTGACGCCGAGTTTAAAGCAGTCGGCCACGGAGACTTCGATCTGCGACTGTTTTCTCGCGGGGCCCAAGAGGCGCACTCTTTCGATGGCGCCACCGGGACCCACCAGGGTTACCACTTCCTGGCAGGCAAACTGCCCGGGTTGAGAAAGGTCTTTAAAATGGGTCATCGTCGCGCCCTTACCGAAGAGCGTTTCGAAATCTGCCTGACTGAGGTGAATGTGACGGTTGGAGACACCGACGGGAACGAGATAGGGATCCTCATCACCATTGCCCTTGCAGCTGCAACGGTTGGTTTTTTCCAGTTCCGCCATGACTTTCGCGACCAAGGCAGCGATTTCCTTTTCATTCATAATCTATCACCGTCCCTTATTTACCCATCTGAGCAAGGACCCGTTTGACCACTTCAGAAATCATATCCGCATTGCATTGATTCTGAGCGGGAGCGGGAACAGGAGCGGAGGTGGCGGCGGGGCAAGCCGAGCCGGAACCTTCTTCGGGGATTTCCGCGTCAAAAGTACCATACGCCAATCTCTTGATGTTCAGCAAATGCATGGGGCTGAGATTATCGTCGAGACTGGAACCACCGTAAGTGCCGCAACCCAAGGTGAGGGAGGGCGTAATGTTGGTGGTATAACCAATCCCCCCGAGAGAACTGGGGGTATTGACCAAAATACGGGAGACCGGTTTGGCGCCGAAGGCGCGGATGACCCCATCGTCTTTGGAGTGAATCACAAGAGTATGACCCATGCCGCCGATGCTCAAAAGGCCCAGGGAAAGGGCGCAGGCATCATGCCAGTCTTTCACGGAATAGAAACCCAAAACCGAGGTGAGCTTTTCATAGGAAAGGGGATATTCTTTGCCGTAACCGCCCATGGGGGCAATCAGCAGTTTGGTACCTTGAGGAATGCTGATCCCGGCGTGTTCCGCGATATAACAGGCGGATTTACCGACAAAAGCAGCGTCCATACCGTTATCGGCGGTCATGATGGTTTGAGCGACTTTTTTGCTTTCCTCGTCGCTCATGAAATAGCATTTTTCAGCTTTCAAAGCGGCAATGACTTCATCCTTAATGGGTTGATCCGCCAAAATATGCTGTTCGGAAGCGCAAATCATGCCATGGTCAAAGGCTTTACTCATGACGATGTCATGAACGGCCTTTTTCACGTCGGCGGTTCTTTCGATGTAAGCCGGGACATTGCCGGCGCCGACGCCGAGGGCGGGTTTACCGGCAGAATAAGCGGCTTTTACAAGGCCGGGGCCGCCGGTGGCCACGATCGCGGCAACGTGATCGTTATGCATCAAAGCGTTTGCCCCTTCCATGCTGGCCCGGGAGAGGCAGCCGATGGTACCGTCGGGAGCGCCGGCGCGGGACGCGGCGTCCGCCAATACCTGCGCCGCGGCGTTAATGCACTTCACGGCACGGGGATGAGGTGAGAAGATCACCGAGTTCCCTGACTTCACACAGCACATCGCGTTGTGGATGGTGGTGGAAGTAGGATTCGTGGTGGGAATAATTGCCATGATAACCCCCATGGGGCAGGCAATTTTATAAACTTTATTGACGGGGTCTTCATCAATGTAACCGGTGGTTTTCATATCCTTGATGAAATCGTAGACATCTTTACCGGCAAAGGTGTTTTTGATGATTTTGTGTTCGTATACCCCGTACTTCGTTTCATCGCAGGCCATTCTTGCCAGCCATTCGGCGTTGGCGACAACGGCGTCAGACATAGATTTGATGATTTCATCTAATTTTTGCTGAGAAAAGGTGGCCAGAATTTCCTGCGCTTCTTTGGCTTTGCGGGCAAGATCTCTGGTTTCCTGAATGATTCTTAAATCAAAATCGAGAGTCAAATTATTTCCCCCTTTCTCCGATTGATTATTCTATTTTTTCGCATGGAACAAACCCTTTGTATGCAAAGGGAACATCGGCGGTGCCGATATTATTTTTGTCTGGCTTTGGTGATTTCGTTGATCAACATTTTCTTGTTTGCCGCAGAGATTTCTCTGCCGACAATTCCGATCCCTTCGGTTTTACGAGCGATTTTTCTTAATTCTTTAACCGCCAATCCTTCCAATTCTTTGGCAATATCGACTTCGGAAGATTTTGCGCTTTTCACTTCAACTTCAGAGGCGACGTCGGCCGCTTCTTCCGCTTCCGCTGCTTCCACTTCTTCGGGTTCTTCAGCGCTTACTTCCTCCGCTTCTTCGGCAGGAGAAGCCTCTTTGGCTTCTTCTTCGGCAGGTTGGGTTTCTGCTTCCGAAACGGCTTTGTCTTCGACTACAGGTTCTGTTTCTCCGCCGTTCAGCGGAGAAACAGGACCGTCATCATCGTCATCCATAAACGGTAAGGAAGGTAAAATATATTCTACCTCATGGTGGGGTCTGGGAATTACATGCACGGAGATCAGTTCTCCGACTCTCTGTGCAGCGGCGGCTCCGGCATCGGTGGCGGCTTTCACCGCACCGACGTCACCGCGAACCATCACGGTCACGTAGGCGCCGCCTACGTGCACTTTACCGATCAAAGTAACATTCGCCGCTTTGACCATGGCATCGCCAGCTTCAATGGAACCAACAAGACCTTTGGTTTCGATCATACCCAAAGCAATGTTTTGAGTTGCCATAAAGTTCAACCCCTTTACCTGATTCTTCGGAAATGATCTTATTCGTTGCCGAGTTTCGGTAAAATGTATTCAACTTCATGATGGGGACGGGGGATGACATGCACGGAGATCAATTCGCCGACTCTCTGGGCGGCAGCGGCACCGGCATCGGTGGCGGCTTTCACAGCGCCGACATCACCACGGACCATAACGGTGACATAAGCGCCGCCGACATGTACTTTACCAATCAGGGTAACGTTCGCAGCTTTGACCATAGCATCGGCCGCTTCAATGGAGCCAACTAAACCTTTGGTTTCAATCATACCTAATGCGATATTTGTCATTTTTTATTTTCCTCCTGTTTTTTGAAAATAAATGTTTTTATTTAATTTAATGTAACAATTTTGACTACTTGATACCGGCTGTTTCAGCCCAGTTTGCGGGATATGTGACAAAGAAGAATTTGGCTTTGTCGGGGGTGGTGAAGGTTACGTGGGTATTGGCGGGGATAAAGAAGGAATCACCGGCATGCCCCGTAAATTTCTGACCGTTGACAATGAATTCCAAAGTGCCTTCAATCACATAATCCATTTCATCATAAGTGAGCGTCCAGTCCAAAGAGGAATGATCAAATTCCATCATCCCCGCGGTCATAGTGGGGCTTTCCTGGGGGTTGGTGAATTCTTTGATGTAAATACCGGGGCGATCCTGTTTGCCGTCGTTAAAGACGTCCATTTGGGCTGTGCTGGATTTGATCAGCATAAAGCCGCTGCCGGGATCGACCACACGGTCCAGACCGGGGTTACAGCAGGTGTTGCCCATACCGTCTAAGACCTGGCGGACGATCTCGGCGATCATCTGGGGATCAACGGTATTGCAGGGCGCTGCCGCGGGGGCTTCCGCGATGTTCGCGGCACTGCAGGAAGTGACTGCCGGCGGAATCGTGGAGTATTGATTGGTAGGATAAACACCGCCGCAGGATACCGCGGTAACCGGCTGAACCGTAGAGGGCGCGCCGGCATTGAAGGGGCCGACAGCTTGTCTTGGCGGTTCCGTGTTGGCCAGAGCCTGGGCCGCAATGGGATTGGCTTTGGGCCAGGGTGTGGTGTAAGAAGTCGGCGACGCCTGTGTTCTTACAGAGCAGTTGGTTCTCGGAACAACGTCCGGCCAAGGAGAAGTGTACAAAGGTTGATCTGCTCTATAACCGGGGATGGGAGGGCATTTCGTCGCGGGAGATACCGCGTCGGATTTCACCACCGTGGCGCCGGCGGCGACAACGGGAGAAGCGCCGCTCGCAACAGGATAGCTTTCAACATTGCCGACGCCATAAGGCTGACGACCGTTGATGATTTTCACCCCGAATTCGCTGGCCGCGTCTCTTGCTGCAGGTGTGATGACGGTATCGTCATCTTGATAGAATTCTTTTTGACCTTGTTCGTATAGACTTTTGATGTCATTTACGGAAATAAGTCGTTTCAATTCTTTTTCACCTCCTTGGGATGTTAAATGGGTAAATATTTAAATTTATAAAACGTGAGCTGTTAGATCTTTGTGGGGAGCGGGAATCACCACGGATTCGACGAGCATTCCCTTGTCCGCACAGGATTTCGTACCGACGGTGACGGAGGATTTCACATCCCCGACGTCGCCGGTGAGGGTAACGAAGGATTTACCGCCGATGCCGTTACCGACTCGGATTTCAATGAGCTCCACTTCCGCCGCTTTCACCGCGGCATCCGCCGCGACGATCAGCGCCGCCACAGAGAAGGATTCGATGACGCCCAAGGCGTCAAGACCGGAAACCTTTGATGCAGAGGCAATCGCTTCGATCACCGAAGGATGCACATTGGGAATCACGAAATCGTCCACAACGGTGTTTGCACCGATGTCTTTTCCTGCTCTCACCGCGCTCTGCACGGCGGAGACGTCGCCCCAAAGCAATACGATATATTTACCGGGACAAATCGGCCGCGCGTCCAAAATTTTCACGCGGGAAGCTTTAAGCATAGCGTCCGCCGCTTCAATCCCTTTGGCAATACTGATGAATTCCACCAAACCAATGGCTTTGATCACCGGGGTTCACCTCCTCTTTTGATGACGATTCGCGAATCCGTGATTTCTGTCACGGTTCCGTCGATGCTTGCGTGTATGGTTGCGCCTAGGGCTTTTTCAGGGATATCCCCGATCATATCACCGCGTTTCACAACATCGCCAACTTTGACGATGGGAACCGCGGGGGCGCCGACATGTTGCTTTAACGGCACTTGAATCGTATTAAAAGTATATTCCTTAACGGATAGAGGCGCCGGCAGATCGTATTTGCTCAGATTTAAGCGTCCGACAATGCGTTTGGAAGGAACTTTTCTTTCTCCGCGACGGGGATGCACGATCTGCGGTTCCGGTTTATCCAGTGGTTTTAAACCTTTTGCCGAAAGCTCTTTTTTCAGCTGGACGTTCACGGTTTTCGGGCTGATATGGGCGGGACAGGCAAACTGTTCGCACATCCCACATTCGCAGCAGGTAAACGCCATCCTTAAAACATCTTCGGCGATTTCTCCATATTTCAGTGCCCGCATGATTCGGTGAGGTTCAATGGTGTGGCCCAGCAAAAATCTGGGACAGAGATCGGTGCAATACCGGCATTGAAGACACGCGGTCTGTGTTTCTTTGGAGATGGTTTTCAGGGAAAGATTTCTGATCCGGATCAAATAATGATCTTGCGGCAGCACAATATAGGCTTTGGAGGTTTTCTGCACAGGCTCGTCGGGGCTTTTGAGCAAACCGCCCATCATGGGGCCGCCGTCAATGATGCCGTAAGCATCGGCGTTTTTGACACCGGCCAACGCGAGGACTTCCCGGACAGAAACGCCGACGGGAACTTTCACGGTGATTGGCTGAGGTACATGACCACTAACGGTGATGTACGTTTCCGTCACGGCTTTCCCTTCGTCGACGGCTTGGGCGACATTGATCAGCGTTTCCACGTTGGTCACCACCGCCCCCACCTGAATGGGGATACCGCCTTGGGGAACCTGTCTGCCTGTGGCTTCGTATAGCGTAACCTGTTCGTCGCCGGCAGGATAGAAATCATCTAAAATATGGATGCGTATGTTGTCTTTGTTGGCAACGGCTTCCGCCAACGCGGCAATCGCCTCTTTATGTTTGCCCTTGATGGCGATGATGCCTTCCTGGGCTTCGGTCACTTCCATGGCGATTTCCAGGCCGCGGATGAACGTTTCGATTTCCACGATCATCAGCTGCTGGTCCACGCGGATCAAGGGTTCGCACTCGGCGCCATTGACCACAATGACCTCGGCTTTGGCATTAAACTTCACATGGCTGGGGAAGCCGGCGCCGCCAGCGCCAACAATGCCCGCATTCTTAATTGTAGTAAGTACGTCTGAGGCCATTGTTTACTCCTTATTTTGCGAGAAACTCCATTCGTTTTCGTCGATGATCCCGACGATCAGCAAATCAATGGGTACATTGCTGTCGTAGCCTCCGGCACGCCGTGCCGAGGAGCCGCCGACGGTAATGACCAGTTCGCCGATGCCGGCGCCGATGATATCGGCGGCAATCATGACTTTACCACCGTTATTGGCAGGATTCTCCAAATCCGAAGGAGTGTCGAGGATCTGGACAACCATCAGTTTTGCGCTTCGTAAGGTCTCTTCCTTTCTGGTTGACCAAATATTATCGATAACTCTACCGATTCGCACTTTCCTTCACTTCCTCTCATTCATACAGAAGCTCCTCATGTTTGCCTTGTCGCATGCTGCCAAGAGCGATGCCAAGAGGCGTGACGAGCATTGGATTGTCAGGTTTCACAACCTTGATACCCAGTTGTTTTTCCATGACGGCTTCTACACCCTCAAAACAACAGGTACCACCAACCAAATAAACGGTATCGATTTTATGACCTTTGATGGAGTTTTTGACGATAGACGCCATCTTTTCAAAAACCGGTCGGACCATAGGCATCAAACTCTTATGTTCCGCCTTGTCTTTTTTGAACTTCTCCGCTTCGAGGAAAGGAATGCCTTTCCCGCCGGCAATGACGAGGCTCAGATGGGTACCGCCGGAAGGTTCGTCAGCCACGCTGATGACCTTCCCCTTTTTCAGAACCGCAATACCAGTGGTTCCGCCGCCGATATCGACGACAGCGCCGTCTTCGATATGCAGAACATTGTTGGCCGCCGTCGGTTCATCCATGGTATATTCCACCCGAAAACCGCAGGCTTCAGCCACATATTTGATCGCTCTGCAATCATTGATATCCGTTCCGGGAGGATAAGCGATGCCAGCTAGGTCAAGCTCGGCGCCGATGCTCTTTTCAATCTTTGCCTTAAGTTTTTTGACGATCTGCATGGCGCCGTTATAGTCCACCACAAGACCATCTTTTACCACTTCGGCAAATTGCATTCCTCCTGCGATCGGAGTTCCGTCTTCATCGACGACGGCCAAAACGATATACGCCGTACCGAGGTCGACTCCGGTAAATAGTTTCTTATTCTTGTCTGGCTTGATCGGCTTCTTAAAGGTCTTTTCATAGGCCTTGATCAAGTCGTTGGCTGCTTTTAACTCTTTCACACTGATCACCGTTAAGATCCATATTTGTAAACCCCGCCGAGAAGCTGAAGCATATAGACATAGATCAGGCTGCTGAATCGATTGACTGCTTTCAAGATATCATCCCGCTCCGTTTGACCGGTTTCCGGATTGTAAAAAGCATGTTCGGCAGCAAGCTCCATTTCTCTGGATTTGGCCCGCAAGCGATTCAATTGAGCCATAATCTTGCCGTGATGCGGCTGTGGCGTAAAGTGGTTTACGTTATAGAATTTATTGGGATAGTGAGACCGCTCTCTGATTTCATCCGTATTCCATCCGCAAATGATCATCGGCGGCAAAGGTTCCTGCATGACTTCGGCTCTCATGATACCGCGGGAATATTCCAACAGTTCGCTGAGATCACCGGCAAGTACTTTAAAACCGCTGGTTTCCACGTCGATGACAAGCTCTAAAAGCTCTGCCTCGAAGGTATCGAGCTGGCCGCGGAAGGCGATCAGGGGATGGATTTTCGGCACGAGATCCGCGCCGCGGAGATTCGTCATATGTTCCGGTTTCGCGTGATCGGTATGGGAAGTATCCATATTTTGCGCCGTCGTGTCCTTTTTATAACGGGACGCTTCACTGGGAGCCAAATCTTCGGCGCTCAGGGGTTTTACCGGCTGGACCGGTTGGACCGGTTGGACCGGTTGGACCGGCTGGACCGGTTGGACCGGCACGGTTGCCCGCACACCTTGATGCACAGCGTAAACCGCCTGGGGCTGTTGGCTGTTGGCGGCCAAAGGCTGCGGCTGCGGCGACAATTTGGGATAAGCCGGGGTCGGCGCGGAAACATTAAAGCGTTTGTCTTCCGCTGCCAGGATACTTTCGGCAATGCCGTCTCGCAAAACCTTGATTTTACGTTCGCTGAGAAATTGAGAAGCGGCTGGTGTCAGCTTCATACCTGACGGTAAGTCAAAGGAGGTAAAAGGAGCTTTTTTATAAATATCACGCAATTCCGACTCTGTAATCACTTTCACTTTACCACACCTCCTTCTCTGACTTTAATGACTACAAAGATTAGACTTCAAAGTCATGAGGAGATCTGGCAACGGCAATCACGGCGTCTCTGAAAGCCTCGGTCGCGGCTTTACAGGCGCTTTGGGAGCCAGTGAGCAGAGCGCCGGCGTAGTTCGTTTCCGTGGGGGGACCGTACCACAAAGGCATCGTTACGTCAGCGGCTTTGATCGCGGCATCCACGCCGAAGACGGCTTCGATGGGGGGTGCAATCAAATAGGCAAGAGGCTGGCCTTCGGGGATTCCCGCAGATTCCGAGAGATAGCTGCCGGTTCTGGAAATGGTATGGGCAAAATAAACGATGGAATCGTCGTCATTTGCGGAATAGAACCAAGCATCTTCGGCTAAATACTGGACGGCGGCGTTGAGGCCTGCTTTGGTTTCCGCAGGATTGGGGCCGGCCAGGATACCGATGAATTCACCGGCCAAGGGGCCCGCCGCTCTCATTACATTGGTAGCGCCACAATAGAAAGATTTCGCGTAGACAACGCGGACTTCCGCTTTTTTCGTGGCTTCGTCGATTGCTGTGTAAGCGCAATCATCAATGTCGCAAGTGAACATCGCGACACTTTGTTGATCGTCGGTCATTCCGAGATCACGTCTCAGATCCGGCGCAACATTGGGGATAAATTTGGTTGCTAAGACATGGGGTTTAATAGGGTCTAACAATGCCATATTTTATACCTCCTTATTTATTACCTTTCTCAAAAACTAATGTTTTGACTACAACGGGGACGACTCTTCCGCCCATGATCGGGCTTCCGATGTCAATATAATCTCCTTCATCGACACTGATCTGATCCACACAGACCAACTCGACTTGATGATTGGAAACAATATCCAAACTTTGACCTAATGCCTTGCCGCAATCGGCGCCCATGACGACAATCAAGATGTTACGATAACGCAAGTAATTCCGCATGCCTTGGTAGAGGCCTTCCGCCAGATCTCTGATGCAGGCGTAGGTGATTTCCGCCGGGGAATCCAGGGCGATGCCGAGGATTTTATCGGGATCCTCACTGTGGATACGATCCACGGTGTCCTGAACCATTTCGGCGATGACAGCGGCATCCGTCGGCATGTGATCTTTGGGAAACGGGGACAGCATTTGAACGTTTTTCAAAGGCAGCGTTTCTTCGTTCACATGAATCGTAGAACCGCTGATGTTCATCGAGTGAATCCCCGCGCCGATGACGGTGGCGCGAATGGTTTCTAACGGTTTGGCCAAGGTCACACCGGCTGCCGCGAACTTCTTGCGTATGGCCCAGCCGAGAACAGGGCCGATGTCGCCATACTGCGTCATTTGACTGATGGCCACAGGTTCAAAATCACTGTAGACATAGTCGGCGACGCCTCCGGAAACCACCACCTGATAGACTTGATAACCGTCTTTCAGCGGCGGCGTCATCAAAAGCTCCCTCAGCAAAGGGCCGGGGTGACGCTTTACGATGGCTTCCACACAGAGATCCGCCATTTTTTCAGCAATGGAAATCAATTGTTTCTGGGTTGCTTTTTGTCCTATCTGAAGATCAATGCCCAGATCGTTGATGATCTTTTGGGCAGGATCGGCAATATAGGTAACGGTGTCTCCGCCTTTCTCCAGCTCCACTAAGTGCCCACCCACATTGATGCAGCCTGCGTCAATGACGCGGCCGCCGTCGAACACCCCAATATTGGAGGTACCGCCGCCGATGTCGATATTGGCGAAAACCTTATGGCGTTCTTCGGAATAAGCGGCTGCCCCGGAACCCCGCCCGGCCAGAATGGATTCGAGATTCACTCCGGCGGTGGCGACGACAAAGTCGCCGGCGTATTCCGAGACCGCTTCCAGAATATTGGCGGCATTTTCCTTTTTGGCTGTTTCGCCGGTGATGATCACAGCGCCGGTTTCCACATCCCAAGGATGCATGCCTGCGGCCTTATACTCGCATTCGATGATTTTAGCGATGGCGTCCGCATCAATCAGAAGATGATCGTCAATGGGGGTGAAGTGAATACTGCTCCTGTAAAGAACTTCCCGTTCAGAAATTTCCATATGGGGAATCACAGAGGCGGGAGCGGAGTTCCTTACCGTCAAACGACTGAGAACCAATTGGGTCGTGGTTGTTCCGATATCAATACCAACGCTGATCAATTTTTGTTCTGCTGAACTGATGATGAACACCACCCTTCCCAAAATTTTGCATAAAAGGTCTTCCTTTTATTTCGTCGCTTCGTTGAGCTTTACACCGGTGGCCTTGTATTTCAAGATATCCTTGATCAAGTCGACAATTTGCGCGCCGGCTTCCACCGGAGGCGTGCCGCCGGCATAAATGTTGGAAATCAAGGTTCTGTCGGCTTCCACCGTTTCTTTGGTGGGCCGGTAAATGAGGTAGGCGCTCATGCTGTTGGCGGTGCCGAGACCGGGTCTTTCACCCACCAGATTGACCACCACGTCGCAGCCGAGTTCCATGCCGACGTCATCCATGACGCGGACGCGGGCATTTTTCACGAAAACCGGAGTACCGCAAACGATATTGGCAGCTTCGAGACCTTGGAGTAGCGGCGGCAGAATTTGAGGGATGTTGGCTTCAATGGCGGAAGAGCTCAAACCATCGGAAATGATGATTTGCACCTGCACCTTGGAGATCACTTCATGGTATCTGGTTTCATGAATCTGCGCATCCCGTTTGCAGATTTCATGCAAGCGTTTTTTGCCGTCCTCGCTGAGTTTTGTACCCCAGTTGGGTTCTTTCAAATAGTCGTCTTTGGTCACCGCTTTGGTGGTGACGGTTTCCAGATTGTTGGCGCTTAAAAACTCTTCGGAAACATCCATGAAGACAGCGTCTTGGGCAACGGCGGCATCGGCCTGGAAACGGATCCAGGTATCGGTTCTCTGTCTCGTGCCGCAGCGGCCAAGACCGATTCTGGCGGTGGTAACGGTTTTCATCGCTTCCACAGCAGCCATATTTTTCGCGTTGGTAATCGTAGGACGAGAAATACTGGGAAGCTCGATCACGCCGTCTTCTACGCCCACTGCCGTACCGGTCACAGTGTTACCGCTGGCCGCGGCAGCAAAAGGAGCGGCGCCGCCTTTGCGTAATTCGGCGAGAACCGATTCCACAATCATTCTTTCCATGTCATTTTGATAATTAGCCATAATTCTTTCTCCTCCCCCTTATTTTTCAAAGATGGACGGATCACCGGCAATTTCGGTCAGGTGACCGTCTTCCATGAGACCCATTGTTTCCATCCATTTTTCAAATTCAGGCGTAGGACGCAAGCCTAATATTTCGCGGAGCGACGCATCATCGTGATACGTGGTATCCTGGTAGTTCAGCATAATATCGTCACCGCCGGGAACGCCCATGAAGAAGAAAGAACCTGCCATTGCACAAAGCATGGAACCATTTTCCTGGTCGTTCTGGTCACATTTCATATGATTGGTATAGCAAGGAGCAATCCCCATGGGAAGACCGTGGAATTTACCCATGAATAAGTCTTCCAAATCCGCTCTCACCACTTCACGGCCATCGTAAATGGTTTCAGGCCCGATAAAGCCGGAGACGTTGTTAACCATGAAGGGCTGGAAGTGACGGCCAAAGCCATAAGTTCTGGCTTCCAGGGTCATTTCGTCGATGCCCTCATCCCCTTCCAGGGATACTTCGGAACCTTGTCCTGTTTCAAAATACATGAAGTTCGGGCCAAGGCTGTTACCGCCCTTGCGGCAGGCTTCTCTGGCGTTTTCGATCAAGTTTTGGTTGATCCCAAAAGCTTCGTTGGTCTTCTGGGTACCGGCGATGCTCTGGAAAAACACGTCGATGGGAGCACCGAGTTCCTGGGCTTTCATCTGGGTGGTCACATGGGCCAAAACACAAGCCTGGGTAGGAATTTTCCATTCGTTCATAAACTCATGGACGGTTTTCAGAAGATAGGCGGTATTTTCAGGGTTGTCCTCCACGGGGTTGATGCCGATGACGGCATCGCCGCAACCGTAACTAAGGCCTTCCTTCAGAGAAGCCATAATACCATTGACATCATCGGTGGTATGATTGGGCTGGTTTCTGAAAGAAAGTCTCCCGGGCAAGCCGATGGTGGTATTGCAACGGGCGGGCTGGCGGATTTTAGAGGCTGCGGCCACCAAATCCATATTGGACATGAGCTTCGCAACACCGGCAATGGCTTCGCTGACCATACCGCGGCCAAGTCTTAAAGCGTCATCCGCGCTATGAGAGAGAATGTATTCGCGAAGTTCACCGATGGTATAGCCCTTAAACTCATTGTAAATAAATTTGTTTACATCATCGTAAATGATGCGGGTAACCTCGTCTTTTTCGTAAGGAATGACAGGATTTTCGTAGATGTCTTCCAAGGTGAGACGGCTCAGAACCAATCTGGCCGCCACTCTCTCTGTTTGGGATTCAGCTGCAATACCTTGCCAGGAGTCGCCGGCTTTCACTTCGTTGGCTTTGGCCAGTACTTCCGCCAACGAATGAAACTCGTATGTCCTGTTGTACATTTTTGCTTTCAGCTTCATTCTTTACTCTCCTTATTTTATTAAAATTATATTTCAATTTTATAATTTTCTAAAACTACTTAAAAAGATCAATCGCGATAACGGATCTCGTCTTTGAACTTTTCATCGATATAGGATCTTAGCGCGCCAATCCCCTCCCCCGTTTTGGCGGAAACGCAGAAAATATGATCGGGATCGGAAACGCACACATTGCGGATGATCCCCAAAGCGCGTTCCACATCGGCCTCAGGAGAGTCAATTTTCGTGACGACTCCCACAGACCGGCGGGGAAATCCGGTGGCAAAGCCCGGCGGGAATTGGATGTAGTCCGTCGTCGCGTCCTGCACAAAAACGATCAGATCGGCTTCCAAAGCCGTGGCGAACAGTGCTCCCCGCATAAAGGGACTTGCCGTGTATTCGCCGGGGGTATCAATGGCGTGTTCTTCATATTCAAGACTCTGGGTCTTATTCTTTTTCATCCCGGGCGGCTCTCCATGGAACAGCGCCCGCATCAACGTGGTTTTACCGGCATTGACCGCGCCGGCCAACATAATTCGTTTCTTTGTTTGCTTTTTTCCCGTCATGATTTCGTCAAGGGCGAGGGAGCATACCCTAAGATCTTTTCAAAATACTCATTGATTGCCTTCAGAGAGGACGTCACACTGGCAACATCACCGGTAACGGTGAGTGCTCCCGTAAAGCGGTCCAAAAAACCGATTTTCACTTCCCCAGCTTTCGTCGCGATATCGGCGGCGATGATCGCCGATTCCCCCGGCGTGATCGTTAAGATACCAACGGCGCCGTCATGGGGCACGCCCAGCTTATCATAGACATCGTCAACGGGCTGGGCAATCACGTGGAGCAAGGTAATCTGGCGGCCGGGTACGTATTCTTGTATGATTCTTTGTTTTTCCCCGTTATTGCTGCCGTCAAACACCATCTTCTTTTCTTCCTCTCAAAAAAATATCAAAATATAAAACAATGGGACATTGCCGCGCCGTGCTAAGTCACACGTGACTCACGCAAGTTATTCGCGACTTATTTTTGGGCGTCCAGGAATCCGTGAAACCATGCCACCAAATGACTGATGGCGTCAAAGTAATAATCGGGATTGCCGGATAAAACAACTTCCCGGCGCTGCCAACCCCAGGTCACCCCAAGGCGGAGGTTGATCCCCGCTGCCGCAGATTCCACCATATCTCCCTTGGTGTCACCCAAAAACAACGTGCGTTCTCCCGGATACTTATCCATCACAGAGAGAATTTTCTTTTCTTTGCTCGTCTCCTTATCGGCGCCGAGCACCTCCTTCACGGTTGTTACACCGTATTCTTTCAGGCGGTTTTCAACGGTCTCCGAAATATTGGAGGTAATCACATAGACGGGAAAACAGGCGCCAACCTCTTGTATCAGCTGAAACATTTCAGGGAAAACCGGAATCGGGAAGCGGCCGTCCTTTTTTACCGTGGCATAAATGCCATTGATTTTTTTAATATCGTCATTGTTGAGACCACGGTCTTGCAAGCCTTTGTAAAAATTGCCCTCGGAGAGCAGCGCCATATCCGCCTTACTTTTCACGGCGTCGACACCAAACTCTTGACAAGATTCGATATAGTACTTGGCTTCCGCGTCCAGTGAATCTACCATAACGCCGTCATAGTCGAAAAATATCAATGCCATTTTTTTGTCATCTCCTTCGAACCGGCTTTTGACCCATTTTCCACATATACTAATAATACCCCGAATAAGGTCGTTTGTCAAACTGTTTGTCCCACGGGAAAACCTGTTAGATGCCTAAATGGTCCCTTTCCCGTGGCGATCTACCTGCTAACGGGAGCATAAAAAATCCTACCTAAAATTGTTTAAGATTTTGTCAGAAAAATATGTTTTTCGACAAAATATTAAAATATAATTCTTTATCAAAGCGCAAGATTTTTATAGTCCTTTTTGCCACCTCTCCTACTCTTTTTGGTGCCACCAAGGGAAAATAGCCGTGCCACCTTACATAAATAAACATCTATCGCCGTAATTTTCAACGAAAACAGGCCGGAACAACAAAAATAACATGACCCGTTTTCCCTCAATCTACTATTTCCATCTTGCCATGTGGCAAGGATCCCGCAAAAGAATGCGGACAAAAAACAAAGCTCTTTTTCGCATGTTCATCTCTCAAATTGCGTTTATTTTGAAAGAAAAACCACAAAAGTCGGATTTTGAATCAAGGCAAGTCCTTGCCGCCGCGGAAACTGACTTAGAAGTATTATTGCTCAATGGAGACGGTTTCATTCCTCGAAAACCGGCATTGAGAAATCCATGAACGCTCCTATTGCATGGGGTTTTAGCTGATTTTAGCGAATTTCACAGAAACCGCCGACGACCTTGCCTTCCGCATAAACTCTCATATCGGTTCCCAATTTACCAAATACAGCCCAAACCAAGCTGCGCATCACTCTTGTGACGCTCTCCTCTCAATGACCAATACCCAACATAAACTCAATTCCCCTCGTAACCTCATGGGCAAATTGAGCGGTAAAAAAAGAAGGATGACCAAGGTGGTCATCCTTCCGACCTGTAAACCAGAAGCCGCGGCAGCGGATTTTAGTCTACATGATGATAGACTGCCGAGAAAGGTTTACTCTTTTCGGGCAAATACCTATGGTATTTGTTTCGAAGGACACTACCTTATCCGGTCAGTCTTTCCTAGAGTATAAGGGTCGGACCATGAATGCTTTGGCCTGGGGCTATACTGTGTACACGATAGCGCACAAGACATTTTCGGGCAAATGCTAATGCATTTGCACCGAAATGCACGCCCTAATTCTTGTAAATGCTGCCACATTTCCTAAGGTTAAGCGTGCTGTCGTGGGACAAAGGGTTCGCCGCGTATCAGGCTTTGTCGACAACCCAAAAGAAGGATGACCGAGGTCATCCTTCTTTTTATACATGTTTTCAAGAGGCGCTAAGGCGCCAATCATCATTATTTGTACCAAACAGCGTCGCCTTTGCAGAGGATGGGGAAATTGCCCCTAATTTTATTTTCCAGCTCCGCCGAAAATGCCGCGGGATTCGGGCCGGCCATGGTTTGATCGAGCCATTCGTAAGCCCGGGCTTCGAAGTCTTTTTTACCGGCATCTTTCCACTGTACCCTGAAATCTCTGGAACCAAGATTCGTCAGATAAGCAATGGATTTCATGTTCATCATGGTATGCATTTCTTCCATGAAGAGACCGCCGGGACCAATCTTGTTGATGAGTTTCATGGATTCATTGTAATCCGCTTCGTCGTAAGGAATACCCTGCTTCATGGATTTCAAACTCATGGCAACTTCGTTGTCAATGACGGCTTTGGCGAAATCAAAGGTGGTAAGGCTGTCTAAAAGACCGCCCATGTTAAGGAGAGACGCCCCGGCGCAAACAGCACCGGTGGTGTTGAAAGCAACTTCATAACCGTTTTGGGCATCGTTGCAGTGAGAGTTGGTTAAACCGATATAACCGCCGCAAGGCACATTGTAGAATTCCGCCATTTCGGCGTGAGCCATAGAAAGAATGCCGGTTTCAATGGCGCCGGGGGTATAGGCGCCGGTTCTCAAGTCAGAGACGGTGGGCAGATACGCGTATATGATGGGCATCCCCTGTCTGATCATCTGATAATAGCAGTTGATCGCTAAGAATTCAGCATTCCCTAAGATCAATGTACCCATTCTGCTCATGGGAGTGGTCATCCCGGCATTGGAAACGGGAGCGGTGGTGTACACGGGAAGGCCTTCCTGGGCCAAGTAAGTGACGGTTTCCGTAGATTCCAAATCCATCACCAAGGGATCCACAATGGGGCAATAGTGATGGTTGATGAAAGGTCTTTCCATATAGGCTTCTTTGGAACCAGCAATGGTGTAACCAAGTTCCAGAACTTCCTTCAATTCAGAGAATCTGGGGGTGTTGCTGCGAACAGGTTTTTTGCAGTTCTTTAAAGCAGGATAAAATCTGTACAGAGACAATTTGCCGTCAGGAGCATCGTCTGCCAGAGTAGAGATCGAAAATACGTTGAAACCGGGAAGCTGATTGATCAAGCGGGCGATGTTGGCAATATCATCGGAAGTGGCGCGTCTCTGTTCTCTGGTCACCGGGTCGATCACAAAAGGAGCGGAACTCGCTGTAACAACGCAAGGACCTTGTTCCGGAATCGTGATGTCGAACTGGGGATCCTGGGCAGTAAAAGTATAGGAACTGGGGAACATCTTGCTATACTTTTCAATGACCTGATGGGGAATTTTCACATGGCCCTCGGCATCCACATCGCAGCCATGTTCCTTGAAGATTTCTCTGGCGCATTCGGCATGTACCAAAAGACCGGTGTTTTCCAGTACTTCCATGGAAGCTTCATGCACCATTTGTCTCTGTTCTTCTGTGAGAAATTTAGAATATTGTGTAAACATCTAAACACTCTCCTCTCTCCATAAATATTATTTTGATAAACATATATAACGGCCTTAGCGGCTCGATTATACACAACGCGCATTGATCTTACAATGCTTTTTCCCAATGATTTAATGATTTTTTTTGACGATGATGGATGATGATTGATGATGTTCCATGTATTTTAACGCCATATCAGGCAAACTATTCAAATTCATGATGGGGCTCAAATAGCCGCTTGACCCTTATTGGTTGTTGCGGCATTGGGGTGAATTCTAAAGCCCTGCTCCTAAAAAGTATGAGATGCGCCAAACGGGCTTTTTGACAAAAGACGCAATGCCGTAACGCAAATGTTTCATGCTTGTCTTAAAAATAGGCGAATCGGTGAAAACAGATGCCTACAAGAAGACATGACCACACCGGACCCGAAGGCCCGGCGTGGTAAAATGCCTGTAAAACGCCTATTTTATAAAATTATTTCCATTCGGCAGGCAGGTATTTCAGTCTGTCTCTGCCGTAGTCGGTAATTTTATAAGTGATGAGCAAATGATCGCCTTCGAGTTCCGTTTTGACGGCTTCAATCATGCCTACGGCCATCAAAGAGTCGGTGTGAAGGGTCATCTTCTTTTCGGTGAATTGACCTTCACCAGCATACTCGGATTCGAGATCTTTTAAAATATCATGATAGGTGAATTCATCTTTCGTAGAAGCATAGTGTAACACTCTGAATCTGAAAGGTAAGATATTTTTCGCCATTTTAATCATCCCTCCTTAGCCCACATTACGTAACTGGAACAGTTCTTTCGGATTGATTACAACGAGAATCGCACCGACGGTGATAATGGCAACACCGGCAAGCATAAGACCGGTAGCGGCGTAGCCGTTTTCCCAACCATAGAGAGGGGTGATGAGGTTCGCCAGATAACCGGCGGGCACAGACCAAAGAGCGTAAGTTACGTTGAAGGCCATGGCGCGGCCGGTGCCGACCATGTTCAGCGCGCGATACCAAAATACGTAGGAGAAACCACCGGAAGCAGCGGCGATGATAATCCACAACAAGCTGTTCACATCAGTGAAGGCCTGGAAGAACATCTGCCAACCGGTATACCAGTGGAGGGCGTAATTTACGGTTGTGCCGTCAACATCGAGAACTTCCACACCGCCGGTAACGGCAGCGGCAAAAACGGAAATACCGATAACGGTTGTGCACATGGCAATCACGCTGGAGAAAAATTCACGGATCCAAATTGCGATATCAGGGTCAATCATATCCATGCCGAAGCAGGAAATGACGCCTTCAGCAGCCCAACCAACAGCGGGGCAGCAAGAGAAGGCAATCCCAAGATAGAACTGTGAACCGCTGGTCGCGGCTTCCGGAGGAGCCCAACCAACAAGAACTGCGCCGATCAGGCAAGCAATGATGCCGATCCAAACACGGGCGTTAATTCTTTCCTTCAACACGACTCTGCCGAGGAGAGCACCGATGGCGGGATAAACCGCGGAGATGGCAAGAGCATAGGTTACACCGGCGAGGTACATGCCGATGACGTAACCGCCCATACCGAGGGGGCCCCCAAAAAGGCAGGCAAAGACAGCGAGCCGACCAGGTTTCGTCTTCAACGCACGGGGAATTTCCTTGATTCTGCCGGTGACGGCATCCATCAAGAGAATCCAGCATGACGCAACAAAGTCATGCAGGGCCGCAACGGAAACGGCAGCAACAAGGCCGGCATAGAAGGAGTAGCTGTAAGGAATTGCAAACGGACCAAAGCAGAGTACCAAGCTCCATAACAAAACACCTTGCAGACCCCAGGTCATACCGGAGAGAATCCCTGCGGTGAGACCCCGTTTGACGTAGCTCATCCGATGCTTCTCAAGCATTTGTGCCAATGCTGCATCATTCGTACCAACTGACATACAAAATCCCTTCTTTCATAAAAGATTTAAAAATAATTCCGGCGGTGCACCCGCCATTTCCCCGGTTTTGCCCGGGAAACTTTAAATCTGTGTAGGAGCGAAACCTTGAAGTTTCGGTACTGGGGAAAACCCTCGCTCGCGAGGGTCACTAAATTACCAACGTCTCTATTATATACTACCCCTTAAAAAATTTCCACCCTTTTTCGCAAAAAACTTTAAATATTTTTCATCGGCGCAAAAAAATACAGGTTTTCGCGAGCTTGTACTGCATTTCTTAATAACGGGCGACCAAATCTCGTAATTCTTCGATGTGTGTGTCAAAAAAGTGAATCAGTCTAATGGTATGCGCTAAATAGTAAAAATATTCATATTCGCTCAGATACTCATAATCAGCGTAATAACAAGTACACCAATGGGCAAGATAAAGACCACCGGCAATCATCATGTAAGGAAACGCTTCTTTTTCCGCAGCGGTCAACGGCGTCAAGGTGCCGTGTTCTTTCAAATAGTTGTTATAACCGTCCAGGAAGAAGCGGCAGCGATCGAAATGAAGCGTGCCGTCGCTTTGGGCTTTCCAGGAAGAGCAGGTATAAACAAGAGCATAGCAGACATCAAAAAGGCGATAATCCATTTTTGCCCAGTCAAAATCAAAGATCCCGACGCATTTGCCGTGATCCCATTTGACATTGCCGGGGTGGGCGTCGCAATGACAAACGCACATCGGCATTTCAGCCAGGATTTTCGGCGTGATGTTTGCCAATACCTTATCGCAATGCTGAATCAAATCTTCACGGCTGTCTTTCCAAAGCATATCAAAGCGATCGTCGGGATCGACGCAGAGGGCTTTATTGCATTCCACAAAGCAAGAAGGCATCTGCTTCAGCATATCCATAATTTTCG
The DNA here is from genome assembly GCA_040776805.1 of Clostridiales bacterium. Classification (GTDB taxonomy): domain Bacteria; phylum Bacillota; class Dehalobacteriia; order UBA7702; family UBA7702; genus UBA7702. The sequence continues at coordinate 279,760 of JAXGZS010000001.1, read as the reverse complement.
GCTCCGCCTTTTCACCGGGATCAAAGCCATTGACGGAATCATGAAATTTCGCAAGCATTCTGGCAAATTCCCGGTCTTCCTCCGGCGTCATATTCGTGTTGATCCAGTCGTAATCATCATCACCGTCAAGGAACGTATAAACGGCAAAATACCTTCTAATCCGTTCCCCTTCTTTTTCTTCCTCCAGCTGCACAAAGGATCTGTCGTCAGAGGTGCGGATGACCGTGGAAATCTCGTCCATACCATGGGCGGCGGCGTACTCCACCAAGGCATGTTCCACTTCTATATCGGCGGCACTCGCTTCCCTTTTATACTTTCTAACGAAGTAATCATGAAGATCACCTTTTTCATCGCGAACGATAACGCCAAAACTTCGGTTCGTATAGCCACCGAAAATCTCATAGGCATCGACCACTTTGCCGAGGTGGTAATAATGCTCGATCAGATGGTTAAGTTGGCTTCTGGACATGGCCATCTCGGAGGTTCCGTAAAGTTCATCGACGATGTTTTTGACCACAACAAATTTAGAGCGCATGGCGCCAAAATCATCAGCGTTGACTTTTCTCAATCTCAGTTTTCCTTCGCAATTCATAAGTTCAGCCTCCTTTTCACAGTTCCCAGTTGGAAAATACGCGTGAATATTTTGTCATCAAATATCTTGCAGGTATTTATAAAATCATACTGGAACTCGTTTTGTTTCTTTCATTATAATACATCAGCCTGGAGAAATAAAGAGAAATATTTCGACGCGGAAATCGCAACCCTGTATAAACCGAAAAAAGCCTGTATACAACCGCTGTATAAATGGACAAAAAAATACTGTTTTTTCTTGCAATTTTTTGTGATTTTGATATAATATTTGTGATGTTTGTTTTTTTTAACAGCATTAAAGAAGAATGAAGGAGAGTTTATAATGGCGGAAATCAAATGTGAAGGACTGAAATCTGGAGAAGATCAAATTATCCAGGAAATGGCCGACCAGATGTTCGATGAACATCAAAAAATCCTTTCGATCACCCATATGCCGGGGGGTCTCACCAACCGTAACTTTAAGGTTGAATTCGATAAAGGAACGAAATACGCCTTCCGTATCGCCGGTGAAGGGACCGCGGAATACCTTAACAGACCTTGCGAGCACGATGCCGTCGCCAAAGTGCAGACCATCGGCGGCAGCCCCATGTTCTACTGGTATGACGAAAAAACAGGCTCCAATATCTGTCGTTTCGTCGAGGGAGATACCATGCAGGCCCCGGACTTCAGGGCAAGAAAAGACGTGGTGGAACACGCGGCACGGCTTGTTCGCAACATTCATACCAGCGGCCTCAAGCTGAACTATGTATTCAATCCCTTTGCCGAACGCGTCTGCTATAATCAGTATCTCAAAGATAACAACTGGACCAGATTTTTTGAAGAGCTGCCGGCGATCGACGCCGTTTACGCCAAATTGCAAAAAGCCTTCGAAGCCCGCCCCTTCGACCGTGTCAGCTGCCACAATGACTGCCTCGCCGCAAACTTCATTTACGATGTTCCCAAGAATACGATGGAAATCATCGACTGGGAATATTGCGGCATGAACTATTACTTCTTCGATCTTGCCGCCCTGATCAGTGAAAACGATATGGACGAAGAAATGGAAGAAGTCGCCATCCGCGCCTATTTCGGCGGCGAACCCACAGAACAGCAAAGAGCCGAAGTTTTGATCGGCAAATTCCTTATGGACGGTCTTTGGATTCCCTGGGCTCTCGTACAAAGCGTCACCAAAGTCGATGAAAGAGACGACTACTGGGATTGGGGCTATGTCCGCGTCAGAAGATGCGAGAAACATATGGCCCACCCCAACTGGGAAAAATATTTCAAACTGATGACCGAGAAATAAAGGCGGACACAGCTAAAATATCCTGTCATAAAAGCATAAAAAAAGCAGTATTTTCCCTTGAAAATACTGCTTTTTTTTGGTATATTGGAACAAACTGATGAATTTTATCATCAATATGAAAGTAAAGGGAGAGTTTACCATGTCCGAAACGAAAGTATGTCCTAGCACCAAGGCGGAAGAAGTGGATTACATCAAAGAAATGGCCGCCTGCTCCAGCCTTTTTGAAGGTGAGGTCACCGAAATCACCTATATGCCCGGGGGACTCACCAACCGTAACTTTAAAACCGTTGTCGACGACAAAACCTACGCCTTCCGCATTGCCGGTGAAGGCACCGCCGAATACCTGAACCGTCCCGCGGAAAAACAGGCGGTTCATGCCATCAAGGATCTGGGCATCAGCCCCCAATTCTATCATTACGACATTTGCACCGGTTCCAATATCTGCGGCTTCTGCCCTGGCGATACCATGCACAGAGAAGATTTTCAACAAAATGAAAGAGTGCTGCAGCACGCCGCGAAGATCTTAAACGCTTTTCACCACAACGACATCAAACTGAAGAGCACCTTTGATCCTCTCGTTGAAATTTCATCCTATATGAAATGGCTCGAAACCAATGAATGCCCGAGATACTATGACGGTATCGATGAATTGGTGGCGACCCTCAAAAGAATCGACGAACAGTTCCAATTGAATCCGCCGAAAAAGGTTTGCAGCCATAACGACGTGCTTTCCGAAAACTTTATTTATGACCGGGAAAACGACAGCTTACAGCTGATCGACTGGGAATACTGCGGCATGAACTACTATATGTTCGATGTCGCCGCCATTAACGTCGAAAACCGTCTCAACGCTGACCAGGAAGAGTCCTTCCTTCTGAGTTACTATGGCCACGAACCCACGGAAAAGGAAAGGGCCGATGTTCTCATCGGCAAATTTCTCATGGATGCTCTTTGGTGCCCTTGGGCTCTGGTACAGATGGTCTCCAAGCCCGATGAAGAGGAATTCTATTGGGATTACGGCCTCGACAGAATCACCCGTTGCCAGGGATACATGAACCATCCCAAGTTCAACCAGTACGTTGAGCTGATGGGCAAAAAATAAGCTTTCCAGCAGACTTACTGCAAAAAGAGGATCCCGCTTCCCTTGCCTTCCTCAGGCCAGCGAAACGGGATCCCTGTTTTTTACTAAAATAAGCTTTGCTTATTTTTCCGCTTTTCTTCTTTCGGCGTATTCAGCGGTTTCCTCTTCCAAAATACGGTCGAGTTCTTTTCTGGTCGCTTCGGGAAGCGGGTTATCCACTTTACCGTTTTCGAGCATATCGATGGCGACTTCATAGGAACGTTCGACGATATCCTTTTCACCCTGTAATTTCCAACCGTCGAAGTTGTTTCTGTCGAAAATTCTCGCGTCGGGTTTGGAAAGTTTTCTGAAGTTCTGGAAAGTGTGCATATGACTGACGAATTCGCCGCCGGGGCCCACATTGGTAATAACGTCAACAGCCAGGTGTTCGTCGTCAATGGGAATCCCTTCCACGGTTTTCAGAACCATACCGACCATTTCATGCTGCATCACCAGCTGTGCAAAGTCCCAGGTGATCCCATTTTCAAGCATCCCGATACCATAAATCATGTTGGCACCTGCCAACGCGGGAATGATAGCGGTTAACGTCGCTTCGTGGGCGGACTGGGCATCGATTACTTTGGAATCGCACTACCCGCCCGCAACCCAGCTGGGTACTTTGTAGAACTGCGCCATCTTCGCCACAAAGGCGGAGAAGAGAGCCAGTTCGGGGCTGCCGACGCAGGATACGGTGGTGCTCAGATCCATCATGGCGGTGGAAGAGCCGTAAACCATCGGTACACCGCGCTTGATCAACTGACCCAAAAGGAACATGCTGACCACTTCGGCGTTGTGGGTGACCATGGTGCCGGCCAGATGCACGCAGGTGGTGCCGCCGGCCATGCCCAAGGGATTGATTTTCACGGGAATCCCCAGTTTGGTGGCGTAAATCAGCGCATCGGTCGCGCCTTCTGCCTGCACCAAGGGACTAATGGGGTCGGTGGAAGTACCGAAGAACGGTCTTTCCTTGAACTTTTCTTCGCTGCCGGCAACAACAGAACCCATTTTGAAAGCAATTTTAATGTTGTTGGGATCGTGCATACCGATATAACCGGGTTTCGTCGTGTTGTTCAGAAATGCGTTCAAAACGTGAAGCTGGCCCACATAGGGATCGACATCGGCAGGAACGATATTTCTTTCGAAAACGACGATATTTTTCATTTTATCGATCATCATAACGGATTTGTAGAGGTCGTCCTTTGTGGGAGGTCTACGTTTCCGGGTATAAGGATCAATCACATTGAGGGCTTCCCCAAAGTTTACAAAACCGGTTCTGCCGGCTTCGCAATACCAGTCATTCTTCGGATCTCTACCGGTACAGCGGAAATTGGGAGGAGCAACGTTCATCGCATCCTCGATGAGCCAGGCAGGAATTTTCACGATATGGGTCGCCTCATCCACAGTACAACCCGCATCACCGAAAATCTGTCTGGCTTCTTTGCTTTCGCATTTGATCCCAACGTTCCAAAGAACGTCCAATGTCGCCAGGTGAACTTCGAAAAGTTCATCATCCGTGAACATGTTGAGACCAAGCGCAGGGTATTTTGTTGTATTCGTCAACAAACCTCTCGCCAAATAAAACACCTCCATGTTTTGTTATTTCTATTTGAGAAAATGACTTCTCAAAACTACTGCTAAAAATATTATACATAAAACAAAAATAAATACAATGACTTTTTTGTCTATTTTTCCCAATAAAACATCTTTTTTGATCCTTTCCCATGCTTGAAGCCCTAAAAATATTTTAAAATAAACGTGATCACTCAAACAAATATAGGCATAAAAGGTCATGGAGGAACCAAAAAGAAAGCGAAAACATAAAAAAAGCGGATCCCGTCGTTTTGTACCCTGACAAAACTTCGGGATCCGGTTTTTGTTTTTTTAGGCTGTCAAAGGAAGATTAGCGCTGGGCCAATTCTTCGTTTTTATCCGCTTCCGCTTCTTCAAGCATTTTATGAAGGGCTGTTTTGGTTTCTTCGGGAAGCGGCATTTTGGGTTTGCCGTTTTCGATCATATCAATGGCTTTATCATAGGAACGTTCTACGATATCTTTGCCGCCCTGGGCCATCCAACCGTCAAAGTTGTTTCTGTCGATGATATTGCTGGGTTGGGAAAGATGTTTGAAGTTCTGGAAGGTATGCATATGGGAGATGAATTCCCCACCGGGGCCGACGTCAGCGATGATGTCAACGGCAAGGTGTTCGTCATCCACGGGAACGCCTTCCACGGTTTTCAGGATCATCTTCATCATTTCATCCTGCATCACGAGCTGGGCAAAGTCCCAAGTGATACCGTTTTCCAACATACCGATACCGTAAATCATATTGGCGCCTGCCAATGCGGGTACGAGAGCGGTTAATGTTGCTTCATGAGCTGCCTGGGCATCGACGCATTTGGAATCGCACTACCCGCCCGCAACCCAACTGGGAACTTTGTAGAACTGGGCCAATTTGGCGACAAAGGCGGAAATCAGGGCCAACTCGGGGCTGCCGACGCAGGAGACAGTGGTTCTCAAATCCATCATGGCGGTGGAAGAACCGTAAACCAGGGGAACGCCGCGTTTCAGAGCCTGACCGAGAACAAACATACTCAATACTTCAGCATTGTGGGTGACCATGGTGCCGGCCAAATGGACGCAGGTGGTACCACCGGCGAGGCCCATGGGATTGATTTTTACGGGAACACCTTCTTTGATCGCGAAAATCAAAGAATCGGTGGCACCGGCGGAATGAACCAGAGGGCTGATGGGGTCTGTGGACGTCCCAAACCAGGGTCTTTCTCTGAATTTATCCTCGCCGCCGGCAACGATGCCGCCCATTTTAAACGCGTATTTGACGTTTTGGGGATCATGCATGCCAATATAAGCGGGTTTGGTGCTGTTGTTCAGGAAAGCTTCCAATACATACAACTGACCGACATGGGGATTGACTTCTTTGGGCACGATGTTTCTTTCGAAAAGAACGATCGAATCCAGGTTGTCGATCATGGTAACGGAGTTCCAAAGATCATCCATGTTGGGAGCTCTGCGTTTACGGGTATAAGGGTCGATCACGTTTACAGCTTCCCCGAAGTTCACAAAACCGGTTCTGCCGGCTTCGCAATACCAATCGTTTTGGGGATCTCTCGCATAAGCGCGATAATTGGGGGGAACGGTATTGACAGCGTCTTCCACGAGCCACGCGGGAATCTTAACGATATGGCTAGCCTCGTCAACGGTGCAACCGATCCCTGCAAAAATTTCTCTTGCTTCCTTACTCTCGACCTTGACACCGATGTTCGCAAGCACATCCAATGTTGCCAGATGGACTTCAAAGAGCTCATCTTCGGTGAACATGTTCAAGCCGAGGGCAGGATACTTAGCAGTGTTAGTTAATAAACCTCTTGCCAAAATAAACACCTCCATAAAATCTAAATGCTTAAAAGCATTTCGCTCTATATGCAATTATATATCAAACAAAGGTTATTTTCAACACCATATTTCTGTTTCCATAGGAATAAGATATCCTGTTCACAGAAAATTATACATATCGATCTAAAATCGAAGAACAATACCCCTGTTTTACTGCTTTCTTTCTTTTTGGCGACAGTATTTGCGAATCAGGCGGCTGGCTTTGCTTTGTGATATTTTTAAAACCCGGGCCACCTCGTAGGAACTGCCGCATTCTTCATAGCAACCGACGATGATATCCCTCTCCACTTCCGCCAAGGCCTGCTCCAGAGAGCCTTTCCCCTCCCCGGCGCCGCTTTCCGTGACCACCTGAAAGCGGATTTGGTCGGGGAGATGGTGGGTATCGATGATATCCTCCGGCGCCATGGCCACGAGGCGTTCGATGGTGTTGTCCATCTCTCGAATATTCCCCGGCCAACGGTATTGGGACAGTACGCCAATGGCCGCGTCGGAAATGTGGCGGCGAAGACCATAGCGGCGGTTATAGCGTTCCAACAGATGGGTGATCATGGGCAGAATATCCATGGTGCGTTCCCTGATCGGCGGGATGGTGATTTCAAAAACATTGATCAGATAAAAGAGATCCTCCCGAAATTCCCCTTTGGCCACCAATTCGTGAAGGTTGCGGTTGGTGGCGGCAATGATCCGGCAATCGATGGGAATCCCTTTGCGGCCGCCGATGGGACGATAAACTTGCTCGTGAAGATCGTAGAGAAACCGGGTTTGCAACGATAGGGGCAGCGCGTCGATTTCATCAAGAAAGAGAGTGCCGCCGGCGGCGACGTCGATCATCCCCGGTTTTACCGGTTCTCCGGGGCCGCCGTCGAGGCCGAAAAGTTCCTCCGCCAGCTGCTCACCGGACATCGCGGCGCAGTTCAAACTGACAAAAGCGCCGTTTCTGCGGTTGCTGTAACGGTGGATATACTGGCCCAGCATCACCTTGCCGGTGCCGCTTTCTCCATTGATCAGCACCGTGCTGTCGATCTTGGCGATTTTGGAGGCAAGGCTCATCATCTGAGACATGCCGCTGCTTTTATAAATAAATAGGATATTTTCATCCTGATCCGGGCTGCGATCGGCAGCTTCCCGCTCCCGAAAGGATTCGATGATATAGGCGATTTCGTCGTTCTCTCCCCGCAGGGGAAAGACCGTGACGTCTAAAATCCTGCCGGAAGGCGTTTCCTTGCGGAACAACGCCATATCCCGGCGATCGGCGCAGATTTGCACCACCGAGGGCATACCGAAATAAACGGTTTCGTCTTTGCCGATGAAACCGCCAAAATCGCTTTGAGGGGCGACAAAATCCGCCGCCGCCTGATTCAGATAGAGGATGTTGCCCTTCGCGTCGCAAACGCAGACGCTGTCGGCGGCATGATCCGCAATCCAGCCCAACGCTTCCAGATCTTTTTTATTTGCCATCTTACCTCTCCGTGAGCGCGCAGAATTTCCTGTTTTTGAAATAACCTACCGTAAAACCTGCCGTCAACGGCATAGCGCTATCGAAACCGGCGGCGATATCAACGTCCCGATGGGCGTCGGAGCCAATGGTCAACCGCTTGCCGCCGGCATCCTGGTACATTTTTATGATTTTTTTCCCCGGCGACGTCTCCAAACAACCCTTCCGCAAGGGCGATGTGTTGATTTCGAGGACGCTGCCGTTTTTCACCACACGATCTAAAATTTCCGCCATCAGCGCCTCTTCCGCCGCATCGCATTGCAAATAGCGTTTCGGGTAATCAAAATGACCCAAAACGTCAAAGCCGCCCAAACGGGCTACGGCCAAAAGATCTTCATAATAGCGGCGGTAAATACGGTTTACGGCATATTGGAAGATGCTTTTGCCTTCGTTTCCCGTCCAGTGGAGGCCCATGGGCAAGATCACATAGTGGACGCTGGCGATGACCACATCGTAAGCGTCGCCTTGCAAAACCTTTTCATATTCTCTGGGATAGACGTGGGGTTCCCCCACCTCGATCCCTTTTAAAATTTCCAGTTCCCCGGCGTAACGCTGCCGCGCCGTTTCGATGGCCCGCTTATATTTTTCCGCGTCAAAGGGAAAGGAATCATCATAATGGGGATTGAAATCCACGTGTTCGGTAAAGCAAACCCGTTTCAGCCCTTTTGCCATAGCGCCGCGGCACATTTTATCCATAGAGGAAACGGCGTCGCCGGAAAAATCAAGGGAATGGATATGGGTATCTGTCGTTAATACCATGGTTGCTACCTTCTTTCAAATTGGTTTCATTATAAACCTCCTCCATGAAATAATCAAGTCATTTTTGACTTATATCAAAAAAACCTTTGCCGACATACTATATCAGTATAATTCAACGAAAGGAGAGTTCTATGGAACGCTATCCGGACAGTATCTACGATGCCCGCAATGTCAAAATCAAGGTCGTCGGTCCCTTGGCCATGGCCTACGTGCCGATGCAGAAATTCGTCAACCTTTACGACGCCGCCGACGGATTTCAGGCAGGCACGATTTTTAAAGATCTCGATCTCCCCTATTTAGGAGGAATGGCAAGATGAACGACAGAGAGCAACTGCTTCGGGAATACGGAGAAGTGGGCTTTGCCGCCTTTGACATCATGCTTTTCCTCGATACCCATCCCTTTAACAGCGAAGCGCTTATAGCCCACGCCCATTATTGCCGCGCCGCCGCCGCTTTAAAAAACGAATATGAAATGAAATACGGCCCGCTGACCGCTGGCAGCGGAGCCGCCGCCAACAGCTGGGAGTGGGTGGAAGGGCCTTGGCCCTGGGAAAGTAAGGAGGAATCAAGGCGTGTGGGTCTATGAAAAGCGATTGCAGTTTCCGATTAATATCAAAAATCCCGACGCCCGCGCCGCCTCGGTGATCATCTCGCAGCTGGGCGGCCCCGACGGCGAACTGGGGGCGTCCATGCGTTATTTGAACCAGCGCTATACCATGCCGTATCATACCGTGAAAGCGGCGTTAACGGATATCGGCAGTGAGGAGCTGAACCATTTGGAAATGGTCGGCGCCCTGGTGCATCAACTGACGCGGAATCTTACCATTGAAGAGATCAAAGAAGCCGGTTACGACAAATACTTCGTCGATCATACCGTCGGCGTCTACCCCACCGCGGCATCGGGCTATCCTTTCAGCGCTTCGGAATTCGCCGTGAAAGGCGATCCCATCACCGACCTTCACGAAGACATGGCGGCGGAACAGAAAGCCCGCACCACTTACGACAATATCCTGCGTCTTGTCGACGATCCCGATGTCAAAGAGGTCATCCGCTTTTTGAGGGCCAGAGAAGTCGTCCATTACCAGCGCTTCGGCGAAAGTTTGCAAATCGTCATCGACAATCTGAACCAAAGAAACTTTTATGCCTTCAATCCCTCCTTTCGCTAAATAAAGAGAGTGCCCATTGACGGTAAAGGTAACGTCAACGGGCACTCTGCTTTATGGATCAGGGCGAAAGTGTGCGTACACCCCAATCAAACCTTGATTCAGTTCAGCACGGCAATGAAACGTTGGAGCACGGCGGCAAATTGAGCCCGCGTCGCGTTTCCTTGGGGACTCAGCGCCGCGGCCGACGTGCCATTGACGATTTTCGCCTGATAAGCCCAGGCAAAGGCTTCTTTGGCATAATCGCTGATCTGGCCGAAGTCGCTGTAGCCCTCAATCAGGCTCCTATCGCCGGTTGCGGTCATACCGCAGTAGGCGGCGTAACGCGTCATGATCACCACCATATCCTGGCGGCTGATATTGTCTTCGGGCTTAAATTTGCCGCTGCCCACGCCGGTAACAATTTCGTTTTCCGCGGCCCAGGCCACGGCGGTTTCATAGTATTTGCCGGCTGCCACGTCGCTGAAGGTCGCTCCCCCTTGGGCTGCCGGTTCCCCGTCTAAGCGCCAAAGGATCGTAACCAGCATACCCCGGGTCAAGGCCACGTCGGGACTAAACTTGCTGTTTCCGGTACCCTGCATCAGACCGCGAACCGCCACAAATTCAATGTAGGACGCCGCCCAATGGCCGTTGATATCAGTAAAGGTCTGGGCGTTGTTGATCAGCTGCAAGGTGACGCTGCCGGTAACGGGCACCCGTAAACTGTATTGGGGGCTGACCGTCACAGCGGAAGCGCTGATATTGCTGACGATGGAAACGTTGCTGAGCACCGTTTTGGAACCGTCGCTGTTGATCCGCGCCACAACGGTGTTTTCATCGATATCCGCGGAAGAGATCTTCACGGTGATGGCGCCGAGATCCGTGAGGACGGTATCTCCGTTTTTGATCGTGACTTTCACCGTATCACCGGCAGTCTGTTCAATGATGATGGAGATCGGCCCGTCCCCCGCCGCGTTCAAAGCCGTTAATGCCGCGTTGGATAGGGTGACATTGGCAATGGCGGAAGCGATGGTCAATTCCGCGTCGGTCTTTTCCAGGAAGCCGCCGAGGGCCGCCTGACTTAAAGCAAAGGTCACGGGATTGGCGTCGCCAAGGTTATCGTTTTTAGGAGCGAGGACGATTTCGGTGGAGCCGTTGCTTTGGGCGCTGCTTGCCAAGTTACTCATGGTTTCATCGGTTAGATTGATCGTGGCGGCCTCGTTGGCCACCGTCGCTTCCGGTTTCAGGGTGGTGACTTTACCGTCGTGCACGGGGAGGATGGCGGCGTCTGCCAAGGCTTTGATGGCCTTTTCAGCGGCAATCAGTTTGTTTAAGGTCACGGAGGTCACTTCGTTCTGCTTTTCCGCGCTGAGGTTGTCGTAAGCCGTCCGGGCTTTTTCCACGGCGGCTTGATCTGCAAGGGTGATCTGGTCGGCGGCGGGCAAAGCGTTGATCAGGTTCGTCACAATGGCGGCAGGATCGCCGGTCAAAAGATCGATGGCTTCCTTCACGGCATTGAGTTTATCGGTGTAGGAAACGGCGATCAGGTTCTTCTGCCACTGTTTCAGGGCGGTATACGTATCGAAGACCGCGTTGATCGCTTCGGCATCGGCTTTTGTCACATTGGCGGCGGACGGCAGGGCGTCGATGGAGGCTTTGATGTCCACCACCTGCTGGAGATCGTCAATACGCTGTAAGAGGTCGTTAAGCTTGGCCACGTTGGTCACTTTGGCCTGGTCGCCTTCGCTCAGGGTATCGTAATAGGTCTTGGCGAAGTCGATGTCGGCCTTGTTGGTCAGGGCCGCGCTATCTACGGCGGGCAAGGCGTCGATGAGAGAGATCAGCTGATTGATAGAATCTTCTCCTTCGCCGACAATGTAAATCGTATACCAGGTGGGAGTATAGGCCACGGCTTCGGCGCCAACCTTGTTCATGGTGGGCCAGGCTTTTTCGGCGACGCCGATATAGATGATATCACCGGCGGCGGCGGGGATGGTCTCACCGGGACGGTACCAACCCGTGGTATTCTTCGTGTTGAGGAAGGTGCGCACCTGGAAGTTCTTATTGGCGGCGGTAGGTACCACGGAGATATCGCTGCCGAAGAGGGAACCGTCCACGGTGGCCACATAGTTCAAGGTGGTGGCGCTGAAATTGTTGGCGAGGGTGATACCGTCCACGGAGAGGGCTTTTAAGGACGTATCGCCGTTGCCCCAGGTGCCGCCGAGGTCGGCGCCGAGGCCTTTGGAGGTGTACCTCACCTTGATGATATCGGCGTCACGGAGCTTCGTGTCCAGGTCGGTGCAGTCCACACCGTAAGCGGCGAAACTCTGGGAGACAAACCAGTCGTTCAACGTCCCCATCCAGCCGGATTCTCCGCCGTTGCCGAATTCCGCTAAGGTCTTGCCGTCTTTGCTGAGGGAGGACAGGTAGGCGATGCTGTAGCCGGAACCGCCGGTGCCGGTCCAGGTATAGCCCTCTTCATGGGCGGCCCGCAGGGCGACGCTCATCATCGTGTCGTCGGCGGTGAGCTCCATGGTCTTGCTGATAAAGGGGGCTTCGGCATCGTAGCCCATGCCGCCTTCATAGGTGTTGTTGTAGAATTCCACCTTGACGCTGCCGTAATCGCCGGGGCTGCGTTCCGGAACGGCGGCCATGGCGGCGAAAGCGTCGGTTTTGGCGCTGTCCACCGCCGCTTTGTTTGTGGCGGCGGAGATGGCGGCAAGACCTGCTTTATAGGCTTGCACCAGCTCATTCCAGCGGCCCGTGGTGTAATAGGCGTTGTCGTAGGTGCCGAATTCCGCGGTGAGGGCGGTTTTGGCAGCGTCCTTCGCTTCTTCCAGGGTCTGTTCACCGGCTTGGCGAACGTAAATGGTGACGGTGACGTCGGCCCGGGGCATATTTTGGGTATTTATCGAGAAAACCCTTGTACTCGGCAGCACATGACCGTGGTCATTGATATCGGCGTAGCTGCTCTCGACTTTATAGACCTCATAGCCGCTGGCGAGATTGACTTTATCGAGATCCACACCCAAATAAAGCCCGGGTTCAAATTGGCAAGTGAAGGCCGTGGCAAGGTTTTGATTATTATATGGTGTTTCCGTCCAGCCAATTCCATCCGCGTTATGCGCTCTGTTAAACAGAACGAAAATTGCCAGTTTATCACCGTAGTTCGCCGGTTCACACTGGACGGTCAGGGTATAGGTCTGGGCTGTCGGCAGCGTAGAACCGTCGCTACCGTAGGCAGCGGCCATGGCTTGGTACTGGGCGGCCTGGGCGGCGGTGAGCTGCCCCTTCTGATAGGCGCTCATGGCGTTATAGATGACACTGGCTTTCTGATAGTAGTCAATATCACCCTGGTTGAAGAGGCCCTGGCTGATCTGATCAACATTAGGCAGGCGGTTCAAGTACCAACTGATATCACTCAAAACCTTGGCGTTGGCGGTCTGGGCCTGGGTCTTGAGGGTATCCAGCGTGGTTTTGCAGGTGTCCAGGGCGCTTTGGGCCCCGGCCAGGCTGGTGGAGCTGTAGACACCGGACTTGGCCGCGTAATAGGCGCTTTGAGCCTGTTTCCAAAGAGCAGGGCCGAATGCTTCCTTGCTATATTGGGTCAAAAGGGCGTCGAGTTTATCCTGATAACCGTCGAGGGCGGCGGCAAGCTCCGCTTCCTCAAGGCTCAACACATGGACGAGAACCGAATCACCGCCGGCGAGGTTGGGATAGACGCCGCCGCTTTCACTGTCGTCCAAAGCGACAGCGCCCAAAGTCTGATTGCGGATATCGACGGCGCTCACCGTATACCAGCCGGCCTGATAGAGGGCCAGTTCGGCGCTGCCGCCGCTGTCTGTCACCACGCCGCTGTCGTTGACAGCGCCGGTGACCGAAGCTTCACTGTCCGCCGGGTTGCTGTAGACCAGGCTGACATTGGCGGCGGGGCGGGCAGAGGCGGGATAATCCGTGAGCTTGGCCGCGGTTTTGCTGACGTTGAAGCTGAAGCTTTCCCCTTCCTTCACTTCAATGATTTCGCCGTCTCCCTCCTTGGCAATGGAGAGCAGGGAGATATAATCTTGATAGCCTTGATAACCGGCATTGGCCCAACTGATGTAATACATCGCTCCCGGCTGTTCCGCCCGGACGAAGGTGACTTCATCGCCGTCCTTGAGCTGGAAGTTGCCGCGACTAAGAGAATTACCGTTAGCGTCTTTGATGGTGGGATCATAGATGATACCATGGTCATCATAGATCGTCTTTTCAAATGCCGTCCACCCGTCATAGGGATCGGCCACCAGGACGCCGTTGACATAGACAAACCAATAAGAGAAAATATGCTGCTGTCCGGCGTCGGTCATATCGGCGGCAAAACTAAGGGCTTCCGCGTCGACCAAATCCTGAACACTGTAATTGCCGCCGGTTAAGGCGACGGTTTTGTCAAAGGCGGCGGTATGGCTGTCGGTGAGGGCGTATTGGGGATATTTCGCGCCGATATTATCGGCGACACGGAGAGAAACGCTGATCTCCCCGGCGGCGCTTTTCAAGCCGAAATAGCAGGCTTTCAAATAGGCGGCGCCCTTTTCCGCATAAGCCGCGGCCAAAGGTTCCGTTAGCGTGTTATTGACGGGGTGATCGTTCACAAGAGCGGTGGCTTCCTCCCGGGCGGCGGTAAACGCGGACCAGCTTTCCGTTGTATAATCACCGCTGTCGTCTTCAGTCAGGCGGAAAAGCTTATTGAGGCCGATGATGCCTTCGCTGTAGGCTTGGGCCATTTGGTAGCGCTTCACCGTCAGTAAATCAGCGGCGGCGGCGGTGAGCCCGTCGGTCGCCGAATCCACAGAGCCTTGCCAGAGTATGCTACTGTCGCCGGTGGGTCCATAGAGGGTATCCAACATATCTTCCGCATCGGCCAAGGCCTCCGCATAAACGGACCAAGAACCTGAGGTATAAAGCGTGGAATCGACGTAAGCCGCTTTACATAAATTGATTTTTTCGAAAAGCAGCGTGGCGTTGACCTTGGTTTTGGGAATCAATTTGGCAATGGCGGCGGTCAGGTTATCCGTCGCCGCGTCCACTTGTGTCTGGGTGGCGGAAGCAGAACCATCTACCGTTTGGGCAGCGCTTAAAATAGGCAGCATATCAGCCCAAAAACCTTTGGAACTGGTATCGGTACCGTTCCAGCGGTCATTACTCTGATAATAGTTGGCGGCATTGTCACCGGTAACTTGGGCGATGGATTCTTTTAAAGCCGTTTTATCGGCGCTGATCACAACCGGCCCGGAAGTGGCCGTTTGCCAAGATAAGATCGGGTAACCATGGTTGATTTGAGGAGAAAGGTCGGCTTTATAGGCAGACCCCAAAGAAATAAGCATTGCCGCATCCGTAAGTTGAGCTACGGTAACGGCGGTAATCCCGTCTGTTTCACTGTAAGTGCTGTTGATTGTATCGGTTTTAAGAAAGTAATTGTTGGTTAGGGTAAGAGGTTTTGAGTTATTAACGCCATAAATAACGCCGTTGCCTGTAGTAACGGAAACGTCACCGGCATTATAACAATTGATGAGCGTGTTGGCTCCATCCGAGTTCACGTAGCCAACGATGCCTCCGGCATTTTTATTGGCCTGCACAACGATGGCGCCGGTATTATAACAATTGCTAATTGTATTGGGCAGGGTATCGGTGGTCGTAAACTGGCCGGTAATACCCCCGATATTTATCGCCCCTCCGGTGACTGTGATAGTACCGGTATTGACACAGCCGGAAACGGTACCCCCGACAACTTGGCCGGCGATACCGCCGGTTAATGCCGAAGAAGATGTCTTGGTGTTAGTGACGGGCGCGTTATTAACGCAGTTGCTGATGGTACCGGTAACCTTGCCGGCAATTGTGCCCAAACAAGCGCCACTTGATTGAATGGAGCCGCTCTTGATAATCACATTTGTCACAGTACCGCTAACATTGCCGAAGATGCCGCTAAATGTTGTCGTCGTGTTGATATATAAATTTTTAAATACGAAACCATTACCGTCCAGGGTACCGGCAAATGGCTTTGCATTATTGCCAATGGCTGTCCAGCCGGTACCGCCGGTCCATGAAAGGGTATCGTATGAATCATCTTGAGAAAAATCAAGATCCGCCGTGATTGTAAAAGTAGACCCGCTGTAGCTAATAGACGGATTGGCATTGACTTTTTCCGCCAATTTGGCGAATTGTGCCGCGGTGGAAATTGTATAGTCACCGGTTTCCGTTTGACCGGTATAGGGCGTGGCCGCAAAAAGAGCCGTGGTGGAGAGCATCAAAACAAAAAAGATGCCGGTAAAAAAAACGGCGGCGCGCAATAAGAATTTTGAAAAACCGTAAGTCTTTTGTATTTCGGTCATAGAATAATTCCCTCCTCAACTCATTGAAAATTTGCGGGGGACGGGCAACCCGTCCCCATGCAATTTTCCGTTTCTCTTTTATTATTTACAGAGCCAATCTCAACTTAAAGACCTGTATCCAGTTTAATAAAACCGATATAGGGTTGGCTGTTACCAGTGGTATCCTGGACAATAATGCGCACCAATTGGGAACCCTCTGCCAAATTGAAAGTTCTGGAGGCAGTATCGGTACCGTTGGTACTGTTGATATAAATGCTATCATTGGTACCGGCATCAACTGCCACAGCGATATCCGTGCTATCAGCAATGTTTACGGTGGGAATCGTTGCCGCAGTAGTACCCGGGATAACACTGTTGCCGGCCACCGTTACCGCAGGTCCGTTGGTGGTGCCGACAGGGTTAGTTTCATTAGAGGCCGCGGTGAGGCTGGCTACTTCTGTAGAGGTTTCACCGAAGATACCGGCATTGTAGACGGTGGCGGTATAAACTTGGACGAAGTAGATATCCTTCCCGGTCAGATCAACAGGTTGACCGGCTGCATTTACGGCCCAGGCCAGGTCGAAACCATCGGCGCCCCCGCCGGTGCTGGGCAGGGAGGCATAAGGATTCACGAAGCCGGAACCGGAACGGACGTCGGCATAACCAAAAGCGTAGAAGTTGGTGGCGTTGGCGCCGGAGAGGCCGGCTGTGGCGTCGTCGGCGACGACGGTGCGATCATAATAGGTGATGGTGGAATCGTTGCTGAGATAAGAAACATTGGTGATTTTAGACGTCAGGACGCCGGAGGTGGCGCCGTAGTTTTCGCCGGTGGGCTTGGCGGCGAACAGCGGCCACCAGTTGACATTCGTCCCGAAGGTGGTGGTATTGCCGCCGTAAGTGACGGAAATATCGCTGACATTCTTCGTGTAGGTCACGTTGGTGTTCATCACGGTGTTCGCTTCATAATGACGGGAGCCGGCCAGGCGGTACCAGGTGCCGGGATTGCCTTGACCATCTTTTTCGGCAACCATCACCATGCCGGCTTCGGGGTTACCGTTAAAGGGGTTGCCGGTAACGATGAAATCAATGCCCCATTTATGCTTGTCGCTATTGGTGATCGGGCTGGCCAATTCATACTGGATGTAGCCGGAGGAACCCAAAGAAACGAGGTTGCCGGCATTGCCGCGGATCGTCTTCACGAGATCCTGATCAGCCAAGGAATTGGCCCCATCCGTCGAGATGCAGCCATAGGTGTTACCGGTGGCGTACTGACTGACACCGGGAAGATAGCCGTTGACCACCGCGGCGGTCGGCGCCGTACCACTGCTCTTCGGCAAGTTAAATTTGAGTGTGATGTCATTACCGCTACTGGCGTCAATGAAAATTTGACGGGTGGAGCCGGTACTGATCTGAATCGTGTAGAAGCCCCCGGCGTTGATGGTCGCCGTCGAGGAATAGCTGGGTGTGCCGTCAGAAGCATAAGTCACGAACTGGACACCGGTACCGGTCATGCTGGTGATGGTAACCCCTGTATTAGGGATCACATAAAGAGCCAGCATATCAGGATAAAACGTGGCGCTATCGGTGCCGGTGTAGTCGGCTCTATAGGTGTTGGTGCCATCGGCAACGAGATCCATTAGGGATTCCGGCGGTGTGGGAGGATATTGGGGGTCAGGATCGCCGAACTGTATCGTCATGTTCGACAGATTCAGTGGGTTCGCCGCGGAAACTCCGGCGGAGAACAGGCCCATCATCAGGCAAGTGGAAAGCAGTAGCGCAACGAGTAACATGGCAACTTTATTTTTTCCCAAAGAATGCAACATGGTTTGCATACCTCCTTTTCAGGTACTCTCGTATTTTGCCGGGGCAAAACTCCCGCGGCAAGATATTTCATGAGACAGGGTAACATTTTCATTGCCAAACCTTGTTTGAGGCAACTCTCCATATGCCCCAATCGCTTTCTCTTCCTCATGCGCTACGGAAGATTTTTTGATTTTTGTCTCTGTTTCTATCATGCTTTGGCAATCACCCCCTTTCTTCGAAATTTTCCATTTCATCCGAAACCCCAAATAGTCATAAAATCACCCCTTGCAACCAGTGGGTTGTAAGCCTTTTAAACCGCCGTCTCTTTTTCCTCACGGCGCGCCGCGTCTCCTTTGAGTTTGGCAACACGCTTTTCGGTAACGGTCTTCAAACCGGCTTTTTCCAGCACCCGGTTCCAGGAGCCGAAGCGCTGTTTCAGATAACGGCAGCCGATGACCTCCTTCTTCGTGGGGATATGATTCAGCGCGGCGGCGCAATCCTTGAGATAAGAGAGCAGCGTTTCGTCGCTGTCGCCGGCGTGGGTGGCGGCAAAGGCCGACTCCATGGCGAAACGTTCAAGGATTTTTTGGTCTTTTTTTGTTAAACGGTCGCGGTACTCCATAAGAAACCTCCTCGTTATCGTAAAATGATCATGAAGTTCATCGCTTTTTTGCAAGCGGCAGCGGTGAAGTGGGGATCAGTATAAAAAGGCCCGAACCAAAGCCGGTTCGGGCACTTTTTACAATCTCACCGCTGCTCTTCGCAAACCGTTCCCCCTGACGTCGATACGCCAAAAAAGCCGCTGCAAACAGAACAAGAGAGGACTGCGCATTGACTTATAGGGGATATTACGGTAAAATAAGTATGCCCTTGTGGCATGCGCACCGTGTGTGGGAGTGGAATCCGCCAAGAATCTGTCCCTGCATGGTGCGTGCTTTTTATATACAATATACAATACGATCAATACGATGGAAAATTTATCTTTTCCCGGCGAAAGCCGGGGTTCTTTGCTTTTATGTGGCGTTAAAAAACCGTATCGCCTCCTTCGGCCAATACGGTTCCTGTTTTGCCATCAAGAGGTCTTTGCAACACGTCTTCTGACTCGGCTTCATCGTTTCCCCACCTTCCCGGCCTTGCCCGGTGGTTTTTGGGTTCGCTCCGCCATACAGCACCTTGATAGTGTGCGGGACTCTCACCCGCTTCCGTTTCGTTGCAACCAATGTATTGATTTGTTTTTTTATGGTTCTTATGGTTTTAGCATCGTGACTGTTGCTTGTTTTTATTATAACATATTACTTTAAAGATTGCACTTGTCCGTTTCTGCCAATTTTCCTCATTCTTTTTTATTTCTTTTTATTCCTTTTTTTCTTTTTCACAACGGGAATATAGAGGTCAACGGGGCTTAGCCCTTCCTTTGTGCCGCGGTCCGCCGGGAAAAACTCAAAGTCCAGCTTATTTTCATCGATTTCGTACTCGCTGTTTTGCAGCAGCCACTCACTGTAAATAAAACGCCAGGAAGCCTGCACCGTACCGCGAAACCTGTATTTATCCATGAGGATACTCACCGGCTCCGTGGTAAAAACAGCGAAGGTCGCCCCGGGAATCGTAAGTCGCAGCATACCTTCGGGCACATAATCAAAATCATCGACAATCGGGCCAAAAAAATACGTCATACTGCCGCTTTCCTCCTCGGGATCGATCCATACGCCCACTTCCCCCTTTTGCCGTTTGGCCAAACGGGCAAAAACCTCCGGGGAGATCTCATCGGGGTTGGCGCCCCGCCAATGAAGGGCAAAGTCAAAAGGATCCCATTCTTTCCCCTCAAAGGGCGCAATACCGTAACCGACGGCCTTGATCGCGCTTTTTCGGATCATTTGGGGCGCCGCCATTTGCAGATATTGCTCCCGATAGGCCGTGGGACTCATATGGAAATTCTTCTTGAAGGCTTTATTGAAGCCGGATACCGTAAGAAACCCGGTTTCATCGGCGATTTCCATGATCGGCTTCCCCCGAGAAATGGCCTTGGCGGCGAATTCTATGCGGCGTTTCCTGATATATTCTCCAATGGGCATGTGCATCACGTCAAACAGCCGATATAAAGAACGCTCGGAGCAGCCGAGTTTAACCGCAATGCTTTTTGCGGTTAATTCTTTGTCCAAGTTCTCTTCGATATAGGATAGACAACGTTCCAGTTCTTTTTTTCCGTCCATTGTTTTCCCGCCAATACACAAAACCCGCGAACCTAAGGCCGCGGGTAAAAAAAGCCACAACCTTAAAGCGCGAAAGCTGTTACCGATGCGAGTGACCTGACTTAACTTCATCGCTTTCTTCCCGGCGATTTTCCGGTTTGCTGAAAAAAGCTCCGTATCACAGTGGCGCGACCGTACGGGATTCTCACCCGTTTCCTGCAAATTCCTTATATCCTATCAATTCCATGGAATCCATGAACCCCATGGCTTATGCGATAAATTAATTATACTACATCAAAAAAAAATAGCAAGTTCACACTTTTTGTAAAATTTACAGAATTTCCGAAAAATGCAACGAAAAAAATACAAGACCGGCGTTTATTTTGCCGGTCTTATTTTGCAGCATAGCATTAATTTGTAAAATGCTCCTCCGTGATGGCGGTACCCGGAGGTACCACGATAAAGTTATCGTCAAATTCCAAACGCATCATCTTTTTCAATACGCCGCTGGGACCGGGGTGCTTGGTGATGTCCACCGCCACGAGGTTGGCCAGAGGCAGGATCTTCTTCTCCGCTTCGGTCAGGCAATAGCAGCCCGTATCCACAAAGGCGAAATACTTATAGTTTTCATAGAGCATCTTCATCACCATTTCGGCTCGCTCTTGACCGTATTTTTCGAGGGTGCGGTCGTATTCATTGTTGATGGCGTTCTTTTCCCTTAACCAACCATCGGTCAGAAAATAGCTGTAGGCGGGCCGCTCTACGGCCTTGAGATCGTCTTCGGAAAGGAGCATGTTGACGCAGTCTTCGCATTTGGGCAGCACCAGGGTGGAACGTTCCGATTTCAGCCCCAGGGTGCCGTTGCCGCAGCGGCCCATGGGCAGCATAATCACATCGACATGGTAGATATTGTCGATGGTCTTTTGCAAATAGTCCCGGAGATTATCGGGAAAAAGGTGCAGCTCCGAAGGAATAAAAAGGGTGGGAATTCTCGTTCCCGCCTCTTTGAGCGCCGCCTCAATTTCATCCCGCAGGATGGTGCAGGCCAACATTAAATAATTTTTCATCCATTCGTCCCCCTTCCTACGATGATAACGCCTGCCAATAGCCGCTGTCAAGATGTTTGCCGATGACCACAAAAAAGCCGTCGCCGTCAAAATCATAAGGGGAGCTGCTGATTTTGCCGTAGACATCGTCAAAACGGACATCGCCATCCTCGGTATGAAGGAGGCCTTTGGCCCGGAAGACCTCGCCGCCCCGACTACCACGGAGACGGTGGCAGAAATCCTCAAGCCAAGCCGCGCTGACCCGCTCTTTCACCACCACGGAACAGGAGGCAAATTCTTCCTCGCCGTGATGGTGGTGATGATCGCAATCATCTTCATGGTGATGTCTCTTACAGTCTTCCCGGCGCCGGGCTTTTTCCGCGGCAGCGGCGGGAGAAGTTAGAGCCTCACACCGTTCCGCCGCGGTCAGCACCGCAAGACTGTTCAGCGTTGACCATTCTTCGGCAAAAATAGGGACATCCCGATTCAAGGCGCGGATCGCGGCAATGACCTCATCGATGGATTCCCCCGCTTCCATTTCCTGAACGTGAGAGAGCACCACGGTTTTGGCGTCGATAATCTGCTTTTGAAAAAATTCGCCGCCGACTTCCATAAAAACCGGCAGCATTGTGGCGTCCACCACGGTGATAACCGCGTTAATTTGAAGCGCCGTCTTTTCCCCGGCCAAAGCGCAGGCGCGGCAAAGATCGGGAAGCTTCGCCAGACCCGTGGGTTCAATGACAACGCGGTCGGGCTGAACCGTATTCATGAGCGCCGTGATGCCGTCGATGAAATTCCCCTGCAACGTACAGCAGATGCAGCCGTTGGCGATTTCCTTGATGGCGATATCGTAACCGGAAAGCAGCGTGCCATCGAGGGGAATCTCGCCGAATTCATTTTCCAGCAGGGCGATCTTCTCCCCAAAGTAGGCTTCTTTGAGCAGCTTATTCAAAAAGGTCGTTTTCCCGGCGCCTAAAAACCCGGTAATCAGGTCG
Organism: Clostridiales bacterium; assembly: GCA_040776805.1. Classification (GTDB taxonomy): domain Bacteria; phylum Bacillota; class Dehalobacteriia; order UBA7702; family UBA7702; genus UBA7702. The sequence continues at coordinate 257,582 of JAXGZS010000001.1, read as the reverse complement.
ATTTTTACGGGTTTGCTCATCACGATGGCCCCCTTTCGCATAGTGCAGGGGGAAGGCGTTTTAATGACCCCCTCCCCCTTTGAATCTTATATTTAACGGCTGTTCGCGGCTTCAATCATGGCCCGGATATTTTCAATCTTGGCGTTGGCGGGAATATCACAGCCCTGGGCTAAAATGACGCCTTTTGGCCCCAATTCATCGATGATGCGGTAACAATAATCTTTCACTTCATCGGGGGTACCCAAAGAAAGCAAGGCCGGGGGTACGTCGCCCATGACCGCCATATGGCCGTCCAAGATCTTTTTCGCCCGGAACATATCCGTGGTGCTGTCCGGAGAAAAGACGCAGCCTTTGGGCATATCGAGGAAGCGTTCCACATCCCGGTCCCAGCAAGAATCGAGATGGAACACGGGGATGACCCCTTCTGCCAAAGCAGTTTCCGCCAAAGCTTTATAATAGGGAAAAACCAGGGTTTCCCAGAACTTGGGGCCGACGAATTCGCTGGCGGTACGCCAAGCGCCGAGCCAAATGGCAATCGGTTTGTAACCTTTGAAGGTGTCACGCATATTCTGCTGCAATTCCGGCAGCGTCACAGCGCAGGCTTCTTTGACCAGATCCAAATGCTTATAGAGATCTCGGGAAAACTTCACCATGGTACGGCCGCCGCAAAAATATTCAAAGGGCACGGTAAAGATCAATGGGCTAAAAGGAACCATCCCAGCGGCGGAAACATTTTCTACCATTTTACCGAAACTCTGGTAAAACGGAGCCAGTTTTTCGGGGAGATGATCGAGGCGTTCCACCAAATAACGATTGTACCAGTGAAAGAAGCCATTGTCGATGATCTCCTTATAATCCTCCACCTTCATCAGTTCCTGCTCATCCACTTGCCAGAGTTCATCGGCAGGCAATTCGATACCGGGATGTTTTACTTTTGACAGCCATAGAGAAGAAAGCAAATAGGAAGAAAATCCGGCGTGCTGCACGCCGTCGGGCAAACCGATTTCTTCATAAGTCTTAATCATACAATCGGTCGCGTACATAGGGTCCGTCATCATCGGCGCAAAGGAGCCGCCAACATGAAGCATATGAGCGGAGAGCCCTCCCAAAACCACAGGCACACGGTCAATCTCCTCAAAATGAACGGCACCTAAAATCCGTTTCAAGGAAGCATCATATCTTTCCTGGTTGGTCATTTAATTCACCCCCAATAATTCTTTGGCGACTTCAATCCCATCTTGGGCGTCACGGGCCAGAGCATCGGCGCCCACATGGGTTACGGTGCTTTCATTGCAGGGGCCGCCGCCGATGATCACCTTCGCATCACTGCCGGCTGCTCTGATCGCCGCCACGGTCTGTTTCATGTGATCAAAGTTCGTCGTTAACAGGCAGGAGATGCCGACAAGTTCCGGTTTTTTCGCTTTCACCGTTTCCACGAATTTTTCAATGGGAACGTCGGTGCCGAGATCGATCACGTTGAAACCGTTGCAACTCATGATCGCGGATACAATGTTTTTGCCGATATCATGGATATCGCCTTTCACCGTGCCCAATACCATTGTACCATAAGATTCCGCACCTGCAATATTCGAAATACCGCCGGCGGCTTCAATGGCTTCCTTAAAGATTTCCGAAGCCATGATCAGTTCCGAGAGATAATATTCCTTTTCCTCAAAGTGCTTCCCCACCACGTCCATGCCGACTTGTAAATCCCCTAAAATTTCTATGGTTTCTTTTCCCGCCGTTTTCATTTCCTTGATTTGCTCCATGACAACATCGTCATCGAGATCCCCAAAGGCCTTGATCAGTTTTTCGTTCATCGTTTTATCCTCCTTGTCACGTACTTTAATTCATATGTACCTGTACGTACCTGTTGAATTCATTATAACACTATTTTGCCGAATGTCAAATATTTTTTTATAGATTTTTTCGATCTTTTTTAAATTCTCTTCCACCCGCATAGCGGGTGGTTTCTTTGTTTCGCACAGAACGTGCGAAACTTGCTCAAGCCAACAATAAAAAAACCGCATTAAAAACGCGGTTCAGACTGTAGACAAAATACGCATCAGCGGATTTTGGGCTACAGGATGATAGGCCGCCGAGAAAGGCTTATACACGGTGAACGCTTTGGCCTGCGGCTGCGCCGTGTACATGATAGTACACAAGCTGTCGCGGGGCAAAGGGTTCGCCGCGTATCAGACTTTGTCGACGGCCTAAACCGCGTTAAAAACGCGGTTTTTTCCAATGCTTTGATGGCGCTATTCAGGACGGCCTAAAAGATCTTTTTGTTGTTTGCTTCCTCCTTCGCCGTCGTGGCGGCAAAGGTAATGTAGGCGGGGAGCGCGTAAAACCGGGTAAAGGAAACGACGCTGCCGTTTTCGCTGTTGATGACGTCTTCCTCTAACAGCACCAAAGGCGTGCCGACCTTGCATTGCAACCATTTGGCCTGCTCCTCCCCGGCGCGGTCGATGTTCAAAGTCATCTTTTTTTCAATGGAAAAGGCTAAATTCTTTTCAACGCTCGCCAAATGATTGGCAAACTTCAAACGCTCTTCCACCACAGGCATATTGGGAATATAAGTGAAGTAGATATATTCCAGCGCCATCGGGCCGTTGACGCAGCATAACAAACGCTTGGCTTCCACGGTTTTGTCGCCTGCGCCTTGCTTTAAACGAAGGATCGTATCCAGCTCCCCCTTTTTCACTTGTACGGAGATGAGTTTCACCTCCTCGATGGGAGCGCCGAGATCATCGTATTTATTGAAACGAAACTGAAATACATTCGTTTCCGGCGTACAAACGAAGTTGCCCTTTCCGGGCACGGAATAAATATAACCCTCGCTGGAAAGCAAAGAAAGGCTTTTTCTTATGGTCATGCGGCTGGCGTTGTATTCTTTCATCAGTACCGCTTCGGAATCGAGCATATCGCCGGGCCTATATTCGCCCTTATGAATGCGGTTTTTCAACGACTTCACAATGGTTAAATACAGTACTTCGCTCATTTTCGATCCCTTCCGGCGCTTTTTTTCTCCAGGACTTTCAGACAATAATTGACCCCGTCTTTGTAATTATTGGTCAGACAGGATACGCCTTCCAAATGAATATAGCGGGGATCGGCAATGGAACCGCCGACCACGATCTCCATATCACCGGTGAGACTCTCCTCTTGAAGGGCGGCAACAAGCTTTTTGATATGTGCGAAAGAGCTGTCGATCACCGTACTGATTCCCAAAAGATCGGGGCGGTGATTTTTCACGGCCTCCACAAAGCACTCCACGGAAACGTCAACGCCCAAGTCGATGACGTCCACGCCGGAAAAACGCAAGCCGGTGCAGATCAGATCCTTGCCGATATCGTGAATATCGCCGCTGATGGTGCCGATCACCATTTTACCGTCGATCTGCTGCCGATCGTAAAGCCGCTCATCTTTGATCAGGGCAAAGATATCCTGGGCCAAGGTTCCCGCGACAATGAGATCGGCAATAAAGCATGTTCCGTCGTTGTATTTTTTCCCCACGATGGCAAGACCGTCCATCACTTCCTGATAGATGTCTTGGGCGGGGCAACGGTCAGACAACATCTGTTTTGCTTTTTCCGTGGCCTCATCCAGCAAAAGCACGCCGATCAGTTCCGATAGAGATTTTTCCTGTTTCATGACGCATCTCCCTTCTCTCTATCCAATATAGCGAACTGATACGTACCTGTCAAGATGTGTTTTCACTTTTACTTACGGCTTTCACCGTGGCATACCAAGCGGTGCTCCCGAAAACCGGGAGCACCATGATGGGATGGGCAGTCTGTGGATCAGCGGATTTTGGGCTACAGTCTGTAAGAGGGCGGCGGAATTCTTCCTCCCTTTCCGGCGGCCTGTAAAGGGTCATCACAGTTCAGAACAACCGAAGGGCAAAAATAAAAATTGCACCCTTGACTTCTTCGCAAAGAAGTGTTATGATAATAGCGTATTCTAAATGTCTAATTGTCTCACATGTTTTTGTAAGTCATTGTTCGTTTAATGATTTATACGCCATGTGTTTTTTTGTGCAGTATGGATACGAATATAGTAAGGAGGTACCCAGCATGAATAGTGGTACAGTAAAATGGTTTAATTCTGAAAAAGGTTTTGGTTTCATTACCAATGATAACGGAGGCGACGATTTGTTCGTTCATTTCTCCGCCATTCAAAGCGAAGGATATAAAAGCCTTGATGAAGGTGCAAAAGTTACGTTCGACGTAGAACAAGATCCGAAAAACAGCAAAAAAATGCGGGCTGTCAACGTCAGAATCGCCTAATAAGGCAAACCAAAAACAAAAAATTAAGAACCAAAAAAGAAGCGCTGTCGGGTCATCACCGGGCAGCGCTTTTCTTTTGTCAACTTTTTTTGTTAGTTTTCACCTACTTTTTCATCCCGGAAGAAAGCAAGACAGTCCGCGGCCATTTGTGCGGTATGTTCCCATTGAATGTTGTGGCCGATGCCGTCATAGGCGATAAATTCGACGAAGGGTACAAGCTCTTTCAGCTGATCTTGTTTGTCTTCGCCGAAAAACCCATCGGCGCTGCCCCAAAGGATCAAGGTCGGAATAGAATCATCCATATATTGATAATAGGGCATCAGATTGGAGAAGGACGCGCCGCCGGCAATCCGCTCCCAGTCCGCGCCGGGAAGAGCCTGAGATTCCTCCATCTCATACTTCAGGAATTCTTGATCAACAGGATTGACACAGGCATACCATTCATCCATAAAAGCATCGTCGGGATGTCCCTCCGCGCCGATGGACTCACCGTATTCATAGTAATACGTCCCCAGAGCTTCGGCGCTCACCGGCGTCGTGGCTTCCCAAACCACATGATCGCATTTTTCCGGATAGAGCAGTTCAAAGGTCTGCGCCGTCATGCTGCCCAGGGAATGGCCGATGATATCCGCTTTCGCAATCTCCATGGCGTCCATAAAAGCGGAGATATCCGCGGCGTAGGTTGCCGTGGTATAGAAACCTGTGTCGGGCTGATCGGTTTCACCGTGGCCCCTAAGGTCGATCATATAGATGTGATAGCCCGCTTCGGCAAAATAAGGGGCGATCAGGGACCAGCTGCGGCTGTTATCCGTCATGCCGTGGATCAGCACAAGAGGATCGCCGTCCGCTACGCCCATTTCCACGTAAGCCATGGTGATGCCGGTGGAAAGATCCACAAACTGACGGTAGCTATCCCAGTCCGCCTGGGAGATCTCCATGGACAGTGCCGGCGTTTTGGCAGCATCGTCGGTATTGGCATCGCTGCCGCAGGCGGCAAAGGCGAAAACACAAAGGAGCGCCAGCAAGAAAATCGGCAACTTTTTGGAAAAGTGTTTCATTGTCATTTCCTCCTCAAGGTTTTCTTTCATTATAAACCTTCAAGGTACCTTGAGAGTCAAGAGGAATTTTTTCATTCGCCTTTGATTTGATGGGTAAAAACAGCTCCATCAACCACCAATCGGTATTTTTGATGCTCCAACAATCGATCACCGAGCGCTCAATCAGATCGCCCCTGAGGTCGAAATGATGTTCCTTGGCCCATGTTTTCATCTTTTGGATGGTTTCCTCAATGGTCTCGAAGGTACCCCGGTGATAGCAGCTCACTGCGGAAAAATCACCGATCTCTACGGTTTTCAGCGTATGTTTGGCGTCGGGGTGTTTTTCGATAAATAAGGTAATGTCTTCCCAATTTGCACGGTCACCGTCAGGATATGCGATATAAAGCGCTCCCAAGGTATACGTATCACCTTTCAGCAGACCGCTGCAAATTGTCGTATTGATCAACAGGTTATCGTAACGCATACCGGGGAAAAGTTCCGGACGCACCAGATAAAACCTGCGCCGCGGAAAGTATTTCATCGTGACGGGACAGTCTTTTCGAGCCATTACTTCTTTTGTCTCGCCAATCAAATCCTGCCAGGAAGCAATGGATTCCATGATCATGCGCTGTTTTTGGATCAAACCGCCTATTTCAGCGATGCGGGCAGAGAACAAAGCATCCAAATCAGAAAGGTCATCCCGCTCCAAAAGAGCTGGAATCTCTTTCAGAGAAAAGCCCATTGCCTTATAGTAATGGAGTACCGGAATCTCCTGGAGGGTTTCGTTGGTATAATAGCGGTAACCGGTATTTTCATCGACCCAATGGGGTTTGATGACGCCGATTTCATCGTAATAACGCAGTTTCGATTGGTTGATGCCGCAGATTTTACTGATCTCCCCGATGGTATATAGATTTTCCTTCATGTCCTCACCTCCCCCCGATTGTATCAAAAAGATGCCGAAAAAGCAAAAACCCTCCCAAAAGAAGGGAGAGCAAAGAAAAGAAAAAAAGTCCAAGGAAATCGCCGGAAGGCGATACAAAGTAGAAGCAAGAGGAGGTCTTTCCATTTCAGTTCGAGGTTCAAAATAAAAAAACAGCACAAAACCTCAACGGTTTTGTGCGGAATTCCCAAAACGATCTGCAAAACAGTGCAACCATCAAAGCAAGTATCCTGACTTAACTTCATCAATCTTTGCCGCCTTCTCGGTTTCCCAATGGCTTCCTGGCAAGATCTCCGTATTACAGTGGCCGTTTCCGTTGGGGATTCTCACCCCGATTCCATAACTTTGACCTTATTCAATGATTTAATTTAATGTTATTATAGCAGACCGCTGCTTTTCTGTCAATGATTATTGAAAAGCCGTAAGTTGTGTCCCTTGATAATAATAAGTGAGGATTTCCTCATACGTATACCCTGTTTCCGCCATGCCGTTGGCGCCGTATTGACAAAGACCGACGCCGTGGCCGTAGCCGGTGGTGGTGATCTCGAGCATATCGCCCTTGGGTTTTAGGCTGAATTTAGTGGAGTTGAGCCCCAGCGCTTTGCGGAAATCAGCGGCGGAGAACGTTAAACCGGCGTAAGATACCGACTGCACCCGGCCACTATCAGTCTTTCCTGAGGCTTCCGGCACTGCCGCCGCCTTTTCTCCGGCAGCCACGGCAATACAAGGTGAAGTGCCGTCTCCCAAAAGCCAGGGCAGATCGGTCAGGGCGATCTCTACGGTCTCTTCATAACGAGACGCATCTTTATCCCAGCGGCAGGCGACGCTTTGGAGATAGGGGTAGTCGGTACCCCAAACTTCTTTGGCGGAAGCCGTCTTACCGCCGCAGGTGGAACAGTAATAGGTGTAAGCGATCTCACCATCGTAGGTCAAAATCTGATTGCCCGTTGCCGTTACGGCGTCGCTGATCTTCTGATATTTTGCGTTAAAACCACTGCCCCAGGTCTCCTCCAAGGTTTCTCTATCGTAATAGGCCTGACAGTGGCCGGAATCGTCACAAAGATCACCGTGGTCGGGATCACTGCCCCAGGCAGCGTCGGCCATTTTGCGTAAAGCGTAGGTACGAGCGATCACGGCTTGGGCTTTCAACGCTTCCTCCGCGAAGTTCACCGGCATTTCTGCGGACACCACGCCGATGACGTAGGTCTTTAGATCCACTGTTTCGATTTTCCCGGTTTCCGTGCGCAGCAGGGAAACGGTGACCTCCTCCGCCGCCGGTTCCGTGTAGGGCGCCGGTTCCGCCGAAGTCTCCTCCCGTTCCCGGGAAAAATGAACCTGCGTCAATAAAAAGGCGCAGGGGAAAAGGATCAAAAGCCAGATCCACCATAGCATCTGAGGGCGGCGGCGATATCGCCGCCGGAATCGATATCTCACGCTCCCGCCTCCTTCTCTCTATTCTATGAACGGGAAGGATCCTTATGTCAGAAATCGGAGAAAACCACAGGGGAGCCGATATAGATGACGGTGGACTGATCCTGTTCATTGTCGGACAGCGCCACCTGTAAGTTGATTTTACGGTTGTCGGAAGTGATACTATAGGCGATCAGCTCCGTATAACCGCTGTAGCTGACGTAACCGTCGTCGCTGATCTTTTCTTCAATTTTCCCATCCAAAGCCTTAAAGATCGCCTTGGCGATCTTCTTTTTTTCCCGCTTCGATTTCAGCTCATCATATTTCCCTTCAATCAGCAGAGAAGGATCACTTTTCGAGGAAACGGCGGCAAAGATCGTACCGAGATACGCATGGACTGCATCGATATCGCGAACATCCTGCTCATCGTTGAGATTGAGGATGAGATACGTTTCACTGCCGCTGTCCTCATCGGCCATACTCTGTAACACAAGATCGATTTCGTAGCCCTGTTCCGTATTGCCGAATACCGTAATACCGGCGTAGGACTCATCGTCGTACTCGTCAATGGACAGCAGGTCGTCGTCGCCGAGGACTTCTTTGATGCTTTCATAAAAGGAGAACAGTTCTTCGCCATCGTGGAAGACCGTGTCGATCTGGCACCAGCCTTGAGCCGTGATGCGGGTAAATTCGGCCTCGCTTTCTTGGAACGCCGTCATAAGCGGCGTATCGACCACCGCCGCCGCCTCTTCCGCAGAGGGCAGCTTCATCAGCGTCATCAAAAAAGTGCAGGCGATCAAAGCAATGAAAAGACCGATCACGATCAGTTGATTTTTGCGATTATTATATTTTCCCATAAAATAACCTCCCAATGGCAGTATTTACCAATGGGAGGGAAAATATACAAAAATGAGCTATCCTGTGGGAAAGTCCTAAAAACAGCATGATGAGCAAAGTCGGCTTCCGATTTTCTGTCAGAAACCGACTCCCTTTTTGTGGGGCCTCTCTTTGGGAGAGCCACTGTTTTATCTTTCAGTTTTGGCGATTCTAATTCTCATAATCGCTCTTTTCAGCGCCAACTCCGCCCGCAGAGCATCTAACTCGGGAGTGGGGTGGGCGAGGCGTTCTTCCGCCCGCGCCCTGGCTTTTTCCGCCCGGGTCACATCGATATCCTCGCTTCTTTCCGCGGCTTTCGCTAAGACGGCCGCTTTATCGTCGCAGACATCGAGAAAACCGCCGGAGATAAAGAAGGTCTCCTGCTTCCCGTCGCCGCCGTCGATGCTGAGTTCGCCGACGTCAAGGGCGGTGACAATGGGCGTATGGCGGGGATAAATCCCGATGCCGCCAACGATGGCGGGAGCGTGAAGGTAATAAACATCGGCAGAATAGATTTTTTTCTCGGGGGTTACAATCTCCAGAGAGATGCGTTTATCTGTCATGATTATTCACTTCCTTCGAGTTTTTTCGCCTTTTCTACCGCGTCCTCGATGGTACCCACAAGCAGGAAGGCCTGTTCGGGCAGATCGTCGTATTTCCCTTCAAGGATTTCCTTGAAGCCGCGGATCGTTTCTTTCAAAGGAACGTACTTCCCTTCCATACCGGTAAACTGTTCGGCCACGTGGAAAGGCTGAGAGAGGAATCTTTGGATCTTACGCGCTCTGGAGACGGTGAGCTTATCCTCGTCGGACAGTTCGTCCATACCGAGAATGGCGATGATATCCTGTAATTCCGTGTAGCGCTGGAGCACCATCTGTACGGCGCGGGCCGTGTTATAATGCTCTTCCCCTAAAATATGGGGTTCCAAAATTCTGGAGGTGGAATCCAAGGGGTCAACAGCGGGGTAGATCCCCAATTCCACGATTTTACGGGAAAGCACGGTGGTGGCGTCCAAGTGAGAGAACGCGGTGGCCGGCGCGGGGTCGGTCAAGTCATCGGCCGGCACGTAAATGGCCTGCACCGAGGTGATGGACCCTTTTTTGGTGGAAGTAATTCTTTCCTGTAAGGCGCCCATTTCCGAAGCCAGTGTCGGCTGGTAACCAACGGCGGAGGGCATACGGCCAAGGAGCGCGGATACTTCAGAACCGGCTTGGGTGAAACGGAAAATGTTATCGATGAAGAGCAGCACGTCCTGGCCGGCTTCATCACGGAAATATTCCGCTAAGGTCAAACCGGTCAGACCGACGCGCAGACGCGCCCCGGGGGGTTCGTTCATCTGCCCGAATACCATGGCGGTTTTTTCGATAACACCGCTTTCTTTCATTTCGTTGTAAAGGTCGTTCCCTTCACGGGTTCTTTCACCAACGCCGGAGAAAACGGAGTAGCCGCCGTGTTCATAGGCGATGTTGCGGATCAGCTCCATGATCAAAACGGTTTTGCCAACGCCGGCGCCGCCAAAGAGACCGATCTTACCCCCTTTGGAATAGGGGCAGAGCAAGTCCACAACTTTGATCCCAGTTTCCAGCATTTCCGTGGAGGGTTCCAATTCTTCAAAAGTAGGGGCCTTTCTGTGGATGGGATATTTCGTTTCGCATTCCACAGGTTCACCGCCGTCGATGACGTTGCCGATGACGTTGAACATACGGCCCAGTGTCTTTTCCCCAACATTGATGGTAATCGGCGCGCCGGTGTCGGTCACTTTGACACCGCGCTGGAGACCATCGGTGGAGGAAAGCGCAACGGCACGTACCGTGTCGTTACCCAAATGCTGCATAACTTCAAGCGTAATGTTGATATTCAGGCCCCGGGATTCTTCCCTGTCCTGATCAGCACTGTTGATATTAAGCGCATTATAGATTTCCGGCAGCTGTCCTGGTGGAAAAGAGATGTCCACGACGGCGCCGATGACTTCTTTTACAATTCCTAATGACACCTTATAAACCTCCTTCAAAAGTTGATAAAGGTCTTTCGACTGATCAAATTATTCGAGAGCGGCCGCGCCGCTGACGATTTCGGTAATTTCTGTAGTAATAGCAGCTTGTCGTGCTCTGTTCAAAGTCAGAGTCAGGCTTTGAATGAGTTCGTTGGCGTTATCCGTCGCCGCGCTCATCGCCGTCATCTTGGAACCGAGCTCACTGGCTTTGGATTCAATGAGCGCACCGTAAATCAGTGTTTCCACATAAGCCGGGAGCAGCACGTTCAACACTTCCTCTTCCCCTGGTTCAAAGATATAATCGGAGCTGACGCCTTTTTCTTCGGCATCTGCCGCTTCTACCTTGGCTTCCTGTTCGATGGGAAGCAATTTCAAATCAGTGGGGGTGTTGGACATGGCGGAGCGGAAACGGCTGAAGACCAAATGAACTTCATCGTATTCCCCTTCGGTATACATGCGGATGACGTCGCCGGCAATGATTCTGGCCAAAACGAAGCCGGGGGAATCGCCGTTACCGATAAATTCGTCGGCAATTTGATAACCGCGTTTTTTGAAATAATCGCGGCCCTTTTTCCCTACGGCCAAAATGGCGCAGTCTTCCTCACGCTTTTTGACGGTTTTTTCACACAATTTGATCAAATTGGTGTTAAAGCCGCCGCAAAGACCGGCGTCAGCGGTGACGAGAACGTAAAGCACATTTTTGACTTCTTCTCTCTTTTCCTGGAGGGGATGAGAGGAGCAGCCTTTTTCGGAAAGGTTACCCAAAACCTCACGTATTTTTCCGGCGTAAGGCCTGGCCGCTATTACGACAGACTGAGCTCTGCGCAGTTTCGCCGAGGCGACCATTTTCATGGCTTTCGTAATCTGCCCGGTACTTTCGATACTGCGGATACTGCGTCTGATATCACTCATGCTTGCCATATGGATTCACCACCTTTCCGTATCTTCCTACATTGGCTGAATTATTGTATGAAACCCTCTTTGAACTGGCCGATTGCCTTTTTCAAAGCTGTTTTCATTTCGTCGGAAATCTTTCCGTCCTTCTTCAATGTATCAAAGATATCGGAATGATTGGTATGGATATCCTGCAGCATTTGTCTTTCGAATTCGAGAACTTTATCAACGGGGATGCTATCCAAGAATCCGTTGCTGCCGGCAAAAATGGAAATGACCTGATCGATAACGTCCATCGGGGCATACTGATTCTGTTTTAAGAGTTCCGTCATTCTTTCCCCACGGGCTAACGTCGCGGCGGTGGCTTTATCCAGATCTGAACCAAACTGGGAGAAAGCAGCCAATTCACGGTATTGGGCAAGGTCCATACGGAGGGAACCGGCAACCTGTTTCATGGCCTTCACCTGGGCGGAACCGCCGACGCGGGAAACGGAGATACCAACGTTGATGGCAGGACGAATCCCGGCATTGAATAAGTCGGTGGTCAGGAAGATCTGACCGTCGGTGATGGAGATCACGTTGGTGGGAATGTAGGCGGAAACGTCGCCGGCTTTTGTTTCGATGATGGGCAGCGCCGTCATAGAGCCGCCGCCGAAGTCTTCGTTGAGTTTCGCAGCGCGTTCCAGCAAACGGGAATGGAGATAGAAAACATCCCCGGGATATGCTTCACGCCCGGGCGGACGCCGAAGCAGCAAGGAGAGTTCGCGGTAAGCGACGGCCTGTTTCGAGAGGTCATCGTAAACGATCAACACCGCTTTGCCGTTATACATAAAGCATTCACCCATGGCGGCGCCGGCATAAGGCGCCAGGTAAAGCATGGGCGCCGGTTCGGAAGCGGAAGCGGAAACGACGATGCTATAATCCATGGCGCCGTGTTCTTCCAGTTTCGCCACAACCGACGATACCGTGGAGGCTTTCTGACCGATCGCAACATAGATGCAGATCACGTCCTGCCCTTTCTGATTGATGATGGTATCAATGGCGATGGCTGTTTTACCAGTTTGTCTGTCGCCAATGATCAGTTCGCGTTGGCCACGGCCAATGGGAACCATCGAGTCGATCGCCTTCAAACCGGTCTGCATCGGTTCGTAAACGGAACGACGAGTAATAACCCCGGGAGCTAAGAATTCAACGGGACGATGTTCAGTTGCTTTGATTTCCCCTTTGCCGTCCAAGGGCTGACCCAATGTATTGACAACACGGCCAATCAAGGCTTCCCCAACGGGAACTTCCATGATTCTGCCGGTTCTTTTCACCTGATCGCCTTCTTGAATATCGGTATAGGGTCCAAGGATAACGCAACCGATGTTGTCTTCTTCCAGGTTCATGACCATACCCATGACACCGTTGGAAAACTCCAGGAGCTCGTTAAACATGGCATTTTCGAGGCCATAAATACGCGCAATGCCGTCGCCGACGGTGATGACAGTACCGACTTCCGATACTTCCACCGCGGCCTCATAATTTTCGATCTGCTTTTTTAATATCGAGCTGATCTCTTCCGGCCTGATGCTCATTAACTTTTCACCCCTAACTTATAACACTGTTTCTTTTAAAGAATCGCTCAATTGCTTCAAATGATGGGCTACGGAACCGTCGTAAACAGTATCGCCAATGCGCACTTGTACGCCGCCAATGAGAGCGGCGTCCACCGCGGTTTCAGCTTTCACCGTCTGTTCCATAAGCTTGGAGAACTTATCTTCGATCTTACCGACCTGTTCGTCGGTGAGAGGAACCGCCGATTTGACTACGGCATGAAGAATATTTGCCTGTTCTTCAAGAAGAGCCATATAGCTTTCACACATTGCCAGAAGAGAGTCGGCACGATTTTTGTCCAATACGAGATTGACGAAATTTCTTACCAGGAGATCCATATCGGCGATGAGCACGCCCATGGCGTTTTTCTTATCGGAGGTCTGAATCGCCTGATTGGAAAGCATTTCGTTGACTTCTCTGCTTTCATCTAACAATGCGGCAAGCTCTTTTAAATTTTCAGCGAAAATCTCAGATTTGCCCTGTTCCGTACCAATGTCATAGAGAGCCTTCGCATATTTTTTTGCTACTGTTCTGTCTGTCATTGTACTTCGCCTGCCTCTTCGATATACTTATCTACCAGTTGTTTATGGTCCGTATCGTTCAAAGAGCGTTCAATCAGCTTCGATGCGGCCAGCATGGCGAGGGTTGCGGCTTCATCCCGGATTTCACCCAAAACTTTTTCTTTTTCTTCCCTGATCTCAGCGTGGGCTTTGTCGATCATCTTTTGAGCTTCCGTTCTGGCGGCCAAAACGATTTCATCCTTTTGCACCTCGGCGGTTTTTTCGGCTCTGGTGATGATTTCCTGCGCCGTTTCACGGGACTTGGCCAACTCGGCGGTGATTTCCGCCTTCATTTGATCGGCGTCGGCCTTCAGTTGTTCCGCGGTTTCAATCTCGCCTTTGATCTTATCCTGACGCTTGTCCATGGTCTGTTTCAGCGGTTTGTACATCAAGAAATACATGGCGATCATTAAAATAATAAAGTTTGTAATCGCAAAGATCATTTGCGCAAAATCTATTTCCACAAAGATACCCTCCTTTCTTAAAGGTTACGTCTACTCCCGCGAGGGCAACCCCTCGCGAGGATAAGGCGAACATTAAGCAATTTTACCGAAGAGCATGAATGCGAATACAAGACCATAAATGGCAAGAGCTTCCATGAAGGCCAAGCAGATCAGCATGTTGGTACGAAGGTCACCGATGATTTCGGGCTGGCGCGCCATCCCCTCGAGAGCTTTCGCGGAAGCAAGACCTTGGCCGATCCCAGGCCCCAGTGTCGATAAACCAATAGCTAAAGCAGCACCAATTGCGTAAAAACCATTAACATCCATTGTAGAAATCTCCTTTCAAACTTGCGTTTTGCAAATTTTCAAAATAATCAATCTTTTTCATTATTCAGTTGTGAAGTGGATTAAAAGTGTTCCGCTGCTTCGGAAATATAGATCGCGGCCAGCAGCGAGAAGATCAAGGCCTGAATCAAACCGAAGAGCATGCCTAAAACTTCAATAATCGCCGGCGCCCAACCGTTGACAAATACGGAAAGCTGCATCAGCTGTTCCACAACGGTTTCTTCCCCGTGAATGTTACCAAACAACCGAAGCGCCAATGTAAACGGATGAATGACGACATCGATGATGGTAAACGGGAGCATAAACGCGATCGGAGAGACAAAGAACTTAAAATACCTTAGTTTATTCTCTTTAAACCCGGCAAAGTGCGTACAGAAAAAGACAATGAGTGCAAATCCTGCTGTGACACTAAAAACAGATGTCGGCGCCTGAAGGTTGGACAGAGAAAGCGTCCCTTCATCCATGGAGAAATTTAAGGGCAACATACCGGAGTAGTTACTCAATAAAATAAAGATAAAGAACGTAACCAACAGCGGACCAAATGTTTTCCCCAAATGCGGGCCGATCATCCTGCTAAAGAAGTTTGACAGACCACCGTAGGTCCATTCGGAAAAGTTTTGCCAACCTGAAGGAACCAGCGCTTTTTTCCTGGCGCCGATGGCTCCCGCGATGATCATAAAGAGCATAACGCCCCAAAACACAACCATCCATTTGGTGAGACCCATGGTAAATGAGAAGTTGAATCCATAAGCGCTTGCTTCCCATAAAGTGTGTCCGCCGGCGATAAAGTGAGCCCCTTCCGACGAGGCAACTTGCATGACTGCATCCATCAATTTTCACCTCCTCTTTATTTTTTTTTAATATATTTAACAATTAAAATGTTCTGACACATGATGATGCCCAAGGCCGCGCCAAGGAGCATCGGAAGTATTTTGTAAAGAACAAACAAAGCGACGATATCGATGAAAAACCGCAGCCACCAGCGTATGGTGATCCTGCGTTGCAGCAGGAGAACTTCCCGATCATTGGTGGGGGTAGCGCGCATCACGGCAGTATGGATGATTTTATGGCCGAGAAAGCCGACAGCGCCGCCGTAGACCAATCCGGCCAGAAAAAGCAGAACATTAGGCAAGGTGATCATTTCAACCCCCTCCTAAGTGATTCTATTTTTCGTTCCAAGGCTTCCTTTTCTTGGGCTTCCTTTTCCGCTTCCGCTCTCAATTCTTTTTCAACTCTTTCGGAGACCACGACGCGTTTCCACAAATACATAAACGCCGACAGCAAGGCGACAAAAAGAAAAATCAGCCGAAAGAGAACGGATGTCCCGTATTTTTCGTCGAGCCAGCCGCCGAGGAGTACGCTTAAAATGTAGATATTCGCCGCCAAGGTAATCCCAAAGGTTGAGGCAATGCGCAAATAGGTATATGCCGGCGGGGAACCCTTGTCCGCGGAAGGTTTTTTCCGGTTCACGCTATTCCACCTTTCTTACCTATATCACTTATTATACGTCAACATAATTGTCGAGAACAAGTTGAATATATTGCTCTCAAAAAGGGATTCATAGCTTTTTCGCAAGAATTTGTGCAATCTGGTAGGAAGCGGTGCCGTCGCCATAAGGATTCTTTTTCATGGCCATGGCCTGATAGCGTTTTTCATCCCGGAGCAAGGCCTCGGTTTCCGCTAAAATATCCTCGCCGTTGGTACCCACTAATTTTACGGTTCCCGCTGCTACAGCCTCGGGACGCTCCGTGGTATCGCGAAGCACCAACACGGGTTTGCCCACTGCCGGCGCTTCTTCCTGAATGCCGCCGGAATCCGTGAGCACCAGGTAAGATTTACTAATTAATGTCGAAAAAGGATGGTAGTCCAACGGCTCGATCAGGTGAATCCCCTTTTTCCCCGCCAAATGCCGGGCGGCGCTCTCCCGCACCAGGGGGTTTTTGTGCACCGGGAAGATAATCTCAATTTCAGGATTGCGCTTTTTCAGCGCCGCCACGGCGCGGAAGATCCGCTCCATGGGTTCGCCCCAGTTTTCCCGGCGGTGACAGGTCAGCAAAATGATCCTTTTCGAGAAATCGACGCCGCTTAAACCGCACTCATCCAAGGGACAATCCTTTTCCAAGGCTAGATGCAGCGCGTCGATCACCGTATTGCCGGTAACGTAAATGGCTTCCGTCGGCACGTTTTCTTTTAATAGATTCTCTCTGTTTAATGTTGTCGGCGCGAAATAATAATCCGCCAAGACATCGGTGATGCGGCGGTTGATTTCCTCGGGCCAAGGCGAACGCTTGTTGCCGGTGCGCAGGCCCGCTTCAACATGGCCGACTTTGACATTCTCGTAAAAGGCCGCCAGAGAAGCCGCCATGGTCGTGGTGGTATCGCCGTGCACCAATACCATATCGGGGCGGCAGGAGCGGATCACATCGCGCATCCCCAGCAAAACAGCGGCGCTGATATCAAAGAGATCCTGCCCCTGCTTCATAATATTCAAATCATAATCGGGTACAATGGAAAATAGCTCCAGTACCATATCGAGCATTTCCCGATGCTGCGCCGTAACGCAGACCACGGTTTCAAAACGACTATCTTGCTCCAATACTTTGACCAGGGGCGCCATTTTAATGGCTTCCGGCCGTGTCCCAAATACCAGCAGTACCTTTTTTTTCATACATCTCATTCCTCATGGCCCGAAGTTACTTTTTTCAATTCGACCCCCGCTTCAGCCGCAATCTGACGGGCAAAATCATCGGGATAATCACCTTCGTAAACAATCCGTTCAATGCCGGAGGTAACCATCGCTTTCATACAGGTGACACAGGGCTGCGCCGTTACATACATCGTCGCTCCTTTTAACGATATGCCGTATTTGGCGGCGATATTGCACACGTTGGCCTCGGCGTGCTGGGCTCGGCAGATTTCCTGACGCTCTCCGGAGGGAATCTGCAGCTCCTGACGGAGACAGCCGGTGACGTCGCAATGGGGCGTCCCCGCCAAAGCGCCGTTGTAGCCCGTGCCGATGATGCGGTTGTCCGAACTCACCGCCACAGCACCGACACACCGTCTCAAACAGGTGGAACGGGTGGAAACGGCATAGGCGATATCCATAAAATATTCATCCCAGCTCTTTCTCATTTAACGGCTCCTTTCCATTTCCGCGATCAAGGCCAGGCGGTCGCCGTGGCGTCCGCCGGCAAAGGTCGTATGCAAAAACGTATCGACAATCTCCATGGCCATGGCTTCCCCGATGAGACGGGCCCCCATGGCCAGAACATTGGCGTCGTTATGTTCTCTGGCCAATTTGGCGCTTAAGGGTTCCCCACAAAGGGCGGCGCGAATACCGTCCACTTTATTGGCGGCAATGCTGATGCCGATGCCGCTGCCGCAGATGACAATCCCGTAATCACCCTCTTTGGCTGCGACCAGGCGGCCGACTTTGCTGCCGTAAACGGGATAATCGACTCGGTCCGCTGTTTCCGGCCCAACGTCAACCACGGTAATACCGTCATTTTTCAATTTCGCGCACACTTTTGCCTTCAGGTCAAAACCGGCGTGATCGGAACCAATGATGATCTTCATTGCTTTTTCCCCTCCCCGCTCCGTAGAATCTTCCCCATCATTCCCCTTTTCCCTTTATTTCCGATAATTTTTCCAGCATCCGCTGAATTTCATCCTGTAAAACGTCTCTGGTGAGACGGTACCGTGCCAAACTGCCCATATAGGGATCGGGAATCTCCTCATTGCTGCCGCTGAGCTCTCCCAAAAAGAACACTTTGCCCGCGGCTTCGGGATATTCCGCTAAAACGGCATTTTTATGCATTTCTGTCATACAGGCGATGAGATCCGCCCGCTCCACCATATAAGACTGAAACTTTTTGGAACGGTGGTCGGTGATATCGATATCCCATTCCTTCAGCGCCGCCACGGCGTTTTCCGAGGGGGGATAGCCGTCAACGGCGACAAGGCCGGCAGAATCGAAACGGAAAGTCGTCTGGGGCAGGTGACGGTCTTTGATTTGGGCCGCGAGATACGCGGCCATGGCACTGCGGCAGGTATTGCCGGTGCAGACGAATAAAATATTCTGGCGCATAGACTTCACTCCTTATGCGTGGCTTTGTTGATGCGGTTCATTAGGGCTTCGCCGAAGCCCGAGGAAGGAACGGCTTCAATGAAAATCGTGTCGGCGCCCTCCCTGTCACATTCTCTGAGAGCGTGAAAGAGGTCATGGGCGATTTCTTCAGGATGGTCCCTTCTGCCCAAAAGATAGAGGTAGTCGGGATCGACGTCCCCTTTCAGTTCCTCCCAGCGCTCCGCCGTCAGCAGCAGCGCCTTTTTCCCGGCGGTGCCTTTCACGGCAGCGATGGCCGCTTCCCCCTGGGGCAGAAAATACAGGGCGCCCTCCGGGGCGTAGTGCTGATACTTCATCCCCGGCGCTTTGGGGGACTCCAGGTCCCGTTCGGAAGCCTGGAAATCACCTCTAAGCCGCGGTGCGAAAGGTTTGATATCCGCATAGGTGATGCGGCCGGGACGCAAAATCACCGGTTCCGGCCGGCTTAGGTCAATGATGGTGCTTTCGAGGCCGATCTCCACGGCGCCGCTGTCCAGGATCAGGGGAATTTTGCCTTTTAAATCATGGTAGACATGTTCGCCCCTGGTCGGCGACGGCTTTCCCGAAAGATTGGCGCTGGGGGCGGCGATGGGCAGTTTCACCTCATCGATGAAATCCAGCGCCACACCGTGGCTGGGCATACGAACGGCCACCGTGGCAAGGCCGCCGGTGGTGGTATAAGGCACCTGATCGCTTTTGGGCAAGATCATCGTGAGGGGGCCGGGCCAAAATTCAAAGGCCAGGCGGCGGCAGAGGGGCGTCATCTCCGTTACCAGATCATCCATCATATCGATATGGGAAATATGTACGATCAGGGGGTTATCCGAAGGGCGTCCCTTGGCCGCGTAAATCTTCGCCGCGGCAGTAGCGTCCAAAGCGTTGCCGCCGAGGCCGTAGACGGTTTCCGTGGGAAACGCCACCAGCTCGCCGTTTCTGATCAGCGCCGCGGCTTCCTTGAGGGCTGCCTCATAATCTGCTTTACTGACTTCATTTGTTTTAATCCATTTCGTTTCCATAACCGCTTCTCTGATCCTTTAATCATGGTTCCCTTTGGCCAAAGTTAGCCCGTCTTCTCTGCTTTTCACGAGAAAATGATAAGTGGCGTCGATCCTGGGGTCGGCAAGCTCTTCGATCCCCAAGGTATACAGAACCTCCGCCCAGTCCAGGACTTCGGCAATCCCCGGTATGTGTCGGAGCTTTTTTTGCCGCGCCGAACGGATGAAGGCGGCAATCTCCCGGGCCAAGCTGTCGCCCAGCTTGGGAAACTTCGCCTTGATGATGGCGTATTCCTCTTCGAGGGTAGGATAATCGATATAATAATGGACGCAGCGGCGCTTCAAACCGTCGCTGAAGTCCCGCATACCGTTGCTGGTCAAAAAGACCATCGGTATGGTTTTCGCGGCGATGGTGCCCCGTTCCGGAATGGTGACGGCAAAATCGGAGAGGGCTTCCAAGAGAAAACTTTCAAATTCCTCATCGCTTTTATCAATCTCGTCAATCAAAAGCACCGCCGGTTTTTCCGCCAAAAACGCTTTCAGCAGGGGGCGCGGCAACAAAAATTCTTCGGAGAAGATGTCGGTTTTGGCCGCCTGCCAACCGCCGCCTTTTTCGCTTTCCAAATAAAGCAGCTGTTTTTGGTAATTCCATTCATAGAGGGCGTGGCGCTGGTCAAGACCTTCATAGCACTGCAAACGGATCAGTTCCCGCCCGGTGGCCCGGGCATAGGACTTGGCCAGATCGGTTTTACCGACACCGGCGGGGCCTTCCAAAAGAAGGGGCTTTTTCAGTTTTTCGCTGAGAGAGAGCACCAGTGCGAGATCTTCACCGCAAAGGTAATGTTCCGCCGCTAATTTTTCCTGCAATAACGCGATTTCCATAGGGTTTCTCCGTAGATTTTTGAAAAAACTTTTTGTATAATGATAGTATAACACAAAATATGAAAAAACGGGAAAAAACATGGATAAAATCATTTTACAATTTATACACGCACTGCGAAAAGGCGGCATGACGGTTTCCCTATCAGAAGCCGCCGACGCCCTCACCGGTTTGTCCTGCTTCGGTGTGGCCGATGAGCGAAATTTCTATCGAGTTCTGCGGGCCACCTTGCTGAAGGACGAAGCCGACCGCCGTGTCTTCGACCTCGTTTACCGCATCTTTTTCCGCAACGGCCTGCCGCTTCCCGTGTCCAAAACAAAAAAACCCTGTGACGGGGGCAGCGGCAGCAGCGGTGAAAAAGGGACTGCCGGCATGAATGAAGCGGCGCAGCGCTTCTACGGCGCCGTACGGAAACGGGACGGCGAAACCGCCGCCGCCATGCTCGATAAGGCCCTAAACGAGACGCCCCTGGCGGAACTCACCGCAGCCCAACGGATGGAACAGCTGAAAATCAGCCTCGGCTGGTTCATGACGGCTTACGCCTTGAAGGAAAACCACGATCAGGAGGGACAAGCCTTCTTAGCGGAACTTGAAACCTATCTTGCCCTAAGAACGGAACGGGAAATCATCGCCGCCCGAGGGGAAGAGGGCGTGGAAGAATGCCTCCACGCGGAGAATCTGAAAACGAAGGATTTTAGCGCCTTGAGCGAAAGCCAAGTCAAGGCCATGGAAAAAATCCTCTCCCGCCTTGGCAAAAAACTGGCGAGCCGCTATTCCTACCGTTTGAAACCGGCAAAACGCGGTCTTCCCGATATGCGACGCATTTTGGAGGAAACAGCACACCGGGGCCACCTGCCCGGGGAGCTGAAGCTCCTTGACCGCGTCAAAAACAGACCGTCATTGCTGGTGCTCTGCGATATTTCCGGTTCCATGGCCGTCTACAGCAGCTTCTGTTTGCAGTTGGTCTATGCCATGGCGCGGCGCTTCGCCGGACTCCGCTCCTTCCTCTTCATCGATAATATTGTCGAAACCTCCCTAAACTTTCAGGGAAACTCCGTATCAGAAGCCATCGCCGAGGCCATGGAGGCGGCTTACACCAAGCGGACGGGACGCAACAAGAACCACTGCACCACCACGGGAATTTCCGATTATGGCAAAGCTTTGGAACATTTTAACAAGAAATTTGGCGGTTACCTAAACGCCAAAACAACGGTGCTGATCCTCGGCGACGCCAAAAACAACTGGTTTCCCCCCAAGCCCGAAGAGCTCAAAGCCATACGCGAGCATTGCAAAAAGCTGATCTGGCTCAATCCGGAGCCCATCGACGATTGGAACAGGGAAGACAGCGTCGTCAATGCCTATATTCCCTACTGCGATCAGATGCTGGAATGCCGCAATTTAAACCAACTGGAAAAAGACATATCCCAACTATAAAAAAACCGTATGTCCATTACGACATACGGTTTTTTATTCATCCACAATTCTTTCTTTTTATTTCGTCCACGGCTCTTTATAAAGCACTCTTCCATTATCGCCGTCAGATTCGGCGTAAAACCGCCAATCCCCGGAAAGACAGAAGGCAGACCAAACATACCCCGGTACTTCATCGTCCACGGTTGAAACGACGACTCCTTTGCCGCGGCCGTCAAGGCGAATCGTCATCAGATGGTTCGCCATCAGGTTAACGGAAACATACTCCTCCGTCCCCAGATAAATGTTATGATCCCTGGCATTCGCCATATATACGCCACCGCGCACTTCATTCCAAAATACCTTTTTGGGATTGCCGCCATCCAATTCCATAGACATAAAGCGGGAAGCTCTTTCATTTCGGTATTCCACAAAATAAAGCCTACCGTCTACCACCTGCAAACCGGCAATCCCATTATCATATTTATAAATCATCTCCTTATGCTTCCCTTTTAAATCGCAACGGGAAAGATCTTTACCGGTGGTATAATAGATCCTATCATCATATACGAGAAATTTATCATAATAATTGAAGAGCGCCGTAAGATTCTCACCGTCCGTATCCATCACTTTGAGCTGATAATTGCTGAGAGGGTCTGCCTCAAAATCCGCTTCACTGGTGGTCAGCCGCTCCTCTCCAAAATAAACACGATCCTTATAAAAATAGAAGGAGGATAACATCAACGTTGAGCTATAAACCTTTTCTACGGAGAAATCCGATAGATCCAAAACATTGATTTGCGTTTCATCCCAGCTAAAATCATCGTTGAGCACTTCCTCGCGGAAATAGAGCCGATTATCATATAGACTAAGATCGGATAACCAATTCTGATATCGCTCCGGCGTATAAAGAGTATGAATATTTTCACCGGATAAATCCATCGAATAAATGGCCTCTCCCCCTTGTTCCCCTTCACCGACATAGTAAATCGTGTCATTTTGTGTTACGGAAAGACCGCCGCAAGCGATATTATTGCTGCCGTCAAGGGGTGAAACCGTGGTACCTTTTTCTTCTGATACTTCCGTAGAGTTACAACCGCCGGTAAAAAGCAGGATCATAACAATGAGAGCAAGTAAAAGCCAGCGACGTTTTGCCTTACCCCGTTCAAACCTGACAGGATACATCAAAGCCACCTCCTCAGAAATGGTAAATTCTATACATTTTAAAAAGATGTCAACAACAAGAACTATAGCACAAATCCCGCTACATTGTCACCGTATTGATCTACGTGTATTCTCACCGAATCTCATACCGTGGATGCCGGAATGGCGATGGGAGCAATTGTCGGTCGGCAGCAGCCTTTTTGCAGGTAATCCATAAAATACGTGCCGCTGGTGTATTGCAACACAGCGGCACGTTTATTTTTTATAATTTATTCGGCAGTCGGCGGGATTTGGCCGATCAGCGTAACCGTGGCGTTTTCCAGGCGATGCTCCCTGATTTGGGTCACTTTGATCAGCATACCGTAGGCGTTTAATTCCGGAGTGCTGCCGTCTTCGGGAACGCTGCCCAAAAGGCCGAAGACAAGACCGCCGAAGGTCTCGTATTCCTCTTCCGGCAGGATCACGCCGAGTTGCCGGGAAACGTCGTCAAGGGGGGCGATCCCCTGGATGCGCCAAGTTTTGGCGTCAACCCGCTCGATCTCCGGAGTCTCCCGGGGCAGGCTCAAATCGTCGTCAAGATCTCCGACAAGCTGTTCTAAGAGGTCATTCATGGTGATGATGCCGCTCATACCGCCGTATTCGTCCACCACCACGGCGAAGTGATTGCGGGTTTTCTGCATGTTGCGAAAAAGTACGTCGGCACGGACGGTTTCCGGCACGAAAGCCGCGACTTTCACCGCTTTTTGCAACACTTCCGCCCGGCTGATGTCGGTAAGCCGCATATAGTCTTTGGCGTAGAGGACGCCGACAATCTGATCGGGACTTTCATCGCAAATGGGATAGATGGAGTGACGCCCCCCATAGATCTCCTGCCGCCACTGATCATCGGTTTCATCAAGCCATAAAAGCAGCACTTCCGTGCGGTGGGTCATGATTTCCCCGGCGGAAATGTCGTTGAATTCAAAGACGTTCTGAATCATACTCTGCTCTTCCGGGTGGATGGTGCCTTTGGCTTTGCCGGCGTCGAGAATCATCCTGATTTCCTCCTCGGCGTTTTCATCGGCCTCACTGTTGGGATCAATGCGGAAGAGGCGCAAAATGCCGTTGGTGGATACGGTGAAGAACCAAACGACGGGGGCGAAAAACCGGGAAAGGGCGTAGATGGGGCCGGACATGGAAAGGGCCAGCTTTTCCGCGTTCTTCAAGGCGATCCGCTTGGGGATCAACTCTCCCAAAAGCACCGTAAAGTAGGTCAGAATGATCGTGATCAGGGCTACCGAGATCACATGGAAAACCGATGCGGGGAGGGCGGAATTCAGTTTCATTAGGCTGCCCGTGAGACGGTCGGAAAAGTTTTCCGCGGCCACGGCGCTGCTGAGCAGCGTCACCACGGTAATGCCCACCTGAATGGTGGCCAAAAAGCGTGCCGGTTGCTCTATGAGCAGGGTAAGCCGCTGGGCGCGCTTGTCCCCGGCGGCAGTCAGTTTCGCCAGCTTCTTATCGTTCATGGTGATCACCGCGATCTCCGCCGAAGCGAACACGGCATTCAAAAAGATAAAGAATAATTGTAATAGAAATAGCCAAATAAGGTGATCGCTAGTCAAGGGCGCTTCCTCCCCTCATTGGAGCAGCAAAAAAAGCGCACAGCAATAAGGACAAGCTATAATTGCCCCTTGCTGCAACGCTATGATTTTGCTGGGAAAACCAATCTGTTTCAGGCTCCGGCGAATCGTCCAAAGGTCATGCACCGATCCTTTCTTTGATGATTAGAATTATAGCAAACCAAGGGATTCTTGTCAATTTACCGCCCCAACCGTCGAATGCATTTCCCCAACCAAGAAAAAGGCGTCAAAACACTCTCTATCTGCCATTCATCTACTATTCATTGATAAATTTTCCGATGGTATATTCCGTTAATATATTAATCTATAATGAAAAGCTAATTCCTTATTGCAGAAATTAGCTTTTCATTTTTAGGGGTCTTCATGAGTCAGATCCCTTTCAGCATGTTATCGCACCTTATAGATATTTAAGATATATTAAGATGATTTTTGGGATTATTCCTCGGTAGCTTCAGCAGCTTCAGCCGATTCAGCGGAGTCGTCGGTTTCAGCGGCTTCAGCGGTTTCAGCAGATTCCATGAGATCGGCGATGGTCACCACTTCTTCATCGGGGATGTATTCCGCATTTTCTTCTTCCGCCGCGTGGGCGGGAGCGATTTCATCCTGGGTCGCGGGGCGATCCATGGTTTCTTTGATGCTCAGGCTGATTTTTTTGCCGTCCAGATCAAAGCCTAACACTTTGACTTTGACCATATCCCCGGGAGTCACGGCATCTTCGGTTTTAGCCACTCTGCCCCAAGCCAGTTGGGAAATATGCACAAGGCCTTCCACACCGGGTTCCAACTGTACGAAGGCACCGAAGGTGGCGGTGCGTACGACTTTGGCTTCGACAATGGCGTCAACGGGATATCTTTCCGGCACCATGCTCCAGGGATCGGGAATCAGTTGTTTCAAGCCCAAAGAGATCTTCTGGTTTTCCCGGTCGACATTTAAGACGTAAACTTCGATCTCATCGCCGATATTCAGGATTTCGGAGGGATGGTTCACGCGGTACCAGGCCATCTGGGAAACGTGGAGCAAACCGTCGACACCGTCGAGGTCGATAAAAGCGCCAAAGTTGGTGATTCTTTGGACAACGCCGCGTCTCACCTGATCTTTTTCGATTTCGGCCCAGGCTTTGACGGCTTTTTCCTCTTTTTCTTCTTCCAAGAAGGCCTTTCTGGAAAGAATCAGCTTGTTATGATTCTTATCGCATTCCAGGACCTTGAATTTGATCACTTCATTTTTGTATTTGTCAAGCTGGCTGACGAAACCCATTTCCACAAGAGAAGCGGGAACGAAACCTTTCAAACCAACGTCGACGAGGAGACCGCCCTTGACCACATCGAGGACTTTGCCTTCGAGGATCTCTCCGGCTTTCATGGCGGCAGCCAATTTTTCCCAGGCAATATCGACGTCCACTCTTTTCTTGGAGAGGAGCGGATGACCGTCTTCGTTTTCCCGTCTCAGAACAACCACGTCAACGCGATCGCCTTCTTTGAACAGCTCGGCAATGTGCTCGGCTTCATTGGGGGTCAGTTCGTTTCTGGGGATCACCCCTTCGCTTTTCGCGCCAATATCGACCATCAGTTCATTTTCGGAAACTTTGATGATCGTACCGGACAATCTTTCGCCGCGACGAACAAGGGCAATATCTTTGCTGTATGCCGCATAAGAGGCTGCCATTGTTTCTTCTTCTTCGACTATATCCTCGGGTTCGCAAGGAGCAGCCGCTTCTTCCGTCACAATGGGTTCCTCCTGCACCGCACTTTCCGCCGTTGTTTCCGCGGTTTCGTTTTCATTCAGAATTTTCTCTTCCATTACAGAATCCTCCTTCATTTCTTTAAGAACCTCCTCGATAATCCAATCGGGAGTTGATGCACCGGCAGTTACGCCGATCTTTTGCACATCTTTAAAATTTATTTTATCAATTTCTAAACCATTTTCAATCACGGCGGTTTTGGCGCCGTTTTCCGCGGCAATGGCCGCTAATTTCCTGGTGTTGGCGCTGTTTTTATCGCCGATGACAAGGACCAAAGCTGCATCGCGGGCGATTTTGGCGACCTCGGTTTGGCGCTCCGCCGTAGCCTCGCAGATCGTGTTGTTGACAATGACCTGAGCAGCTTGACTTTGGATATAGTCGACAACATCCTGGAATTCTTCCCTTGATTGGGTGGTTTGGGAAAGTACTGCTACCGTCTCAGGGTAAGTGTGCTGTTGCGCTTCGGCCAAATCGTTGACGACAAGCGCCTGTTCTCCGGCAAACCCCAGCAGGCCTTGGACTTCGGGATGATGCTTATCCCCGACGATCACCACAAGGTCGGCTGCATCTTTTGATTTGGCGGCGATATCCTGAGCTTTTTTCACAAAAGGGCAGGTCGCGTCGATGAGCCGATAACCCCTGTTTTTTAACATCGCGGTGACCGCCGGCGGCACGCCGTGAGAACGGATGATCACCGCGTTCCCCTTGAGCCCGTCAATGGAATCCGCCCAGCTGACGCCATGTTCGGCGAGGCGTTCCACTTCCCGCATATTATGGATCAGCGGTCCGAGGGAACAGGCCGGGCCGTCTTCCGCGGCAACCAACGCCATATGGATCGCGCGTTTCACGCCAAAACAAAAACCGGCGCTTTTTGCCATCGTCATGTTCATATATTATCACCTTATTAAAAATTCGCACCTTCTCTTCGATTTCCTTCAAAGTAAGCAGGGTTTTTTCCGTCAAATTTCACGATAAACCGACATCAAGAGCGGTCTGCCGTCGGCATAAGCAACGCTTTTACGGCATCCTCCTGCATTTTTGTGATGCGCTCTATGGTATCTCTTCTCTTTTCCCCGGTCAAGGCCGCGTAAGGGAAGGGCTCTCCAATTTTCAGGGTAACGGGTTTTTGCCGATAATGCAGCAGCCGTTCGGTGCCGGTTACGGCCACCGGTAAGATCACACAGGGCGCTTGGGAGGCGATATAGCTGCCGCCGCTCTTAAAAGGCAGCATTTCGTTGTCCAAGGAACGCGTGCCCTCGGGGAAAACCCCTAAGATGCCGCCGTTTTTCAGTACTTCCACGGCACGGCGTAGGGCGCTCCTGTCGGTATTGTCGCGATCCACGGGGATACAGCGCAAATGCGTGAGAAACCAGCGGAGGAAGCGGCCTTTGAATAATTCCTTTTTTGCCAGAAAATGCACGGGCCGCGTCATGGCCAAACAGACAACAACGGGATCAAAGGCGTTTACGTGGTTGGCGATGATCACCACAGCCCCGGTGGCGGGAATGTGTTCCGCACCTTCAAAGCGCATCCGCGGCTTCAAAAAAAATTTCGCCACATGGTATACGAAGCTATAGAACATTTTTCGTCTTTTCCTTCCACAGGGCAATGATACGGTCCGCTGTTTCCTCAATGGTCAAAGCGGTGCTGTCCAGGAGTATGGCGTCTTCCGCCCGGCGCAGGGGGTTGATTTCCCGATTGGAGTCAAGTTGATCTCGGCGCATCAGGTCGGCGATGATTTCCTCACGACTCCACTCCGCGGCGATGCCTTTGGCTTTCCACTCCGCATACCGGCGGCGTCCTCTTTCCTGAACATCGGCGGTGAGAAAAACTTTCAGCATGGCCCGGGGAAGCACGTTGGTGCCGATATCGCGGCCGTCCATCACAACACCGCCGTCATTTTCGGCGAGGCCGCGCTGGATTTCAATCATTTTTTCTCGAACCTTAGCGTAACGGCAGACGATGGGTACATCCCTGGTGACCTCAGCAGAGCGAATTGCCACGGTGACATCCTCTCCGTCCAAAAAGATAAGGGGCAGTCCATCTTTTTGCCCAAGGCGGACTTCAATACCCTTCGCCATGGCAGAAATGGCTGCCTCATCATTTACATCCAAAGATAAACGTAAAGCCTTTAGAGTACATGCGCGGTACATCGCGCCGGTATCAATGTAACGAAAGCCTAATTTCTCGGCGACAAGCTCCGCTATGGTGCTTTTCCCAGCGCCGGAAGGGCCATCAAGGGCTATGGCTTTCTGCAACATAAAGTGATACCTGCTTTCTTAAGTATAGTTATTCACCATTATTATACATGAAAAATATCAAGGATACAATACAAATCTTACTTTTATTACAGTTTTTTATTTAAAAACAATCGTTCCCCAAGCCGTTACACCCCTTTTCCCGGCGACAGAGGCAGGCAAAGATGTCTCATTGAGATTTTCCGGATAATCGGTGATCGTCACGACAATGGGATCGGAGCTTCTGATTTTCAGGATATCGCCATCTTCGGCTTTGACGCAGAGGATCCCCTTGCTGAAACGACCGGCAACCGTATCATTGATGATCAGCGACGCGTTGGCCGGCGCGTCCCCTTCCGTTTCCATGGTCAAATAGACGGATAAATCGGCGATTTCTTCCCCGGCCTTTTCCGTTTCCGTAAAAGGGTTTAAAAGGGAAGCGCCAATACGGTCGGCCCGCAAATGAATGCCGGCGTCGGGAACGAGAAAAAAATAACTCTGTACGCCGACGAGCAAAGAAAAAACAACGGCAAAAGCCGCCAGAAAGACCTTTTGTCTCATATCAAGTCAAGTACGCTTTCGTTTTTTCTTTAGTTTGCGTCCCGCCTTCTGTTTTTATCCGGTTACATACGCCATTGTTTCACAGCTTCCTTATCCGCCGCAGTCACTCGATAGGAATCTCTGATTTTCTGAACGGCCTTGTTTTGGGTTTCCCGGTCAAGACAGCGTTCTTTTAGCAAGGCCGCGGTTTTTTCTTGGTCTTTGACATAAGCCTCGGCGACGCCCCAAGCCACGGCCATTTTCACGTAATAGCCGGGATGCTCCACACGGCGATAGACCGTTAAAACCCGATCCAGCCACAAGGCGTCGGTATAGTAGCGCATCAGGGATACCACGGCAAAGCGCAGGGAAAATTCATCTTCCGCCACAAGATAAGGCTGTAAAAAACAAAAAAAACGCTCCCGCTCCTTTTTCACGGCAGTAAGCCCCGCCACGGTGCAGTCGCAAACCGCCCAATTATTGATTTTTGGAATAAAATCGCCCAACTGCGCCAAAAGGCGGGGAAAATCCCCCTTTTGGTATCCCAACACCAAACCGTAGAGCATCATCTCTTCATAGACCTCTTCCCGCAGCAACGGGAAAAGCGTCTCACCGTTGCCTTTGGCGATTTCTTTGGCCATACGCCGCAAGTGAGGCATCCGCACCCCCACCACAACGCTGTGATCGGTGATCAGTTTTTGGTGAAATTTCCGATATCGCTCATCCGCCAAACCCCGCAATTCATTGCAGAGCAGTTGATGATCCTGGTTATACCAGCAAGTTTTGTTCCAGTCCATCCGATATTTCCCTTTCCTACCGCATTCATGCGTTTATAGATTTTTTATGCAAATCACGCCGCCGCCGCGGCAACCGTTTCTTTTTGTTATTTTCCACAAAAAGTCCCTTTTCCCTTTTTACGACTTTTTCTTCCGCCGCATCCAAGGTTCTCTGCCGCGCTCAAAGCAGGAAACCACAGAAAAGGTGTTGCAAAAGCCCTGCCAATGTGTTATATTTATGCAAGCAAATCAGGGAAAATTAAATCATGAATGCGGAGGAAAAACAATGAAAAAATTATTAAGTATCCTGTTCATTCTTGCGTTGACGGTTACCTTTGCCGCCTGCGGCGGCAGCAGCAACGACAGTAAAACCACCGACGAAAGCGCTGACAATACCCTCGTCATGGCGACCAATGCCGAATTCCCGCCTTACGAATACCATGAAAACGATGAAAATGGCAAGGACCAGATTGTCGGGATCGACGCGGAAATCGCCCAGGCCATCGCCGACAAACTCGGTATGGAACTGAAAATTGAAGACATGGAATTTGACAGCATCATCGCCTCTGTCCAAAGCGGTAAAGCTGATTTGGGAATGGCCGGTATGACCGTGACCGAGGAACGCAAGGAAAGCGTGAGCTTCACCACCAGCTATGCCAATGGCGTACAGGTTGTCATCGTTCCCGAAGGTTCCCCCATTACAAGTGTGGATGATCTCTCTGCCAAAGACGCCAATTACAACATCGGCGTACAGACCAGCACCACCGGCGACCTTTATGCCACAATGGATTTAGAAGATGAAGGCCTCGCCACCGTCGAACGCTACAGCAAAGGCGCCGATGCCATCAATGCTTTGCTCAACGGTAAAATCGACTGCGTCATCATCGACAACGAACCCGCCAAAGCTTTCGTTGCCGCCAAAGACGGTCTCAAAATCCTCGATACTTCTTATGCCGATGAAGATTACGCCATCTGCATCGCCAAAGATAATACCGAACTTCTCGATCAGGTCAACACCGCTTTGCAAGAACTCATCGCCGACGGCACCGTACAGTCCATTATCGACAAATACATTCCCGCCGAATAATCAAGCGGCGGCAAAATATTTTGACTTCATTCAGGTCTGCGCAATATCCCAACATCCCTGGACAGATCGCGCAAATTTGATGACAGGCTGTCAAGGAGGTCTTAAACGCGAGTTTGCCGTGTTTTAAAGGCCAGCGGCGGCTTGGGGGCGGGCAACCGCCCCTATTTCATGTAAAAAGGGGGTATTCTCTTGACGGAATGGTTCAACGATTTAAAGGCCCAGTTTATTCTGAACTTCATCAATGATGGACGTTGGAAATATCTGTTGAACGGTCTCGGAATCACTCTGGAAATCACATTTTTTGCGTTGCTCTTAGGCATCAGCATCGGCGTGATCATCGCCATCATCCGCTCCTCCTACGACAACACCGTTGAAACCATGGGTCCCAGTTTCGGCCAGGCGATCCTCAAACTGTTGAATACCATCAGCAAGGTGTACCTCACCGTAATCAGAGGAACCCCCGTCGTGGTGCAGCTGCTGATCATGTATTATATCATCTTCGCAACGTCCAACAATAAGATCTTTGTTGCCGTTTTGGCTTTCGGCATCAATTCCGGGGCTTATGTTGCGGAAATCGTCCGCTCCGGGATCATGTCCATCGACAAAGGGCAAATGGAAGCCGGCAGAAGCTTGGGCCTCAATTATGTGCAGACCATGGCCTTCATCATCATTCCCCAGGCCGTCAAGAATGTCCTGCCTGCCCTGGCCAACGAATTCATCACCCTGCTCAAGGAGACCTCCGTTTCCGGTTACATCGCTTTGCAGGACCTGACCAAGGGCGGCTACATCATCATCGGCCGCACCTATTCCGCCTTTATGCCGTTGATTGCCGTGGCCCTGATCTATCTGATCCTGGTCATGTTCTTTACCTGGCTCGTCGGCAAACTGGAAAGGAGGCTGAGAAGCAATGATCACTGAAAATAACGGCGTAAACCATAGGGAAAAGGATGTGCTGATCGAAGTCAAAGGCTTGCAGAAGCACTTCAAAAACAGCACAGTGAAAGCCCTTGACGGCGTTGACACCACCATCAAAAAAGGCGACGTCGTTGTGGTGATTGGCCCTTCCGGCTCCGGCAAATCCACCTTTCTGCGCTGTCTCAATCTGCTGGAAGTTCCCAGCGGCGGCCATATTTGGTTTGAGGGCAAAGACATCACCGACAAAAAAAACGACATCAATAAAATGCGCCAAAAAATGGGCATGGTCTTCCAGAGCTTCAATCTTTTTCCCCACAAAAGCGTCAAGGAAAACATCATGATGGCGCCGGTGAAATTGGGTATCATGAAAAAGGAAGAGGCCGCGGAAAAAACGAAGCAGCTTTTAGACCGCGTCGGTCTGCCCGATAAAATTGACGCCTATCCGGGGAATCTCTCCGGCGGTCAAAAACAGCGGGTCGCCATTGTCCGCGCCTTGGCCATGAACCCCGACGTCATGCTTTTCGACGAACCCACCAGCGCTCTTGACCCGGAAATGATCGGCGAGGTGCTGGACGTCATGAAGAAGCTGGCCCAGGAGGGCATGACCATGGTGGTGGTTACCCACGAAATGGGCTTTGCCAAGGAAGTCGGTACCCGGGTGATCTTTATGGACAGCGGCAAAATTCTGGAAGAAAATACGCCTCAAGAATTTTTTAAAAATCCCCAAAACGAACGGCTGCAGTCCTTTTTATCCAAAGTTTTATAATATCGAATCAGTCCGCACTGTCTTACACTGCGGACTTTTTTTGACCGCGAATCATATCGCCAAAACAACGCAATCCTTTCCCGGCGAATAGTTGCGGTTTTGGCTGTTTTGTTTTATAATATAAAATTATAAAGTTTGTTTCGGCATTCATTTGTAGAATAAACAGGAAGAGGAAGGATCCCAATGAAAAGGATTACCGTTGAAACGGAAAAACCCTATGAAATCGTCATTGGCAAGGGCATCCTGAAACAGTGCGGCGACGCGGTCAAGGAACAGTTTCCCCTGGGCAGCGCTGTCATCGTCACCGACGATAACGTCGAAAGCCTCTACGGCGATACGGTCAGAAAGGCCTTTGAAAAAGCAGCCATCCCCCACAGGACCTTTGTGTTCGCCCATGGGGAACATGCCAAAAATATGGATATTCTCCGGGAACTGCTGGAATTTATGGCGCGCCACCAAATCAACCGCGGCGATTTCATCGTCGCCCTGGGCGGCGGCGTGGTCGGTGATCTGGCAGGGTTTGCCGCCGCGGTTTATCTCAGGGGCATCCCCTACGTACAGCTGCCCACCACGTTTTTAGCGGCCATCGATTCTTCCGTCGGCGGCAAGACCGCCGTCAATTTAGACGCCGGCAAAAACCTGGCCGGCGCCTTTCACCAGCCTTCTCTCGTCTGGTGCGACCACGATACGCTCAAAACCATGGAGCCGGTGCGCTTTGCCGACGGCATCGCCGAAGCCGTCAAATACGCCGTTCTCTGTGACGAAGATCTCTTCGCGCTATTGCGCGGCGGCGAACTGCGGCAGCACATCGAAGACATCATCGCCACCTGCGTGAAAATCAAACGCCGCCTGGTTTTGGCAGACGAATTCGATTACGGCGACCGCCAATTTTTAAATCTCGGCCACACTTTGGGTCACGCCATCGAAAAGCACAGCGATTTTGAAATCACACACGGCCACGCCGTGGCCTGCGGCATGGTGGCCATCGCTGAAGCGGCGACCAAAAATGGGCTGGCGGAATTTGACTGCAAAGATCGCATCGCCGAAGTCCTCGCCCTTTACGGCCTGCCCACCAAATGCCCGTATCCTTTGGAGGAACTGCTGCCTTACGTTGAAAACGACAAGAAGCGCAGTGGCGAGACGATTCGCCTGGTGATTCCGGAAACCGTGGGCAAATGCCGTCTGCTCTCTCTGCCGGTAACAAAACTGAAATCCTTTTTTCAAATATAGGATTAGGACTACCATTACAATATAGGAGGAATCATCATGGATATTAAAATTAAGCCGCAAATACTCCACGGCGAAGTTCGAGCCATCGATTCCAAAGCCGACGGACACCGCATCCTCATTGCCTCCGCTCTTGCCGACGTTCCCACCAAAATCAAAATCGACACCTGGTCGGAAGATTTAGAAGCCACTTTACAGGTGCTGACCCGTATGGGTATGGGCAGCCGTTGGCATAAAGACCACTGTTTAACGGTACAGCCCATCGAAGAGATGCCCTCTACCGGGACGTTAAACTGCGGCAATTCCGGTTCCACCTTGCGATTTCTGTTCCCTTTGGCGGCGGCTTTGGGCTGCAACGGCTATACGTATACCGGTTCCCGGCGGCTGGGAGAACGCCCCATGCAGCCGCTGATTGATGTTATGCGCGGCCACGGCGTGCTGATCCACGGCGAACGGCTGCCCCTGGTCGTAACGGGGCAGCTCCACGGCGGCGTCTACCGTCTTCCCGGCGATGTCAGCTCCCAGTACATTTCCGGGCTGCTCTTCGCTTTGCCGCTGCTGATTGCCGACAGCCGCCTGATCCTGACGTCGGCGCCGGAATCCGACGCTTACATTGATATGACCGTCGACACCCTCGCCAAATTCGGCGTTAACATTCAGCGGGACGGTTGCTGTTTCACGGTCAAAGGCCGTCAAACATACGTTTCTCCCGGCGCAATCACGGTGGAAAAGGACTGGTCCAACGGTGCCTTCTGGCTGGCCGCCGGAGCTCTCGGCAAAGAGATCAGCGTCGAAGGTCTTAACTGCGCTTCCCTTCAGAGCGACCGCGCCATCGTTTCGCTGATCAAAAAAATGGGCGGGAAAACCGCCGAAGGACCTTTAGAAACCTTCACCGTCAGCAAAAAAGATCTGACCGCCATCGATATCGACGCATCCCAAATTCCCGACCTCGTACCCATTCTCGCCGTTTTGGCCTGCGCCGCCCAGGGCACCACCGTGATCTACAACGCCCAACGGCTGCGTTTGAAAGAATCCGACCGCTTAAAAGCGATGACCGACAATCTCAGCAGACTCGGCGCTGATATCAAGGAGACCGCGGACGGTCTTGCAATCCGCGGCGGAAAACCCCTAAACGGCGGCGTGGTGCAGGGATACGACGACCACCGCATCGTCATGGCCTGCGCCGTCGCCTCACTGTTGGCCAAAGGCGACATCACCATCGTTGGCGCCGAAGCCGTCAACAAGAGTTATCCCGGCTTTTTCGCGGATTTTAAATCATTGGGAGGGAAATTTGATGTCCTCTGATTTCGGCAAAAATATTCGTTATACGGTTTTCGGCCAATCTCACTCCGAAGCCATCGGTATTGTCATCGACGGCCTGCCCGTCGGGGAAACCGTGGATCCCTATGAGATTCGCCGCTTCATGAGCCGCCGGGCTCCGGCGGGAAAGGATTACGCCACCAAACGCCGGGAAGACGATGATTTTCAGATCCTCTCCGGCGTATACAACGATAAAACCTGCGGCGCGCCGCTTTGCGCCGTGATCCTGAATAAAGATGTCCAATCGAAATCCTACGAAGACATCAAAGACCTGCCGCGCCCTGGCCACGCCGATTATGCCGCCCATGTCAAATACAAGGGATTTGCGGATTACCGCGGCGGCGGTCACTTTTCCGGCCGTCTCACCGCCCCCCTCTGCTTTGCCGGGGGACTGGTCAAGGGGATTTTAGAGAAGC
Source organism: Clostridiales bacterium (assembly GCA_040776805.1). Lineage (GTDB taxonomy): Bacteria > Bacillota > Dehalobacteriia > UBA7702 > UBA7702 > UBA7702. The sequence continues at coordinate 221,995 of JAXGZS010000001.1, read as the reverse complement.
GGGGCATTGTGATCGGCGCTCACATTTTAAGCCTCGGCAAGGTCCAGGATAAACCCTTTGATCCCGTGGGGGTCAGCGCCGACGATCTCAAAGACCCCGGCCGCTATCCCTTTCCCACCAGCAGCATCGGGGTGGGTGATACGATGCAGGCGCAAATCGGGCTCGTGGCCAAAAAGAACGATTCCCTCGGCGGCATCATCGAAGCCGGCGTCGTCGGTCTGCCGCCGGGCCTCGGCGAGCCCATGTTCGACGGCGTGGAAAACCTTTTGGCCAAACATCTCTTCGGCATTCCCGCGGTGAAAGGCGTAGAATTCGGCGACGGTTTCGCCGCGGCCTCCCTTTTGGGGAGCGAGCACAACGACGCCTTTTATCTCAAAGACGGGACCCCGCAAACAAAGACGAACCATGCCGGCGGCATTTTAGGCGGCATCACCACCGGTATGCCCCTGATTTTAAGAGTCGCCGTAAAACCGACGCCCTCCATCGGCAAAGTACAGGAAACAGTGGATCTTGCCGCTGCCGCGGAAACCACCGTTACCGTGGCGGGCCGCCACGATCCCTGTATCGTACCGCGGGCCGTACCGGTGGTGGAAAGCGTAATTGCCATGACGCTTCTGGATTTGCTGTTGACGGCGAAAGGATGATTTTTTTGGAACTTGACGAAATCCGCAAGAAAATCGATGAAATCGACGACAAACTCATCGAACTGCTACGGCAGCGTCTCGACGCCGCGGCGGAAATTGCCGCCTACAAAGGAGAACACGGCCTGCCCGTGGACGACAGCCAAAGAGAAGCGGCAATTTGCCGCAAGGCTACAGAGCGTCTCGGCGCGTCCTACGCTCCTTACGGCGAAGCCTTTTTTGAGCGTCTTTTCGCCATCAGCCGATCTCATCAGCAACGGTGCCGCAAAGAGGCAGAAACCCGGGACGAACCAGGGCAGAGGAAAGAGGAGGCGCCATGAAATACGGCCTGATCGGGAAATCCTTAAAACATAGCATTTCTCCAGAAATCCACCGGCTCTTCGGCACCGCAGACTATTTTTTAAAAGAGCTGAGCGAAGACGAGGTAGCCCTTTATGTAAGTCAAGGGGATTTTTCGGGGCTGAACGTCACCATTCCCTATAAAAAAACAGTCATCCCCTTTTGCACCGGGCTCTCCCAAAGGGCGCGGCGCTGCAACAGTGTCAATACGCTGCTGCGTGGGGAAGACGGCGCGCTTTTTGGCGATAACACAGACTACGATGGCTTTTTGTACATGGCCCATGAGGCAAAAATCTCCTTTTTAGGGCAAAAAGTCGTCATCTTAGGCAGCGGCGGCGCCGGCGAAACCGTGGCCGCCGCCGTCCAAGACGAAGGCGCCGGGGAAATCGCGATACTCTCAAGGAAAGCCAACGCCACGTCTTATTCGGATACGGAAAAATACCTTGACGCCGATATTTTAGTCAACTGTACGCCGGTGGGGATGTATCCCCATAGCGACGAAACACCGCTTAAACTCTCTGCTTTTTCTCACCTAAAGGGAGTCCTTGATCTGATCTACAATCCCCTTAAAACGCGTCTCCTGGACGACGCCGACGCCTTGGGCCTCCCTCATGCCAACGGCCTTATGATGCTGGTGGAACAAGCGCGCCGGGCAGAGGAGTTATTCCAACAGAAAAAAATCCCTCAAGAGCGCAACGCGGCGGTTTACGCTAAGGCAGAAGCGCTCATTAGGAGCAAAAAATGAAATTATTCGTCATCCACGGCCCCAACCTCAACATGTTGGGGAAGCGGGAACCGTCCATTTACGGCAGCCGCACTTACCAGGAATTGCTTTCTTATATTGATGATTACGCGAAAAGCAAAAACATTAAAACCAGTTTCTTTCAATCCAACCATGAAGGCGCCCTCGTCGATTTTATCCAGGCCGCCTATGAAGACGCCAACGGCATCATCCTCAACCCCGGCGCCTACGGTCATACCAGCATTGCCATTCTTGACGCTTTGAAAACCGTTAATCTACCCGCGGTAGAGGTACATTTGAGCGATATTTATCACAGAGAGGCTTTCCGCCATGTTTCCTACACTTCTCTCGGCTGCATTCGGACGATTTGCGGCAGAGGGTTTGACGGATATATTGAAGCCATCGACATTTTGGCGAACCATCTGAAGCTGCGATAAAGGAGGAAACAACATGGCTAATTCGGATCACTGCCAAGAATTCGGAGAAATATTAGAAACGCTGCCTTTTTGGCCGCGCCTGAGCGAAGAAGAAAGAGATCTCTTGCGCCGTAGCTGTAACTTGCGGCATTTTAAAAAGGATACCGTCATCCACGGCTATGAAGAAGAGTGCCTCGGTATGATCCGCGTGGCCAGCGGTATGCTGCGGGTGGCCATCATCTCGGAGGAAGGCCGCGAAATCACCTTACTTCGGGTCTCCGTCGGTGAATACTGCGTCTTGAGCGCCGCCTGCATGATCCATCAAATCACCTTCAACACCCAAATCACCGCGGAGGACGATACGGATTTGCTGGTCATCACCACCGCCGCCTTCAAGTGGCTGACGGAAAGAAACGTTTACGCCCGCTGCTTCATGTACGAGCTCTTTACCGAGCATTTTTCTGAAGTGATGTGGACCATGGAACAGATCCTTTTTATGGGTTACGACAAACGCCTCGCCCTCTTTTTAGCGGAAGAATGGGAGCGAACAGGTTCCCCAAAACTCCACATGACCCACGAACAAATCGCCCGCAACACCGGCTCCGCCCGGGAAGTCGTCTCCCGAATGCTGCGGCGCTTCGCCGAAGACGGTATTGTTTCCATCAGCCGCGGCAGTATTTTTCTAAAAGACCCGGAAAAATTAAAAAAATTGACGATTTGAAAATAATTGTGACAAAGTCACGGTAAAATCTATCCTCTTTGGGTATAATAAAAATATAAAATACAGAAAGGAGTCTCAATCATGAATGCTATTGTAATCAATAAAGACAATTTTGAAAAAGAAGTTCTGCAGTCGGATAAGCCCGTCCTCGTGGATTTCTGGGCTTCTTGGTGCGGCCCCTGCAGAATGTTCTCCCCCACCATCGACGCCATCGCCAAAGAATACGCCGATGAAGTGAAAGTGGGCAAACTCAATGTTGACGATGAAGGTTCCATCGCTGCGAAATACCATGTGGCTTCGATCCCCACGATTATCCTGTTTAAAAATGGCGAACCCGTCAAACGTTCCGTTGGCGCGCTTCCCAAGGAAGCCGTCGTAGAAATGTTTCGTTGAGTATTTTCCGACGCCTTAAAAACACCGATATCAATGAGGGCTCATAACTGCGGGGACAAGCAAAGGCGGCTTGCTGATTGCGGCAGGAGCGCACAGGAATACGCCAAAGGCCATTCCTCCGTGAGTTTTCTAACAGCAGATATGAAAAAAAGGTCGGCTTCTGATTCAATCAGAAGCCGACTCAGACTGTAGACAAAATACGCATCAGCGGATTTTGGGCTACAGGATGATAGGCCGCCGAGAAAGGCTTATACACGGTGAACGCTTTGGCCTGCGGCTGCGCCGTGTACACGCTAGTACACAAGCTGTCGCGGGGCAAAGGGTTCGCCGCGTATCAGACTTTGTCGACGGCCTAGGTCGGCTTCTGATTTAATCAGAAGCCGACTTCTTTTTGTAGGGCTGCTTCAACGTCTAAGCCCCTTTTTTCCGTCAATTCACGGGATACGCTTACTTGATGCGTTTTAAAACTTCCGCTTCAATGAACTTTTCTTCCTTGCGGAAGTACTCTTCGCTCCCTGAAATCACATAGTAGTTCAGCGCGGCATAATAAAGCATAAACAAGATGATGACTTCTTCGTCGAAGATATCATTGTACTTTTCAATGGCGTTCATGCTAACTTCTTCCAAACTCCCGTGCATATCACGGTAATACGGCGAAGTGATGATGCGGACGATGACAACGGTCCATTTCATCATTTCTTTTTCTTTGCGCTGGAGACTTTTGAAAATCTTCTCTGGGGTGTTCTTGTTCTTTTCCATAACCTCGGCGATCAGTTCGTTTCTCTTCTCTACGGAGAAGGTGAGACAGTTTTCGACGATTTCCCGTTTGTCCTGAAAACTTTGGTAAATCGTCGCGGGAGAATAACCCGTCGCTTCCGAGAAATTTCTCATAGTAGCTTTCTCAATGCCTTTTTCATAAAAAACATCGGCGCACGCGTACATGATTTCTTCATTTCTCTTTTTTCTGTCGATCATGAATCCACCTACTTTCTTTTTTTTCACAACCTATACCCAAATAATAGTCTAACGTATATAATACATTCAAATACATAAACAAACAATAGCAATAAGACAATTGCGCAAATATTTAAACATCTAGATATATAATTTAATCATTGATGATGATATGTTCTTCAATGTCGATGACACGGTCCGCCCAATCCCGATAAAACAAGGGGTCGTGGGAAACGAACAAAACCGTGCCTTTAAAATTGCGGATCGCTTTTTCCAGCCCCTCTTTGGCTTGGGCGTCGAGATGATTGGTGGGTTCGTCAAGAATCAGAAAATTCGCCGGCGTCAGCGTCAAAACGCAAAGTTTCACTTTGCTTTGCTCTCCCCCGGAGAGGGTCGCGATACTGCGGTCGATGTGTTCCGCGCTGATACCGCATTTGGCCAACGCGCCACGGAGTTCCTTCACCGTCATTTTGGGAAAGAGATCCAGGAGATAAGCCAAAGGCGTTTTCTGGTCGTCGCCAAAGCGCAGATCCTGCTCATAATAACCGATAACGGTCTTTTCACCAAATTGAAAATTTCCCTTGATGGCGGGAATTTCGCCGATCAGCGTCTTCAGCAAAGTACTCTTGCCGATCCCGTTAAAACCGGTCACCGCGGTTTTGCTTCCCGTGGCAACGGTCAGGGACAGTTTCGGCATCAAGGAATAGTAGTAACCGATTTCCAAGTCATTTAAAGCAAGGGCCTTTTGGGTGGAAATTTCCTGATAGGGAAATTTAAAATGCGCTTTCGGCCGCGTCTGCGGCGTGGCGAGGCGGTCGATTTTAGCCAGCTTCTTCTGGCGGCTTTTGGCCATGGCCGCCGTGGCGGCTCGTGCTTTATTCTTCGCGATATAGTCTTCGGTTTTTGCGATCTCCTTCTTTTGATGCTCGTAAGCGCGGACGTATTCCGCCTGTTTCAGCTCTTTTTGGCCCAGGAAGGCGTCATAATTCCCCGTATATTTCTTCAGCGTGTCAAATTCCACGTCCAGGATACAGGTACAAATATCGTTCAAAAAAGAATGGTCGTGGGAGATGACGATAAACGCGCCTTTGAAGCTTTTCAGATATTTCGTCAACCACTCGATGTGCTCCGTGTCAAGGAAATTCGTTGGCTCGTCCAAAAGCAGTACGTCGACGTCGGCAAGGAGCAATTTCGCTAAAATGACTTTGGCCCGCTGACCGCCGCTGAGCTTCTTCAAGGGGCGTTCCAAGCCCAAAGGGGTCAAGCCGAGACCCGCGGCGACGCGCTGCACCTTGCTGTCCACCGCATAAAAATCTTTCTGTTCCAGCATATCCTGGAGGGAAGAAGCGGTTTTCAGCAAAATCTCGTCGGGGTGCTTTGTCAGCGCTTCATTGACTTCCATCAATTTCTTTTCCGCCGCGAACAATTCCTTAAAAGCGCTCTTCAAATAGGATTCGATGGTTTCCTCCGGATCGACGCTGGCATATTGGTCCAGGTGTCCGATTTTGGCCTTATTCTGCCAGCGGATGAAACCCGTATCGGGAACGACCTCGCCGACGAGGCTTTTCATCAGCGTGGATTTTCCGGCGCCGTTTGGTCCCACCAATCCCATATGCTCCCCCTTGAACAAATCAAAGGACGCCTTGCGATACAGAGATTTATCCCCGTAGGTATGGGAAATTTCATGGACTTCCAGTAAGCTCATTTTTTCTGTCACTCTTTCTCATTGGTATGTTCCCGCAAACGGAAAAAATCATACACCGCCGTAGCTGCCGCCTTGGTCATCTGCTCCACCAGCATCAGTTCTTCCACGGTGGCATGTTCGATGGCGCGTGTTGATTTAAAATGTTTTTGCAGCGCCTTTTGACGGGCCGGACCGATGCCGGGAATGTCTTCCAGGATGGAGCGGGTCTGGCCTTTTGCCCGCAGCTGCCGGTGAAAGGAAATGGCAAAGCGGTGGGCTTCGTCGCGGATCCGCTGGATGAGATGGAATTCCGGGCTGCCTTTGGGGAGCAGCAGCGGCGCCTCCTGATCCGGGAGCATCAGCTCTTCTTCGCGCTTGGCCAAGGAAACGAAGGGGATGGCGGAGTGATACTTTTCTCTAATTTTCAATGTCGCGGAAAGCTGTCCTTTGCCGCCGTCGATCAGAAACAAATCGGGAAAATCGGCGAAGCCCGCGGTTTTCCCCGCCTGCTTTTCCTCGATGCCCCGCTTAAAACGGCGGTCCAGCACCTCATTTAAAGAGGCAAAATCGTCGATCCCCGCTACGTTCTTGATTTTAAACTTGCGGTACTGATCCTTTTTCGGCTTGCCGTCGATGAAGACGATCATGGAGCCGACGGTATAGGCTCCCTGTACGTGGGAAATATCGTAGCATTCGATGCGCCGAGGCGTATAGGGCAGTCCCAGTGCGGTGCGGAGGTTTTCCAGGGCCGCGCAAACGTCGGTATCGTCCTTATTCTTATCCCGCTTTTCTTCCGCCAGCAGCAGGGCGCCGTTTTTTGCCGCCAATTCCAGCAATCGCCGCTTTTCCCCTTTTTGGGGCACAAGAAAGTGCACAGGGCCGTCCCGGCGGGAACTGAGGATTTCCGTAACAACTTCGGTTTCCGCGGGAAGTACGGGTACATAGAGCTGGCGGGGAATCCGCCGGTCACCGCCGTAGAATTCCGGCAGGAACAGGCGTAGGATTTCCCCGTCGTCCTGGTCGCCGCAACCGGTGATGAAGCGGTGCTCCCGACCGATCAGGCGACCGTTGCGGATGAAGAAGACCGTCACCGCGGCCTCTTCCCCCTCCCGGGCAACGGCGATGATATCACGGTCGTCCCGGACATTGGCGGCGGAAATTTTCTGTTTGGCCAAAACGGTGTCCACGGCTTTGAGTTGATCGCGGCAGGCGGCGGCCTTTTCAAATTGCAGTTCCTTGGCGTGATCTTCCATTTTCGCCTTGAGCAAGCGCCGAATCTCGCCGCTGTCGCCGCTTAAAAAACCGTCGATGGCCTTGACCGTTTCCCCATAATTCTTTTGGGATATTTTCCCCATACAGGGGCCGGGACAGTTGCCGAGGTCGTAATTGAGACAAACCCGATCTTTCGACCGCCCCATTTTCGTGCCGCAACCGCGCAAGGGAAAGAACTGCTTCAGCAAAGCGACGGTATCGTTCATCGCCCCCACGTTGGTAAAGGGGCCGAAATACTTCCCTTTATCATTCTTATACTGCCGCGTGACGATGAGCCGGGGATACGCCTCCCCTAAGGTCAGTTTCAGATAGGGATAGGTCTTATCGTCTTTCAGCATGATGTTGTATCGCGGGCGGTAACGCTTGATCAGATTGCATTCCAAAAGCAGCGCCTCGGCGGCGGAATCCACCAGAATGGTTTCAAGATCTCTCGCTTTTTCCCGCATGGCCAGGGTTTTGGGAGCCATGTTTTTGCTGTCCAAAAAATAGGAGGAAACCCGGGATTTCAGGTTTTCCGCTTTCCCCACGTAGATCACGCGACCCGCTTCGTCTTTGAAAAGATAAACGCCGGGGTGCGCCGGGAGATTCTTTAATTTTTCCTGCCAAAAAGCTTTATCCATTTTCTTTCAGTTTCGCCTTTAAAAATTGTCCCGTATAGGAACGTTCGTTTTTCGCCACTTCCTCCGGGGTGCCCCGGGCAATGACGGTGCCCCCTTCGCTGCCGCCTTCAGGACCCAGATCAATGATGTAGTCCGCGGTTTTGATGACGTCGAGATTGTGTTCGATGACGACCACCGAATCGCCGCCGTCCACAAGGCGGTTCAATACGTGGAGGAGGCAGGCGATGTCGGCGCTGTGCAGCCCCGTGGTGGGCTCGTCAAGAATATAGATGGTGTTGCCGGTGCTGCGGCGGCTCAGTTCCGTGGCCAGCTTCACCCGCTGGGCTTCGCCGCCGGAGAGGGTTGTGGCGCTCTGACCCAGCTGAATATAGCCCAACCCGACATCTTGCAGAGTCTTCATCTTACGGTAAATTTTCGGAATGTTTTCAAAGAAATCGCAGGCCTCATCAACGGTCATCGCTAAGATATCGGCAATGTTCTTTCCCTTGTAGGTGGCTTCCAAGGTCTCTCTGTTGTAACGCTTGCCCTTACAGACTTCGCAGGGAACATAGATATCGGGGAGAAAATGCATCTCGATCTTGATGATGCCGTCGCCCTGGCAGGCCTCACAGCGACCGCCTTTGACATTGAAGCTGAAACGGCCTTTCTTATAGCCTCTGGCGCGGGCCTCCTTCGTTTCGGCGAAGATGTCCCGGATATGATCGAAAACCCCGGTATACGTCGCCGGATTGCTCCGGGGCGTACGGCCGATGGGACTCTGGTCGATATCGATGACCTTGTCCAAATATTGAAGACCGCGGATCTCGGCAAAATTCTCCGGGGAGATCCGGGCCCGGTTCAGCTTGTGGGCCAAGGTATGATAAAGAATGTCGTCGATCAGGGTGCTTTTCCCGGAACCGGAAACACCGGTGACGGCCACGAAGACGCCCAGGGGAATTTTGACGTCGATTTTCCGCAGATTATTCTTTTCGGCGCCGATGATCTCGATGGCCCGATCGCCGATGGGGCGGCGCTTTTTCGGCACCTCAATTTTCTTTCTGCCGGACAAATAGTCGGCGGTCACGGAATGTTCCTTTTCCAGCATTTCCTGGGGCGTGCCGCAGGCCACCACTTTGCCGCCGTGAATGCCGGCGGCGGGGCCGATGTCGACAATGTAATCGGAGGCGCGCATGGTCTCCTCATCGTGCTCCACCACAATCACCGTATTGCCGAGATCTCTTAAATGATGCAGCGTCTCAATGAGCTTGGCGTTATCCCGCTGATGCAGGCCGATGCTGGGTTCGTCGAGGATGTACAAAACCCCCATCAAGGAAGAACCGATCTGGGTGGCGAGGCGAATGCGCTGGGCTTCGCCGCCGGAAAGCGTGCCGCTGCCGCGAGAGAGGGTCATGTAATCGAGACCCACGTCGGACAAAAACTTCAAACGCCCCTTGATTTCTTTCAGCACCTGTTTGGCGATGAAGGCTTCCCGCTCCGTCAGTTCCAGCTGTTGGAAGAAAGCCACGGCTTCCCGGATGGAAAAATCGGTGATTTCGGTGATGTTGAGACCCCCCACCGTCACGGCCATACTCTCTTTTTTGAGGCGTTTGCCCCGGCAATCGGTACAGGGTTTGAAGGACATATATTTTTCGAACTCCTCCCGGATATAGTTGGAATTCGTTTCTCTGTAACGGCGCTGGTAATTGTTGATCAGCCCTTCCCAGCTGGAATTGTAGGTCTTTTTCTCCCCGTCGTGATGTTCGTAAACCACTTTGATGCGGCGGTTTTGGGGCAGGCCGTAAAGGAGTACCCGCATGTCCTCTTCGCGCAGCTCTTTGACGGGCGTATCCAGGGAAAAACCGCATTCTTTGGCCACGGCGGCCAAACATTGGTAAAACCAGCTGGACATATTGCCGATGTTCAGCGTTACGACGGCGCCCTCGTTGATACTGAGGTTCTTATCGGGTATGACGAAATCGGGATCGATTTTCATGGTAAAACCGAGACCGTCACAGCTGGGGCAGGCGCCGAAGGGGCTGTTGAAGGAAAACATCCGGGGCGTCATTTCGCCGATGCTGACATTACATTCGGGGCAAGCGAAATTGCGGCTGAAAAGCCGCGTTTCTTTGCCGATGATCTCCACTTCCACCAGGCCCTCCCCTTCGTTCAGGGCCAGTTCCAAAGAGTCGCTCAAACGGCGGTTCATATCCTCTTTGATGATCAGTCTGTCGACGACAAGGGAAATATTGTGCTTCACCTGTTTTTTCAGAATGATCTCCTCATCGAGACTGCGCATTTCCCCGTCGACCAAAACGCGGACAAAACCTTTTTTCTTCGCGTTTTCAAAAAGCTTCTGATATTCTCCTTTTCTGCCTCTGACGAGAGGCGCTAAGATTTGAATCTTCGTCGCCGGGGGCAGCGCTTTGACGGCGTCGACAATCTGATCGACGGTCTGCCGTTCAATGGGCTTGCCGCACTGGGGGCAATGGGGATGACCGACCCTGGCGTAGAGCAGGCGCAGGTAGTCGTAGATTTCCGTCACCGTACCCACGGTGGAACGCGGATTTTTGCTGGTGGTTTTCTGGTCAATGGAGATGGCGGGGGAAAGCCCCTCAATATCGTCAACATCGGGTTTTTCCATCTGCCCTAAGAATTGGCGGGCATAGGAGGAAAGGCTTTCCATATAGCGCCGCTGACCTTCGGCATAGATCGTATCAAAGGCCAAGGAGCTTTTACCGGAACCGCTGATACCGGTGATGACCACCATCTTATCACGGGGGATTTTAAGATCGATATTCTGTAAATTATGCTCTCTGGCGCCTTTGATCGTAATAAACTCGTTCATAGATTAGAATTCCTGTTCTTCCTGTTCTTTTTGGCTTGTGATTTTTTGCGTACCCCTGGCTGCGGCCCGCAACTCCATGATCATATCCCGAAGTTTGGCCGCTTTTTCGAAATCAAGACGTTTGGCCGCCTGTTTCATTTCTTTTTCCAGGGAAGCGATGACCCGTTCCCGCTTCTTTTTATCCTTCACCCACTGGGAAAGTTGCTGTTTTTCGCCTTTTTCCTCATAGGTGACGGCAAGGTTATCCCGCACGTCCTTGATAATGGTTTTGGGCACAATGCCATGGGCTTCGTTATAAGCTTTTTGGACTTCTCTGCGGCGGTTCGTCTCGTCGATGGCCTTTTTCATCGAATCGGTGATCCGATCGGCATACATGATCACCGTACCGTGATCGTTCCGGGCAGCCCGGCCGATGGTCTGGATCAGAGCTCGCTCCGCCCGGAGGAAACCTTCCTTATCCGCGTCTAAAATGACCACCAAAGAAACCTCCGGCAGGTCCAGCCCTTCTCTTAAAAGGTTAATCCCTACCAGCACGTCATAGGTGCCGAGACGCAGATTGCGGATGATCTCCGTCCGTTCCAAGGTTTTCACATCGTAATGCAAATAAGTAACTTTGATGCCGATTTCCTGCAAATATTTGGTGAGATCTTCCGCCATTCGCTTGGTCAGCGTTGTGATCAGGACCCGTTCGTGCTTGGCGATGCGATCGTTGATTTCCGCGGTTAAGTCGTCGATCTGGCCGGCGATGGGCCGCACCTCCACTTTGGGGTCAAGAAGCCCTGTGGGACGGATGATCTGTTCTGTAATCCTGGCGTTTTGCGCCAGTTCGTAATTGCCCGGGGTGGCGGAAACGTAGATGATGCGATTGATCTTCTTTTCAAATTCCTCAAATTTCAGCGGGCGGTTATCCAAGGCGGAAGGCAGACGGAAGCCGTAGTCGATCAAGACTTCTTTCCGGGCGCGATCCCCCCGGTACATGCCGCCGATCTGGGGAATGGTCACGTGGCTTTCATCGGCAAAGAGCAAAAAGTCATCGGGGAAAAAGTCCAGCAAGGTATAGGGGGCTTCCCCCGGCTGCCGGGCGGTGAGATGGCGGGAATAGTTTTCGATGCCCTGACAGTAGCCCACCTCCTCCATCATCTCCAAATCAAAGCGGGTACGCTGTTCCAAACGCTGGGCTTCTAAGAGCTTGTTGGCGGCGCGCAGTTCGCTGAGGCGCTCCTCCAATTCCTCCTTGATGTTTTCCACCGCGATCTTCAGCCGCGCTTCCCCTGTGACATAGTGGGAGGCCGGGAAGACCATCACGTGGCGAAGATTGTGCAGCACCTCACCGGTGACGATATCCGTTTCCACGATGCGTTCAATTTCATCGCCGAACATCTCCACGCGCAAAATCTGTTCCGTGGCGGAGGCGGGATAGATTTCCAGAATATCCCCTCTTACCCGGAATTCCGAACGGTTTAAATCCATATTGTTGCGCGTGTACTGAATGGAAATCAGTTTTTTGATGATCTCATCGCGGTCAATAACCTGTCCCTCCCAGAGGCTCACCGCCATGGTACTGTAGTCCTCGGGGTTACCGAGACCATAGATGGCGGAGACGCTGGCGACGATGATCACGTCGCGCCGCTCAAAAAGGGAGGCCGTGGCGGCGTGACGGAGACGCTCGATTTCATCGTTGATGGAGGAATCTTTTTCAATATACGTATCGGTGCGGGGGACATAGGCCTCGGGCTGATAATAATCGTAAAAACTGACGAAGTATTCCACGGCATTTTCCGGGAAAAACTCCTTGAATTCACCGCAAAGCTGGGCGGCCAAAGTCTTATTATGCACCATCACCAAAGCGGGACAGTTCATTTTTGCGATCACGTTGGCCATGGTAAAGGTTTTGCCGGAACCGGTGACCCCCATTAAAATTTGTTCTCGCTCCCCCTGATTAAGGCCGTAAAGCAGGGAATCGATGGCGTCTTTTTGCCCCCCCGCCGGCTTAAAAGGAGCCGTTAATTTAAATTCACCCATAGCGTTCATAAAATCCTTCATAACATAGATATGATGATTTATTATACCATATTTTCAGTCTTTTGACGCGCTTTTTAGTATATTTTGGAAGACTGTTTTTTCCAAACGGGAAATGCTTTCAAAATCCATGGCGCCACTGTAAAACAACTCCAGGTCATCATGGAGACGGTGGGCTTTGTCGATCTCCGCGGCGCCCCGCTTGATGGCGTCGTCTCTTTTTTCCACCAGTTGTTGTTCTTCCTCCTTTGTCTTTTCCCCAACAAAAGCGATGATGCGGTCGCCCTCCCTGATTTCCTCTGCGGGAATGATCTCCGCCGCCGCAACCACAGCGTCAAGAGCGGGCAGCACCACCATGACCACTTCATCGGGGTGCAGGTGCCCATGGTAAATATCCATCGATACACTGTATTTCTCCGCGGCGGCCATCACGGCCTGAAGATACCTTTGTTGGCCCAAACCGCGTTTGCCCCGGAGAAAATAACGGTTTTTCAGATCGCGGCAGATATCGAAGGTCAGATCCCGAATACCGGAAGGCGTCACCGCGGCGGCGAAAAGATGGCGTGTCACACCCTTTTCACCGCCGAAGATGCTATTTACCACATCCTCGATTTCCGCCCTGTCGTCTTTGTTCTCCTGATCTTGGCGGAGCCGCAGAAGCGCGCCGTCATAGTCCCCGGCGGCTTTCAGATGGTCGTAGGCCTGATCGAAGGCGGCTTTGATGCGATCGGTCAGGGCAATGATGGCGGCGCCGTCTTTGACAAGGACGCCGGTTCGCCAATAATCACCGAAGTTCAGGATGACCTCCCGCACACCGGGGTAAACCGGATCCATGGTGTGAGGAGCCGTGCCGTCGATGACGGCTGTGGAGAGCGCCGGAATCAAAAGTCCGTCCAGGGAATCATCGTCGGAAGAACATTGCCAAAGCTCCACGTTAAAGCCGCGGTCACGGAAGGACGCGGCGAGATGGCGCATAAAGGTGGATTTTCCCGTACCGGGTCCGCCCTTTAAAATATAGATCCAATCCATGGCACCAAGACCGCTGTGGTAATAGGAGTAAAACCCCGCGGCGCTGTTGTTGCCAGGAAATACGGTGATGGCAGAACCTTTCATGAAAAAACCTCCCGCTGCCGTTTTCCCTGAACTATATGTCGAAAAGGCTTCTTTTATGAAAAAGGCCGGTATATTTCGTTAGAAATATACCGACCAAGGTGTATCAGGCTTTATCTGCCTGACTGGTATATTCCCGACGAAACATACCATCAAAGGAAAGAGAAAGAGTATACAGAAGAAGGGATTTCAGAAGGTTTTGTCAATCAACAAACCCCCGTATATCTCACGCGCCTGCCGACGCGGTTTTGATATCTGTTTTTTTCGCCGCCGCAAGTTCCAAGTCTTTCTCCGCCAGGATTCGGGCGCGGGGCACGGCGATCCTCGTGGCGAGAAACACCGCCAGACAGCCCGCGAGGAATTTTCCGGTCATCACCGGCAAAATCAGAGAGGGCTGGAAATTCGCGGTAAAGGAAAGATGGTCACCGATGAGGAAGGCGGAACAGACAGCATAAGCGATGCATTTGACTTTATCTTCCGGCACCAGATCTTTCACAATGGCGAAGAGTGCCAGGATATTGGCGGTGGCTGCCAGAATCCCGGTAGTGGCGTCGGCGGAAAGTCCCAAACGTTTCCCCAGGGCATTCAGGGGACGGTGCAAATAGACCTGAATCATATAGACCATGGGGAACGCGCCGCAGAGCATAATGCCGATGTAACCGGCGACTTCCAAAGCCCGAAAAGGTTCCGCGGCATCGGCAATGATGGGATCAAAGCCCCAGTGACCGATGACCGTGGAAAAGAAACCGGTGAAGTATTCCACCACGGCAAAGACGAAAACGAGACGTAAAACAGAATCCATGGTTTTCCCGAAAACAAGGAAGCCTCTGATCATGGCATTGGGTTTCAGCAACAAGCCAATGGCAATGGCCACACAGAAGATAATCAGCGGCACCAAGTTGCGGAGGATCAGGCCGAAGGTGAGAGCCAGCTGATAGGTGCCGACGCCGCTGGTGTTAACGATCTCGCGAACCATAGGATCGGTGAATGCGATGATCGCGCAGGAGATGAAAACACCCACAGGGATGGTGAGCATCCCGGACATCACACCGAGGGCAAGGTACTTGCGATCCTCTTTCTTCAGCATCTTCAAAGCGACGGGAATACTGAAAACAATGGTGGCGCCGGCCATATAACCGGTCATCATCGCCATGATCCAGCTTTCTCTGGTTGCCGCAATGGCGTCGGCCAATTGATAGCCGCCCATGTCCACGGCAATGATGGTGGTTGCGGCCATGGAGGCGTCCGCGCCAATGGCTTCGTAAATCGGACCAAACACGCTGGTCACAAAGCCCGTTAAGAACGGGGCCGCGGCCAGGATCCCGGCGACGGGCAGAAAAATCGGACCGATTGAATCGATCCCTTCTAAAAATTTCTGACCGATGGGATGGTCTTCTTTCACGATGGAGAACACGGCGCCTATGACAGCACAGGCCATAATAATGTAGATAACGATTTGACCAAATAATTCCATATAAGTCCTCTCCTATACTATTATTATGATTCCATTCTATCATCTCAAAACCCAATGTAAATTCGCTGAAAAGACCAACTATCAACGAGTTATGCACAAAAAAGAGAAAAAAACACAAGAAAGTACTTCTTTTGTTCTATAGGCTTACCGGATTTGCAAAAAAACACCCTGCGGTTTTTTGGTAAAAACTGCAGGGGATTCATAAAATGATCATACGGCATAGAAAAGATGGGCAAACAGCCCTGTTACGGCAACAAAGAAACGGGTTACTTTTGAATGGAGCTTCCTTCCTTGATCAATTCTTCCTTGGCCAGGGTTTTGGCAACGGGAACGGCAATTTTTGCCGCCAAAAAGATCCCGAAGCAGCCGCCGATAAGCTTGCCGATCATAATCGGCAGCGCCAGGGAAGGCTGGTACAAATCGGTAAAGAGCAGATGGTCGCCGAGAAGAAAGGCGGCGCAAACGCTATAAGCAATGCATTTGATCTTATCCTCCGGCGTTAGATCGCGGACAATGCCGAGAAGAGCGATAACATTGGCGCTGGCCGCCAAAATCCCGGCCATGGCCCGGACGGATAAGTGAAAGGAACGTCCAATTAGAGCCAAGGGTTTTTTCAGATACGTTTGCAGGATATAGACAAAGGGAAAGGCCCCGGCCAGCATGATGCCGATGGAGCAAGCAACCTCCGCCGACCGGTATAAATTGGTCTGGTCCGCCATGATGGGATCAAAGCCCCAATAACCAAAGACTCCCGAAAAAAGGCCGGTACTGTACTCGATCATCGCCAACACAAAAATGATGCGCAAGGTAAAATCCATAATATTGCCGAAGACGAGGAATCCCTTGATCAGCGCTTTGGGTTTCCATTTTAACAGAATGAGGAGCAAAACGCTGATGATGATCAGCGGTAGCAAATTTTTTAAAATCAAGGCAAAGGAGAGGCTCAGCTGATACGTGGCGTTCAGGTTTTTGCCGACAAACTCCCTGATCGCCGGCTGGGAAAAGGCGATGAAGACGCAGGAAGCAAAGACGCCCACGGGAATCGCCATAAAACCGGAGATCGTGCCCAGGGCCAAATATTTTCTGTCTTCATAGTGTAAAATCCTTAAGGCCACAGGAATACTGAAGACAATGGTGGCTCCCCCCATGTAACCGACGATCATCGCCATGATCCAGCTTTCTTTCGTCGCCGCGATGGCTGCCGCCAGCTCGTAGCCGCCCATATCCGTGGCGATGATCGTGGTCGCCGCAAGGGCGATGTCCGAGCCGACGGCCTCGTAGATGGGACCGAAAAACTGGGTGATCATGCCGTCGATGAACGGCGCGGAGACTAAAATTGCCGCCACCGGCAGAAAAATCGTACCAATCGTATCAAGACCCTCAAAGAACTTTTTGCCCAAAGGATGGTCTTTATTAACGATCGAAGCAATCACACCGCAAACTGCGCAAGCCATGATGATATATACGATTGTTTTCTCAAATAGTTCCATCGAAATTCACTCCGTCTTCCATCCTTTATTTCAGCAACAGATTCTTATCGGATATCGTCTCATTGAACAGCCGCATCAATCCCGCTCTGTTTCTTAAACCGGTCTTTTCGTAGATGCTCAGAATATGCTTTTTCATCGTACTCTCGGCGATGGAAAGCAGAATACAGATTTCATTGTTTTGCCTGCCGTCATAGATCAAGGTCAGCACCTCCGCCTCACGGTTGGTCAGATGATGCTTTTCCGCGACGGCGGCAACGATTTTATGGATGATTTCCCGCCAGACAATGCCGTCGTCTTTTTCACTCTCTCTTTCCTGGAAGAGGCGGAGGGCAAGATGATCTTTCAGGATGTCAAGGATACGCACTTCGACATCGGTAAAATCGCCGCTTTCATAATTCCGCATCAGAATCACACAGCCTTCATAATGAAATTCGCAGGAAAGTACGATCATCAGGAAATATTGGATGTCGTGAAGCTTACAGCGTTCCAAAAACGGTTCATTCAAAAAAGCCTCTTTTTTTAGATAATAGTCGGAGAAACGAAAAACCTTGTTGAGCCCGGATTCGAAGACCCAGCGCAAATTGACAAAATTTGTCTGCAGTTCCGGGACGTCGGCGATCTTCCGCTTTTTGCCCACACGATCATGGTGAATGGGATATCCCAGGTGGTTTTCCCCTTCGGGCAGGCAAAAAACCGAGTACTGGCAGGGAATGAAGGTATCGAGCATGTTCAAAAAAAATTCCCGCATCTCGTCACGGTCCCTGATCCGATTGACCTGATAAATTAAACTATTCAGATAATTCCAGTCAATTTCAGAAAAACTCATAAAATGACTCCGTTCCCCCACTAAAAACTACATCCGCAAAATAATCAGCATGGCCTTTGGGCCATTTCGCGGAATAAGAATCACTGTTTTCATTATAGAAAAAAAATACAACAAAAGAAATAGACCAAAAGTTCTATTCCACCGCCGTTTTCACCGGATTGTTCCCATGATACACGGGAAGCACACAAAAAACAGCATTGATTTCCTCCCAACGATACACTATAATAGAAAGAAGTTCCAGCAAAGGAGAAAATATGATGAAAAAAATTCTGTTGGCGCTCCTCGCCACCCTGATGATTTTTACCTTCAGCGCCTGTGGTAATACAAACGGGCAAACAGAAAATGACAATAACGGGGACACGGAAGAAAACATTGCCTCCGACAGCGATTTAAGCGCTGATAAAGAGGAGCCCCGCTACACTTCCGACGGCGACCTCATTGTGGAAGAAGAACGTCCCGCCTCTGATTCGGATTTAACGGAAGAGGATGAAAACGCTGAATAAACCAACAAAACGAACAGGAAAACCGAGAACAGGAAAACCGTTTTACGTTTCAGACGGTTTTCCTTTCTTTTTAACATAAATCAAGAATTGCCTATGATGTCAATTATTATCTATTGAAATTTTAACATATATTCTCTAAAATTGCATTGAGATATCAAAAAAGGAAGATTCCCATGAAAAAAACACTTCAATATTTTCTCAGAGGCAAAAACAACGTCAATTATTATAATAATGTCGTAAACGGCCTCGTTACGATTATTTTTATATTCTTCACGGCCGAACTAGTGCTTTGGGTTTCTCTAAGTCAAATCGTCAGCGACCGGGGACATCTGGCGCTGATGATTTTCGGTTTCTGCAATTTCATGCTCTTCAGCGGCAGTTTCTTCTATTATTGGACTTGCCGCAATTACGGCAAAGATATCGAAGATCTGCTGCCCTCCATCAACCGCTATCACCGCAGCTTCTTTTCCTTTCAGGATGAAGTTCTCGTCGGCTACGTCTTGGCTCAGCTCTTAAAAGGGAAATATCCTCCGGAAAACTACGAGGAATATTTCGCCAACAACACCACCTATGACTTCATCAACAGCGAATACCGGGTTGTGGTGATCATCCCGGAAAACGAATACGACAACAACGCCGAGGCCTTTCGCATTTGCTGCCTGGCCTTAAACGATATTGCCAAAGATTCCCTCTCCGTCTACATGCTGGAAATTGATGCGATGCTCGTGGGCATCTGCTTCCCCAAACACGGGAAGTCTTTTGTCGTCAACACCAACTGGCTGGAAATGACGCGCTTCTTTCAGTATGTTCAGGTGAAGGTGGAGGAAAACACCGACGTCCACCTGAATATCGCCGCCGGCGGCCGCCATAAAGGCCTCGCCGTCCTGGCCAAAGCCTTTAACGAAGCCATGAGCGCCCATAAGTATCAGGAAATCTTCGGCGACGAGAACTGCCTGGTTTTCTATAACAACATCAACTTCCCCGATCAGCCCGACGACAGCGTTTACGAAGACGACATATGGTACGAGAGCGAACGGAAAATGCTCTACGCCATCAATAACGGCGATTACGAAGCCGGGGAAGCGATCATCGACGAGATGTGCGCCATGATGAGGCGTATCAGCAACCAATCCTTCCAACTGATGAAATATAAAGCTTTCGGCCTCATCAATACGCTTACCATCGAATTGATGAAAAAGCGAACCTTAGACAATGAGCTGATGAACATCAACGGCTGTTTTCATATTTCCCAATGTAAATCTGTCCACGAACTGACACGTTCCGTCAGAATCATCTACAAAGCCATTGAGGCGGAACTGAAATCTCAGGAAAACGAAGTCTCCGCCAACATAAATAAACGCGTAGCTGAAATCATGACCTATGTTCAGGAAAACCACACCAATACCGACTTAAATATTGTCTACGTCGCGGAACATTTTAATTTGACACCGGCCTACCTCTCCCGCATTTTCAAAAAGGAAACCGGCGTCGGCCCTGCCGAATACCTGCAGATGATCCGCATCAAAGCCGCCAAGAAACTGCTGCTTTCTTCCGATCTGACCATACGGGAAATTTCCGAAGCCGTCGGCTACCAGTACGTTCTCACCATGAACCGGGTATTCAAAAAAACCCTGGGCGTCACGCCCTCCCAATACATTGCGGAAAACAAAAAAGAAGCGTAACACGGTCTCCAAAACACTCCTTGGCTTCGAGGCAATCCACCTCGAAGCTTTTTTTCGCAAAAATTCACACACAAAACAGAACCTGGTCAATTCTTGTCACAACCCAACAAATCTTGTCTACCTCATAAAATGATCTCCCCATATCAATTTTTGCTGATTTTCATGTCGAAATTTTTGCGCTATGATGGCGTTGGTTCGATGAACCGAATACGCAAAGAAGGAACAGGTGAAGATTCATGAAAGGCAAGAACTATTGTAAACTGCACACGGAAGAGATGAAGCAGTACCCTCCTTTTACGCCCCAGTCGATATTGACGACAACCAGCGACGTTACCGCCATGGCCGCGAAGCTCAACGAAATGGCGGACTTTACCAAAGAGGGATTTCTCTTCAACCAAGTCCAGAAAGTGGTGGAAAAGGCGTATGACATCGGCAAACTGGTCGAAGCCCACCAGCTTTTTGGCGGTTACATCAATACCACCTTCGGCATTTACACAGAAAAAGACGGCGCCGTCGATACCTGGCTGATCCGCAAATATAAGCGGGGCAAGGAGCTGGATTCGCTGATGTTTGAACACAAACTGCTGATCCACGCCTACGACAACGGCTTTAGCTACGGCTGCCGCCCCATCGCCGCCAAAAACGGCGCGACCTACCACATAGAAAAAGAAGTCTACCCCGGTGGGGAAGAAGACGCGGTTTTCGCCGTCTTCAACTACCTTGACGGCGTTTCCACCTACGACTGGCTGGGTAACTGGGCGGAACCGGGAATGCCGGAACATACGTTTTTAAGCGCCGCCCGCTCCATGGCGGAATTTCACAGCGCCATGAAAGGTTTCAACCCCGGAGAGCTCCACGGCGACAACATCATGGACAACGACGATATCACCGTCAACGACCTGATCGCGAAATTCCCCGAAACCCTGAAGCGCTTCCGTAAAAACTACGCGGAAGCCGGTTTCGAAAACGTCTTTACCGATTTTTTTGACAACAATTACGACTATTATCAAAAGATGTGCGAAGCGTCGGTCATTCCCGCCGAAGATTATCAAAAGATGCACTATTGCGCCTGTCAGTGCGATTTCCATCCCGGTAATTTCAAATACGACGAAGCGGGGAACGTCACCGCCAGTTTCGATTACGATATGGCGAAAATGGATACCCGTCTCTTTGAAATCGGCCTCGGTATGCACTATTGCTTTGCTTCTTGGAAATGCAGCACCAACGGGGTCATCCAACTGGAAAACGTTGAAAAGTTCATTGGACGGTATAACGAAGAAATCAAAAACATCGGCGCCATTGAACCGCTGAATGAAACGGAAAAGAAATATCTCTACGAAGTTATGGTTCAGGGTACCCTTTACGATATGGCCTGGTGCACTTCGGCCTGCGTCTATAACCCCAGCCTCGACCCTTACGAATATCTCTATTATATGCAGCACTTTTTATTCTCTCTGCAATGGCTGGAAGCCCATGAGGCCGAAATCAGAGCCATCGCCGATAAAATCTGAACCTAAGGAGAAAATCATCATGAATCTTGCAGCACAAATCAAAGTTTTAACCGCCGACCAAATGGCCACCGTCCACGAAAAAGCCCTGAAACTGATGGCGGAAAAAGGCATCGTCTTTCAAACCGACGACGCCGTGGAAACCTTCCGTAAACACGGCGCTAAAATCGAAGACCATACCGTCTTTTTCCCCAAGGAAATGGTGGAAAAGGCCCTGGCCCAAACACCTTCCACGTTCCTTTTGGAAGCGATGAACCCCCAAAAAAGCGTCACCGTGGGAGAAGGCTTGCTGGTCCATCCCGCCGGCGGCGAAGTTTTTGTGGCGGATTACAACGGCAGCCGCAGAGCGCCGAAATTAAAGGATTTCGCCGATTTGCAAAAGGTCTATCAGGCCTGCGACAACGTCAACATCGCCGGTTTTCAGCCTTTAAGCCCCATGGATGTGGAAGAACGGGTAAAGGGGCTTTATTGCACCTTAACGTCGATGCAACACTGCGACAAACCGATTTTAAGCCCCATGGAACTGGATACCATTGAACAAAAAGAGGAATGCCTGAAACTCTTCAATATCGCCTACGGCAAAGAAAACTATCTGGAGGATCATTACCTCACCTGGCACGCCGTTTGCCCCAACTCACCCTATTTCTATTCCGAATTCGCCTGCGAAGGCATCAAAGTCTACGCCGAACATAACCAGCCGGTGATCCTCGTATCTGCGCCGATGACCGGTATCACCTCCCCGGTCTACTTATACAGCACCGTGGTTTTGACCATGGCGGAACTTTTGGCCGGTCTCGTTTACGCTCAGCTGATCCGCCCCGGCGTACCGGTGGTACCCTCGGCTTCCCTGACTTACGGCAACATGCGCTACGCCACCTGGGAATGCGCCGCCCCGGACACCACCTTAATGCTGGCCGCCTCAATTCAGATGTTCCACGATTTCTATCATCTTCCCGCCCGGGCGCAAACCGGCGTCACCAGCTCCAAGGCCATCGACTACCAAGCCGGCATGGAAACAATTCAGAGTTTCCTCGTTTCCGCCCTGGCCGGCGTCAATCTTACCAGCCAATCGGTGGGTACCTTGGCCAACTTAATGACTTCCTCTCTGGAAAAAACGGTTCTCGATGATGAAATGATCGCCAGGGTGCGCTACATCTTAAAGGGCATGCAAACCGACGAAGCCACCCTCGGCATGGATGATCTTTTCAACGCCCTGCCCTGCCAAGATTTCATGACCGCCGAATCGACGCTGATGCACTTCAGAGACGGCTGGCAACCTCTCGTTTCCGATTGGCGCTCCTATGACGCCTGGGAAAAAGACGGGCAGGAGGACGTCACCGCCGTGGCCCACAGAAAAGTCGAAAATATTTTGGAAAACGCCCCTGCCTCGCTCCTCGACGCGGAACAGGAGAAAGCTATGGCAGACTACATTCAATCCATCGAAAGAAAATAGATCACCTTAGAAGGGAGAAAAATATGAAAACACAACAAAAAGGGGTCGTCACAGGCTTGGCCTCGGGGTTGACTTGGGCCGTCTATACGGTCTTAGTCTACGAACTGCTCAATCCCTATGCCGGTTGTACCGGCGGTATTGACAGTTTTCACGGTATGCTGCTGATCATCACCGCCGCCCTGGTCATCGGTATTTGTGAAAGTTGCTGCGCGCTGGTGATTGAACTGAGCTATCTGCGCAAACTCCACCGTTTCAAAGAATTTTTAAGAATCCTCTTCAGCAAAGACGGATTCGGCATTATTCCCGCCGTCATTTTCTCCGGTCTTTTGGGTGCGGTCCCTTACTCCATCGCCAGCAGCTTTTCGACGTCGGTGGCCGGTACCATCAGCGCGGCCTTCCCCGCCATCGGCGCCATTGTCGCCGTGATCTGGTTTAAAGAAAAACTGACGCCCCTGAAATTCATCGGCATCATCCTTTGCATCGTCGGCACCGGCATCATGTACGGCCTGGCCACCGGTAGCGTCCCCTTCTTCGTCTATCTGATCTCCATTATCACCGCCATCGGCTATGCCATGGAAGGCTGTTTCGGTTATAACTTGATGCGCTCCGACGTTCATTCCAGCGTGGCCGTGGCCTTGCGCCGGGTTTACGCCATTTTGCTCAACGTGATTCTCGTGGTTCTCATTTCCGCCTTTACCGGCAACTTCCAGTACGTACTCGACTTCGTCTCAGGCTTCACCGTCAATTCCGGCGTTTATCCCTGGTTATCCGGAATGGAAGGCAATTGGCTCTTCTTCGCCCTGGTCTTCTTCCTCGGCGCGGGCTGCAACGGCGCCTCCTATATCTTCTGGTATTACAGCTTCAATTTCAGCGGCGTCGCCACCGCCCAGGTGCTCAACATCACCTACGGCATCTTTATCATACTCTTAGTGATGCTGCCGCCGTTCCTCAGCTTACCGGCTTGGGGTTCCATCCTCGGGGCCTTGGTGCTCTTCGGCGGCGCGGCCATTGTCACCAGAGAGACGACAAAACAACCTGCCTGACACCGTTTTATCCCATATCCCTCCCAGTATCCCCTGATATCAACCCTTCTAAAGAGGCTCTGACCGGTTACGGTCAGAGCCTCTTACCTTTATCTTTGCTATTTGATGAGATCGGCGTAAGCGGCGTTTTCCGTACCGATCAGCGCCGTCATGGCTTCGGGATCGGCCTCGATCTGGCAGCCAATTTTACCTCCGCTCACCATAATCGTATCAAACAACTGCGCCGTTTCCTCAAAAACCGTGAAAAATAGCTTTTTCATGCCAAAGGGCGAACAACCGCCGTGAACATAGCCGGTGAGGGACAGCAATTCCTTTTGGCGGATCATTTCAATGGATTTTTCCTTCACCGCTTTGGCAGCTTTTTTTAAATCCAGGGCCGCGTTGACGGGTATCACAAAAACATAGTGCTCGCCGCTGTGTCCCTTTGTCACCAAGGTCTTGAAAACCCGATCCGGATCCTGGCCGCACTTTTCCGCCACGGAATGACCGTCGATCAACCCGTCCTCCGTATCGTAAGTATGAATGCTGTAATCTGTTTTCGCCGCGTCGAATAGACGCATCGCGTTGGTTTTGCTCTCTGCCATCATCATCCCTCCGAAAATAGGATACCATAACCGTACTTTTTTATCAAACAACGGTTGATTTCATGGTCTAACAGGCGTATAATGAAGCCATTGAAAGAAGGAGTTTTTTCATGAAACTGAAGGATATTTTTGTGATTTTCATCGGGCTGCTGCTCTGCATCCTCTTGGGCTACCTTGCCTTTACGATTCAACATGGGTGGGAATGGCCGATCCTCGTGGCCATCGTCGGCCTCATGGGTCTCCAAATCAGAGATTATTTGCTCTGGCGCTGAAGTTTTTAAAAAAATGACGAATTACAGATAAAAAGTGAAAAAATCCCTCCATCGGCCATATTGCAAATGGCGCGAACTTCTTGTATAATAGTAATAACAGAAAAGATCAATCGATGTTTGTCAGCAAAGCCACTGCGGGCCCAATATGGGGATGTACTGGTTTTCGACGGGGGAAGGATTGGTCGGGTCAGCGAGCCGGCGTTCCATATGGCCGTAAAACTGTGGGACCTAAAATGAAATGACAAACAACAATTAGCTTTCGCTGCTTAATTGCAGCTTACCTCATACGTTCTGTTCCCGCGATGAGCGATATGGGGTCATTAGGCCGGGATACCGCATCACCTTTTTCCGGCGGTGATACGGGAAATTTACGGAATGGTCTTATGTGACTTTGTTTATGTAATCATATAAGGCAAGATCGAACATAAACTGCGCTCGGAGAAAACTCGGTGGGTTCTCTTTCGGACAGGGGTTCAACTCCCCTCATCTCCACCAAGCAGGCTAAGCCTGCACGCAAATAACGCTCCTCACTTTTGGGGAGCGTTTTTTCTTTTGATCAGCCTGTTGATCAGATGTGATCCAAAATATAAAAGGACATTAGCAGAGAGCGGCGGGTTTCTTTATCCGCCAAATCGATGCCCAGGGTTTCTTTGATGCGGTTGATGCGGTAAAACAGCGTGGTACGGTGAATGAACAGCTCTTCCGCTGAGTGGAGCAGGTTCATGTTGTTTTCCAAATAAACCTTGAGCGTCTGGTAATAATCGACCTCGTCCCGCTTTCCCATGGTCTTCAACGAAAATACCCGCTGATCCACGAAAAATTTCGGATCCAACTTACCCATGCCATGATAGAGCATGTAAACAAAAGCGTACTTTTTAAAGGGATAATACCAGATTTCGGGATCGCGTTCATTGCCCACGCGCAACGCCGCTTTGGCCTGTTCATAGTAGCTCTGAACCGCGTAAAGATCGGAAAACACATCGCTGATCCCAGCTTTAAAGAAACCGTCCCGGATAAAGGAGCCAAAAGCGGTGCCGACGGTAAAAAATGCCTCGGTACCTTTTTCATAACGGCAGATGCCCACGATGGTATTTTCATAAGGAAAGGCAAAACAGTCTTCAAGGGTCTCTTCCAAGCGTTGGCAGCTGTAGGAAACGGAGAAGATACGGCGTTCATTCTCACTGAGGGTGAGCAAAACGCAGCAATAGGTGTCCTCAGGATTCCATTTTTTCGATTGCAAACAAATCGAGGCTTCCCCGATATTGACGGCAGATCCCTGTAAAAGGCTATAAAAAAACCGCTCCAGGCCACGGCGGTAGCCCTTTGCCATCACCGTGCGGCGGTTTAAGGCGAAGGAGACCACCTTCCCCAGCATAGCCAAGGGCGGGTAGGTACTGTATGAATTTTCACCGTACAATTCCGGCAACAACAAACGGCCGGAAAAGCCTTCCTCGCTACCGGTGAGATTGACGTACAATACGTCGTAGTCCGGATAATCCGCGTGAAAATTTTCAACTCCCGTTTTACCCATTGTATCAAGAAAAATCTTGGCATTTTTAAAATACTCAATATGACGGGAAGACAGCACGTACTTTCCGATGTTTTCGTGATACGGGAAACCCAACGACACCATCTCCTCCGAGCCGACGTTGGCGCCGATGACTTCATAGGAACCGTCATGAATCACTATGGGGTTCGCAAAGATTTTTTTCGAGGCATCACACATTTTTTGAATATTGGCGTCGGTATTCAAAATCTCAACCAGAGTTTCTTCCCATGTATTATACCATTCAAAGCTTTTTTGCAAAATATCAAATACCATATATAGGGAATGTTCCGTATTTAGGACAATGACTTCGCATTGATCGGGGCAGGCAAAATCACTGTTTGCAGCCAAAACCACAAAGTGAAAGCGATCCCCCGGCGGTAGGTCACCGGGAAAGTCCTCTGCCCTCGCAAGATATAAATACCTGCTAAACATCATTATATCCGGGGAATAGAGCTTTGGCTGCGACAAAGAATCCTCTTTTGCTTTTTCGGAAAAGTGCAGTCTCTTTTCGGCCCAGGGAATTCCTTCCGCGACCATGTACATATTCAGCCTCATAAAATCTCCTCCCTCCATGTCCTTATACGAATGGTATAATATCGGGACAAAAAAATCAACTATTTACGGACTGAAATTTCAACTTTTTTATTTTAGAATGGAATCAGAACAAAAGATGTACATCGCCTAAAACATTTTAACTACAAAATTGGGAGGTAGTACCATGAACGCTGAACAAAGACTTGCGGAAAAGTCTCAAAGAATCAAAGATGTTGTCGCCTTAAAGGAACCCGACAGAGTTCCCTTTGCCCCGAAAGTCGGCAATTACTATGCGCGCGGCTATGACATATCCATGTACGACGCCATGAAAGATATCAGAAATATCGGCCCCGGCGTTTATCAGTTCCTGGAGGATTTCGATCCGGACCTTGCCTGGGCTCCCGTGCTTTACCCTGCCGACCCTCCGGAAGCCATGGGCAGCACTTACCTGAAGGTGCCGGGCCCCAACAGCGGCCTCGGTCTCAACGAGTCTTTCCAAATCGGCGACAAATTCTTTCTGATGGACGATGAATACGATGAATTCCTTCATGACCCCAGCCATTTCATGCTAACCAAAGTATATCCCCGAAAATTCAAGGAACTGGAACCTCTATCCAAAGTGTGTTTCCAAACACCGGTGGAATATTCGCTTTATATCGAAAACAGCGTTTTCGCCCAACCCGATGTACAGCAGGCCTTAGAAGCCTTAAAACGCGGTGGCGAGGCTTCCGCCAAATGGCTTAACGGCCTCATGGAAATTGTCGGCAATGTCGCCCAGCGAGGCTTCCCCCTCGGCGCTGCCGGGGCTACCACCTGCGCTTTCGACATGTTTTCCGACAACATCCGCGGCCTGATCAATTCCATTTCCGATATTTACGCCCGTCCTGATCAGCTCCTGGCCGTGATCGACTACATGACGGAGGTTTGCATCGCAAAAGCGGTGGGAACCTGCAAAGGGCTTAACCTCGACTATCTTTTCATTCCTCTCCATGCCGGTGTCGACGAATTCATGAGCAGGGAAAATTACAGAAAATTCTATTGGCCCTGCCTGCAAAAATTGATGCTTGCCCTGATCGATATCGGCGTAACGCCCTACGCCTTCTGCGAAGGCAAATATAACACGCGCCTGGATATCATCAAAGACGTACCCAAAGGCAAAGTGATTTACATGTTTGAAGAAGTGGACATCGCCAACGCCAAAAAAGTCTTAGGCGACACCGCCTGCATCTGCGGAAATCTGCCCACGTCCCTTTTGGCTTACGGCAAAAAGGAACGCGTGATCGAAGAAACAAAGCGGCTTCTCGACACCTGCGCTCCCGGAGGCGGTTTTATCATGGACTGCTCCATTGTTTTGGATAACGCCAAACGCGAAAACATGGAAGCATGGTACGAAACCACCATGGAATACGGCAAGTATTGACGATTGAAACAAACCGTGAAGGGGGAAGGGGCTCATCCCTCCTCCCCTTCCCCCATTAAAAACAAAGGTGATTTCATGCAATATCTTAAAAAAACCGGACTGGCTTTTCTTTTCGGCGGCAGCGTCGCCGTGATTACGGAAATCCTATACAAGGCGTTATCTTTTATCCCCGTCAATCCCTATGAACAGTCCCTCTTAACCTTGGTGGGCGTGGCCTTCCTCGGCACGCTTTTGCAGCTGCTCGGCGTTTACGCGAAATTGGAAAAAGTCTTTGGTTTCGGCGCCATGCTGCCCATTGCCGGGCTGCCGCCGGCCATTGCCGGAGGCATTGCGCGGCTGCGCAAAGAAAACGCTCCCACTGCTCAAATCATCAAAAAAGGTTTTATGCCCGTCGCCTACGTGTTGCTTTTCGGCATCGGCTTTGCCGCGCTCTATGCCGTGATCCTCACTTTGCTGATCTAAGGATACACATCATGATTTATTTATACGCTTTTTTGATTGGCGGCGGCCTTTGCGGACTCTTTCAGCTTCTTTGGATGACGACAAAGGCCAGCCCCCTAACGCTGTTGAAAATTGGTTTTGCCTTATCGGCGGTACTGGCCTCCCTTGGGCTCACCGGTAAACTCATCCGTTTTGCCGGCGCCGGCTTTTATGTCATGGTCGTCGGCGCCGGGGACGCGGTTTACAACGGCGCCGTCGCCTTGCTCGGCGGTGATCCCATACCGCTTTTGGAATTTTTCGCCGTCATCGCCGCTTTGCTTTTGTTTGGCCTCACCTGCGGTTATCTCACCCCGATTGCGCCGAAAAAACAAAGACGTAAAAAATAGCGGCAAATCCTTGTCGCGAATCACCGCTCCAATACCGCGACTCATGATTACCCAAAATACCAACAAAAAGCCAGGTTGAAACGTACTTGAAAGTACGCCGCGACCCGGCTTTCTAGCTTTTTAGGAAAGAGAGTTCGCCGCGTATTCTAAGAAACATAAATATCAGCCTTTGTCCACGGCCCCGTCTTGCAAAAAGGATAATTGACCATTGGCGCATCTAATAGTATGATAATAAGAGGAAGGGTAAACCTAAACAATAAATCAGCGCCTTGCGCAAAGACGGCAGAACCTATCAAAAAAGCCAAAAAAGCAAAGAAGAGCATTGAGAGGAGAACGTATTGATGGCCTATACGTTTCGGGAATCCTATATTCGCGTCGCCACGGCTTGTCCGCTGGTGTCCATTGCCAATCCCGCGGAAAACGGGAAAAGAATCGCCGAAATTTACGAAAAAGCGGCCAAACTGGGGGCAAGCGTCGTCGCCTTCCCGGAATTGGCCCTCACCGGCTATACCGTCGGCGATCTGATCCAGCAAAACCAGTTGCTTCTCGAGGCCAAAGAGGCTCTGCTGCATCTGGCCGCCGCAACGAAAAACCGCGCCGCCGCCGTCATCGTCGGCCTGCCTTTCGCGGTCAACGACAACCTTTACGATGTCGCCGCGTTTTTAGCCGACGGCGAGGTCAAAGGCATCGTACCCAAATCCAATTTGCCTTCTTACAATGAATTTTATGAAAACCGCTGGTTTCAAACGTGGGAGGACGAAAATATCCGTATCGACCTAAAGGGCAAAAAAGTCCCCTTTGGCACGAAAATCCTCTTCGACGTCGATCAGGTGCTTTGCGGCATTGAAATTTGCGAAGACCTTTGGGTGGCCAGCCAGCCCAGTGATTTTCTGACAAAAAACGGCGCCAAAGTCATTTTTAATCCCAGCGCCTCACCGGAGCAGATCGACAAGGCCGCCTACCGCAGGGATCTCGTGAAAATGCAGTCGGCACGCTTGATCTGCGGTTACATCTACGCCGGTTGCGACCAAAGCGAATCCACCGCCGAAATTGTCATGGGCGGTCATCAGATCATTGCCGCCAACGGCAGGATATTGGCGGAAAAACAACCTTTTGAGCGCAGGGAATTGCTCCTTACCGATATTGACCTCGATCATCTGGCACATGATCGACGGAAACAGAAATTCCAAACCCTTCACGGGGTCAGGGAAATCGAAATCATCGAAACATCGTTGCAACGCCGCCAAACCAACCTTTTGGCGAAAATTGAAGAAAGCCCTTTCCTGCCCGCAGAAACCGCGGCAGAACGCCGGGAACGTCTCGATACGGTCATCGCCATTCAGGCCCAAGGCCTTGCCCGGCGGCTGATCACCACCAAGAACAAACAGCTTGTCCTGGGTCTTTCCGGCGGCCTCGATTCCACCCTGGCCCTTCTCGTGGCCATGGAAGCAGCCAAAATCATCGGCCAAAAGCCAATTGACACCATCACCGCCCTCACCATGCCAGGCCCGGCCAGCAGCAACCGCACCCAAAGCAACGCGGTAAACCTTGCCGCGGCCCTTAACATCCCCTGCAAAACCATGCCCATCGAAGCGATCATCCGCAAGGAATTCGAAGCTTTGGAACACTCCGGCAAACAGGACATCGCCTACGAAAACATTCAGGCCAGAGCCCGCACCAGCATTTTATTTAATTACGCCAATATGAGCGAGCATCCCGCCATCGTACTCGGCACCGGCGACCTCTCAGAAATCGCCTTGGGCTGGTCCACCTATAACGCCGACCAGCAATCCCATTATAATGTCAATGCCAGCGTACCGAAAACCATGGTACGAGCTCTCGTGACCCACTATGCCGAACAACTGGGTAAAACGGCTTTGGCCATCGTTGCCGATATCGTGGACACGCCGATTTCACCGGAGCTGACAAAGGAAGACCGCGAAGCCATCAGCCAAAGCACGGAAGATATCATCGGCCCTTACGAACTCCACGATTTCTTCCTCTACTACCAGCAGCGCTGGGGCGATACCCCGAAGAAAATCGCCGCCTTGGCGAAACAGGCTTTCGGCGAAAAATACAGCGCGGAAACCATCGAAAAGTGGCTTGCCACCTTCATTAGAAGATTCAGAACCAGCCAATTCAAGCGGGACAACATGCCCAACGGTCCCAAAATCGGCGCGGTGAGCCTAAGTCCCCGGGGCGACTGGCGTATGCCCTCTGATCTCTGATCCCCGGTTTCTGATTTCTGATAAAAAGCAGAGGGTGTCCCCTGCCCATAAGCCCAGCGGCTTGTGGTTTTGGGACACCCTCTTTTTGTCAAAGATTTTTGATCTATCTATTTTTCCGTTTCGGGTTTGCCGGAAACCAGCCTTTTTTAACCCGTTCTGCCTGATGTTTCAGCTCCAGAATACTCCAAAGAAGGGTGAAGCCTAATATCGCAAGGGTCGCGCCAAGCAGGAGATTTTCGACGAAAATCGAAGCCGTACAGCAGACCAGGCCGGCAATGAGGAAGACCGGCCAAATGCCGCTGCCGCAATGGTATTCGCATTTGATGACGACGGGGTGAAAAAGACCGATCAGCAAAAAAGCCACGGCGCCGATGATGATTCCACTCCAGTACATAGCATTTCCTCCTCAACCGATCAAACCAAAATGTTGCAGCGCGAGATAGACGCCGTCATCGTGAATGTCGGCGGTAACATAGTCCGCCGCCGCTTTCAAATCGGGATGACCGTTGCCCATGGCCACAGAAATTTTGGCAGCTTTGAGCATCTCCATATCGTTAAGACCGTCGCCGAAAGCCATCACTTCATCCCAGGTCAAGCCGTAGTGAGCAAGGAACTTTTCAATGCCCACGACCTTTCCCCCGGCTTTCGGGATCATATCGTTGGTATATTTGCCCCAATTGGCCCCTTGGGTCTCAGGCATATGGGATAAAAGCAATGTAAGCGTTTCCTCTTCGCAAACGGGGATCAACTGATAAAAATCGCGTTCCTTAAGACCGTCGAGACCGCGAAAGGCGGGAACCTCAATGGAGACGGTCTCCATGATCATTTTCAATTTTTCATCAAGATAATTCCCGTAGATGGCATCCTCTTCCTCAAAGATGCACGGGAAGGGGTGTTCGCGCATATAGTCCAAAAGAAAAGCAACGTCATCGCGGTTTAGGGGCTGCTTCCAGATCACTTTGCCCTGCTCCTGCCTTAGATAACAATATTGCCCGTTCAACGCCGCGAAGCCGTCCATTTCCACGCCTTTTAACATCGGCGAACCGTCCATCTCCAGCTTATGCCGGCCGGTGGCAAGAAATGTTTTGACCCCTTTTTTTCTGACCTGCCCCAGGGCTTCTTTGGTGGATTCCGGTACCATACCGGCGGGGTGGGCGACGAGGGTTCCGTCCATATCGAAAAAAATTGCTTTGATCATCTGTTTTCTCCTTTTAACGCGTCGTCTCTCTTAAGTATATCTTTCGTCAAATTTTCTGTCAATCCGCCTTTTTTCGTGATAAAATAGAAAACGCAACCGACAGTTGACAAAAAACAACGGGCTCTTGGTAGATGGACCGGCGGCACTTTTGTTAAAATAACCGTGAAAAAGAAAGGAAGTGACCCCGATGAAGATGGGAGACAGAATGCAATCCCTGCGCAAAACGAGAGGCCTTTCCCAGGAACAGCTCGCCGAAAAAATCGGCGTTTCCCGGCAGGCGGTATCGAAATGGGAAAGCGAACAGAGCATCCCGGAACTGGATAAAGTGATCCTGCTCAGCGATTTTTTTGAGGTTACCACCGATTATCTTTTAAAGGGCATTGCCTCAGAACCGCCCTCGGCGGCGAAAAAAATAGATGCCCATGTCTTTGTGATGGCAGCCACGGCCCTAAATTTCATGGGGGTGATCATCGCCGCCGCCGTTTGGTATGAAGAGCAGGTCGCCATGGCCCTCGTAATCGGGCTGATCTTTATCGCTTTGGGCGTCATGGTTTTCGGCATTGGTTTTTACAGCTCCGATCAGCAGTCAAAAGCACCGGCAAAACGGATTTTCTGGCAGATCAATATTTGGATCATCCCCTTCATTCCCCTGGCCTTTGTTTACAATATTTTGGTCAGCGGCTGTATCGCCCCGTATCCCCTGCCGGCAAATTCCCTTTTCTATCTGGGTCTTTTCTGGCTCGTCTATTTTGCCATCGGCCTAACCGTCGTTTACCTGCTGCATAAAAAAGGAAATAAGGTATAGAATACACCGCACCCGGGGACGGCAATGAAACAAATATTTTCCCCTGCGAGGGGAATGCTATTGCCATGGGACGAAATTTACCGTGTTCGACCCCCATTACGGGTCGTTGAAAAGGAGGTCATTACCATGAAAGCTGTCATTGATCGGGAGGGCTGCATTGCCTGTGAACTCTGTGTCGATACCTGCCCGGAAGTCTTCCGCATGGCCGAAGACGGCTACGCTGAAGTGATCGTGGACGAAATCCCCGCTGACGCCGAGGATTGCGTCATGGAAGCCCAGGAAGGCTGTCCGGAAGCGGTGATCACCGTATCGTAACAGCGCTATCCCGCTAAAATCAAAATGCCGGACGTGTCAACCGACGCGCCCGGTTTTTGCATGTTTTCCACGCTTACCTGGCCACCGCCGCCGTGGTGATTCTCTCCCTCAGCATTCTGTTCTTTATCATGAACGGCGGCCACCGGGAGCACAACCATCGCTCCTTGGCCATGTTTGCCGCCACCGGCTTTACCACAGTTTTAGGTTATGAACAATGCATTGCCTTTGACCTCATGGAGGGAAAATAACAGACCGGAAGTTTTCGCATAGCATCGTATACAAAACAGAGTGAAACCCAAACAGTCGCGCTTGCGGTTTCCGGCGTAATTTGTTTGTTTTGCATCATATAAAAATTATTTTAAAATAACCCTTGCGTTTTCAGAAAAACTATGATAGGATAAATAAAATTATTTCTTGAGGAGCATGACATGACTGACCGCAGCCGTGCAACCGAATACCGCTTTTTCGGCTTTACTTATTACTTTGGTAAAGCTTATTTCGGTTTGGCTGAAACAGTGTTGACCTGCTCTTGATCTGATTTAAGGCACGTGACCCGCAGCCAGCCGGCTGCGGGTTTTTTGTATTTTGGGAGGTAAAAAATATGATTGTCATTTTAAAAAAAGATCCCAACAAAGAACAGTTGGAAAGTCTCATCGATTGGCTGAAGGAAAAAGGACTGCAAATCCATGTCAGCGTCGGCGTATCTCAGATGATTCTGGGCCTGGTGGGGGACACCTCCGCCTTGGATATCGACTTGATCTCCGCTCTGGATATCGTCGAAGACGTGAAACGCGTCCAGGAGCCCTACAAAAAAGCCAACCGTAAATTCCACCCCGGGGATACGGTAGTCAAAGTCGGCAACACGCAAATCGGCGGCGGCAATCTCACCATCATGGCAGGACCCTGCTCCGTTGAGAGCGAAGCACAAATCGTCGCCGTGGCTCAAGCCGTCAAAGACAGCGGCGCGACCATGCTCCGGGGCGGCGCTTTCAAACCGCGAACTTCCCCCTATGCCTTCCAGGGCATGGGCGCCGAGGGCCTGAAGCTGTTGCGACTGGCCCGGACCGAAACAGGTCTGCCCATTGTTACGGAAATCATGGATACGGCCCAAATCGACCTCTTCGCCGACGTCGACGTCATCCAAATCGGCGCTCGGAACATGCAAAACTTCAATTTGCTGAAACTCTTGGGCCGCCAGGAAAAGCCCGTGATGATCAAGCGCGGCCTGTCCTCCACCTATGAAGAATGGTTAATGAGCGCCGAATACGTCATGGCCGAAGGCAATAAAAACGTCATCCTCTGCGAGCGGGGCATCCGCACCTTTGAAAAGTTCACCCGCAACACCCTGGATATTGCCGCAATTCCCGTGATGCGCCGCCTGACGCACCTGCCCATCATTGTCGATCCCAGCCACGCCACAGGGAAGGCCTTTTTGGTACCTGACTGCGCCACGGCGGCGGTGGCGGCCGGCGCCGACGGATTATTGATCGAAGTTCACAACGACCCGGAACACGCCCTTTCCGACGGGCCGCAATCATTGCGGCCGGAGGCTTTCGACAAGCTGGCAAAGAAATTACTGGCACTGCATACCTTTATCAAAGAGCAGGAGGATTAACATGAACATCGCCATCATCGGCTTGGGGCTGATCGGCGGCTCCTTTGCCAAAAGCATTAAGGCGCGTACCGCCCATAAGGTATGGGGCATGGATATTGATCATGAAACCATGACCTTAGCCCGGCTCTGCGGCGCCATCGACGCTCCTTTAGATGAAGAAAAGCTAAAAGATTGCGATCTGATCCTCGTCGCCCTCTGCCCCGAAGCCGCCGTCATTTGGGTGAGAGAACACAGTGAGCGGATTTCTTCTAAGGCGGCTGTCGTTGATCTTTGCGGCATCAAGCGGGAAGTCTGCGCCGCCCTCATACCCATCGCGGAAACAAGGGGCTTTTCCTTCATTGGCGGTCATCCCATGGCCGGCAGTGAGCGAGGGGGCTTTGTCAACGCCAAAGACCATCTTTTCTGCGGCGCCGCCATGATTTTAACGCCCACGGAGACGACGGACATTCATCTTTTGGAGGATTTAAAGCGTTTCTTTACCGACGTCGGTTTCGGCGGCATTACCTTTACCACCCCGGAGGAGCACGACCGCATCATCGCTTTTACCTCTCAACTGGCCCACATCACCTCAAGCGCCTATATCAAATCTCCGGAAGCCCAAAAGAACAGGGGCTTTGCCGCCGGCAGCTACCGGGATATGACACGGGTGGCGCTGTTGGATGAAGCCATGTGGACAGAGCTGTTCCTCGCCAACAAGGATTTTCTAACCGAGGAGCTTGCCCTGCTTATCGAACATTTAAACGAGTATCTTGCCGCCTTAAAAAAGGGAGACGCCAAAATCTTACGCGCCCTCTTAAAAGACGGCCGGGAAAAGAAAGCCGCTGCCGGAGGCAACTGACCGCCGCCGATGCGGTGGGATCTGAAAGATGATTATCATATTGGAGGAGCCATCATGGATATTACAGAACTTCGCAAGCGCATCGACGAAACCGACGAGGAGATTTTAAAGCAATTTCTGACGCGGATGGAACTCTGCGAGGAGATCGCCGCCTGCAAAAAGGATCAAGCCCTCCCTGTTTTTAACCGTGAGAGGGAACGGGAAATTTTAGCCCGCGCCGAAGAAAGCGCCGGCGCAATGGGGCCTTATGCTTACTATCTGTTTTCCGTCTTAATGGAGCTCTCCCGCACCAGACAGGGGGAACTTTGCGCAACTCCCACCAAAGTACGGGAGCAAATCGAAAGGGCGCTATCAAAGGAAGAAGACTTTTTTCCCCGCACCGGCACCGTGGCCTGCCAGGGGGTAGAGGGCGGCAACGCTCAAGCTGCCTGCGATAAACTGCTGCCCCGAGGCAACATCGTCTACGTCAAAACCTTTGCCGCCGTTTTCGCCGCCGTGGAATCGGGTTTATGCAAATATGGGGTCGTACCCATCGAAAACAGCACCAACGGTTCGGTACGCAGCGTCTATGAACTGCTGCAAAAGAAAGGGCTTTTTGTCGTGCGGGCGACAAACCTGCTGATCCGCCATGAGCTGCTGGTGAAACCGGGAGTTCAAATGGAGGATATCAGGGAAATCTACTCCCACGAACAGGCCTTAGGCCAATGCAGTAAGTATTTGAACGGCCTAAGCGACAGCGTCAAAATCACCGCCGCCGACAACACCGCCGCCGCCGCAAAAATGGTGGCGGAAACAGACCGCGTCGATTGCGCCGCCATCGCCTCCCACGATTGCGCGGCCCTTTACGGTCTCACCGTGATCGACGACGATATCCAAGACAGCGACAACAACCATACCCGTTTTATCTGCATCGCCAAAGAGCCTACGATCTACGCCGGGGCCAACCGCATCAGCCTGATCCTCTCCAGCGACAACAAACCCGGCGCTCTCTACGCCATCCTCTCCAAATTGGCGGTGCGGGGCATCAACATGAGCAAACTGGAAAGCTGCCCAGTCACGGGCCGCAATTTTGAATACGTATTCTTTATCGAACTGGAAGCCTCCGTGAAAGAGCCCGGCGTTTTACCGGTGTTGGAAGAACTATCCCGCGGCTGCGAGGTATTTCATTTCCTGGGCTGCTACGCATCGGTTTGACCTCATTTTTCCAGCAAAGACAAAGAAAGCCAAGCATTTGCCAAATGCTGCTGCTTAGCAGCAGTTGAGGCATGATCAACCTGAAAGAAGACTTCTTTTTTGTGGGCTTCTTCCTGTATAAGCCCTTTTCCTTCTATTGTTGTTTATTTGACCCAGGCTTCTTTGGCTTCTGCGATCAGCTGGTTCAAAGCCTTTGCCGTGGTCTCGTCAAGACCGTCGGGTTTATGATTTTTCAAGATATCCCGCATTTCTTCCGTGGCCCGAGCAGCGAGGTCCCGGCCGCCGTCGGCTTTCCACTGTCCGTAGGGACGGCGGTCAAAAAGCCGGGTATGGGACTGTTCCTCCCGCATGTGCTTTAGCGTATGTTCTTCCTGAAGGAAGTGGCCACCACAGCCGACTTGGCGCAGAACATCCACCGCCATGGTTTCATCGTTCACCGGAATGCCGCCGATGATCTTTCTGACCATCTTGGCAAATTCGTTATCAATGACAATCTGGCTGAAATCAAGGGTCATGCCCAGATCGATCATGCCCAAACCGTAGATCATGTTGGCGCCTGCCAACGCTGCCATCAGCATAGACATGGTTTTTTCGAGACCGGCCTGTTCATCCAGGCATTTGCTGTCCGTCTAAGAACCCGCGACGTAACTGGGGATTTTATAAAACTGCGCCAGGCGGGCCACAGCGGCGCTGAGCATCGCCAATTCAGGGCAACCGATGGTGGCGGCGGCGGAGCTTAGGTCCATGATCGTGGTGGAACTGCCGTAAAGGTTCGGCGCGCCTTTTTTCACCGCCTGACCCAAAACGATCCCGGCCAGCACCTCGGCATTGTGGGTAACGAGGGTTCCCGCTAATGTTACGGGGCTGGTGCCGCCGGCCATGGCCATGGATAACACGGTACAGGGCGCGTTGTTTTCGGCATAGACGATGATCGGTTCCGTGGTTTCCGGGGAAATTGTCAGGGGACTGGTGGGACAGACCACCGTGGAGGCTACGGGACGGCGGGCAAAGGCTTCTTTGCCGCCGGCCACGGCGAAGGCCATTTCCATGAATTTTTCCGCTTCCCGGCGGCTGTGGGCGCTTTGGGTACAGTGCTTGGTGGAATGGCTTGCCATCGCCTGATAGCTGGCCAAATTACCGATTTCAGGGGGAAGGTCACGGCATTCCACCGCCACATCCAAGAGATCGTATTGCTCCAACGCGTCAACGAGAATCGCCGCGCGCACCTGATCTTCATAACATGAGGGACGGTATGCCCCGGTATCAGGATCAACGACATTGACGCCTTTGCTAAAATTGCAGAAGTTGACCCTGGTTCCTTCGAGGTGAAGGTCATTTTTGGGGTCGCGCCCCGCCAGCAATACCGAAGCGGGAGTGGAGATGATGGCGTCTTCCACGACGTGGGCTGGGATATAGATCATGTTATTGGCGGCATCGACGGTGCAGCCGACACCCTCATAGTAAGCTTGGGCTTCCTCACAAACGGTTTTGATCCCCGTGTGCCAGAGAACTTCCAGGGTGGCTTCGTGAATCAATTCCAGGGAAGCCGGAGCCAGGCCGAAAAGGCCGAAACCGCGGATATCCTCCACGCCGCTGCTGATCGAACGTCTGCTCATCTTGTCAACTCCTTTCAGGGCCTAAAGGCAGTGAAGCAATATCCAGGGCCGCCATAATTTCAGCCATTGCATCATCGAGTTTCACCGCGGTATCCTGGGTGAGGGCGGGAATCTCATGATGCTCCAAAATAGCGACGACTTGAGCTTTGGCTCTGGCGAAAATATCACTGCCGCCCTGTGCTTCCCAGGCGTTTCGGTTCTTTTTATCGATGACCAACGGGGGAATATAGAGTTCCTCTTTGAAATGGCGCAGCGTATGCTCGGCAGACATATAATCGCCGCCGGGACCCAAGGCGTCGATGAGATCAAGGCATAATGTTTCGTCGTTGACGGCAAAGCTATTTTTCAGCCGTTTCGTCATCGCCACGATTTCATGGTCAATGACGAGTTTTTCCAAACTGAAGGTGTTGACAAAATCGAGCATGCCGGGACCGGCGATGACGTGCAAACCGCCGGCAGCGGCCAAAAGAGCGCTGAAGGCCGTTTCGAGTCCTGCCTGGGCATCGACGGTTTTGGCGTCGGCCAGACCGGCGTAAGTATGGCAGGGTATTCCATAATAACGGGCCATCTGGGCGTAGGCCGTGCTGATCAAGTTCGTTTCCACGGCATTCAGGGAAGTGGTGCTGAAACGCATATCAAAGGTCATCGGCGCGCCACCGAAGATCATCGGGTTGCCGGGGTTGATGCTCTGGGCCAGGACAATACCGCTTAACGTTTCCGCCACATGAATCAAAAGGGAACCGGCAAGGGTCGCCGGTGATACGGCGCCGGGCATGGGGACGGAGATCGTTTCTATGGGTAGCCCGAGTTTTGCGCAATCGATGATGTTATGACAGCTGATATGGGTCCATTTCAGAGAGGGTGAAGAACAGATGTCAAAGAAAGCCAGGGGTTTTTCCCGTAAAGCCGCTTCGCTGCCGCGAATCTGCGTCAGTAACTTGGCGATATTGGCGACGCCCTCGACGTCAAAAGCTCCTACGGCCATGGGTTTTACCGTATTTTTTAACAGCAGATAGACCCGGTAACAATCGGCGATCTT
Source organism: Clostridiales bacterium (assembly GCA_040776805.1). Taxonomy (GTDB): domain Bacteria; phylum Bacillota; class Dehalobacteriia; order UBA7702; family UBA7702; genus UBA7702. Next base: position 182,247 of record JAXGZS010000001.1, on the reverse strand, counting down.
TTTGGGTACGTCATCCAAAGAAACGGCAGTGCTTTGGATGGGAAAGTTTTCCAACCCGTCACAGAGACGGTAAATCTTAACGATATCGCCGCTCACCGCCGGTCTCGCGGTGCGGTTGTCGCTTTCCAAAAAATTGAGACCGGCGGAACCGGGATCAAAGTAGCAGTTTTCACCTCCAACGGTGATGGGATTTTTCCCTTCCCGGTCAAAAAGCTAAAAGGTTTCCGGCACGGAAGACAGGGCTTTTTCCACCAGTTCTTTGGGGAAACGGGCGATTTTTTGGTCAAAATCGACGCTGCACCCCGCATCACGGAGAATGGTCAAAGCCTCCTCGCTATCGAAAAACACGCCAGTTTTTGCCAATACTTTTAATGCCGCCTCGTGGATTTTCAGAATATCTTCTTCCTTCAGAAACCGCAAAAGGGGCTGATGATCCAATGTGAATTTTGTCATATCATGATACCTCGTTATGCTTAATGTGAAGATTTAGGCGGCGTCTGTTACGCCTTCCCCCTGTTTTACCACGGCTCTTCTCTTTTTGATGCGGGAGATCAGAATCATGGTGACGATGAAACCAAGGATACCGATGGTCAGCATATAGCCGAACATGATTTTATAGCCGGTAATGCCGGGATAGGTATCCATCCAATGGCCCACCAGTGTGTAAACAAAGGCTTCGGGAATGAAACCGATGAAAGAAGCGAGGCCGACGGCGGCGCCGGTATACCGCAACGGAATCATCAACTCATCGACGACGGCAAAGTAAACGCCGCGGGTGAGGAACACGGAGAAGGCCAGCACGACCATGGCGGCGGTGGCAAGCCAAAGGAAAGATGCTTGCGCCGGAATGATCAGATAAGCCAATACGGCGAGGGCAGCCACAAAGATCGCGATCCGCAACACCCGGGCGCTGGAACCCCTTTTATCCGCCCAGATCCCGGCAATGGGGCCGCCAAAAATGGCAATGAAATACGTCCGCATCAAGGCAATGAGAGCAGCCAAGGACGCGCTGGCGGCGAACATTTCGGTGAAATAGGGCGTGATATAGCTCTGGGTGCAATATAAGGTGTAGCAACAAAAGATGACGATTGCCAGCAGCCAAAGATCGGGTATTTTAAGGACATAAAAGATTTCTTTGAACAAATGATGCTCTTCTCCCCCGGTTTCGGAAGAGATATATTCCACTTTGGTTTCTTTGAAGAAGAACAAAAGCAAAAGCGCGGCCACCGTAACGACACAGGAATATGCAATGATCACCCCGCGAATTCCGGCGATTTCACCGCCGATGTGGTTGAACAGCCAGAGAATGGCAACGCCCCAAAGCATGGGCAAGAGGCCGCGGCCGCCTTCTAAAAGACCGAAAAGTTTACCCTGGATTTCACTGCCGCCGGCCATCCGGGTGGCTTTCAGCATGGCTGCCCAAAAAATCAGCGAAGTGGTGACCCCCCAAAGAATATAGATGATCAGATTTGCCATGTAGGAGGGAAATGTCGCCGAATAAAACCCCAACGCCGCCGTGGCGAAGAGGGCAAAAACCATCAGTTTTTTACAGGAAATCTTATCGGCAAGCCAGCCGCCGGGAAAATAGCAAATCATCGCCGTGATGCCGTAGGCGCTCATCAACGTGCCGTAAGCGGTATTGTTCAGCCCAAGAGCAGCCTGGAGGGCGTCGTAATAATAATAACGCAAATAAGGCAATTCATAGATCGCGCCGCCGGCCAACATCAGAAGAAAGAGCACCAGGATCCTTCTGGAATTGAATATGGATTCTTTTTTCATGTTTTACCGTCCTTCCTTTTAAACTTCAAACTTTCATAATAATAGATTTATTTTTTGAATGATCCGGATGTCATTGATGATTTTCAATGGCCCTTCCATACCGCGCTTCCGCCGCCGCGACAATGCCGTCGAGTTTCGCCAGTACGCTGTCGTTTAAGGGTTTTGGATGATGACTTTTCAGCAAATGAGCGATCTTTTCATTGATGCGGTCCGCCATCGTCTTTTTGCCTGCGGCAAGCCAGCCGTTGTAATCCTGACGAATCCCGCATGAGGGTACGTATAATTCCTTTTGGAAGTGATCAAAGGTATGCCGGGCGGCGAGGAAATTGCCGTTGGGGCCCACTTCATCAATGGCGTCGGCGGCAAAACCGTTTTCATCGGTGGCAAAGCCCTGGGTCAGCCTCCTGGCGTAACCCGCCACTTCTTCACAGAAAACCATCAGTTGCAGGGAACCGGTCATGCCCACATCGGACATGCCGAAATCGTGAATGAGGTTGGCGCCCATCCCTATATCGGCAATGATTTCCGCGGTGACTTCCATGGCCGCTTGGGCATCGAGGGTTTTGCTGTCCGTGGCGCCGGCCAAACCGAAGCTGGGAATGCCGAAGGAACGCAGCATCTGGGTACCGGCGCCGTCCATCAGGAGCATTTCAGGACTGCCGTAAGCGGCCTGGAAGGATTTCAGATCAAGGACGCCCCCGTTGGAGCTGCAAATGATCGGCGCCCCCTCCCTGACCAGCTGGGAAACGACGACACCGCAAAGGACGTCGGCCAAGCCGATGGTAAGGGCGCCGGCTAAGGTCACCGGCGCGGTGCCGCCGAAGGTCATCCCCGGGGAATAGACGAGGGGCAGCCCCTTTTTCGCCATGTACATCAGCTTCTCCAGGGCTTCTTTGGAGTGAGCCAGGGGCGTGGTGGGCTCCGCGTATACGATGATGTTGGGCTTTTTTCGTAAATTCTCTGCGCCGCCGGCCACGGTTTCCGCCATGGCGATAATATCTTTTAGATTATCCACGTTGAAGGCCCATGTCAAGAGCGGTTTGGTGCTGTTTCTCAGCATCGCGTCCACTTCGTGAACGTCGGCCAGCTGAGGTGTTTTGTCGCTGATCATACATAAGGACATCAGAAAATCAATGTTTTTCAAGGCGTCGGCGACGATGGCAGTGGCAACGACATCGTCCTTTACCGCGAGGCGGCGTTCTAAAGTAAGGGGGTCGTTAAAATAGGGACAGGTAACGCCGGGGCCGAAATAACTGTTGCGCCCCGTCAATTCCATGGCGAGATCGCCGTAACGGTTAAAAATATCGATTTTTGACGGCGCGGTCACCAAGGCATTCTCCGTCAATGCTCGGGGAATGTTCACTAAGTTTGTATCGGACACCTTTGCCCCCGCCGCTTTCAGCAAAGCAAGGGCCTCCGGGCTGTATACCCTACAGCCGGTTCTTTCCATTAACTGAAACGTCGCCTCCTTTACCGCCTCCATTTCTGCTAACGATAACAGATCAAAATGAAAATCAGCCATGATTATCTCTCCTAACTTCTCGTGAAATTACTGCTTTTTGTCCAAAGGATCCAGATCGTTGCAACGCTATCTGTTGACTCTTCTCACTTTGCAGTATATACTATTCCACAAAGGGAGAGTCAAGAGAAAAGGAGAAATAATTTTGAGCAAATTATTTTCCATCGGTACCGTGGCCAAAATGAAGGGCGTTTCCGTGAAGATGCTGCGCCATTATGACGAAATCGGCCTTTTAAAGCCCCGTTATGTGGATCCGGATACAGGGTACCGTTACTATGAATCAAACCAACTGCTGTTCATCGAATTCATTACTTTTTTTCGCCGGGGCGGCGCCTCTTTAGATGAAATCTCCGCTGCCTGCCAAGGGGATGACGCCTTGGCCATCGCCGATTTTTCGGCCCGGCAAATCCACCGCGCCCGACAACAGATCGATCTGTTGAATGAAGCCATCACCTGCTATCAAGGGCTTTGCGACAAAATCTATAACGATGTGGCCCACGCCAAGAACGACGGCGTCTATTGGCAAAGGATCCCGGAAAGGGATGTCATCAAACATAATGTTGGCAACCGTATCATCACCGAGGACGACGTCTACGACTGCTTTTGGGACGTTTATAAGGAAATCCGCGTCCACAACTTAAAGACCCTCTACGCCACCGGCAGCATCGTCGTGATCCCAGAGCATAAGGATACGGCGGAACTCTATTACACGGATATTTTCTGCGACGCGACGCTGGGTAAGACTTCCTTCTTCGCAAAGATGGAAACCCTCCCACAGGGGGAGTATCTATGCGTAAATTATCGGAAAAATAACAAGAAATCACAACTCAATGTAATCAAAGACACCATTGCCAAACTTAACAAACAGCCAAAGCTCTGCGTTGAAGTGGATACATACACCAAAGTTACCACCTGGGTCGATCCTCTCTACGAATTACAGGTGCTCTTTTAACAAAAAAAGAAAGCGAGAAAAGCTGATGAAAATCATGGTCATCAACGGTCCGAACCTCAATATGCTGGGGATGAGGGAGCCGGCGATCTACGGCCGGGAAACCTATGGCGATCTCGTAAAAAGGATCGAAGCGGAAGCGGCAAAATTAGAAATCGAGATAGAATTTTTCCAAGCCAACAGCGAAGGCGCGCTGATCGACAGCATTCAGGCGGCTTTGGGCCGGGCCGACGGCATCATCATCAACCCGGCGGCCTATACCCATACGAGTATCGCCTTGCTGGACGCCGTGAAAGCGGTGAATCTGCCCACGGTGGAGGTACACATCTCCGACCCGGACAGCAGAGAAGATTTCCGCAAAACCTCCTATATCCGCAGCGCTTGCTTGGCCACAATCAAAGGCAAAGGTCTCCAAGGCTACCTGGAAGCGCTAAGGCTGCTGGCATCAAGGTGACACGGCACAGGACCCGGCAAAAAACAAAAAAGCTGGCAACCAAAGGCTAGGTATGCCGTGGGCGACAGCGCTTTTCATAAAAAACAAATCAGCAGCGATCTTTAAGATGACCGCTGCTTTTTCCTATGGAGTCCATCAACATGCGCTTAACAAAGCGTATCACGGCATGATTTTCTGCACAAAATAGAGAGAGCGAAAGGAGGATTTGCCATGTCATTTCCATTGCCTCTCTATCATGAGCCGGATTTTCAAAAGGAGCCGCTCAAAAGCGCCGGCGATGCCTGTTACGCGTTGTCGCCCAAGGACGGCGTGGCACCGGAGAACTACCACGCCACAACGATTTTCCCAGAATACTTCAAAATCAACGGCGTCTGGCGTTTGGCGGAGGAATCCCGGATGGACTGCGTCGCCGTTTTGGATGGTGATACCGTCCGCATCGTCGAATTCCGCAATGTCAAAAAAGGCGATAAGGTTTTCGTTGGCCGCAAAGAGAACGGAGAAGACGGTATCTTCGTGTATCCCGACGGCTTTCGGGAACAACGGGACGGCACAGAGGAAACCTTTGCCTTTCGCCAGCGCCGCTCCAGGGAAACAGCCTTTTCCAAGGATTACGACAGCATTTATGAACTGCTGCGCTTTGAAAAGGACCACGGCCATATACTCTGGGTATTGGGCCCTGCCTGCGCTTTCGATGCAGACAGCAGGGACTCCTTCGCCCAGCTGATCCGTAACGGCTACGTCCATAGCGTATTGGCGGGGAACGCCCTGGCCACCCACGACCTGGAGGCGGCTTACAAAGGAACCGCCCTGGGTCAAGATATATACAGTCAAAAGAGCCTGCCTTTCGGCCACTACAATCATATCGACACCATCAACAGGGCGCGGTTTTACGGTTCCGTCCAAGCTTTCATCACCGGGGAAGGCCTTGATAACGGCATCATTTGCGCCTGTGTCGAAAAAAACATTCCCTTCCTTTTGGCCGGTTCCATCCGAGACGACGGCCCTCTGCCCGGGGTTTACGCCGATGTCTACAAAGCCCAGGATCATATGCGCGCCGCGGTCAAAAAGGCCACGACGGTGATCTGCCTGGCCACGACGCTCCATGCCATTGCCACCGGGAATATGACGCCGTCTTTTCGCGTGTTAGAGGATCATACCATTCGTCCCGTCTATTTCTACGTTGTGGATATTTCCGAATTCGCTGTCAACAAACTGAGCGACAGAGGCAGTCTCGCCGCCCGGGGCGTCATCACCAACGTTCAGGATTTCATCGTCAATCTCCGCAAAGGCATCGTCAATTTGGCCCCCGCGAAAAACAACGCCAACCGTCGTTAAACACGTCTTTTCCAAAATATCTGACAATCATAAAGCCTTCGGCAAAAAATGTCCACGTTTATTTGAAAATTTTTTTGGGAAAGGGATACCATTCTCCGTTATTTTATGATATACTACCAAAATAGGAATAAAAAAACACAATAAATGAATAAAATCATACAATTAGCTACGATTAGGATATCTTGTGGGGGGTTATAATAATGGAAGAAAAAGCTCAAATTGTTGCGGATTTATTCAGACTTTTGTCCAACCAATACCGGTTGTTGATTCTTTGCGCCCTACTAGAACGCGCCACCGGTGTCAGCGAACTTGCCGAGATGTTTCCTCAGATCACCCGTGCCGCCCTTTCCCAGCACCTGCATTCTTTAAAAGCCGCGGATCTTATTTCCCGGGAAAAATGCGGCCAATACGTCACCTATTCTTTGGCCGACAACCGCATCAAAGAGGTATTCGAAGTGGTTAAAAAACAATACTGTAATTGATCTTTTGCCGCAAAGCAAAAACAATATCCCTTTGGGAATATTGGGTAAACGGCAAAAAAGCTGACGCAAGCCGGATCCTCTGACCATATGACAGGGTGTTGAGAAAGGCTTTGTCTTTTCGGGCAAATATCGACGGAATTTGCTGCCGGATATTCGCCACGGATCAGACTTTATCGTCAGTCTAAAACGATATCCCTGCGCGGATATCGTTTTTTGATATCACTTTTGGAGAAACGTTTTTATGCTGCAAAACAAACAAATCCTCTATATTTTTCTCATCATATTACAAGGATTGATCTTCGGCATCGGCAATCCCATGACGACAATCGCCTACGAAAGCGTTACGCCCTTTTGGTGCATGGCCATTCGCTTTGTCATCGCCGCCGGCATCCTGCTGCTCTTCGCCGGGAAATCCGCTTGGCAGGAGCTAAAGAATACGCGTCCCGCAAATTGGCTGCCGGCCTCCATCAGCATGGCTTTGGCTTATATTACATCCAATTTGGCCTTAAAATATACCGATGTCACCATCGTCGGCTTTCTAATGTCGCTATCCGTGGTTTTCACGCCTCTCCTCGCCCTCTTCATCCTCCGCCGCCGTTACAGCATCGCCGTCCTGCCGGCACAGCTTTTGGCCATCGTCGGTCTTTATTTGCTGTGCAGCAGCGGAGGCGGCTTCCATTTCGGCTGGGGTGAATTACTGGCCATCCTCTGCTCCCTCTCCATGGCCGGTTCCCTCGTCTGGGCCGAGGACGGCCTAGCCTATCTATCGCCGCTGACCATCACCGTGACGCAGCTGGTGATCACCGCGATTCTTGCCGTTGGCGGAGCACTGTTTTTCGAGCCCATGGTGGTGTTTTCCGCCATCACGCCGACAGCTTGGTGGGTGATCCTCTACTTGGCGATATTAAGTTCCATCGTCTCCTATTTCCTGCAAAACGCCGCTTTGGAGCATATCTCCTCGGGGATTGTCGCCTTGACCCAGTGTTTTGAGCCGGTATTCACCGCCGCCGCCGCTTTTCTTATTCTGGGAGAGCAGCTTACCTTCGTCGGCTGGGGCGGCGCGGCTCTGATCCTGCTCTGCATCGTCTACGGCAATTACATCGAGATGAGGGTCCTGGCCCTGTCGGCCTTGGGAAAAGCCAACGCCCCGCCACTATAATGAAATACATTGCGAGACACCGCAAAAAGCGGGTGTGCCAAAGTCTAAAAACGACTTTTGGCACACCCGCTTTTCACAGGATCCTTTACATATGAAAACCACCGTTGATATTCAGCACTTCCCCGGTGATAAAGGTATCTTCCGCCAAAAACAAGGCGGCGGCGGCAACATCATGAGGCAGGCCGATGACACCCAAAGGCGTTTCCGCAAGCACCACCTCGCGATCGGCGCCGCGTAATGTAGCAGTCATATCGGTTTCGATGACACCGGGAGCAATACAGTTCACCTGAATCCCGGAAGGCGCCATTTCTTTGGCCAAGGCTTTGGTGAAACCGATGAGCCCCGCTTTGGCCGCGGAATAGTGGACTTCGCAAGCGCCCCCGGTGACACCCCAAATCGAGGAAAGGTTGATGATCTTGCCTTTTTTTTGTCGGATCATATGAGGCAGTACGCTGCGGCTGCAAAGATAGGCGGATTTCAGATTTACCGTCATCATCGCATCCCAATCCTCTTCCGTCAGGTCGATGAACTGTTTTGTTTGGGCGATACCGGCATTGTTGATCAGAATCTCCACGTCTCCGGCTGCTTCCATCAGCCGCTTCACATCCTCTGCCTCTGAGACGTCGCCGTAAAGGGGTAAGATCGTATGACCCTCTGCCGCCGCGGTTTCGGCAAGTAAGCGGAGGGGCTCCACATGATGATGATAATTGGCGCAGACGAAATAGCCCTTCTGGGCGAATAACGCGGCCATGGCGTAGCCGATGCCCCGGGAGGCTCCTGTGATCAAAACCCTTGTTCTGCTGTTTTCATGTTCCATGGTTGTGTTTCCTTTGTGTTTCTTGGTTTTGCCGCGCCGATCAAAAAAGAGCGTCTTCTAAGACATCGCCGCCACGCGGCAAAGGAGCTTCTGATAGATCTTCTGCATGTGCTTTTCCCTTTGATCCTCTCGCACCGCGGCGACACCGCGCCAGGCGACGCCGGCGTTTTCGTCGGGCTTCACCTTTAGAGGCTGGTGCTGAGGGGCTTCAAAAAAATAGGTGACATTGAGGTGCAAATGGGATGATACGTATGCTTCCTGCTTTTCATGGCCTTGCACACCGAGGATTTCCAGGGAAAGCGGCGCTGGTGAGACGAGGCGAAACTCCTTTAACCCCGTTTCTTCGGTGAGCTCCCTTTCGGCTACGGAGATCAGATCCCTATCGCCGTCGGCATGACCGCCCACCCAGGACCAGGCCTGATAAATGTTGTGATAAACCATCAGCACCTGATCACGGCGGGGATTCATCGTCCAGGCGGAAACGGTAACATGCAGCAGGGGGTTTTCCCGGGTCAATAAGTCTTCAAACGTCGCCAGATAAAAAAGCATGGCTTCTTGATCACGGCGTTCCTGGGTGCAGCCGGGTTCAAAGGATTCGATCAAATCTGTCAACGGATTCCATTCTATCAAAGCCTTCCCTCCCCTCTGCTTTTTTGTTTATTTGAGTGTGAATTTCCAGATACAGGCATAACGCTCATCGGTAAGATCCGGGTAACAACTGAGACATTCCGTGGCAATCCTCTCGTCAATGGTTCGGGCGAACCCCGCGTATTCGATCATACCCACAGATTTGCAGGGATGGAAGGCCATTCCCTTGCGGGCTCGGGCCGTCTGCACTCGGCAGGAATGGACCCGGTAGATCAGGGTATCGCCTTCGATTTCCACAGAATCCTCGTTCAACGGCGCGTACATGCGAAAGCGCAGGGCCTGGCCCAAACCATCCAGCCCGCTCCGCTCGGGGAGACCCAAAAACCCCTTGATCCGGTTGGCCTCAACCACGGTATACCGGACCCAGGCCGCCGCATCCTGCTCCATGGCCTCGTCCATCCCATATTTTTCCTCGATGGACTGAAACCAAACCCCGTCCATGGCCAGCCAATTTTTAGAAAAATCCGTGATCAGCGCAAGCAATTTTCCCCTGGGCAATTCCGCAATCGACGGATAATCCAAACGCTCCATTTTTTCACCTTCCCCCTGTTTTCCCTTTATCCTCGTTGACTTTTTCTTCTATTTTTCAAGTTCCCGCTTCCCCATAACATAGATTGGATTTTGCAGAGAGGGCACCTATTCTCCCTGATCCGGCGGGGTTGGTTTTTCATCGATCAAGACCAAAGCAGTACTTCTTTTTATCATTATAACGCATATGGCGCGCAACGTAAACCTTTACAAATCATAACCTCCCGTCAAAGAAGCGGTTGTTCCCTTTTATGTTTAAGCACGAAAAGGATAAGATGCTTGCGCCTCCTTATGGCGCAAAACGATTGGTTTGATGGACCTCTTCATCGCTTTGCCTTTCTGCCATAGCTAACCCTTCTATATATAACAAGTGAGGCAATATTTTGGATCATTTGCCTTCCATGCGCATGGCAGGGGTTTATTGGCTGGAGCAGAACCATGAACGTTAAAATGGCAATTGTCATTTTAGGGGCCGCATGCTAAAATAAAGGAGAATGCGAGGTTGCTCATGCTTGAATTATTAGCGCCCGCCGGCAATCTTAAAACGCTGAAGGCCGCCATAGATCGGGGCGCCGATGCCGTTTATGTCGGGGGCAAACAATATCATATGCGGCTTTTGCGCGACGATTTTCACTTCGACGATAATACGCTGCGCCTTGCCGTGGAAACCGCCCACGGGGACGGTAAAAAACTTTACGTTACGGTCAACAGCCTGATTTTCGAGAACGAACTGGACGCGTTACGGGAATATCTCCTTTTTTTACAGGAACTCCATGTGGACGCTCTGATCGTACAGGATCTGGGCTTACTTAAAGTCGCCGCAGAGCTGGGGCTGACCGTGGCGCGGCACAGCTCCGTACAGATGGGGGCCAACAATGCTGAGACCCTACGGGCATTACGGGGAATGGGGATCAGTCGGGCCGTGCTGTCACGCAATGTGACTTTGGCGGAGATCGCCGCCATCCATGACCAATGCGATATGGAGCTTGAATATTTTATTCACGGCGATGCCTGCGTCAGCCACGAAGGGCAATGCCGGCTTTCCGGTTTTGCGGCCATGAGCGGCAACCGTGGCAGCTGCCTGAAACCGTGCCGCTGGCATTATACCCTGGGGAACAGGGAATCCTCCGGCTATCTGCTGGCCCAAAAGGATCTCGCGCTGATCGACGCCATCGACGATTTGGCCGCCGCCGGTATCACCAGCCTGAAAATTGAGGGCCGTATGCGCGAAAGCGCTTACATCGCCCATCTCGTATCCGTCTATCGGGCGGCCATCGACCATACCGCACCCAAAGAAGAGCTCAAAGAGCGTCTTTTGAAATACCGGGTCCGGGACTTTTGCAGCGGCGGTCTCTACCGTGGGATCCGCCGCGCCGATGTGGACCCGGGGGGCAGTCGCGAACCCGGTTTTGTCAGCGGCGATCACCGTTTTCACACCATTGACCAGATGCCTTCCCCTAAGTCCCCGGCGCCCTCCGGGGAGAATCTGCCAAGGCCGCAGCTTGCGGTCAAGGTACACGACCTAGAAACATTAACCGCGGCGGTGGAGGCCGGCGCCAACGCCCTCACCGTGGCCTTGGCTCCCTTTTGCCAGCATTCCTTTGATTGGACAGAAAAAGCCTTAGGCGACGCTGCGTCCATTGTTCATGGCCACGGCGCGACACTGCGCTTGGAATTGCCTCTCGTCCTCACGGAAAAGAACGCTTCTTACCGTGAGCGCTACTTTGAAGAGCAGCGGGCCTGCGCCGGAGATGCTCTCATCGTCCACGATTTGGGTTCCTTGGGCTACTTTGCCCAAAAGGGAGAGGTCTCCCTCATTGCCGGAGAGGGACTGAACCTCACCAATCATCAGGCGATTGCCGCGGTTCTCGCCGCCGGCGCCGAAGCCGCCGTCCTCTCCACGGAACTTTGCCCTGTGGATTTAAAAACCTTAGTCCGGAACGCGCCCACAGAGATTTTGATCCAAGGCCCCCTCTGCGGCATGGTCAGCGACCTCTGCTTACAGGCAGACAAAGTCTGCCCGCCGGAAAAACGCGCTTGCAGGGATACGGCGCTGTTTTTAACGGACAGGATCGGTCAACGCTACCGCGTCATGACGGACTGTTTTTGTCAAACCCACCTTTTCGCGCCTTTTGAGCGCTGCGCCGTGGCCCAACTGCCGTCCATTGCGGCGGCGGGGGTAAAAACCGTCACCATCGACGCCACTTTTTACGACGCGGCCACCACCGCCGCCATCACCGAAATTTACCTCAGCGCTTTGACCGCAACAACGGAGGGCAAATCTGTGGAACAGCTGATAAAAGCCATAAAGGAATTGGTCAAACAACCCCTGGCCCCGCTTTTCGCCGAAAAATAAAATAAAACAAGGGGAATGATTTCTTAGAGCGGCAAAACAGCAACGAAGAAAGCTGCTTTGAGAGATCATTCCCCTTGTTTGATCAAAAAACCGTATTTTAAATGGATCCAGGCATCAGAAAGCCGCGCTACTGTAAATCATTCCGATAGGCTCTTAAGATGATTTCCTCCACTTCTTCAACAGCAGGTTGCATCGCGTTGGTGGCCAGTGTCGCTTCGCTCATCACCCTCTTTGCCAGAGGACCGATATCAGAGACCTGAAAACCGATCTCCTGCAACGTCGGCATATTGACTTCGGTCACCAGCCAATGGAGGCGATGCACCGTACGAGCCCCCACCGTTGCGCTGTCGTCGAGACCGAGGGCCGCACCGAGGTCAACGATGCGGTTACCGATGAACCGACGGTGGAAATCAACGACATAGGGCATGATCAAACCCACAGCCTGACCGTGGGGAATGGGATAAAGATTCTGAATCTGATGGCCGATGGCGTGGATCAAACCAAGACCGCTGTTGGAAAAGGCACAGCCGGCCATGGTTGCCGCCCAACACATATCGGTGCGGGCAGCAAGATCCCGGGGGTACTCGAGAACTTTCGGTAAACAAGAACCTACGAGACCAACGGCTTTAAGGGCCAGACCGTCGGTATAGGGATTATGGTTGCTGGAACAATAAGCTTCTACCGCATGGGAAAGGGCGTCCATCCCCGTGGCCGCGGTAAGGGCTAAGGGCAGATCCAGCATGGTACAGGGATCGCTAACGGCAAGGCGCACCAGGCAGTGACAGTCGCTGGAGACTCTTTTGGCCCCGGTTTCATCAGTGAGAACGTAGGCCTGGGTGACCTCAGAGCCTGACCCCGCTGTAGTATTCACGGCAATCACCGGCGCGCCCTGCCGGACAGAACGGTTGACGCCGACGTAATTACGGATCGAACCGCCGTTGGTGGCCACAATTGAGGTGGCCTTGGCAACATCGATAGGAGAACCACCGCCTATGGCAATTAAATGGTCACAGCGGTGCTTTTTGCAGAGAGCAGCTGCTTTATCTGCCGTATCAAAGCCGGGATCCGGCACCACCCCATCGAAAACCACATAAAGCACCCCCGCCTTTTTCAATACTTCCGTCACTGCGGTCATAATCGGAGAAACCGCCAGCCTGGCGTCGGTTACAATGAGGGCATTGGTAAGGTTTTCTTCTATGGTAAAGTTAATGATGGCTTCTATACTACCGGGACCCACCGCCATGCGGGGCGGGTAAAACAGTTGCGAATAATTCATGATGACTCCTATTTGGATTGGCCGGCGGTGGCGAATAAGATGCCCAAAGTGTTGGGGCCGCAATGGCTGGATATGGTACAACTGGCTTTGGTTTCTATCACACGGTCGAAGGGCATGACGCTTGCAATGGCTTCGCGCACAAGATCGACGGTGTCACCATCGATGCTGGAATAGGCAATAATGATCTTATCGGTGAGAATATCGTCGTACTGCGCCAAAGCGTCTTTGACGTATTTTGTCAATACTTTGCTGAGGCCGCCCCGGTACTTTTTACCCACCTGCATACCGCCGGTGCTGTTGTCCACGACAATGCAGGGTTTGATGTTCAGAAGATTGGCGGAAAGCGCCGCCACCGAAGAGCAGCGGCCGCCGGCATGGAGAAATGCCAAGGTATCCAGGATGAAACTGCCGTGATAGCAGCCAGTATTTTCATTGAAATACCTTTGCACCGCGGCGGCGTTCATGCCGTCATCCAGCATTTTTCTGGCGTCGATGACCTGAAGGCCGATGGCCCCCGAAAGATTGCAGGAATTGATGGGATAAACATGTCCCAGCTCTTCTCCGGCGAGGACACAGTTTTGATAGGAGCTGGAAAGGGCGCCACCAAGGCAGAAATGGAGAACCTCGTGACCTTGTTCCACCCACGGACTGAAATAATCCAGATATTCTCCGGTGTTGATGGCGGAGGTCTTGGGTAAAACCTTTTTTTCATGGTAAAGGCGGAAGATTTCCGGCGGTGTGATGTTGACGTTGTCGATATATTCTTGATCTCCAATATGGATATGATACGGTATGGTGCTGATTTGATATTCCAAAAGTAACTCTTCGTTTAAATCACAGGTGCGGTCCGCACTAAGGATGACGGCCATATTTTCTCTCCTCTTGCTCACAATCGCTGCATCACGATATTGCTTCTTCTTATCATAGCACATTTCATAAATGAAAGGAATGCTTTTGCTTTATTTTTTTAATCATGATCCGCCGCCATGGAAAAAGGATTTCATCCGCGGCTGGCGGATCTTTTTAAATTTCTTTTTTAGCCGTAAAAAACGCGGTTCCTGCGCAAACAGGAACCGCGTTGCGTGAATCCGTGAAAAAGCTATTGCCTTTATCAAGCTGCCTTTTCTCTTTTCCTTCCGCTCATTCTTCTTTGCCTTTTTGGGCGTAGAACTCTTTTGCCGCGGCAAAGAAAGTGTCAATGTTCTGCCAGGGCGTCAGGGGCGGAATATCACAGCCGGAGGATATGACAAAATTTGGATGATCCGCGCAGTCTTCCAGTACTTTCAAAGTGGCTGCCCGCACCGTTTCCGGCGTCCCCTGGAGGAACACACCGGCAGGATCGACATTCCCTAAGACGAGGACGTCTTCGGGCATCTTGCGGACAACTTCTTTCATATCGACGCCATTGCCGAAGTGATAGCCGGCGGCGTTGGACATCAAGATTGTGGGCAGCATCTTCACGGCTTCGTTGCCACAATTATGATAGATCACGATGAAATCATCATCGGTCACGGCGTTGACGATGCGCCGCACATAGCGGGCGGAAACCTTTGTCGCCAGGTCCGGCGAAAGGATCCCGGCCAGAGGCTCGGCAATCACGATGCCGTGAGCGCCGGCTTCTTTATAAGCCAAGGCATAGTCGATGAGGAATTCCGTGACTTTTTCCAAAACGGTATGCACCATTTGCGGTTCGGTATAGCAGTAGACCATGATCTCATTGACGTCCATCAAACGTCCGGCCAAGGAGAAGGGGCCGATGCAACCGGCAAACACCGGCCGGTCGGTGACCAGCTTCACGGCCCGGGCCACGGCGGCGATATTGATCCCCATTCTGGCGCTGCCGATCTCCGGAATTTCCAAAGCATCGGCTTCCACCTGGGAAGAAATAATTCTCCCGGTCACCGTGGGTACTTCATCATCGGAAAAGATGATATGGGAACCAAAGGCCTCCGCTTCGATGGAAAGGTCCATCTGGCTGACGATGGCGGCGGTATCGCAATGCTCGGCGATCATTTTCATGCCGATGGCCTGGAGACGGCTGTCCATAATCAATTCTTTGACAGAGATGCCCATCATCTGGATCACCGGGAAGGACAGTACCGGGAAAGGCTTTTTCACAGGAGAGGCAATCATATCGGCGACCCACTGTTTCATATCGCGGCGATATTTCTTTTCCGCGTCGGCTTCGCCGCGGCTCATTCCTTCGCGATCATATTCCGCCACCGCCGCAAAGAAAGCGTCGATGTTTTCCCAAGGCGTCAGAGGCGGAATGTCGCAGCCGGAGGATATGACGAAATTTGGATACTTGCCGCATTTTCGCAAAAGGTTCAACGTTTTTTCCCGCACGGTTTCCGGTGTACCTTGACGGAACACGCTGGAGGGATCGATGTTGCCGAAGACGACAACGTCTTCCGGCATCTGCGCCAGGATCTTTTCCATATCGACGCTGTTGCCGAAATGGAACCTGGCGGCATCGGTGGAAATCAGGGAAGGAATCATCTTCCCCGCTTCGTTGCCGCAGTTATGATAGATCACGACAAAGTGATCGTCGGTCACAGCATGAACAATTTTACGCACATAATAAGAAGATACGCTTTGCGCCAGGTCCGGGGAGAGGATGCCGGCCAAAGGTTCGGCGATGACGACGCCGTTGGCTCCCGCTGCTTTTAAGGCCATAATGTAATCGGTGATGAAATCCGTGACTTTACGCAATACCGTATGAACCATCTGGGGTTCGGTATAGCAATAGATCATGATTTCATTAACATCCATTAGGCGACCGGCCAAAGAGAAGGGACCGATGCAACCGGCAAAGACAGGACGGTCGGTGATCAATTCCACGACTTTTTTGATGGCGTCGATATTGACGCCGGTACGGCCGCAGCCCGTGGGAGGAATGGTCAAGGCGTCGGCTTCCACCTGGGAGGAGATTACTCTTCCCCTGACCGTGGGCACCTCGTCATCGCTGACCACGATGTTGGAGCCAAAGCACTCCGCTTCCACGGAAAGATCCATCAAGCTGACGGCGGCGGCGGTATCTACCCGATCCGCCACCATTTTCATGCCTTTGGCGTAGGTGTCGCTGTCGGCAATCAGTTCTTTTACGCTAATTCCCATGAGCTGCACGGCGGGAAAGGACAAAACCGGCAACGGTTTTTTCCTGGGGTTTGCGATCTGTTCGCTCATCCATCTCTTCATGTCTCTCTTCATAAACAAAATACCTCCTCTTTCTCTTCAATACTCCCATACTCTCTCGTTTTCTCTCTTTACAACGTTGTAACATCTCTCGTTGTTTCATACTATCTATATATAAAAGGCGCCCCAGTTTATTAAGCCGCGCGCCTTCATTCCGTTATGTTGAATCGATTGATTGGTCTTTTCTGTAGTATATCCCTGGTATCGATTTTTGTCAATCGGTTTTCCAAAGGAACATATGAGATTAAACCACATCAAAAAAATTTCAACCAAATGTTATTTTAGGAGCGGATATTTCGTCATTCCCCGTGGGGGACTTTATTCTCCTTGCCCATACCGTAAAACACCGGGATTTTTATTTGGTTTTCCGCTGAAACTATGCTATAATGCGTTCAATATCTTGTAAAAACAAGGAGTTCCCCATGCAAACCGCTTCCCGTATCTTTAAAGATTTGAGATCAGCCTTTCCCCGCACCGTGCCGATTCTTCTGGGCTATCTGTTTCTCGGCATCGCCTTCGGTATTTTACTGACCGACAAAGGATATCATTGGTTATGGGCCGTTTTTATGGGTTTGGTAATCTACGCCGGCATGGGCCAGTTCGTCGCCGTCAACATGCTGCTTCCCGGCGTGAGCTTTTTAAACGCCTTTCTGCTCCAGCTTACACTCAATGCCCGACACATCTTCTACGGGCTGTCGATGTTAGAAACCTTTAAAATCATGGGCAAACGCAAACCATACATGATCTTCGCCCTCACCGATGAAACGTATTCACTGCTTTGCTCCGCCAAAGCACCGGCGGGCATTGATGAAAGAAACTACTACTTTTTCATTGCCCTCCTCAACCACGGCTACTGGATCCTCGGCTGCGCCTTAGGCGGCCTTATCGGCTCAATGCTCACCTTCAACAGCACCGGCATCGATTTTATCATGACGGCGTTGTTCCTTACCATTGCCGTTGACCAATGGAGGGAAACCAAAGATCATATTCCGGTACTCACCGGCTTTGCCTCCGCGCTGCTGTGCCTCTTACTTTTTGGCGCAAATCATTTCATCATCCCTTCCCTCCTCTGTATCACGGTTTGCCTGCTGCTCCTGCGCAAACCCATGGAAAACAGAGCGGCAAAGGAAAAAGCAGCAATCAAGGAGGCGGATACCGATGCTCTCTAACACCTCTATGCTGCTATATGTACTGGTCACCGCCGCGGCGGTGATCATCACCAGAAGCTTTACCTTCCTTCTCTTTCCGGCGGGAAAACAGACGCCCAAGGTCATTCTCTTCTTAGGCAAGGCACTGCCCTGCGCTTTGATGGCGCTGCTCATTGTCTACTGCCTAAAAAACACGTCGCCCCTCCTTTATCCTTACGGGTTGCCCGAAGCCATTGCCATTGCCGCGGTGATTCTGCTGCACCTGTGGAAAAAGAATAATCTGTTCAGCATTGCCGGAGGCACGGCTCTTTATATGATTCTCGTACAATTTGTATTTTAATCGCGATATTATTATGGTATAATAAATAAAATTCTATACACGAAAGGGAGTGACGCTCATGCTGCTCACCACTTGCGACCAGATTCCCGACAAAGAATATACGGTGATCGGTTTTGTCATGGGATCCTATGTGAATTCCAAACACATCGGCAAGGATATCGGCGCCGGCTTAAAATCCATCGTCGGCGGTGAACTGAAGAGTTATACCAAATTGATGGAAGAATCGAGACTGGAAGCGCTCCATAAAATGGTTAGAGAGGCGGAAAAACTCAACGCCGACGCCATCGTTACGGTGCGGCTCTCCTCCTGCTCCGTCATGCAGGGAGCTGCGGAAATGATCGCTTACGGCACCGCTGTAAAATTTAACGCGAGGTAATTTATGAATGTTCTTCTGATCAACGGCAGCTGTCATAAAAACGGTTGTACCTTTACGGCGCTGACCGAAATCGAAACGACGTTAAAGGCCCAGGGCATTGATTCCGAAATCATCCAACTGGGCAGCGGCGCCATAAAGGACTGCGTGGCCTGTAGTAAATGCCGTACTTTGGATAACCAATGCGTTTTCGGCGATGAAGATATGGTCAACGAAATCTTGGCCAAAGCGGCAAAGGCCGACGGCTTCGTTTTCGGCACGCCGGTCTATTACGCCCATCCCAGCGGCCGCATTCTCTCTTTGCTGGACCGCCTGTTCTATGCCGGCGGCAAATCTTTTGCTTATAAACCCGGGGCAGCCGTGGCATCGGCGCGCCGCGCCGGCACCACTGCATCCATCGATGTTCTCAACAAGTACTTTACCATCTGTAACATGCCGGTGGTCTCCTCCCAATACTGGAACATGGTTCACGGCAACCGTGCCGAAGAAGCCAAACAGGACGAAGAGGGTATGCAGACCATGCGCGCCCTTGGCGCCAACATGGCCTGGCTCTTAAAGTGCATTGAGGCCGGTAAAGCGAAGGGCATCGTCCCCTCCCACCGGGAACAGCGCATCATGACCAACTTCATTCGCTGATCACAGCCACAAAAAAACTGCCCTAAATGGGCAGTTTTTTCAACATACGCAGCGACAAATTTTGGACTACAGGATGATAGACCGCCCAAAGAAGCGAAGCGCCCTAACTTTGAGTAAAATGAACCCGAAGCGGCAAGGGTTTGGGACCGGCTTCAACAAGCAATTTATTGTGGTTTGACCGCGGGGCAACTTTCAAAAATACGCCGCTATAGATGCATTTACCCCGCTTGACGCCTTGCAGCTTCGTAAAAACGCGTCGTTTGTCCAATATTTTCATACCGCACTTTGGATTAACACGATCTTTCCCTATGAATGGCAGATTACCGCTATACTGCCGAATACGAAGGAGGGAAAAAGATGGATGATTGGAAAACCCTACTCAAAGCAGATCCCCTTCATTGGCTATTAGAAGAAGAAAATCCATCCGTTCGTTATTTTACGTTAAAGCACATTTTAGACAAGCCCAAAGATGACCCGGAAGTACAACTGGCAAGGCAAAGGATTATGCAATATGGCATTGTGCCCGATATTCTCCGGAAACAGCAGGAACCCGCCTATCTCCAAACCTACCCCAGGTTTTACACTTATAAATACAAAGGGCTTGTGTGGTCGCTGATTACACTGGCGGAGTTGGGCGCTGAAGCCAATTCACAGATCATGGAGCAATGCGAACACGTGCTCCGTCATTCCCAGGAAACCGAGGATGGCGGTTTTGCGATGCATACGGCGGCGAAAAAAGGCGGCGGCAGGATAACCGAGGTTATCCCCTGCCTTACCGGGAATATGGTTTGGAGCCTAATACGCTTCGGCTATCTTGACGATCCTAGACTACAACGGGCGATCCACTGGATTACCCGCTTGATGCGCTTAAATGACGGCGTTGAGGACAACCCGCAAATCCCGCCATACGACCGATACGAAATATGTTGGGGCAAGCATACCTGTTTTATGGGCGTAGTCAAGGCCTTAAAAGGATTAAACGCCATACCGCAAGAACAAAGAACGAGCGGAATAAACGATACTATAAACAAGCTTGTTGAATTTTTGTTAATGCACCATATTTATAAACGCAGCCACGATTTAAGCAAAACATCCAAACCCGGCTGGTTAAAATTCAGTTTTCCTTTGATGTATCAAACCGATGCGCTGGAGATATTAGATATTCTAACGGAGCTTGGCATAAGAGACGACCGCATGCATGACGCCTTAAACATCGTCCTTTCAAAACAGAATGACAGGGGCAGATGGAACATGGAAAACACCGCTAACACTGACCGCTTACTTATCCCTATGGAGCAAAAAGGGGAACAAAGTAAATGGATTACGCTTCGGGCGATCAGAGTATTGAAACGATATCATGCAGGGTAACGTTATGATGTTTCACGGAAAAGGAGGGTCAAAATGAAAAGACAGAGGGAACAAAGGAAGGAGCCGATGACAGCAACAACCGGCCGGAGCAGAACGGAACTTATTCGGTTCTTTGCCATAGCGATGGGTTTTACCTGGCTGTTCTGGATTCCCGATGCCCTCGGAAAAAGCGGCGTGCTTCCCGATGCCATTTGGACCAATCTTGGCTTTTTCGGGGCATGGGGACCTTTGGTTGCAGCCCTATCTCTCGTTGCCAAAGAGAAGGGGTTCAGCGGAGTGAAAAACCTCCTGAAAAAGGGAACGGATTACAAATTCGGGAAGAGATGGTGGGTGGTCGTCTTCTTGCTCTTTCCTGCTTTGATCTCCATCGCCTATATCATCAGCATTGCGACAGAAGGAGTTATTCCGCCGTCTGAAGCAGATGGATCGTATTGGTTTTTGCCTTTTATCTTCTTTTCCGTTCTGTTCACCGGCGGTCCGCTCCAGGAGGAGTTCGGCTGGCGGGGCTATGCCTTGCCGCGGCTTCAGGCCGCATATACTCCCTTCGCATCCTCGCTGATCCTGGGATTGATCTGGGCTGTATGGCATTTACCACAATTTCTCGTTCCGCCTGAAAAAACCGGTATGTTTTATATCACGCCGGTCTGGTCATTTGTTCTGACCGTAATGGCGGCGACTTTCATCTATACCTGGGTCTATCATCATACCAATGGCAGTCTTTTGGGAGCGCTCGTACTGCATACGCAGATGAACTTATGCTTCTGGGTTCTCCCTGTTTTATATACTGATACCGGCTATTTGTGGATACTTGGTTTGTTTACGATGGCCGCGGCAGTTGTTGTTTTGGCTGATCGAAAACATTTCTTCAAAAAACCTCAGCAGGCGGTTAACGGATGACCCATAAAAAAATTCCAGCCGATCGGTGAGACCGATCAACTGAAATGTTACCGTTGTTCCGCGCCAACTTTTTCATGGCAGATCTTCCGACTCACCGCTTTACCCGAGGGCCGCGCCTTCCCGGCTGCTCGGTGGCAAAATGCGGTTCTCAACAACGGTATACGGCGGTGGCTCCGTTCAGGTTTCGCGCCTGATTCCTGCTTTTCCCCTTTGGAGCGCCGCAAAACCAGATGTAACCACGGCAATTATTTTGATCCTGTCAAAGGAAAATCTTTGGCTTTTCCGGATTCCGACTGGTTTTCCCGGTCCGCCAGGACAATATCCCGGCGCACGGTAAAAGTCATTCCCGTCAATCCGGGGCAGAAAGAAAGCAGCTGCTGCCCATCGGCAATCAACGCTTCCTTCTTTTTTCGGCTCAGCTTTTTTACGGCGTACTCTCCTTTGGCGGCGTTGGCCAAAGTATCTGTCTGCCAAAGCGCCAAAAGGGCTCTTATGGGGTGGGCCCGGGTATATCTCGCGCAGGATTTTCCTTTTTCCCTGTGCTCTTTCAGCCTTGTTTCAATATCCTTGGCGATTCCCGTATAGTACGTCCCGTCTTTACAGGCGATGATATATAAATACGCCATGGCTTTGCCTCCCTTTCCTTTTTATATTATATCAAAAGAATAGGATATCGTCTATTGAAAAAGACGGTGTTCTCCGTTATACTGTAACAGGAATAAAATCAAAGGAGAAGAACCATGCCCGATCATCTCGCCAGTTTTCAACTGGATTTCCTCACGCCGGATCTTTTCCAGAAGATCGTCAAAAAAGCTGTGGCCGAGGGAAGCCGCGTCAGGGGCAACCACGGCAATTACCTCAATTTTCATATGGGCGATATCCTGCTCATCATCCGCACCGCTTACGATTCGGAAAAAGGCCTTGATTACATCACGGGATTTGATTCCCAAATCAAGGGCTGCTGCGTCTGGGACTGCGTGATCGAAGGGGAAAGCGAACATGAGGATCCCACGGCAAAGACCGTTTTCATCAAAAGCGACGGCGGGGAACTGCCCCTACCTCTGGTCAACGGCGATATCTTGCCTTCTTACGGCAAGGGGGAAACCTTTCCGGCGCAAATCGCGGCTTACCCCGATGAAATCTCCTTTCAGCGGGAAAAGACAGGCGGCGCCATCCTGGCAAGGGATGATCAGACGGTCTCTATCTGCGGTAAAGCCTTGGGTTTTCGAGAGGGTCAAACCGTCTATATGGGCGGCGTAATGACGCGCTTTATCATCTGCCTCCTGGAGACGGATCACGGTGAAATCGAATTGGCGTTCCCCGGAGACCTCGTCGATCGAAAAGAAGAGGAGGAGAACCTGGTCTGCCCCGGTTCCTACGTCCGCTGTCAGGGAACGCTGACGGGAAACCCGGCCATCTACGCAAGGGAAAAAGGCATCCCCGGAGAGGAAAGGAAAAAATGAAACGTAAATCAAAATGTGACGACTGCATGAACTATCTGTTAGACGATGAGACCGATTACTATACCTGCCTCGTTGATTTCGACCAAGACGAAATGGAGCATTTTCTCACGTTTACCGACGACGACTGCCCCTACTACCGCTTTCTTGACGACTACGCTTTGGCGAAAAAACAATAGATTCAAAACCGAAGCGGCGCGCTCTTAAAGGAGCGCGCCGTTTTGTTTTGATCCTTCGTAAAACGGTTTCATGCTCCACGTTAGCCGGTTACGTCGAAACAACGTATTTGTGCAGTTTTCGCGCGATATAGACGAAAGGCGTATCAAGGAGGGTGGTAAAAATATAGATCAGATACGTCGAAGAAATGATTGAAATCAAGGTTTGCAAGTCATAGGTTCCCCAAAACGCGGCCAGATTATATAAAACGGAATTCATCAGCTGCGAAATCAATGTCGCAATATTGTTTCTAAGCCACAAAAACCCTTTTTTGCTGTTGCTGAAACGTTCCGTAAGCGACCAGATCAAGTGATAGAGATGAACGTCCAAAAGCTGCACGATGATATAGACGGAAATACCCGCCAAAACCATGCGGGGCGTATGGGAAAAGACCTCCTGCATTGCGGGAGTGAGCGCACTGTTGACCGAGGGCTGATACCACATCCAAGTCTGGGAGATCATGAGAAAAAACAGAGAAGCGGCAATCCCGATATAGACGCCGCGCCGCGCCGCCTTTTTTCCCGAGGTTTCGCTCAATATATCCGTGATCAAAAAGGTCGAGGCAAAAAGCACGTTGCCCAAAGTCTGTTCCAAACCAAAAGCAACCACCAGCAGCAACACTTCGATATTGGCGGTAATCGTCACCACCGCGTTGAGGCAATAGAGTCCCTTGTTACCGAATAAGCGGTAAAAAAGAAGGACGCTGCCGTAAACAAACAACACGGACATGAGCAACAAAAGTTCATTGATTCCCATCATATGTTCCTATCTTCCTTTCTGGCAATAAAAAAACGCCCTTTATGGACGCGAAAAAAATATATAGTATCAGACTATATAAAGGAGTCCATAGTTTTGGTACGGCAGGATGGTTTCGAACTGCCTATGACATTTTTTCTATTATAAACGAAAAAATGCAAGAATGCAATAAAATATTTACTGGCAGGAAGTGCCGTTATATGTTATATTAAACAAAAAGAAGGGAGCTTATGCTGATGCTGCACATCGGTTGTCATTTGTCGGCCTCCAAAGGCTATTACCATATGGGCAAAACCGCGTTGGAACTGGGGGGCGATACCTTCCAGTTTTTTACCAGAAATCCCCGGGGAAGCAAAGCCCGCGCCATCGACGAAAAGGACGTGGCCAAATTTAACGCCCTGGCCAAAGAGAACCATTTTCCCTGCATCTTAGCGCACGCACCGTATACGCTAAACGCCTGTTCCAACAAGGCGGAAACCCGCCAATTCGCCTGGGAGACCATGGCCGACGATTTAAAACGCATGGAATACACCCCCCATAACCTCTATAATTTTCACCCCGGCTCCCATGTGGGGCAAGGGATCGAACAGGGCATCGCCTACATCGCCGCCATGCTCAATGAGCTTTTGACACAAGATCAGACCACCACTGTGCTGCTGGAAACCATGGCCGGCAAAGGCAGCGAAGTGGGCAGCACCTTTGAGGAACTGAAAGCCATCATCGATGAGACCAAACGCGATGAGAAACTCGGCGTTTGCCTTGATACCTGCCACATTTTCGACGGCGGCTACGACATTGTCCATAACCTCGACGGCGTGATCCGGGAATTTGACCGCGTCATCGGTCTGGACCGCTTAAAAGCCATCCATATCAACGACAGCAAAAACGAGGCGGAAAGCCACAAAGACCGCCACGAAAAAATCGGCGACGGCCACATCGGCCTCGAGACCTTTGCCCGTATCATCAATCACCCCGATCTGAGGCATCTGCCCTTTTATCTGGAAACCCCCAATGAGTTGGAGGGCTACGCCCAGGAAATCGCCCTCTTGAAATCCCTCTATCAGGAATCCTGAAGCAAGGATCAGGATTCCGCGATATCAACAAAGTCTGCCGCGAAACGCCTCGTTTCGCGGCAGACTTTGTTTTAGAGAAGGTATTATTCTTATTATTTTTATTATTCTAAACCGGCGCGTTTCTTAAAACGCTCCACACTGTTGATGGGCAGATCGAGAATTTTCGCGATGCGCATCTTTACTTCCATATTGATGGGAACATTGTCGGTGGGCTGCATCATGCCGAGACCAAGCTTTTCGCGTAATTCCGACATCATGAGAGGATCGGCCAGATCTGCCACGGCCACCCCCAATTTTTCCGCCACGTAGGCCTTGGCCCGATCAATTTTATAGCCCTTTGCCAGCTGTACCCGAAGCACCATATCTCCGGTGCTGCGGATGCCGCACATGCCGACGGCGAGCTCGTGGGCGGCTTCCATCCCAACGGGATCGCCCACGCCAATCTACAAGCCGTCTACATGGGCGATTTCCACCAGGGCTTTATCGATTCTGGAAACCGCGTCAATGGGGGCGGTGCCGGTCATCGGCACAGCGCATACCCCCATGCCCACATTGGCGTGAACCGGGATTTCTGCCGCCTCGGTGCAGGCCTTGAGGAACGTGCAGACCCTCGCCAAGTTCCAGGGCAAGCTTTCGCTGGTATTTGTATTGACCACGGCGCCAAAGATCGTGGCGCCGGCTTCTTGCGCCAGTTTTACCTGGTCATGGGGATAAAGACCGGCCAGACGAACACCCTTATATTCCAGCCTACCATGCATACCCAGGACGAATTCCCCGGCCATACCCATTTCCACGCCGAGATCAGGATGGTTTTTACGGATGATTTCCACGGCCTTCAAGGCGGCCAGCAGGTCGGCGTCGCCGGAGGCGCCGCAGGTATCAAAATTCATACCGTCAGCTCCCACCTCGTACATTCCGTCGGCCACATAAACAATATCCCGCACCGCGTGTTCCACGGCTTCTTCCTGGGCTGCCCAGGCTTCCTGGAGCTTGCCCAAAGGCAGCAGCTCCGCCCAGTTATCCACAGGGCCGTCGGGCTTGGTGTAGAAGCCAAGATTGGGCATACCGCCGTATAACAGCGGGATCACGGTATTATAGAGGGCCAGCTGCATCTGGGCCGCTTCCGCGTGCATCACGGATTTTACCGCTTTATAGCAGTAATCAAGATGGCCGAAATCCACGGAATCACTGCCCCAGCCTTTTTCATGCACCTGAACATTCACCACCCGGTCAACGGCGATGTTGGCGTCAAAGCCCAGTTTGAAACCGCCGGCATCGGAGGTGGTTACGATTTCCCGGCCGCGCTCCACCCCGACCATATTGCCTTTCATCGTAATGATTTCAAAAAGAGCGTCCTTTTCTGCTTCGTTGAGGGCGGGAATTTCCCCGCGCTCCACAGCGTCAGCGATACCGGCTTCAATATCGGCGCGGATTTCGCTTTCCGTCAGCTCTACGGTATAACCGTCGCCCATACGAGTGATATATTTTGCCATAGCTCGTTCTTCCTTTCTGCTTTAATGCAATAATTGCAGTACTTTAACGACGGCTTCCGCGGCGTCTTCGCCATAGGCGTCGGCGCCGATACGGTCGGCCCAGCGCTGCGTCGCCGGAGCACCACCCACCATGGTTTTGTATTTTTCCCGAAGACCCCTGGCCGCCAAAGCGTCCTCCAGCTCCCTTTGCTGATTCAGGGTTGTCGTCAGCAGGGCGGAGGTACCGATGATATCGGCGTTATGGGTTTCCGCCGCGGCGATGATTTCCTCTACAGAGACGTCGCGGCCAAGATCGATGACGTCGATACCCTGGGTTTTAATGAGGGAAATCACGATCCCTTTACCGATATCATGAACGTCTCCTTGTACGGTGGCGATGACCATCACGCCTTTTTTCTCGCCGGCGCCGCCGTTTTTGGCCATGGCGGCTTCGATGACTTGCGTCACTTCCTGCATACATTCGGCAGTCAGCATCAGTTCCGGCAAGAACACTTTGCCTTTGCTGAACAGTTCGCCGACTTCGCGAATGCCGGCGGAAAAACCGTCGGACAAAACTGCCATCAAGTCCACGTTTTCCTCTACGGCTTTGTTGGCCGCGGCAAGGGCCGCAGCCCGGTCACAATGGACCATGGATTCTTTTGCTTCCAGGATAATTGTTTCTAAGGACATTGCTTTTGCCTCCTGTTTCCATTTTTTCTTAACTTTAATAAATGCAAGAAACGTGCCAGTCGGCAATGGGGACAAAAAAAAACGCAAACCCCTGTTCCATCGAGTTTGCATTTTTTTCTCTGATTTTTTATTGTTACATTCTGTAACCCATCTGTTACGCGGTGTTACGCCACTGTCACACAGAATACTTTTTCAATTTCCGGTAAAACGCCGTACGGGAAATACCCATGGCATCGGCGGCGGCGGTCACATTGCCCTCGGACATGTCCAAAAGCCGCTGCATTTCAATTTTTTCCGCTTCTTCTTTGCGGCGTTTCCCTTCTTTGCGCTGGTCAGCAAGGGTCAACACCGCGGTGCTCTCCTCGGTAGGCGCGTCCTGATAAAGATAATCCCTGCGTCCTTGGATGTGTTTGGGCAAATCCTCCACGGTAATGGCGTCGCCGTGACACATAAAGAAGGTTCGTTCCGTAATGTTTTGCAGTTCCCTAACATTGCCCGGCCAATCATACTCGATCAGCCTTCGGTAAACCGTTCCCTCCACGGTAATGTATTTTTTACTGTGGCAGAGCTTCTTCAGAAAATGATCAAAAAGCACCGGAATATCCTCTTTTCTGCTGCGCAGCGCCGGGATTTCCAGGGTAATGACGTTAAGCCGATAGTAGAGATCCTGGCGAAAGCTGCCGGAGACGATTTCCTGATAGAGGTTTTTATTCGTCGCACAGATGATGCGCACATCCACGGGAATCAGTTTCTCACCGCCTACCCGTTGCACCGCCCGCTCCTGAATCACACGAAGCAGCGATATTTGCTGTTCAATGGGCATATCGCCGATTTCGTCCAAAAAAATCGTGCCGCCGTTGGCGATTTCAAAATTTCCCGGTTTGCCGCCTTTTTTGGCGCCGGTGAAGGCACCCTCCACATAACCGAAAAGCTCGCTGGCGATGAGGTCTCTCGGGATAGAGCCGCAGTTGATGGCCACAAAAGGACCGCTTCTGCGGGGAGAGGCGTTATGGATGGACTGGGCAAAAAGCTCTTTCCCGGTGCCGCTTTCCCCTTCGATGATCACCGTACCGTCGTGAACGGCGATCTTCTTGGCGATGCTGATCAGCTCTTTCATCCTGCCGCTTTCGCCGATGATGTCTGAAAAGCGTACTTTTGCCTGATTGCCGCTGATCTTCGAAATCAGCCGACTGACTTCCGCCACGGTGCGCAGGATCAGCAAGCCATAGGGATCACCCTGGTCATCGGCGAAGGCCACCCCCGAAGCGAGACAGTGAATCTCTTCTTCCGGGCGTTCGAAAACGATCTCGATATCCTCAAAATTCTTATTTTCTTTTAAAAGTTGATCAAAATAGGAACCCTTTTTCCGGCGCTGACCGCGGATATAAGACGCGATCTGATTTTCAATGCCAAACCAGATCGGGTCTTTGCCATAATTCAAAATATGCACATCATCGCTGCAATCGAAGGAAACAACGCATTCGGAGATGCAGTTCAAGGTGGAGCGCAAATAATCGTTGGCCCGTTCCAATCTTTGATTGGCCTTGTTCAGTTCCAGGTTTCTGCGTTGGATCTGCTCTTCCAAACCGTCTTGAACGAATTCCGCCAGATCAACGGCTTCCTTATAGCCGGTGATGTCGCGGCAGACATCCTGATATTCCAGGACCTTGCCGTTTTCATCGAAGAAGGCATGGCCAAAGAACTCCACCCACACGGCTTCCCCGTCGCTGCGCAGGGCGCGGCAGAGATAATGGTAGGAGGGCTGTTCCGGCGACAGGTAGCGCAGGATATCGACGATCTTTTCCCGATCCTGATCATAGACGAAACGCATCGTATCGGTGTGAAGAACGTCTTCCCGCTTCACTTGATAAAAATCGCAGAAGGTTTTGTTGACGTAAGTCAGGGTATTGTCGGGAAGACTGCGCTCCACAGACTCACTGAGACAGTCGAGAATACTGTTGAGCTGCGCCTCACTTTTTCCAGGGCCGCGATACGTTCTTTCGCCGCCTTGAGCCTTGCTTCGGTATCAGAAAGCTGTTTTTTGAGATCCATAATTCTCACCTCAACCCAAGGCTATCACGGTTGACAAGTGTTGTCAACCATTGACATAAGATAGATCAGATAAAAAAAGGGAAAAAAAGAGTCCCTTATTAAGGAGGACTCTTTTATACCCATGATTCTACTATTTATTCTATTTATTCTATTATTCTATCTCTGCCATTCTATATTATTTTAAATCTTTGCCATTATCACAGGTATAGCGCCATTCGATCACATCGCCTGCCGCCACGAAATAATTGCTGCAGCCGTAGTTGGGACTCCAATCATTGACGAAATATTCCCAGCCGGAAAGTTCGCCGCAATCAAATTCGTAGAGATTGGCGATACCTTCCACATAACCGCCGCCATAGGCGGGGGAATCCTCATATTCCAGTTGAATTTTATTTTCTTTCGTCACAGATAGCAAAACATCGAGGACTGTATCGCCTTCGTCAAAAGAAACTTCCGTGGTTTTGAGGATGATGCCGTCTGCCGGCACAATCTCCCTTTTGGCGCTGTCCAGGAGGTCCATATGTTCCGTAATCGTGACGCATTCAATCTTCACGGTACAGGCGCCGCTGCCACCGCCATCAGAAGCGCTGTTGTCCCCTTCATCGAGATACCGGTTGGCCTTTTCCGTGGAAACAGTGGCGCAGCCCGCAAGCAAGGCGGCGGCCACGATCATCAGGAATATCCAGGGTATGGTTTTTCGCAAAAAGCTGTGTCGCACCAAAAACGCCTCTCTTCTTTCATGACGCATACTGTTTCACCGCATCGTACAGATCATAATACACCTTGCCCCAAGACGGCACGGCGGCGGAAAGTTCTTCTTTCGTCAATTGTTTGGCCGCCTTGAGCCCTTCGGTGAGCGCTGTATCGTCAGGGTTTTCCGGGGATAGCGCTTCCCCGGCGGAAATCAGCTCCTGTAACTTCTCTTCATTGACACCGCAACGGATCCAGGCCATATCCTCACTTTGATACAACACCTGATAAAGATCGACAAACTCAAGATAATACTGGCTGTTGTAGCAGGAACTGACGTTTTCTTCGCCGTTCATCAGATTATCGTACATCATCGCCAAGGGATCCACGCCCAGCCAGGGCTCATCCTTGGTCACATCGTAACCGGACAAACCGGCGTCGGTGAAAGCCGTCAGCCCTGTCACCACACAACCGGCGGAGATGCCGGTAGACCCCATGGTACCGGAAACAAGATCCTCACTGATCACGCTGATGTAGCCGTCAATGGCGGCGGCGATCTGCTCACTGTATGCGGGATCAGCCATATAACGTTCCAAGGCCACGGCGGCCCAGCCGCCAATATCCGGGCCCAGGGACACTGTTTCTAACTGCTCACAGCAGTAATCCACATAAGCGGCCTCTGTTTCCGCCGTCAAAGGAGCGCCGGCGGCTTGTAGCGCCAAAAAACAAAAAACGGGGATGGCAAAACCACCGCTCACTTCGGCAGCGGCCAAATCGCTCACGAGATCTTCCCCGTAATAATCATAGGGGTTTTCTCCCATCATCACCAAACCGAGGATCACGGCGCCTTGCTGCTCACTGTTTTCACTGGAGAGATCAAAGGTATAGGATCCGTCTTGGATTTCATCGCCAAAAACAGCGTAAGCCGCGGAAATTTCCCAAAAATCAGTCAGTTCAGTGTGCTTTTGGTAATGGGACACAGCGTCTTCATAGGCGGCAACAACCCTCTGGTCAGCACCGGGAATAGCCTCCTTAGACGGCCCGCCGCAACCACTGAGAACCAAGGCGGCGAGGATCAGCAGGGCCGCCAAAAATCGACTTTTTCTTTTCATCATATCAACATCAACCCGCAAAGGAAATTACTCGGCGACGGTTACCGTCAAAGCGGAATAAAAGGCGAGGACTCCCGTATCCGCCGGCATATAGGCGACGACGGTAAAGGTGCCCGCTTCCTCGATATAAAAGGATACCGTGCCTGCGCTGTCACTGACCGCGCCCTCCAGGTCGGTAAGACTGCCGTCTTCCTCTAAAAGGGCCAACTGTACCCCGGCCAGGGGCGTTAAATAATTCTTGCCAATCTCTTCCGTACCGTAGGAGCCGTAAAAACAGAAGGCATACCCTTTTACCGTCAGCGTTGTTTCCGCACCGGCAGTCACAGATAATTGATTGATCTTTTTATCGTCCTGGAGAAACCAAATCGCGTGATCCGTATAATTTTCGGTATCCTGATAAGCGACGACTTCTACCACATCGTTGTCGTTTACTTCAGTCTGGCTGATCATCAGGGACTCATAACCGCCGTATTCACTGGTCACCTCGCTATGGGCGGCTTCTCCGTTGAGGATCACAGACCAGGAGGTGGTATTGTTTTCAAAGGCTTTGCTGATCCAACCATCCTTCACGGTAAAATAATCCTTGCAGGTGTCCGCGGTAAAATCGTCGCCGTATTCCACTTCATGCATGGCCACAAGGACATCCAAAGCGGAAACGGCGTTTTCGGCTGCGACCTGGTCTTCATAGCCATAGGATTCCGCTTTATCGGCGGCAACGGTCAAAGCCTGATAGGGGAAATCATAATTGCCGTTTAACTGTGAATCGGCATAAACCGTAACGGACGGCGCCGCGGCGTCTTTCTGATCATTGCCGCCGCAACCAACGAGGAGAGAAGAGACAACAAACGCCATAAGCATCGCTGCCATCCATGTTCCATACCTTTTTGTCATATCAAATAAACCTTCCTTTATAAAAATAGAAAACACCACGCCTGAGGCGGCGTCGAATCAAACAAACAGCAAAGATCTTTTGCGGAAAAAAGATTTTCTTTTTTGCCGGTTAACGAAAATTCGCGCAAAATCCCGCCTTTGGGACCGCAAGGGAGCAGCCCTTTTTTTGCTTGGGGTTTTCGATTAAACCCATTATACCATGTCAGAACCAACTGTCAACCATCCGTCAACAGAAGAAGAAAGAAGCGTAAAAAAGGGAATACGGAGTTTTCCGTATTCCCCAATGTGAACTGTCTTTTGCTTAATCCAGATCGCCGTCCACACAAGTATAGTTCCAGGCAATGGCGTCGCCGGAGCTTACCACATAATTACCGCAAGAGTAATTGGGATACCAGCCGTTGACACAGTATTGCCAGCCGGAACCGCTGCCACAGTCCTTCTCGTAAAGGTTGGCAATGCCCTTCACATAGGCGCCGCTATAGGCGACGTTGTCGGAGAATTCCATATGGATGCTGTTCTTCTTCGTCACCCGTTTCAAAACATCGATAACCGTTTCCCCTTTATAAAAAGTAACCGTGGTTTTTTTGAGGATCACCCCGTCACTGGGAACAAGGCTCTTTTTTTCCGCCGCCAGCTTAGGCATATTGTTGAGAATCGTGGCACAGCTGATGGAGATGGTGCATTGGTTGGTCACCGAAGTATTCACCGACTGATTCTCTTCCGTGACGGCGGCGGGTTGATTCGCCGCCGAAGAAGAAGCAGACGAGGACGAAGAGCCGTTACCGTTTTGCCCCGTAACGGCGGCGGTGGAGTTGTTGGAGGGTTCCGCCGCGGCGGAACTGTTATCCGTCTCCGCGCCGGACTCGCTCTCTTCAATATCATAAGCGCCGACTTCGCCGGAGTCATATTTGGAGTAGTCCTGTTCCGATGTATCGCCGTTGCCGTCTAAATATTGCTGGGCTTCCTCTGTGGTAATCGTGCCGCAACCGCTCAGGCAAAAGGCGGCAAGGAGCGAAAGAAGCGCAAGCCACACGAATTTTTGCGCGTATCGTTTCATCATCGTAACACTTCCTTTATACGTTATACGTCCATTTTCGACATCAGGCCGTAGATGATTTTTGCCACCTGGGCCCTGGTTGCCGTTTCCGCCGGTTTGAAATAGTTGCCGCCCATGCCGTTGACGATGCCTTCGTTGACCAGGATATAAACGTAGTCTTTGGCATAGGGAGAGATCGCGTTATCGTCGGCAAACGGCGCGGCAGAGCCCTTTGTCAGTGAAATGCCCATTTTTTCCGCGTAACGGCAGATAAACGCCGCCATTTGTTCTCTGGTCACAGGTTGACCCGGCGTAAAGCTGGCGGTACCGGTGCCTTTGGCAACTTCGTTTTCATAGGCCCAGATGATCGCCGCCGCCGACCATCGCGTGGAGGGCACATCGGAAAAGGGATTCTTGATGGTGTAAGCCGGTTGCCCCGCCATATTGTAGAGAATCTGCACCATCATTTCACGGGTCAGTTTGGCATTGGGCTCAAAAATCGTGGACGCGGCGTTGGTACCGTTCATCAAACCCTCGGCGACCACACCGCTGACCATCTCATAATACCACTGGGAATGATCGAGATCCGTCATCAAAGCGGCGTTACCCTTCTCCCGGCAAGTTTCCACGGCATGGTAAAGGGCGTAATAGGCTGCTCCCCAAGTGGGGATTTTTTTACTTAATTGCGTTTCCGTAAGGCCGTTCACGGTGTTTAAAGCCGTTTGCAAACGGCTTACGCTGCCGCTGGTATAGCGGGCCGCGTTGGCCAAAAGCGCGTTGGCCTCATTGGTTAACGTTTCCAGCTGTCCTCTCGTGACGCCGCAGGCGATCCAGGCGGGCTGGCCGTCTTCATAAAGCACCTTGTAGAGATCGGAAAACTCCATATAATACTGGTGGTCATAGAAGGAACTGACTTCCCCTTTTTTGAGACAATCCCACATCAGCTCGAGCGGAGGGGTGGTCATGGTGGCCCAGGGCGCGTCCGTCGTCACGTCGTAACCGTCTATACCTACGGCGGTGAGGGCGGTGAAGCCGGTGACCACGCAACCGGTGGAAAGCCCCGCCGAACCCATGCTGGCGCCGGCCATATTTTTGGCGACTTCTGTTTGATACGTCGTCAACGCCGTATTGATCCTGCTTTGATAGGCGGGATCGTCGAGATAACGACTCAGGGCCACCAAAGCCCAGCCGCCGATATCGGGACCTTGGGAGAGATCCGTAAGTTTTTCACAGCATTTGCTCACCAAGGCTTTCTCTTGGGCCACGGTTAGATCGTAGCCGGCGGCTTGCAGAGCCAAAAAGTTAAAGACCGGAATGGAAAAGGCGCCGTCAGATCCCATGGCGGCGATTTCCTGGATCAGGTTTTTGCCTTTGTAATGATAGGGGTCGTCCCCCATCATGATCACGGCCAGGGCGTTGGCCCCGAGCTGATTCGGATCGCTTTCCGTGGCGTTGTAAGTATATTCCCCGTTCTGAATTTCCTCACCGAGTCTGGCGTAAGCGCCGAACACCGACCAATAGCTGGTCAGCGTTTTGTGGGAACCCGAAGAATAATAGTAGTCCGCTGCACTATATCCATCTTTCAAGTAAGTGTTTATTTTTGCGCTGGTACCGACGGTACCGTCGGCGGCCACCGCCGCGGCCACCGGCAGGCTGCAGAAAATCAGCACAGTTAGGCAAACGGCAAGGATCAGGGTATATTTGCCAAAATGTTTCATTTTATCATCCCTTTACTATTTTACAAGGCTATGCTGCCCCTGCTTGCACAGGGGCAACATAGGCCACCGACAAAGTCTGATACGCGGGGAACCCACTGCCCCGCGACTGCTTGAGTACGTTTTGGTACACGGCACAGCCGCAGCTCAGAGTGTTCACCGTGTCTAAGCCTTTCTCGGCAGCCTATGATTCTATTCACTGCTGCAAAAAGATTATTTCAGATTCTGCAGCCGATAGATGATTTCCGCGGCCTGGGCCCGGGTGGCTGTCTCTTTCGGCGCAAATGTATTGTGTCCCATGCCCTTAATCACACCGGCTTTTACAAGGCTGTAAACGGACGCCTTGGCATAAGGGGAAATGGCGCTGTCGTCGTCAAACAAAGCGGCACCGTCACCGGAAGGCAGGTCAAGACCGACCACCGAGGCAAAGCGCAGGATCATCGTGGCCATTTGCTCTCTCGTGATCTGATCATTGGGAGCAAATTTCGTGGCGCTAACGCCGTTGGTAATCTCGTTTTCATAGGCCCAAGCCACCGCGGCGGCATAGTAAGCCGAAGCCGCAACATCCGTAAAGGGCGCTGCGCCGCCGTTGGGAGAACCGGCGTAACGATAGAGCATCGTCGCGAACATCCCCCGGGTCAACGTAGCGTTGGGATCAAATCTCGTTTCCGAAACGCCTTTCATCAGGCCCTGAGACAACATGGCGGAGACGCTTTCCGTATACCAGGCGCCGGGAACCAAATCGGTCATTTTCGCGGCGTCCTTCGCGATATAGGCGTTCACGGAAATCACTGCCATAAATGCTTTATCGCCGCTTTCTTCAGGGAGATAGGCCACAACGGTGTAAGCGCCTTCTTCAGTGAAGGAGATGGTCGCATTACCGTCTTCATCGGTCACGGCGTCGTCGATATCCGTCAGTTCACCCTTTTGATTCATCACCGCCAGCTGCGCGCCGCTTAAAGCGGTAAGGTGATCGTCTATGATCGCCTCGGTGCCGTAAGCGCCGTAGGTCATAAATTCAAAGCTTCCCACAGAAAAGGTGATGTCTTTATTTACAGGGACGGAAACGGCGTCAACACGTTTGTCATCCTGCGTCAGCCAAATATAGTGATCTGTCGCGTTGGACTTCTGATATTCCATCAGTTCGCAGACGTCGCCGCTGACCACCGGAGTTTGATTGAGGGCAAGGCCGTTATAGCCGCCCCACGAAACCTCCTCATCGGTATGGGCGCATTCACCGTTGACGGCAATGGCCCAGTTCATCGTTGCTTTTTCAAAGCCCTTTTTGAGGCCTCCATATTCTGAAACTTCAAGATAATCGGCGCATTTTTCTTTGTTGAAGGCGTCTCCGTAAGCCACTTGATGGGCTCTTACGATCACATCAAGGGCGGAGACATTTTCCCAGAAGGGAACGGAATCCACATAACCGTAGCTTTCCGCGAGATCCGAGGATACGCGAACCATTTGGTAGGGTAAGGTAAATGCACCCGCCATCTGGACGTCGGTGTAAACGGAGGCTTTCACCGCTTGATGCACGTTAACGGTGAGCACGGAAAGAAAGGCCTTTGTCTCAGAGGAGGCAGGCACTGTGGCAACAAGGGTATAGCTGCCGCAGTCGTCGAACGATAAGCTCACGTCGCCGTCTTTATCGGTCACCGCTTCGGGGATATCATCCAACGTACCATCTTCGTTCATCAGAGCCAGCTGAACGCCGCTGAGGGCGGAAAGATGCTCCGCCAGGATGGCTTCGGTTCCGTAAGCGCCTTTCGTCGCAAAGGGATAACCGGCCAGCTGCAGATCAATGGAGCTACCGGCGACAACGTCAAGGGAAGTAACTTTCGCGTTATTCTGCAGAAACCAAAGGCATTGATCAGCATAATCCGTGGTATCCTGGTATTCCACCAGCTCGCAGATGTCGCCGTCGGCCACTGCGGTTTGATTGACGGTGAGACCTTCATAACCGCCGTAAGAAGATTCCACATCAGAATGGGCGCATTCACCGTTGAGAATGAAGGACCAATTATAAGAGGCTTCTTCAAGGGCTTTCAAAATCCAGCCGTCTGCGCTAACGTTCAGATAATCCGTACAATTCGCAGTGGTAAAATCATCGCCGTAGATCAATTCATGCATTTTCACCATTACATCCAAGGCGCTGACCTGTTCCGAAGGGGAAAGCTGATCGGTGTAACCGTATTCCTCGGCAAGATTGGCGTTTACGGTTACGGTTTGGTAGGGCAGGGCAAAGGCCCCCGCCGACTGTACGTCAAGGGTAACGTCGGCTTCCGCGACGGTGGTCGCGGCAGCTCCCATGCTGAAACAAAGTACCAAGGCCATCACGGCCAGGGCAAAAATAATGTTTTTGTTCATTTTTTTCATAATTTTCTTCCTTTTTATTCTTTCTTTTTTGCACCGGCCGCGGCGCCGGCAACAAAAAAACGTACTCACACCAAAAAACGTGCGGTACGCTTACTTTGCAAAATCGGTGCGGTTTCCCCCCAAAAACGAATATCCTGACTTGGCTTTGCTTTCTTCCTGCACTTTGTTTCATCAAAGGGAGGGAAAGCGCCGCTTCACAGTGGCCGTTCCGTTGGGGATTCGCACCCCATTCCTCGTTTACGGGTTTATTCTTTTATCTGATTCTGATTATATCACGTTTTGACGTCCTGTCAATCATTTCCTTACAAAAAGAATGGCTTAAAATGCCTCTTCCATGGACATCAAACGTTCCAGGCGGCGGCGGGCTTCACGGAGATAAGCCCTTTCGTCGGGGTATTTTTGTTTATCGCTGACGAGTTCCATGGTATAGGGAACCGTCGTTTTGCTGAGATAAGGAGACACCTGGGTCTTAAAGTCGATCACACCGTCAAAGGGCAACCAATGACGGTCTTTTTCCCCGTCGTTGTCGGAGAGATGCAGCGCCGTCAGCTTATGATGGTGGTCTTTCAGCAGATCAAACTGATCCCGCAATTGGGCGTGGGAGGTGTCGAAGCAAAAGCCCAGGCCTTCCCGGGGAAAGGCGTCCCAGACCGCGGTGAGATAATCGCTGCGCCACGTGTTTTCCAGGGAAAGGGTCACTTGATTCGCCTGGGCGTAAGGGAGTATATACTCAATACTGTCAAAAAGCGCTTTCCCCGGCGGCGGTACCTCATCGCTTTCGCAAAGGTGGATCACGAGATTAAAAATACCCTGGTCGGCGATTTCCTCGATGGTGTCGCGAATCGTAACAAGATGCTTTTCCCGCTGGGCCCTGTTTTCGCTCCAGATAAAATTTTCATGGATATTGGCAATATGGCTGTTGAAGATTTCCAGCTCCAGGTCTCTCGCGATCTCCACCATTTGTTTTTTAGTATAGGGCCAATCCCCTGTGTCGTCTTCCCACCAGAGCATCAGACCGTCAAAACCGGCTTCTTTGATATATTCCGCCCGGCGGCCGAAGTCGCTAAGATAGCCGCACCAGCTGAAAACCCCTGTCTTTTTTGTCTTCATGTCTGCCATTTACGTCCTCACCGCTATATTTTTCCCTTTTTTGCGCGGTTTTTATTTTCATAAAGATTTTCACCGGGCTCCATCAAGCCGTACTTTTTCTTAACCCGGTTGATTTTTTCGAGCATCGGTTTGGCCAGCACAAAGAGGAAAAAGATTGTGGCCGATGCGTGAATACAATTGACAGGAAAACCCGAGATATAAATGGCAAGGACTTCCTTCCAACTGGAAACAAAGTTCATCGTCAGCACGGTGAAGGTATCCATCAAAAAACCGTAAACGCAAAGGGTCATAAAACCGCCGTAAATGCAAAGCGGCAGCCGTTTCGCACTCAATTTGCCTTTTCGCACCAGCAGGCCGGAAACAAAACCGATGATGCCGAAAGAGAACATCTGCCAGGGTGTCCACGGCCCCTGACCGAAAAAGAAGTTGGAAACGAAGGCCATCAAGGCGCCGACGAGAAACCCCGCCTCAGGGCCGAAGCTGATGCCGGCGATGATCACAATGGCCGTCACCGGCTGGAAGTAGGGCACCATAAAAAAGGCGGCGCGGCCGACGACGCCGATGGCCGCGACCACGGCAAGAACAACCAACTCCCGCGCTTCCGGTCTGCGGTTTTCAAAAATCAGCATAAAGGGCAGAATCGTCTCGATCATCACCAGCAAGCTGATGAGATAGTATTTGCGGTCGCCAAGAAAGAGCATACCGAAATAGATGGTTAAAGGAATCGCCAAAAGAATCAGCAGCGCCGCCAGCTTCGTCCTGTTTTTGACCCGGTTGAGCAAAAGAAACAGCGCCGCCCCGGTAAAAGCGGCGATTTGGGCAATACCGCCGTTGGCCAAGGCCACCGTGACGTCTGGATCGACATGAATATGCAGCAGATAACCAACATAAAGATAGATCAGCACGCTGGTAGCGATGCCCAGCAACGCCGCAACGAGGGAGGGCAGCGTATTGTCGCTATGCTTCGTGGCGCGGTTGTTGTTAAAAAGCAAGAGCAGGCCGAAAGCGGCGAAAACCATGGTCGCCCAAGCAAAAACACGGGAGGCGATGATCATGGAGACGGCGTTGAGGGGCAATAGATAACCGATCTCGCTGTATTGAAAATCCGAGGCGGCAAACTGCCAGATGCTGAAAGAGACGGCGGTTTCTCCGTTGACCACGGTGACAAAGGGCATGGCAAAGCAGACCAGTGCCACCACAAAGGCGGTACGGGCGATCTGGCGGATGCCGGTTTTTTCCCTTATCTTGTCGTTACGTTCCGCTTGCATAATTCAATAACATCCTCATCGTTAACGGCATTCAAGAAAACATGCCGTGAGAGACGGTTGGCCGAAGTCGTATAAAAGCTGTTGCCGGAGAAGAAACGGTTGGGAGTATCGGTGGTGACGATGTCGCCGTCGAAAAACATGGAGCAGCTATCGCCGTAGGCGGCGCAAAACTCGATATCATGGGAAACCATGATCACGGAAACGCCCCTTTCGTTTAACTTTTTCAGGATGGAAGCCAGCTTGAATTTAAAATAATTGTCCAAACCTTTGGTGGGTTCGTCTAAGAGCAAAATCTTCGGTTCAATGAGTAACACTTTGGCCAAAGCCGCCCGTTGCTGCTCGCCGCCGCTGATATCGTAGGGGTGCTGATCCAAAAGGTCGGTAATATCCACCAGCTCAGCCATTTCCGCAATGCGCTGTTCCTTTTCCTCTTCGCTCAAGGGTTCGCGGTTGAGCATCTCCAGGAGATCCTCTTTGACTGTTTTTTTCACAAAAAGTGCTTGGGGGTTTTGGGGCAGCATCGCCAGGTTATGTTCAAACAGTTCATTGCCTTTGTATTTTCGGATGTGCTTGCCGCGAATCACGATTTTACCGCGGTACGGCGTTAAAATTCCGGTGAGCAGCTTCAGCGTGGTGCTTTTACCGGTGCCGTTGCCGCCGACAATACAAAAGATCTTGTTGAGGGGAATGTTCACGGACAGACCCCGAACCACATCGGGGCTGTTCTTTTCATAGCGGAACCAGATCTCCTTCATTTCCACCACAGATTCGAAATCCTCGGGTTTTTTATCGTCGATGATGGCGCGTTCTTGGATTTCCGCGCCATCCACCAGCTCGCTGAGCCAGCTGCGGCCTTCCCGTACGGTCAGGGGACACTCGAGGTCGTTTGCCACGCCGGCATAGATCCGCATCGGTGAGGGCAGCGCGTGGAACATCGGGTTTTTTCCGTCTTGCAGGCTGCGTCCTACCGCCCGGGGGGTATCGTTGGCGATGACCCTGCCCTTTTCCATGACCACCACCCGGTCGGCGTAGGGGAAAACATCCTCTAAGCGGTGTTCGGTGATGATCACCGTGGTACCGACTTCCCGGTTGATCTTGCGGATCGTTTCCAGAAAATCCGAAGCGGCGATGGGATCCAGCTGTGAAGTGGGTTCATCAAGCAAGAGCACCAAAGGCTGCATGGCCATGATGGAAGCCAAGTTCAAAAGCTGTTTCTGACCGCCGGAAAGGTCGTTGACGTCCTTGTGAAACCAGTCCTGGATACCAAAATAACTGGCCATCTCGGCGACTCTTAAGC
Organism: Clostridiales bacterium; assembly: GCA_040776805.1. Classification (GTDB taxonomy): domain Bacteria; phylum Bacillota; class Dehalobacteriia; order UBA7702; family UBA7702; genus UBA7702. Next base: position 141,774 of record JAXGZS010000001.1, on the reverse strand, counting down.
GGATCGTCTGGCTATCCTCGCCGAGGCTTTCCAGGCCGAAAGAAAGCTCGTGCCATACCTTATCGGTGACAATTTGGTTATCGGGATTCTGCAAAACATAGCCGATCTGGGAAGTCTGGGCGCGAAAATCGATTTCGTTTAAAGGGGTGCCGTAAAAGAGAATCTGCCCCTCTTTTTTGCCGTGGGGCGCCAAAACCGGTTTCAAATGCCGCATCAGCGTACTTTTGCCACAACCGGATCTGCCGCAGAGCACGACAAATTCGCCCTGTTTTATGGTTAGGTCAATCTGCGTCAAAGCCTTCTTCTCTCTGCCGGGATAGGAAAAACTCAGATCTTTGATTTCAAAACATGCCATTTTATATCCTCCACGACATCGAGTATCAGCGGTAAAAAACAAAGGAAGGCGAAGATGAGATAATCCAATATCGCCCAAAGAGTAGCATCATTCATCTGTACCATGGGATAATAGCAGATAAAAACATCGCCGGTCACCACGGGGATAAAGACGATCACCAGCATCAGCAGCAAGGTCACAGAGAGTATTTTGTCCCTGGTATCAAAGCGGAAAAAGGAGTAGCTGGTGCGCCCACTCAAACCGTAACCCCTGGAGCGCATGGAATCCGCCGTTTCAATGCCGTTTTCCAGGGCCCAGGTAACCATAATCGAGAGGATTCGTAGACCGTTACGGATACGCTGGCGGCGGGTTCCCTGATGCAGGCCGCGGCCGATGCATTTCTGTCCGTTGGCAATAATTTTGAGCTGGTCCTTAAAACTCGGCACAAAGCGCAGCACCATGGAAAAAACCAGGGAGATGGCAGGGATCACGCGACCGAAAAGATAGATGAATTTATCCGAGGTCATAATCGCGTTATAGCAGGAAAACCACAAAATCACCGCGGTAAACATGACCGCCGAAGCCAAACCGTAAAGAATCGATTCCAAGGTCAGGGGATTGCCGTTCCAAAAATAAGTCAGGATCGTTATACCCTCATGATTGAAGATCGGATTTAACACCGTAGCCAGAATCAGCATGGGCAGGGCAATCAAAAAATTGAATTTCAGACCCCGCATACCGTTGAGATAGATGGAATAGGCAAAGGCCGCAAAAAAAGAAATACCAAGGTAATAGGGTTGCAAAAAGCACATCGTAAAGAGCATGACGATGGCAAAAAAAGCAAAATTGATGATGGGATGGCAACCGGAAAACATGTCCTTCATCGCAATCTGTACCCTTCCAAATAAAAAAGACTCTATTCCAGAGCCTAACGATTTTTTAAAAAACCGCCGAACCTCTGTACACGGAAGTATTCGACGAATCTCCGTGACAAGTATCCTGGCTGAGTTTCATCACGTTTGCCGCCTTCCCGGTTTCCCAGTGGCATCAGGGCAAACGCTCCACAACACAGTGACCGTTCCGCTGAGGATTGCGACCTCATTCCTTGTTTTTACAGAGTTACAGTCTATTTTCGATCCTATTTATTATACAAACCTCTTCTCTGCTTGTCAAACTTTTTTGTAGAATTCGGGCATAAAAAGAGCGCGGCGTGCACCGCGCGGATTTTTTAAAATACGTTAAGGATCAAAGTCAGGATGAGCTTGCGCAGCAGAATCAGCAAAAGCATCAAAATCATCGGCGAGAAATCCAGCATCATGCTTTTGGGCATAAAGCGGCGAATCGGCGATAGCAGCGGTTCCGTCATGGAAAAAATGAACTGATAGATTTTGCCGTAAGGATTGATGCGAATCCAGGAAAAGAGCACACGGGCAAGGACGATGAAGAAATAGACTTCAAAAGCAATATTGACGACGTAGGTGATAAACGATGAGTTCATGCTTGCCCTCCCTTTCCTTTGCCCATTTCCTCTCCGCGGCGGCAAGCCGCCGCTACGGCCTCCATGACATCACTCCTGAAACCGCCGGCTTCTAAAACACGGACACCTTCGATGGTGGTGCCGGCGGGACTCAGTACCTGATCCCGTAAAACTGAGGCGCTTTCCCCGGTTTCCTGGATCATCTTCGCCGCGCCCAGCATCGTTTGGGCCGTCAAGGCCAAAGCGAGTTCCTTCGGCAGGCCGGTCTCAATGCCCCCCAGCATCATGGCTTCGGCCATGGTATAAAAAAACGCGGGACCGCTGCCGGAAAGGGCCATGGCGCCGTTCATCTGTTTTTCGGGGATTTCTTTGACCAAACCGAGGAGAGAGAGCACGCCGCTGATCTGCTTCTTTTCCGCTTCCGTTACATTTTCATTGGCACTTAGCAGGCATACGCCTTCCCCCACGGCCATGGCTGTGTTGGGCATCAGCCGGATCACCTTCGCGTTTTGGGGCAACGTTTCGCTAAGGGTCGCCAAGGTCACTCCCGCCATAATGGATAAAAGCAGGGTCCCTTCCTGATAAGCGGCGGCGATTTCCCCGGCGATGGTCGGATATACCTGGGGTTTCACCGCGATGACCGTGGCGTCTGCCCGGCGCAAAACGGCGGCGATACTTGTTTCCGCTGCCGCGGCGCAACGCTGGGCCACAGCGATGCTGCGGCTTTGATCCATATCAAAAAAGAGGCACTTGGTATCTGCCGATCTTTCTTTTAAGCCGCCCATGATGGCACTCCCCATCTGGCCAGCGCCCAGAAATCCCAAAGAATACATAAAAGCACCTCTCTTTACTCTGTTTATTCAATTATGGAATTAAAACGTAAAATAGCTTTCCGTATCTTTGATCTCTTCAATGCGACCGATCAGATCAACGCTGCCGACGGCAAAGATATAGGTACAATGGGAAATCTTCTGAATATGCCCGTCCTGGGCAAAGGTCGTACCGCTCAAAAAGTCGATGGTTCTCTGGGCTTCGGCTTTTTCCATATCCTCAAAATTGATGATCACAGAGCGGTTCTGTTTTAGATTTTCCGCAATCCGCTTCACTTCGGCAAATTTTTTCGCTTTGACCAAAATCAAGCGGGCCGGTGCGCTATGGGGCCGTTCTTCTTCGTAGCCGGTATCAAAATAGGAGTCTTCCTGTTCGTCACGGAGATAGCTTCTCCGCGTATGATCTCTGCGGTCTTTTTTGAAATAGCCCATAAAGTTCAAAGGTTCCCTTCTGTCGTTGGCCCCTTCTTCCCATTCGTCTTCTTCAAAATACTCTTCTTCATCATAGTTATCCCTGGGCGTACCCATAATGAAGTTTTTGATCGCATCCAATGCCATTTCTCTACCTCCTGTTTTTAAGAGCGCGAACCAAAAATCGTCGTCCCCACTCTTACCATGGTGGCGCCTTCGCACACCGCTAACGGGTAATCAGCGCTCATGCCCATGGACAGTTCTCTCATTTTCACCGCAGGCAGAGCTAATGCATTTAATTTTTCTTTCAGTTGTCTCAGTTCCCTGAATACGCTGCGGATCTTCTCTTCCTCCGCACCGTAGGGTCCGATGGTCATCAGGCCTTCCACGGCGATATGGGGAAAATGGATCATCTCTCTGATGAAAGCTTCCGTGTTTTCCTTTTTCAGACCGAATTTTGTGTCTTCATCGGCAATGTTCACCTGCACAAGGCAGGGAATCACCCGGTCGATGGCGGCGGCTCTTTTTTCGATCTCCGCGGCCAGCCGGAGGCTGTCCAAAGAATGGATCATAGAAACCTTGTCCGCGATGTATTTCACTTTGTTGGTCTGCAAATGTCCGATCAGGTGCCAGCGGACATCAGCGGGAAGCAGCGGGTATTTTTCAAGAATCTCCTGGACTCTGTTTTCTCCGAGATCCCGGAGACCGTAATCCACGGCAGCCTTGATTTGATCTATACCCAGGGTTTTTGTGACGGCAATCAATTTCACGTTCGGCGCGGCAAATTCGGGATAATCTGCCGCAGTCTGCGCTATTTTATCTTGCACATTCCTAATATTACCAGCAATTGACAAAGAAATCAACTCTTTTTCGCATTTTACCCCATTATACTACGTTTCCCATAAAATGCAAATAGATTCAATCGGCGTCACATAAGATGCAAGTGCCTGCCTCAATCCCCTCTACAAGCACCTTGCGATCCTCCTCCGCCAATACCGCGACAGGGCAAAAACGAAGATTCCCGCGGTTGAGACAATAAACGCCGGTCTCCCCATGACGTTTCGTCACCGCTGAGGCCGAAATCACCACTCCTTCCTCTTGCGAGAGGATACAGTCTGCCGTCACCTCCCTGCTTTTGAAGTAATCGTCCTGGGGAGAAAGGGCCAACAAGGCATAGTGCTCGGCGACGTACTGTTTGGTAAAAACCACCTCCGCTTCGGTTTCCCCGCCCAAAAGGCTCAATGGAACCGTTTTCGCGGTAAGACAAACATCTTTCAGGGACAGCAGCAGATAAACTTTTTGTTTGTTATCCATCACCTTAAAACAGGGATCTCCCCGATGGCGAAAGGCGGTGATCTGGGTTTTCGGCGTTTCATAGGCCTTGAAAACGGCGTTCAGATCGAGGTCTTTCACTTGACTTGCGGTAAGCACGGTTTCCCAGCCATCCACTGTCGGCGAAAAAATGCCGGCGGCGGGAGATGCCATGGTTTTTACGGGATCGGTATTGATATCGTTGAGCAATTTCAATTCCCCGGCGCTTTCACCGGCGGAGATCCTGTCCCCCGCGCAAAAATGAGTGGAAAAAGTCCCCGCCGCCGCGGCGGTGACCACGGTTTCTTCATAGAGAAAGAGCCCGGAAAAGGTTTCCGTGGCCGTAATCACCCCGGTTTTCGCGATCATATAGGCGCTCTCCCCGTCCTTTTCCCCACCGCTGAGCAAAACCGCGCAGAGAAAGGCGGCGACCAACAACAGAAAAACAGGAAACCGGCGGTGTTTTTTATGCTTCTTCCATTTTTTTGCCAATCAAATCAGCGCTCCCCACAGTCCGTGGCGGCCCGTTTTCCCCGCCCCTTTCCTGTAGGAAAAGAAAAGATCGTCATGGCAGGCGGTACAAAGCCCCAACACGGAGATATTTTCTCGTTTTACGCCGGCCTTTTGCACCAGCGCCACATTGGCCTTTTCATTATCAAAACAGTATTTCCCGTTCTCCCCTGCGGAAAACCATGGGTCGGACTCGGGGTAGCGCTCTAAAAAGCGCTGATAAAAATCTGCGTCCACTTGGTAACAACAGGGGCCGATGGCAGCGCCGGTGGCGCACCAAAGCTCCTGCGGCTCAAAATCCCATTTTGCCCCCATGGCCTCAATCAGCGCGGCGGCGATGTTGCGATACGTCCCTTGCCAACCGGCATGGGCCAACCCCAACAATTTTAACGTGGGATGGAACAGGGCCAAAGGAAGGCAGTCGGCGTAAAAAGTGGCCAGCAGAACGCCTTGGTCCGCGGTGAAAAGGCCGTCGATATCCTTGATGGCGCTCTCGTAGTCGGAAAAACCGCGCCCTCCAAAGGAGGCGTCAACATAGAGCACCCCGTCGCCGTGGACTTGTTGAGCACTGACAAAAGCCTCTTCCCGCAAACCAGCGGCGGTCAAAAGCAAGCGCCGGTTGGCAATCACCGCTTCCGCATCATCCCCTACGTGGAGACCGAGATTCAGCTGATCGTAAGGGGCTGCGGAAACGCCCCCCACCCGCGTCGTCATGATCACTTGGGCGCCGTGGGCGAACCAATCCGGCAAGGTATAATAAATCAAATTTCCTTTTTCAACTCTCTCCCACATAAAGGCTCCTTTCAGCCATATTATAGCTTGTACAGGGGTGATTGACAAGGAACAAAGAATGAGGAAACGATAGAAATCGTAAGGGAAGAAAACGCCGTTTTGCTGTTCTATGTTGCGATTTTTATCGTTTCACTATATAATAAAAGGAACCATCAAAGGAGTAATTTCACGCTTATGACCAATCTTGATATTGGGATCCTCTATTGGCTCCAGGATCATGTTGTCTGTTCCTTTTTAACACCGCTGATGAAAACCGTCACAACCATGGGGAACGGCGGTATCATCTGGATTCTCATATGCTTGATTCTGATGATCCCCAAATCCACCCGAAAAATCGGCATAACCGCAGCCTTATCCCTGGCCTTCGTTTTCCTTTTGAACAACGTCGTCCTCAAAAACATCGTGGCGCGGCCCCGCCCTTTCACTTATGCCGACATCGAATTATTGATTAACGCCCCAAGAAGTTATTCTTTCCCTTCGGGACACGCGGCGTCTTCTTTCGCCACGGCCACCGCGGTTTTCTTGAAGAACCGAAAATTCGGCGCTGCTGCCCTGGCCCTCGCGGCCCTTGTCGCCTTTTCCCGTCTGTATTTTTTTGTTCATTTTCCTTCCGACGTACTCATCGGCTCCCTGGAAGGGATTTTCATCGCCATCGTCGTCAGCAAAACCGTCGATTACGCCATGAAGAAGCAGGAGTCCACTTCGGGCAAACTGTAGGAAAGGGCCTCCTCACCTTTGAGGCCGTTATAATTGGTCAAAAAGAGCCGCCCCGTCTCATCGTGGTACAAACCGACCACCGTCAGCTTCCCCCTTTTGACCAAATCGCCATAGCGGGCCAAAGCCGCGGCGACTTCCGTATCAATATGCTCCAAGGCGCGTTGAGATTCCTTTTTTGTCTTCTCCCGGAAACCGGCGGCAATATGCTCATAAAGCGCCTTTTCCTCATCGGTGGCTTGCTCTGCCTTGACCGCCCGCCGCAGTGCCTCGCAACCCCCATGGCCCATGACGCATAACAGGGGCAGATTCAGCCGCCGGACAGCGTAGTCCAAAGTCGCCTCGTTGGTCATGACGGTGGCGCCGAAGCTCTCCACGCTGTAAATATCCTCTTTTCTGACCTCCAGCAAACGCATACTCTGAGGGCACGATAAGAGAATCAGCTTGGGCGCTTTCTCTAAGCTTGCTTTGGCTGCTTTTTCTTTTGTCTCCGCATTTTCCAAATTATTTTCTGTTAAGAACGTATTTAGGGTTTTGATGGCTTTTTTCATCTGCACACTCCTTTGTTGGATACCACAAATTTCCACATAAAACCCTCGTTTCCCTGCAAAAATCGGAAAATTGCATAATTTTGCAACCACTGCTTAAGATTTTCCCTTTACAAAAATAGCATACCCCTTTATACTAAGGGAATACTGAATATAAACTTGATTGTAGAAATACGGAGGCTGTTTTATGATTACAAAAGAGATGAGTATCGGCGAAATCGTCGAAAAATACCCCAATACCGTTGACATTTTCAAAAACTTCGGCATGGGCTGCCTCGGCTGCGCCATTGCCCACTTTGAAACATTAGAAGAAGGCGTGATGGCCCACGGCATCGACCTTGATGAAATCCTCGGCGCCCTCTGCATGGCCGCCACGAATTACGAAAACGAACAAGCCTGCCAATGCCATTGCGGCTGCGGACAGCACAAACATTAAGCTGAAAAACGGGCGTTGCGCCCGTTTTTTATAAGGTTTTTATAAAAAGGAAAGGAAGATGATGAGATTTGGCAGCGAAATACAGAAAAGAAATTGATCTGAATCTCTGCAAAGGCTGCGGTATTTGCATCGAGATCTGTCCCAAGCAGGTATACGATAGCAATACCCTGGGTAAACCGGTCATCGCCAGGGATGAGGATTGCATATATTGCAAACAGTGTATGCTTCATTGTCCTGACTTTGCCATTGAGTTTATTCCACTGCAAGAGGAAGAAGGTGACGTAAAATGAGTGATATTCGCTTGATGCAAGGCAACGAAGCCTGTGCCTTAGGAGCGCTCCATGCCGGCGTGCGTTTTTATGCCGGTTATCCCATCACCCCTTCTACGGAAATCGCGGAAATCATGGCCGAGGAACTGCCCAAATACGGCGGTAAATTCATCCAGATGGAGGACGAAATCGCCGGTATGGCCGCGATCATCGGCGCCAGTCTCACCGGTGAAAAAGTCCTCACCGCCACCAGCGGCCCGGGCTTTTCTTTGAAGCAGGAAAACATCGGCTACGCCGCCATGGCGGAGGTTCCCTGTGTGATCGTGAACGTTCAGCGCGGCGGCCCCTCCACCGGTTTGCCCACCAGCCCCGCCCAGGGCGAAATCTATCAGTCGAAATACGGTTCCCACGGCGACCGCGGGGCCATTGTCCTGACCCCCTCCTCCGTAACGGAATGCTTCCGTCTTGCCGCCCGGGCGGTGAATTTGGCGGAAAAATATATGACCCCGGTGATTCTCCTCACCGATGAAATCATCGGCCACATGAGGGAAGCCATCGACTTGGAACAGGAACGAAAAGCCGCGGTATACGACAGGAAAAAGCCCACCTGTTCTCCGGCGGAATACGTCCCCTACGCCCCCGATGAAAACGGCGCTCCCGTCTTGGCGCCCTTCGGTACCGGCTACCGCTACCACGTAACCGGCCTCACCCATGATCAGTCCGGTTTTTCCACGATGGCGCCGGAAAAAGTTTCCGAAGCCTGCTGGCGTCTGGTGAACAAGATTGAAGATCATAAAGGGGATATCGTCGATTGGGAACAGATCCATACCGAAGACGCCGAATCGGTGATCTTAGCCTACGGCGGCGTGGCCCGGGCGGCCTGGGAAGCCGTGGAAATGCTCCGCGCCGAAGGGGAAAAGGTCGGCCTTTTCCGCCCCATTTCCGTTTGGCCGTTCCCCGATCAAGCCTTAGCGGCGCTTTTTCCCCAGGTAAAATCGGTGTTCGTCACCGAACTAAACGCCGGTCAAATGGCGGCGGAAGTTCAGCGCGTGGTGGGCGGAAAGGCCAAGGTCGACGGTCTTTTCGTCATAAACGGTGAAATCATGACGCCCCAGGAAATCGTCGACGCCTGGAAGGGGGCCAACAAATGAGTGACAAGAAATATTTAAGAAACGACAAACTGCCCCATATCTGGTGTCCCGGCTGCGGCAATGGCATCGTTTTAAGCGCTTTGGAGAGAGCGCTGGAGGCCGCCGAGGTGGATAAAGATAAAACCGTGATTGTTTCCGGTATCGGCTGTTCCTCCCGAATGCCCACGTATATGGATTTCAATACGCTGCACACCGCCCACGGCCGGGCCTTGGCCTTTGCCACCGGCATCAAATTGGCCAATCCCGAACTCACTGTTTTCGTGATCATGGGTGACGGCGACTCCTCCGCCATCGGCGGCAATCATCTGATCCACGCGGCCCGCCGCAACATCGGCCTCAACGCCATCGTCGTCAATAACAATATTTACGGCATGACCGGCGGTCAGTATTCACCCTTAACCCCCACGGGTATGAAAGCCACCACCGCGCCGTACGGCATGGTGGAACGGAATTTTGACCTCTGCGAGCTGGCCCGGGCCGCCGGCGCCACCTACGTGGCCCGGGGTACGGTTTACCACGCCAAAGCCCTCACCGACCTGATTCTGGAATCCATGGAAAATGACGGATTTTCACTGGTGGAAGCCATGTCCACCTGCCCCATCAGCTTTGGCCGCAAAAATAAAATCCGCGGCAACTACGCGCTGATCGAATGGGTCAAAGAGAGAAGCCTCAACGTCAAGGCCGCCGCCAAAATGAGCGACGAGGAGAAAGCCGGCAAAATACTGATCGGCAAACTCCACCATCAACCGGCGGAAGAATACACGAAGAGCTATGACAGGATCATCGACATCGCGAAGGAGGAGGCAAAGAGATGAAAAACAATATCCGTCTCACCGGCACCGGCGGCCAGGGCCTGATCCTTGCCGGCATCATCTTAGCGGAAGCAGCCCTTTTGGAAGGGAAAAACGCCATCCAAAGCCAAAGCTACGGCCCGGAAGCAAGGGGCGGCGCCTCCAAAGCCGAAGTCATCATTGCCGATGAAAAGATCTATTATCCGAAAGTGCTTGCCTCCGATTACCTTTTGGCCATGAGCGAAAAGGCTTACGAAAAATACAGCGGCGGCATGAAGCAGGATTCCGTGCTGATCATCGACACCACCTTTGTCAAAGCAGCGGAACATCCCAAAGCCAAAAAGATCTACGCGATCCCCATTACCGAACTGGCCATCAAGGCCACCGGCAGGGAACTGACCGCCAACATCTGCGCCTTGGGCATCATCTCCGCTTTGGGCGTCGTCGGCGAAGAGCCCCTGCGCAAAGCGATTTTAAAGCGCATTCCCAAAGGCAGCGAAGAACTCAACATGAAAGCCTTTGAAGCGGGCCGCGCCGCGCTCCAAAAGTAACATCGCCAAATAAACAAGAGGACAGTCACGCGACTGTCCTCTTTATTTCACTTAACCTAAGATCATGCGGTCATTGGCGAATTCATCACCGCCGGAAACGTCGTTGAATTTTTCCAGCAGGTCTTCCACGGTGAGTTTTTGCTTTTCTTCGCCGCGAATGTCGAGAATGATCGCCCCGTCTTTCATCATAACCAGACGGTTGCCGTGATGGATGGCGTCTTTCATGTTATGGGTCACCATCAGCGCCGTCAGATGATTCTCGGTAATGATCTCCTCGGAAAGAGCCAACACTTTGGCCGCGGTTTTGGGGTCAAGGGCGGCGGTGTGTTCATCAAGGAGCAGCAGTTTCGGCTTTTGCAGCGTCGCCATGAGCAATGTTAAAGCTTGGCGCTGACCGCCGGAGAGCAGACCGACTTTGGTGCTCATGCGGTCTTCCAAACCGAGACCGAGGCGCTTTAACTTTTCCATGTACGATTCCCGTTCCTTCTTGGTCACCCCCCACCTTAGGGTGCGGTGCATTCCGCGGCGGGCCGCCAAGGCGAGATTCTCATCGATCCCCATGGTGGCGGTGGTACCCGTCATGGGATCCTGGAAGACCCGGCCCAGGTACTTTGCTCTTTTGTATTCGGGGAGGCCCGTGACGTTTTCACCGTCGATCAAAATCGCGCCGTTGTCCACCGGCCAAACCCCGGCCACGGCGTTGAGCATGGTGGATTTCCCGGCGCCGTTGCCACCGATGACGGTAACAAAATCACCGTCCTTTAAGGTCAGGCTGACGTTGATCAAGGCGCGTTTCTCATTGACGGTACCCAAATTAAAGGTTTTTGAGATATTTTTAATTTCCAGCATTTCAGACACCTCCCCGTTTCGCGGCTTTCCGGAAGGACGTTTTGGCCTTTCCTCTAAGATACGGAATGGCCAGGAAGAGCCCGACGACAATGGCGGTGAAGAGCTTCATATCGTCGGAAGGCATCTTGAGCCAGAGCACAAAGCCGATGACCATATAATAGATCACGCCGCCAAGGACAACGAAGATAAGGCGGCCAATAAAATTCAGATGCTTTCTGAGCAAGGCTTCGCCGAGGACCTCCCCGATGATCACGGCGGCAAGACCGATGACAATGGCGCCGCGGCCCATATTGATATCGGCAAAGCCCTGGTATTGGGCGAGTAAGCCGCCGGCCAAGGCCACGAGACCGTTGGAGAGGGAAAGCGCCAAAACTTTGGTGAATTTGATATTGATCCCCTGGGCCGAGGACATTTGCGGATTGCAGCCGGTGGCCCGGATGGAACTGCCCTGTTCGGTACCGAAATACCAGTATAAAACCGTCACAATGACAGCGGCCAGAATCAGACAAATCAGAATTGCCTCGTTGATATAGCGCAAACTCACCAAAAGATCGTATTTATCGATGCTGATGGCCTGATTGGCCTTACCCATGATATTCAAATTGATGGAATAAAGAGCGATCTGCGATAAAATCCCGGCCAGGATATCGGGAATCCCCAAAGCGGTGTGAAGCAGACCGGTGATGGCGCCGGCGATCAGACCGATGCCGATGGCGCAAAGCAGCGCCACGATGGGATTGACCCCGGCCAAAACCAGCATAACCGTAACAGCGCCGCCGGTGGCCAGGGAACCGTCGACGGTGAGATCGGCAAACTTCAGTATTTTAAAGGTGATATAAACCCCCAAGGCCATAATACCCCAAATCAAACCTTGGGCAATATCGGCGGGCAAAGCTCTGACGAGAGCCATAGGATCCAGCATTTTTTTCCTCCTCTATGTGTAACGCGGTAACAGAGACTAAGCGACTCATGCCTCCAGTGTATCGGCAAAATCTTCGCCGCAAATCCATGGGCAGGCAGGCAAAAGACCGAACCGTCACGTACTGGAACGTACGCCACAGGCTCGGTCTTCTATCTGCGCCGTGCAGTGCGCGATGTTTTGCGCCCTGCATTCTTTTTACAGCAAAGGCCCATTGGCGTTTGCTGCTACTTATTCGCTTTCGAGGGCCGTATAACCATCGGGAACCGTGATCCCCAAGGTTTCACAGATTTCAGCGTTATATTGTTTCTTCACATTGGGCGCATACTGCACTTCCATGGTGGAAATATCGGCGCCCTGCACGAGAACTTCATAGGCCATCTGACCGGTGGTATAACCGAGTTCATAATAATCAATGGAAAGGGTGGCGACACCGCAGTCAGCGCAGATCCCCGCTTCCCCGGCGATGATGGGAACCTCCGCGGGCAGGCAGACGTTATTAATCACTTCGGCGTTGGAGGCGGCGGTGTTATCGGTAGGAACATAGATCACATCGCTTTCATTGGCGGCATTGGCGGTAACCGCCCGGACGTCGTTGGAATCAGAGAAGGTGAACTCTTTACAAGTATAGCCGAAGCCTTCCAGATAAGAAGTGATCTGTTGAGCCTGATATACGGAGTTCGCTTCCGCGGAGCAATAGAGAATACCGACGTTTTTGGCATCGGGGAACAATTCTTTGAGCATGGCGGCCTGTTCATTCAGGGGCGCGAGGTCGGAAGTACCGGAAATGTTGGTACCGGTGACGCCGGCCCAGTCGTCGATGTCGAGGGCGGTGGCATAGTCGGTAACGGAGGTGCCGAGAATCGGAATTTTATTGGTGGCCGCCGCCGCCGCTTGCAGCGCCGGAGTCGCGTTGGCCAGAATCAGATCGTTTCCGGAGGCGACAAATTGGCTGCAAATCGTCGCGCAGGTCGCGGAATCACCTTGGGCGTTCTGCACGTCAAAGGTTACGTTTTCTTCCCCGAGGAGTTCGATGAGGGCATCCTCAAAGCCTTTGGTGGCGGCGTCAAGGGCTTCGTGCTGAACCAACTGACAAATGCCGATGGTATAGGTTTTGGCGGCGTCGTCATCAGCGTCGTCAGCTTGAGAGCCGCAGGCGCTCAAAGAAAAGAGCAGACACAAGGAAAGCGCCAAAACAAGAAAAAGACTCCATTTTTTTGTTTTCATGGTAATTCCCCTCCATTAAGTTAATGAAAAAATTATCTTCATAGAATGGTTAAATTATACTAAACCAGAGCAAAATGTCAAGACATAATTACGGTGCGGCGGTGGCATTTCAGCGAAAAAAACAATAGAAGCCGGCAATCAGAGGAGCGCCAACTATTCTATATTTTTTTGTAAAGCGGCCCTCTCCTTGCAACTGCTGCCGGCACAAAAGGAAAAGCCCGCGGCACGCGGGCTTTTGAACCGTGAACAAAGTTTGATACGCTTATTCCACGGTGACGCTTTTTGCCAGGTTCCTGGGTTTATCCACGTCGGCGCCGCGTTTCACCGCCGCGTAGTACGCGAATAGCTGTAAGGGGATCACCGTTAGGATCGGCGCTAAAATATCCAGGGTTTCCGGAATAGAACAGACGTGCTCCGCGGCTTCCTCAATGAGGGGATCGCCGGCGAAAGCAATGGCAAAGATCTGGCCGTCTCTCGTCTGGGCCTCCTTGATATTGCTGATCATCTTTTCCTCCAGGGAACGCTGGGTGCAAAGACTGATGACGGGTACGCGATCGACGATCAGCGCCAAAGCGCCGTGTTTCAGCTCCCCGGCGGCGTAGGCTTCGGCATGGATATAGGAAATTTCCTTTAATTTCAACGCGCCCTCCAAAGCCACGACATAGTCGAGGCCGCGGCCGATAAAGAAGGCGTCTTCGTACTCGGCAATGGCTTCCCCCATGGTTTTAATGGTTTCAAGATTGTCGTCGAGAATCCGCTGGACTTTGCCGGGAAGACGGTATAATTCATTGATCACCCCTTGTATTTCCCCTTGGGTCATCTTGCCCTTGATTTCGGCCATATAGAGGCCCAGCAGGTAGATCGCCAAAATCTGGGTGCTGTAGGCCTTGGTGGAGGCCACGGCGATTTCGAGACCGGCTCTCGTATAAATCACGTCGTCGGCTTCCCGGGCGATGGAGCTTTCCCAGACGTTGGTGATGGCTAAGATATGACTGCCCTTCCTCTTTGCTTCGGCCAGGGCCGCCAAAGTATCGGCGGTCTCGCCGCTTTGGGAGACGACGATGGTCAGGGTGTGTTCATCCAAAATCGGGTCGCGGTAGCGAAACTCCGAGGCAATATCAATTTCCACAGGAATGTTCAACAGTTTTTCATAGACGTAGCGCCCGACGAAGCAGGCGTGATAGGCGGTGCCGCAGGCGACCATGACGATTTTACGAAGATCCTTAACCTTGGCTTCCGTGAGTTTTAAGGATCCCAAATCAATGAGATTATGGTTATAGGATAGGCGTCCGGTGAGACAATCCCGCAGGGCGCGGGGTTGTTCCATGATTTCTTTGAGCATAAAATGTTCGTAACCGCCTTTTTCCGCGGCGGCCAAATCCATGGTCAGTTCCTCCACCGTGGGGCTGATCACTTTGCCGTCCGCATAGAAGGTCACACCGTCTTTGGTTAAAACGGCGGTTTCCCCGTTTTTCAGGACAACGTAACGGTCGACGTAGCCGATGAGGGCGGGGATATCCGAGGCGAGATAATTGCCGTCTTTCCCGAAACCGACGATCAAGGGACTGTCTTGGCGGATGGCCACGAGATAATCCGGATCGTCCTGACTCATGCAGACTGCGGCGTAAGAGCCGCGCAATTTTTCTTTGGCCTTCCAAACCGCCTGTAAAAGATCGCCTTCATAGCAATGGGCAATCAAGTTTGGCATAACTTCGGTGTCGGTTTCCGAATAGAACTGGTAGCCTTTGGCTTCCAACTCTTTTTTGATCTCCAGATAATTCTCGATGATCCCGTTATGCACCACGGCGATGTGGCCGTGGCTATCCCGGTGGGGATGAGAGTTGCGATTGCAGGGCGCGCCGTGGGTGGCCCAGCGGGTATGGGCAATGCCTTGGGTTCCCTCAATGGTCAGCCCCTTAATGGCCTTTTCCAAATCAGCAATTTTCCCCGCCTGACGGTGCACCTCAATATGATTGTTATGGTAAATAGCGATACCCGCTGAGTCGTAACCTCGATATTCCAGTTTTTTTAATCCGCTGATCAAAAACGGGAGCGCTTCTTTTTCACCGATATAGCCCGCGATTCCGCACATGATGATCAACTCCTTTCATGCAGTTTTCTCATATAAATTTTATTATTTCTATTTTATTCCGATTTCTCCTGCTTTTGGCAGTGAAGTTCTTCCTTTATTACCTTTATGAGCTCTTGCAGAACTGCTTCCAATTCCTCTTGATCGTCGCCTTCGCCCATCACCCGTAAGAGCGGCTCCGTGCCGGAAGGACGAATCAAAATGCGGCCCTTCGCCCCAAGTTTTGCTTCGGCGCGGCCCAGGGCGGCGACGATAGTAGGATTTTGCTGCCAGGACGCTCCCTGTTCTACGTTAATATTATGGAGGATCTGCGGCAGCGGTTTGACGATGGAAGCTAGTTCCTCCAAGGTCTTTTTGGTCTCCGACATGATCTTTAACACCATCAGCGAGGATAAAATCCCATCGCCGGTAGGATTATACCGAGAGAGGATCAGATGCCCGGATTGTTCGCCACCAAGCACGGCGCCGCTTCGATCCATTTCTACCATGACGTTTTTATCCCCCACGGAGGTCACCGACAGATCAATCTCCAAATCACCCATGGCCAGTTTGAGGGCGAGATTGCTCATCACGGTAACCACAAGCCGGTTTTCGGCGAGTTCGCCTTTTTCTTTCAGATACTTGGCAATTAAGGCCATGATCATATCGCCGTCAACGATTTCCCCTCGATGATCCGCCATGATCAAACGGTCGCCGTCGCCGTCGTAGGCGATGCCCAGGTCGGCGCCGCTTGCTTTGACCTTTTCCGCCATGACGCCGGGTTTGGTGGAGCCGCAGCCCTCATTGATATTGACGCCGTCGTAATCATGAAAAAGATCGATCACCGTCGCGCCCAAATCCCTAAAGAGCGCCGGGGCGTAATCCGAGGTAGCGCCGTTGGCCGTATCCACCACCAGCTTGAGACCGGAAAGGGAAAGGGGGAAAAACGTTTTCAGGCGGCTGATGTACACTTCACCGCCATGGGGATAAGGAACCACCTTCCCAATCCGCTCCTTTTGCGCCAGGGGCGGATAATTGGCTGCGGTGATCATCGCTTCGATGGCCGCTTCCTTCTCATCGGCAAATTTTCTGCCGTCCGCGCCGAAAATCTTGATGCCGTTATCGTAAAAGGGGTTATGGGAAGCGGAAATCACCACCCCGGCGGCGGCCTTTTCTTCCCGCACCAGGGCGGAGACGGCCGGCGTGGGGATGACGCCCAAGGACAGCAGAAACCCCCCTTGGGCGCATACCCCCGCGGCCAAAGCGCCTTCCAGCATATCACCGGAAAGCCGGGTGTCTTTTCCCACCAGGATCACGGGGCGTTGTTCTTTCCCCGACGCCTGCTTTTCCTTTTGCAAAAGAGCCGTGAGAGCCCTGCCGATGGCATAGGCGAGATCCGGCGTGAGTTTTACGTTGGCTTCCCCCCGGACGCCGTCGGTTCCAAATTGTTTGCTCATTATTGTTCTCTCCATTGTATTCAGCTTCATGCTTTTACAGATTTAAAAGGGGAAAAGGTTGGGTTTCGTCACCGCCAGCCACAACAACACCGCCACAGCACAGGCGATCAGCAGGTACAACAAATTACCTCTGCGGAAAAACTTTTTCAATGGCTCCATCATGACGGTTCCCTCCTCTTGATGACCTTTCTTGGTTTTTTCCTCTGCTCCCCGGCAAAGAATTTTCGCATCATCTCCTCTGCTGTTTCCAGGGAGATGCGCCGCTGAAGCTTGCCGAACCTGGCCGCGGAGATGCGGCCGGTTTCTTCCGAAACCACCAAAGCGAGGCTGTCGGAAACTTCGGAAATGCCCAGTGCTGCCCTATGCCGGGTACCGAGGGCGGGATCAATCGCGGGATTCGTCGTCAGGGGCATGATACAGCCGGCGGCGGCCACGCGATTTTTGCGGATGATCACAGCGCCGTCATGGAGGGGCGCGTTTTTAAAAAAGAGATTTCGTAACAGTTCGTGGCTCACCGTGGCTTCCACCGTGGTGCCTGTTTCGATGTATTCCCGAAGGCCTGTTTTGCCTTCAAACACCAAGAGCATCCCGGTTCTGCCGGCGGCGGCCGTGGCCAAAGTCTTTTTTACTTCGGCGATGATACGTTCCTTGGGCAGCGGTTTCGGCTGTAAATTTAAAAGA
This sequence comes from Clostridiales bacterium, assembly GCA_040776805.1. Classification (GTDB taxonomy): domain Bacteria; phylum Bacillota; class Dehalobacteriia; order UBA7702; family UBA7702; genus UBA7702. The sequence continues at coordinate 124,448 of JAXGZS010000001.1, read as the reverse complement.
GTCCCCCTGCCGCCGAGGTGTTCCAGGAGACTTCTGAGTTCCGGCTGAAAGATGATCACGATACCGATGGCCACGACGCTCCAGCCCTGTTCCAAAAGAAAGTGAACCGCATCCAAATGGAGCCAGCCGCTGACAAAATAAAGCAGCACCAAAACGACGATGCCTTTCATCAACTGCATCGCCCGGTTATCCCTGAGCAGCATCAGTATTTTATAGATGACGAAGGTAAGAATCAGTATATCCGCCGCATTCGCCAGCATCGTTAAGACTGTGGACATCGCCGCTTAATTCCTTCCCTTTGATCGGTGATCCATCATTGTAAAAATGGCGCGTAATTGTCGATATCCTCATCGTCAAGGTAGAGACCGTAATACTCTTCCAGGGTGGACACGTTTTTCGCGGCCATATCGGCGGCGATCCCCTTGCCCACATAGCGGAAGTGCCAGGGTTCGTAGATGATGCCGGTCACCAATTCGCTGCCTTTGGGATAGCGGTGGATGTAACCGTAATCATTGCAGTGCGCCAAAAACCACTGTCCCTGGGTGGTTTCTTCAAAACCGGAGGTTAGGGAACCGTCAATGGTCAAATCCATGGCAAGACCCAGCTCGTGTTCGCTGGTGCCGGGAATCGCCGAAATCGTGGCGGCTTCATAGGCATCCCCGTATACGCTGATTTGATTCGTATAGTAGGTATTCTGTAAGGCATAGGTGCGATAGCCGCTTTTCGTATAGATTGGCAGATCAGGGTAGTCCCCTTTGAAGACGGCGATCATCGCTTCCATGGCTGCCGCGGCATCTTTCCGCAGCAGCTGATCGTTGCCATTGTAGGCGTAAGCCACTTCCACCAAATCGTCGGGCTCATACGTTTTCGCATTCTGCAGAGGATGGGTGCGATTCACCAATTGGCCGTAGCCGCTGTTGGGATCAGCCGCCACAGTGTTGTCGCCGGTGGTGGCGGAGGTTTCCGTCTCTGAAGACGCCGGTGCAGCTTCGCCGGCTGCGGCGGAGGTTTCCATTTCCGTGTTATCCGTGCCCCAAACCGCGTAAGACAAGGCCGCGCCAGCGATACAAAGAGCGACGGCGCCGACCATCAGCAGCACCATCAGACGCTGTTTTTGGCGACGGGCAGGACGACGCTTTGCCTCTGTTTTTCTTTCCTCTAAACGGTCTCTTACCATCCACTAATCTCCCTAAGGTATATCATAGTTATATTATCATTTTTCCCCGGTGATTGCAAATCCTTCCTGATTGTAGCAGCCTCCTGTGTCTTTCCCGTGAAAAATAAAAAACCGCGGTAAAAACCGCAGTTCTTCACATTTTCACAAATTCTTTTTATAATGTCTTTTGGATTTCTTTGCGCAGCTGGCGGATGATCCGCTTTTCCAGCCGGGAGATGTACGATTGGGAAATACCCAAAATATCGGCGACCTCCTTTTGCGTTTTCTCTTCCCCGTCAGCAGTAAGACCATAGCGCAGCTCCACAATGATGCGTTCCCTGTCCGTGAGCTTCTCCATGGCCATTTTCAGCAGCGCTTTGTCCACCTCCTCTTCCAGTTCCCGGGAACAGAGATCCGCGTCGGTGCCCATGATATCGGACAGCAACAGTTCGTTGCCGTCCCAATCGACATTGAGGGGTTCGTCGAAAGATACCTCCCCTTTGGTTTTGCCGTTACGCCTTAAAAACATCAGAATCTCGTTTTCGATGCAGCGGGAAGCATAAGTGGCCAGCTTGATCTTTTTTGTCACGTCAAAGGTATTCACCGCCTTGATCAGACCAATGGTGCCGATGGAGACAAGATCCTCAATATAGACGCCGGTATTCTCAAAACGCCTGGCGATATAGACGACGAGACGCAAATTGTGCTCGATCAGGGCCGCTCTTGCCGTTTCGTCGGCATGGGCCATTTTCATCAGCATCTCCCGCTCTTCCTCCGGGGAAAAAGGCGCGGGCAACACATCAGAGCCGCCGACGTATAAAACGCTGTTTCCGTTTTCATTGAGATTGAGGTGCTGCAAGAGCACCATACGCAGTTTTTCCAACACACTGTTTTCCATAATGACCTCCTACATCATGTCAAGGATGGCCGGATTCACGATGCAGCGGCAATTCTCTCTGATATGCATCGTACCCCGGTAAAAACAGATCACAACATCTTTCGCTTCTTTCTTTTTTCGCGCGGGGAAGCAAAGTTTATCGGGACGGATTCCCAGCATCATGCCGTTGCTTTTGCCAATGGAGGAAAAGGGAATCAGGCGCAGACGGTGGGCGATGGGGTAAGTTTGTAATTGCAGCAAAGCCCGGTCGGGGTGGTCGGCGCCGCAACGGGAAAAAACCGTATGGAAATAGGCGGGCAGAATCTCTTTGACGGCGTCATATTCCACCACCACCACCGGCAAGCGCGTGACGGGATCGGTGAGCTCGTTGCCGGTATCGAAAAGCGCCGTAAGATTGGCTTTTTTACCGTCAAGCTGGATCACCACCGCCTCCGTGGCCTCGTTTTCCCTAAGGGTGCGCTTTACGTAAAAATTCCCCCAATGGGACAGGGCTAAGGCGATGATCACCGCACCGGACAGGCCCATCGCCGTATAGGAAAATCCCGCGTGAGCCCAGCCGCCATTGGTGAAGAGCCAGGAAAGGGCCAGGACAGCCCCGGCCATGGCAAAACCGATCAAATAAAAATAGACGAAGGCGGTAAAAAAACGCTTTCCCGTCAGGCGCGGGAAGGCGATTTTTACCATCAGCAGGGAGAATAGCAGCTTCACATACCACGATCGCCAAAAAACAAAAGCCGGTAAGACGGTGAGCAGGCTATAAATACCGCCCAAGGAGGCGGCGGCCACGGGGAAGAAAAACCGTGTTTTGAAGTTGCCAAAGCGCATCACCGCAAAAAGCAGGGCCAAATCCATGAGAAAATCGGTAAAAAAGAGCAGGTCTCCATAGACGGTACAGACAGTCATTGGCCATCCCCCCTTGTTCTTATTATAAGACGGGGGAACGAAAAACATTGTCATGATCAGGCAATGACCGTATCAAAAAAACTGACAAAAACAACGCTGATTCTAAAAAAGTACTTGTCATATTTCTTAGCGCTATGTTATACTTTGGGTTAATATACTATCATGAAAGCATGATAGAATTCATGAGAGGAGGAGGTTTTTATGACCGGTGCAGAAGTCGTTGTTGAAGTATTGAAAAGAGAAGGTGCCACCACGATTTTTGGCTATCCCGGAGGCATGGCTCTCCCTCTCTATGACGCGTTATATGAATCGGGAATCCGGCATATTTTAACCAGGCATGAGCAGGGGGCGGCCCACGCCGCCGACGGTTACGCCCGTTCCACGGGGAAGGTCGGCGTTTGCATCACCACCTCCGGCCCCGGCGCCACCAACCTGGTGACCGGCATCGCCACCGCCAATATTGATTCCATTCCCATGGTCTGCATCACCTGCCAAGTGCCCCGGGCCGCCATCGGCAAAGATTCCTTCCAGGAAGCCGATATCAGAGGCATCACTACACCGATCACCAAGCATAATTACCTCGTGGGTGATCCCGAAGAACTGGCCAAAGTTTTGCGCCAGGCCTTTTACGTGGCGCGCACGGGCCGTCCCGGCGTTGTCGTGGTGGATATTCCCAAAGACCTGTTTCTCGCGGAAATCCAACCGGATTTTGAAGAAGATATCACCATGGAAGCGTATCACCCGACCTATGAGGGTGATCTCGAAGAAGTGAAAACCGCGGCGGCGCTCATCGCCGCGGCCAAAAAGCCCGTTTTCTTTGTGGGCGGCGGCGCCAACGACAAAAACAGCGCCCTGCTCTTTCGCAAACTCGTGGCAAAAACCGGCATCCCCGTGGTCAACTCCTTAATGGGTGTGAGCGTTTATCCCAATGATGAGCCGCTGCACCTCGGTATGCTGGGAATGCATGGCACCGTCCCCGCCAACCGCGCGGTCTGTGATTGCGATCTGCTGATCGGCGTCGGCGTACGCTTCGCCGACCGGGTCACCGGCAAAGTCCAGAATTTTGCCAAAAACGCCAAAATCGTTCAATTTGAAATCGACCCTGTGGAAATCGACAAAACCGTGAAAATCGACGCCCGTGTTTTGGCCGACCTGCAATGGTCCCTGACGGAGCTTTTAAAAATCGTCAAGAAACCGGAGATCAAAGCGTGGCAGGATACGGTGAAAAAATGGAAAGCGGAAAAACCCATTGTCTACGGAAAAGCCAAGGGAGAAGAGATCAAACCGCAAAAGGTCATTGAAACCGTTTCCCAACTGACCAAAGGCGAAGCCGTGGTCGTCACCGACGTGGGACAGCACCAAATGTGGAGCGCACTGCTTTATCAATCGAAAAACCCCCGTTCCTTTCTTTCCTCCGGCGGCCTGGGTACCATGGGCTACGGCCTACCCGCCGCCATTGGCGCCCAAATCGGCAGGGAAAAGGAAGAGGTTTGGGTCTTCGTCGGAGACGGCGGCTTTCTGATGAACTGCCAGGAAATGGCCACTGCCGTAGAACATCATTTACCCATTAAAGTCGTGGTTTTGAACAACCGCTGTCTCGGCATGGTACAGCAATGGCAGCGGCTGTTTTTCAACGGTCATATGAGTCATTCACAATTTCATATCGATACCAATTTCGCGAAACTGGCCGAGGCTTTCGGCGCCAAGGCTCAACGGGTCAGCGAACGCAAAGACTTGGAAAAAGCCCTCAAGGAAGCCAAAAAAGCCAAAGGCCCTTACCTCGTCGAAGTGATGGTCACCCCCGATGAAAATGTGTATCCCATGGTTCCCGCGGGAGCCTCGTTGGAAGAAATGATGGAATGGAGTGAATTCTGATGGAACGCAAACACACCTTTGCCGTTACCGTAGAGGACCGTCCCGGGGTGCTCACCCATGTCCTGGGACTCATTGCCAGAAGAGGGTTCAACATTGACACCATCAACGCCGGCAACTGCGGTGAAAAAGATAAAACCCGTATTTGCGTCGTGGTCGACGTGGCCGACGACGATGAACTGAAGCAGATCTATCACCAGATCGCGAAGCTGGTGGAAGTCGTTAAAGTGGAAGATTTGACCTCCACCCCGTCGATCAATCGGGAAATGGCCCTGATCAAAGTCAACGCCCCCCAGGAGCATCGCTCCGACATCATCGACATCGTCAATATCTTCCGCGCCAAAATCGTCGATGTGCATCCCGAAACCATGGTTATCGAAATGACCGGAGACGAAGATAAGATCGACGCGATTTGCCTGCTTTTGGCGGAAACGGGCATCATCGAAGTGGTGCGCAGCGGCAAAATCGCCATCAACCGCGACTAAATCAAGTAACGAAAGACTGACGGCCTCTTTTCAAGCAAAAAGGGCGCCCCTTCCCATGGTTTTCCAGCCATAAGAAGGGGCGCCCACTTTTGATTTTTATTTTTTAATTCTTTCCTGCCAAAAGCGACTGTAAGTATTTGCCGTACTCCGTGGCGGAAAGTTCTTCGGCGGCGCGGGCCAAAGCATCTCTGTGGATGAGGCCGCGTTCATAAGCAACGGCTTCCAAATTACCCAGCTGCTCTCCGGTTTCGTCTTGATAGGCCCGGACGGCGGAAGCCGCCTGATACATGCTTTCCGCGGTTCCCGTATCGAACCAGGCAAAATCTTTTGCTAAGGGGATCACGTGAAGGGCTCCCTGATTCAGATAGGCGTTGTTGACGGCGGTGATTTCCAGTTCCCCCCGGGCCGAAGGGGTGACGGTTTTGGCGATTTCCACCACGCGGTTGTCGTAAAAATAAAGGCCGGGAATGATGTAGTTTGATTTGGGTTTTGCGGGTTTTTCCTCAATGGAAAGGGCTTTGCCGTTCTCTCCGATCTCCACGACGCCGAAGGGTCGAGGATCCTCCACATAATAACCGAAAACCGTCGCGCCTTCTTGAAAGGACGCGGCTTTTTTCAAATCGTCGCCAAAGCCGGGTCCGTAAAAGATATTGTCGCCGAGAATCAAACAGACGTCGTCGTCGCCGATGAATTCCTCACCGACCATAAAGGCGTCGGCAATGCCCCGAGGGACCAATTGCTCCCGATAGGAAACAGAGACGCCGTAACGGCTGCCATCCCCCAACAGTTCGCGAAAGGGCCCTTCCCCGCCGGGGGGTACGATCACTAAAATTTCCGTGATCCCCGCCATCAGCAAAGTGGCCAAAGGATAACAGATCATCGGTTTGTCGTAAATCGGTAAAAGCGGTTTACAGCAGGGCTTTGTCATGGGATATAAGCGGGTACCCTTCCCCGCCGAGAGGACGATTCCTTTCATCTTACGCTCCTTTATTCCACCGCCTCCAGCATGATATCACTGAGAGACATGGTTCTCGCCGCGGCTTCTCGTTCATTCTTGGCGCGGACGGAATAATAAATCTTCAGTTTCGGCTCTGTACCGGAAGGACGCACCGCCACCCAGGAACCGTCAGCAAAAACGTATTTCAGCACATCGGCGCCGGGGAGACCGTAAAGACCGTCGATATAGTCGTCGATACGGACTTCTTCCGTACCGAAAAGGGTTTTATTGGTCCGCAGGGACGCCATGATCTCTTTCATCCTGGCCATCCCGGCGCTGCCGGGGAAGGTCACGGAATCCATGGAATCGAGATAAAAGCCGAAACGGTGGTGAAGGGATTCTAAAATATCGTAAAGGCCAAATCCTTTTTCTTTATAATACGCCGCCATTTCACAGATGAGCAGGGAGGAAACGACAGCGTCTTTGTCCCGGACATGCTTGCCGATGAGAAAACCGTAGCTTTCTTCATAGCCCAAAACAAAGTCCTTTTCGCCGCTTTTTTCGTAAGCGGTCATGGCTTCCCCGATGTATTTAAAACCCGTCAGCGTTTCCACAGTCTCAACACCGAAGGTTTTGGCCACGGCGGCGCCGAAATCATTGGTGACAATGGATTTCAGGATAACGGCATTCTTCTTCAATTTTTCTTTTCTTCTGGTTAACACGTACTGGATGAGGAGCGCGCCAATCTGGTTGCCGTTTAAGAGGCGATAGCCCTCCCCTGTTTTGACAGCGACACCGACACGGTCGCAGTCGGGATCCGTGGCAAGGACAAGGTCGGCGTCCTCCCGCTCCGCCTGGGCGATACCCATGGCCAAAGCGTCGTGCTCTTCGGGATTGGGCTTTTTCACCGTGGGGAAATCCCCGTCGGGGGCGGCCTGCTCCGGTACGACAGAAACGGGATACCCCTTGGCTTTTAAGACAAAGCTGATGGGGACATAGCCGGTGCCGTGCAGGGGTGTATACACCGTTTTCAAAGCCGCCACCGCCTCTTTGGCGATGGGGTGGGACTGCTTCATCGTTTCATAACAGAATTCTTTCTGCATCTCCTCGCCGAGATCGATCAAAAGCCCCTGCTCTTTGGCGTCTGCTTCACTGATGATCGCGCCGAAGGGAGAGGACTCCCAGACATAATCCGCCACTTCATTGGCGGCGGCGGGAATCATCTGACAGCCATCTTGGTCGTAAACCTTATAGCCGTTGTCCTCTTTGGGATTGTGGCTCGCCGAAATAACAATCCCGGCGGCGCAGCCCAAACGCCGCAGGGCATAGGAAAGCAGCGGCGTCGCCGAAGGGATGCGGAAGAGATAGGTCTTGATGCCGCAGTCGCAGAGGGTTCTCGCCGCTTCCAGAGCGTATTCCGCGGAATGATGCCGCGTATCGTAGGCAATGGCCGCCCCGGCTTTTTTGCCGTCGTGCTTATCAATATAAGTGGCCAGCCCTCGGGTGGCCCGGCGCACCATATAGTGATTCATCCGATTGGTACCGGCGCCCATCTTGCCCCGCATTCCCGCTGTGCCGAAAGAAAGATCGCAATAAAAGCGATCTTCGATTTCTTTGTCGTCGGCGGCAATGGCTTCCAGTTCTTCCCCTACTGCTCCTTCGGCGTTTCCCTGCCAATATAAATATCTGGCGATCAATTCGTTATATTCCAATGTACTGACCCCTTTATCAATCCAATAATAATCTCATCTGATTTTTGTACGCTTCTACGCCGGGCTGATCAAAGGGATTGACTCCCATCAGCAAACAACTCATGGCGCAGGCCTTTTCAAAAAAATAGATCATATAACCCAAGTTCTTTGCATCAAGAGCGTCTATGGTCAGTTTCATGATGGGCGTGCCCTTTTCATTGCGCACATGGTAAACGGCGTCCGCCATCGCCTTCGTATGCTTATGATGTGTTTCTAGATACCCCCCATCGGCGCTGTTTTTGCCATAGGAGGCCAAAGTGATCATGGTCTCAAAAAAGATCGGATGGCCGTCCTCCAAAAACTGGCCCACGGAATGAAGATCGGTACTGTATAAGAGCGCCGAGGGATAAACGCCGCGGCAGTTTTTGCCCTCGCTCTCGGCAAAAAGCTGTTTCAGCCAAAAACCGAACCGGAACATCTCCGGCTCAATAAAAGAGAAAAACTCCGTCACCTTGCCTTCCGCAAAAAGTACATTGCGGTAAGCGGCATATTGGTAACAGGGATTTTGTTCCATATCCTCATGGTTCAAATCGTCGTATGCCGCTTTCGCGCCGTCAAGCAGGGCGGCGATATCGATGCCGGAGGCCGCCAAAGGCAGCAGACCCACCGAGGTCAACACGCTGTACCTGCCGCCAATCTCTTCATCAAGGGGAAAAACGCAATACCCTTTTTCCACGGCCTCTTGATGCAGGGCGCCGCTGTTTTCACTGGTGATCACATAGACCCGGTCGCTGAAATCTCCGCCGTAGCGGTCTTCCATATATTCCTTTAGAAGGTCGAAGGCCAAAGTCGTCTCCAATGTCGTCCCCGATTTGGAAATAACGCAGAGGGCCACATCATAGCCGTCTAATTTTTGCAGCAGTTTTTCATGATACCTGCCCCCCAAGTTCCAACCGGCAAAAAAAAGCTTCACGCCGCTTCGATCCGCCTCCAGCAAATCGTAACAGGCCCGAGCACCTAGATAAGAGCCGCCGATGCCAATCACCACCAGGGCCGTATATTGCCGACGGATTTTTGCGGCCGCCGCTGAAATCTCCGCCAGGTACGTCTCGTGAACCTTTGCGGGCAGATCGACCCAGCCGGTCATCGCAAGAGAACCGTCATGGAGCTTTTGGTGGGCTTTTACCACTTTTTGCGCGTAACGTGCCATTGCCTCCCGGCGGGGGGCAATGGACTTGGTTTCCATTTTCAGCATCTACGTACCAAGATCTTTCTACTACTGTTTGCACACTTTAAGGTGATGAATTTCAATTAGATTATAGCACGCGCCTCCGGCAATGTCCACAATTTCACAAATCTTTAAGAATTTCAGCAAAGCAGGATGGGCATTTCCGCCGATCCGCTTAAACTTTTTCAAAAGTTCTTAATCCCTGATAGAATGCAGTTTGTAAGTGCTTTATCGCAATCGCCAAATTTACGTTTCACCTTAAAAAGGCTCAAAGTGTGCTGTTTGAAAGTCGTAAATGAAGTCGTACGTTTTATGCCGCTATGAACAAAACGGTTCTCTTTTTGTCAGCCTTTCCTGCTCTGGTTGTACTGAACGATACGAACCAGGGGCGCAGTACCCAACTGTCATCGATCAATGATTTTAGGTCTCATGTATGAATTTTTCTTAATGGCCCATCAAAATATCCCGTTTTTGATTTCCTCCGCGGCGATGGCAAAAGCCGTTTTCCGCATCGTACAGTCCAAATGATCACTTGACGTATCATACCAATTTGTAATCACCCGAGCGGGACAGGCGCCGGGACAATATTGGTGATAGGGACAAGCGACGCAAGAATCATTTTTTGGCAACGAGGGCAGAGAACAGCTTTTGATCTGTCCCTCATGGATATTTCCCATATAAAATTCTTTATGGTCTTTCAAGGTGCCGCAGGGAAATACATCGCCATTGGGTAAAACCACATAGGATTTGCCGCAGGAAGCATAGCAATAATACCGGTTGTTCAGCTTCCATCGGAGTCTCTTTTTCGCCTCTTCGATGGGACGAACACCAATTTTTATGCCGGTCGTTTCATGAAAATATCGGCTTTTCTCAGATAAGGCGTATATCGTTTTGACCAGCTGCGCTTCTCCCGGTTTTTCCACGGGGGATTCTTTTTCACCCGCGCGGCCGGAAAACCGCAGAAGATCCAAACCGATTCCCGCGACATTGCCAAGATATACGGCAAAATCCATCAATTCCGGAAGTCGTTCCACGTTTTGAGCCGTCACCGTACTGTTTAAATTGACCCTGACACCTTTTTTCCCCAGTTCTTGAATCCCTTGAAGAGCCCGCTTTGTGCCGCCGCGCAGCGCTTCGTTGACATCAACGGGCCCGTCCAGACTCACGCCGGTAGAAATTCCCATCTCTCTGATCTCAGCGGCGATATCCGCGTCGATCAGCGTCCCATTTGTCTGCAGTTGAAAGACACAGTCATAACCCTGATTCTTTGCATAGGCATATACTTGTCGCATCAATTTAAAATTCAAAAGCGGTTCGCCACCGGTAAACTGTATTTTTAGCGGCCTGTCTTTCAAAGCATCCACCGCTTTTTGAGCGACGGCAAAATCCATATCCCGCTGCCATTGTTCTCCATAGGCGTAACAGTATTTACAACGCAGATTGCATCTTCCCGTCGTCCATAAAACAAGATAGGTTCTGTCTTCTTTCTTTTTCATCATATTTTTTACGCGTTTACGCGATAATTTCACCGATTTTTTCTTCCAAAAAGTCCATGCTCAGCGTTGATTCTTCAAAAGGCCGTTTCCGCATGCGATGGGGCAAAACGTAGCTGGCCGCCTCTTTTAAATCATCAACGGTAGCGTCATTTCTCTTATGATAAGCCGCGATGGTCATTGCCGTTTTGATCATAACAATATCCGCCCGGTGTCCGTCAACCCCAAATTCCATGGAAAGCCTTGCCGCCGTTTCCAGCAATTGATCACCAAAAGTCACGCGAGGCAGCAGATCCATCGCGCCGACAATACCTTTGACTAAGCGTTCTTGCTCTTCCTCGTAAGACATTTTAAACGCTTCCGGATCCTTTTCAAAGGCCAGTCTTCGACGGATGACTTCAGCTCTTTGGGCGGTGGTACTTTCACCCACAACATCAACGGCTAAGCCGAAGCGGTCGATCAACTGCGGCCGAATATCACCTTCTTCCGGGTTCATCGTTCCCACCAGCGTAAACTGGGCGGGATGGACAAAGGAAATGCCTTCCCTTTCGATAAAGTTCACGCCCATAGCGGCGGAATCTAGAAGAATATCAACAACGTGATCATCAAGAAGGTTGATCTCGTCCACGTAGAGAATATTTCTGTTCGCTTCCGCCAAAATCCCGGGCTCGAATTTTTTTTCACCCTTTTTGATTGCTTCTTCCATATCAAGCGTACCGACAACGCGGTCTTCTGTCGCGGAAATCGGCAAATCAATCACTCTCATTTTCGTTTCCACAATTTCCAGCGGTTCCTTTCCCTCGATCTTATGACGACATTCATCACACGCCCGATCAGCGTTTTCCGGGTCGCAGGAAAAGCGGCAGCCGGCAATTTGCTTTCTGAGAGGCATCAAATCGGCAAGGGAACGCACCGCCGTTGATTTGGCCGTACCCTTCTCCCCGCGAATCAGCACGCCGCCCAAAGAGGGATTGATGATATTCAAAATCAGGGCAAGTTTCATGCGGTCCTGGCCCACAATGGCGTGAAACGGATAGATGTTCTGTTCTAAATTCATTGGTTCATCCTTTTCAAATGATTTTTATTCTGCTTTTTTACAAAGATTGATACCGATTACCAAAAAAATAAAAAAATACGCAACGAGAATGAACGGATGCAGCCAGTTATTGACAAACAGTTCGCTGTCGCCTCTGATGGCGATACTCGTCTGCGATAGGGGCAGCAACCAAATAAGCTGCTTAATACCGATTGGCATCGTCGAAAGCGGAAAGAACGTACCGCAGAGGAAGGACATCGGCGTCATTACAAAATTCTGAAATTTGCTCATATCCCTATGGGACTCAATCACAATCCCCACCATAAAACCGAGAGCGGAAAAGGCGAGGGCGTTTAAAGCAATGATCAGCCACATATATAGGCTGAATGCCACGCCGGTGCGGAAAATCGTACAAAGCAAGACAATCAATACCGCGGAATACATTCCGCTTAAGGCGCCGGCCAGGATTTTACCCCAGGCATACGATCTCATATTGAGCGGCGCAATCATAAACTCCTCAAACGTTTTATCATACGTCCTGGCGATATTGATATTATTCGCTACCGTACTGTAACTGTTCGTCATGGAACTCATGGCAATGATCCCGGGAATGACAAAGCTCAGATAACTCATACCGTTAACGGTGGTGTCACCAAGACCCCAGCCAAAGGCAATCAAATAGAGTATCGGGGCGATCATCATCCCCAAAGTAACACTCCAGAACCTGCGTTTCAATATGACCATTTCATACCATAAAATTGACAATACTTTCATTTCAGTCCTCTACCTTCCTGTTCGTCAGCATCAGGAAAGTATCCTCTAAGTTGCTGAGTCTGATATTAACGGAACCTTCAAATTCCGCCGCTTTTGCCAGTGCCGATTCCCTGTCTTTGAAAAACTGAAGTTTCGTTTCTCCGTCAACAAAAGTTTCCAAAACAAAGGATCCGAATTTTGCCACCAGGTTTTTCGGAGAATCAAGCTCCACGATTTTCCCCTGATTCATAAAGCCCACCCGGGAACAGAGCACTTCCGCTTCTTCTATGTAATGGGTCGTGAGAATCACAGTCATACCGTCCTTGTTGAGGCCTTTCATCAAGTCCCAAAGCTTTCTGCGCACGGTAGCGTCCAACCCCACCGTGGGCTCGTCCATGAGGAGCACGTCCGGCTGGTGAAGCAAAGCTCTGGCAATCATCAGTTTTCGCTTCATACCGCCAGAAAAGGTTTTCACCAAATCATTTTTGCGCTCATATAAATCGATGTAGTGCAAAAGCTCCTCCATCATTGCGTTGGACGATGCTTTTTCCAGACCGAAAAGCTTGGCATGAAGCTGCAAATTCTGCAATGCGGTCAACTCCCATTCCAGGTTCATGTGTTGAGGCACCACCCCGATCTTCGATTTCACTTCGATTTTATTTCGATCCAGCTGGACGCCGCCAATGGAGATCCTGCCGGAGGTCGGTTCCGTCAGTGTGCTGAGCATTCGTACAAGAGTGGTTTTCCCGGCGCCGTTGGGACCCAGCAGACCAAAGAATTCCCCTTTGGGAATACTCAGATTCAAATGGTCCACGGCAACTGTTTTTCCGTACCTTTTTGTTAAATCTTCTATTTCTATCATTTTTCCCTCTTCTTTTTATAGCGACAGCGTTACCGCCGTTAAAACGCTTTGCGCCTGCAGATCCTCGATTTCATAACGGTCTGCATCCATGACCTCTGCCAGTTTCTCCGCGAGCTGGAGGCGAATGAAATTTTGATCGGTATCAATCACAACGGTTTTGATCTTTTCCGCGCCGACTCTCGCCGCGGCCCGCAACGCATCACCGAAAGCATCCTTGCTTTTTTCGCTGTAAGTTGCCCGGCCGTCGGTGACCAACACGATCACCGGAAGCATATCCTTGTCTCTAATTTTGGCCGCTTTGACATAGGCATGGGCCATCTCGATTCCCGCCGCCAACGGCGTGACGCCGCCCGTAGGTAAAACGGCCAATTTCTTTTCAGCCAAATCCACGCTTCGCGTAATCCCCAGCAAAAGTTCGGCGGATTCCTTGCGAAAAGCAATTAAGCTCACTTTGTCACGCTTCTGATAAGCGTCGTTCAGCAACGATAAAATCGCGCCTTTAACGGCGACCATCTGCTTATTCGCCCCCATGGAACCGCTGGCATCCACCACAAAAATAATGGTGTTGCCTGTCCGCCGTTCTCTGACCTTGACGCGGATATCGGCTTGGCGGATGGCCACCGCCGTTTGCCCCTTCGACCTTCGGCACTGGTACGGCGCTGCGGCGCGCAGCGTTGCATCGAGGGCAATATCACGGAAATCGTTTCCTTTGGGAAAGGCGTAGCGAACATATTTCCCCTGCGTACTGCTGGTAATCACGAGACTGCGCTTGCCGCTTCCTTTTTTTACCGGTTCGCCGCGATGATCAGCAAGCCACTTTGATATGAAGAACGATTCTCCCGGCTCAAACACCGTTTCCGGCTCCTCGTCACGCTCCCCTTGCGGTGGTTCCGGCCGGTCTTCGGAAGCGTCCGTTTGGGGGTCGTTTGTCTCCTCCGGCCCTGGCCGCTGTTCCTGTTGCTCCTGTTGCTCCGGGGCATCACTGTTTTGATCTTGGGGCGGAGCATCTTCTTGTTCACCGCTATCCATGTTGTTTTCCTGATTCTCCGGCGTTTCAGCTTCTTCGTCGTCTTGCGGCGGATCTTGTCTCTGCGAAGGCTCTTCTTCCCTGGTTCGATGAGGCAAAGCGTATGTTGCCGCTTCTTTGATATCATCAATATTCAATACCCTTCGGCCGCCATAGGCGGCAATGGCCCGGGCCGTTTCGATGATCACCAGTTCACCGCGGTGTCCCTCACAGTTGCCTTCTCTGACCATGGCGGCAGCCAATTGCATGGCATTATCGGTAACGACGACTTTTTCCAGGAATTCTCTGGCCTGCTCGATGGCAAAGGCGCGTTTTTCCCCTTCTTCCCGCCATTTTTCCAGGAAAGCAGAGGGCTCTTTTTCATAAGCGACGCGCCTTCTGATAATCTCCGTACGCTTGCGCAAATCCCTTTCGCCTTTGACTTCCACATAGAGGCCGAAGCGGTCAAGAAATTGCGGTCTCAAGCCGCCTTCCTCCGGGTTCATACTGCCGACGAGTATAAAATCCGCATCATGGCGAAACGACACGCCCTCCCGTTCGACGATATTGACGCCGGAGGATGCCGATTCCAACAGGGCTTTGACGATATGATCGCTCAAAAGGTTCACTTCATCCACATAAAGCATGTTGCCGTTGGCCTCGTAAAGAAGCCCCGGCTCGAAGCGTTTTTCTCCGTGCTTGACCGCGTATTCAAAATCGACGTTGCCGATAAGCCGGTCCTCGGTAACATTTAAAGGCAGATCGACGACGTGGAGATCCCTCGTCAAGGCGGAAACCCCCCGGACCAAAGTGGATTTTGCCGTCCCCTTTTCACCGCTGATCAGAACACCGCCGATTTTCGGGTTGATGATATTCCAGATCAACGCATTTTTTATATTGTCCTGGCCCAACACGGCCACAAAAGGAAAGGTTGTTTGCTGCATCAAAATTGCTACCTACTTTAACAGTTTTCCAGGGTTCCTTCCATTTGGAGGTAAATGTCTTTGAGTTTTTCAATCTGTTCCGCGGAAGCGTTCCACATGCCCCGCTGATTCGCTTCCAAAAGCCTCTCGGCAATGCTATGCATTGCCCAGGGGTTGACTTCTTTGATCCAGTCAGCATTTTCTTTGTTGAAAACATAGCGGTCGGCAATGGCGTGATACATCCAATCATCGATGACGTTCGTCGTAGCGTCCCAGCCAAAGGCGTAATCCACCATACCGGAAATCTGTTTCGCGCCCCGGTAACCGTGTTTTTTCAAGCCCTCGATCCATTTCGGGTTATTGACTTTGGCCCGCATCACCCGGGAAACCTCTTCATGGAGGGTTAGCGTTTCGATGTGATCCGTATCACCGGTACAGGGCACATAGGCCGGTTTCTGTTCCCCGCTGTGGGTGGTGATGGCCGCCACCATGCCGCCGAAATAGTTATAAAAATCGTCGCCGTCGAGCATATCGAATTCTCTGGAAGATTCGTTTTTCACCGCAACGCAGGTTTTCTTCATCCTTAAAGAGAACACCTCCGGCATTTTTTCGCCGTGATATTTGGAACTATAGGCGTGACAACCCCAGGTTGTATAGACCGTACCAAGATCCGTAACGTCCTTCCATTTTTTGCTGACGACAACGTTGTTGACGCCGGCGCCGTAAGCCCCCGGCGCGTCGCCGAAAACACGGAGTAAGGACTGCTCCTTGGCCAATTCCAGATTCACGCCTTTCTCCATCAGCGCGGCAACTTCTTCATCGACGTGTTTTTTCACAAAATTCATTTCCCAGGGCTCATCGAGGGCAGCCACGAGATTGACGGCGTCTTCCACCCGTTCGATCAAATTGGGGAAGGCATCCCGGAACAAGCCGGTGATCCGCAAGGTTACGTCGATTCTGGGGCGTCCTAATTCTTCCATAGGAATCACCTCTACGCCAATGACCCGGTCGGTATCGCCGAGCCAAACGGGGCGAACCCCTAGGAGATAGAAGGTATCGGCGATGTCGTCGCCGTAATTTCGCATGGATTCAGTGGCATAACAAAGCACCGAAACGCTTTCCGGATATTTTCCGTCATCGGCCAGATAGCGTTCGATCAGTTGATTGGCTAAAACCTTCCCTGTTTCCCAGGAAAAGCGGGAGGGCATCGCACCGGGGTCCACGGAATAAAAATTTCGGCCTGTCGGCAAAATACCGGCGTTGCCCCGGGTGGGACAGCCGGAGGGCCCGGGGGGCACGAAACCTCCGTTGATGGCGTCAAGGAGGTGATCCATTTCATCGGTGATCCGCATCACCTTGCTTTTCACAACGGTGCAAACGTAACGCAAACATATCTTCAGCGACTTCGTGTCACCGCTATAGCCGTTTTGAAAGCGGGTAACGATTTCATCGATGGCGTCGGCGCTGTAATCCCGTTCTGCCAAAGCGAGGAATAGCTCTCTGCCGATTTTATCGGCTTCCATCAACAAAATCCCATAGGATCTGCCGTCTTCGGTGGGGGTTTCCGGCGCTTCCAGCAGCGTGTCGTAGTCATAGCCCATCATCTCACAAAGGCCGGTGCGCAATGAAGGGATTTCACCGTTTCGCGTCCGCACCAACATTTTGAGCATATTGCGCAGGCGATCGCCCTCGGGGATTTTACCGAAAATATGAAAACCGTCATTGATGTCGCTGGCCTGAACCTTCGTGACCCAGGAGTGGAATTGATGGACGCAACCTTCGGGATCGGCTTTCATGTCCGCTTCCGAAATACCGATATCATTGTTAAGCTCCATCTTAGCGGCCAGCTCCAGGATCTCTTCAATCACAAGAGGCAACTTTTGCACATCGGCGGCGCGCACATGATAATACTGACGCATCAGATCATCCATCTTTTCCAGTTCTTCGTAAACACCGCTTTCCACCATGGATGGGATCATATGATCCAGCAGCGTAGCATAGGTGCGCCGCTTGGCCTGGGTCCCTTCACCAACAGCGTCGATCACATAGGGATAGAGGTGCGGCAGCGTACCAATGGTGATATCACTGAAGCAATTTTTGGAGAGACCGACTTCCTTGCCGGGAAGCCATTCGATGGTGCCGTGGGTACCCACATGGATGATCACGTTGGCGTGAAAGATCTTTTCAATCCAGTTATAAAACGCGATATACTGGTGGGGGCAGGGAATATCGGTATTATGATACATCTCTTCCGCCTTTTCCTCAAAAGCCCGGGGCGGCTGCAAACCGATGAAAATATGCCCGTTTAAAATGCCCGGCACAAGCAACTGATCATCAACGGCCATAAAATCACCCACGGGTTTTTCCCAGTATTTCACCAGATTTTCCTGTATCCGCGGAATGAACGCGTCGAACCATTCCTGATACGTCCCTCTTTTTACGGTATCAATACTTCTTTCCAGCATGCTTTCGGGAGACATCCAGCGACCGTCGTTGGTGAGGCCGGCGATGATCCGATCGATGATATCCTTACCGTCTTTGAACTGATATTCCGTCCAAATGCCGATCTCTTCGAAACGTTTCACCATATCATAAACGGAAACCGGGGTGTCGAGACCGGCGGCGCCGCCGATATTATCGTTTTGCGGCGGATTATTGTGCAGGATCATCGCGATTTTTTTATCACTGTTGTCCATATGTCTCAATTTTGCCCAATTCACAGCAAGGGCCGCAATCCGTTCCACCCGATCCATGATGGGTTGGGCGTATTTTCGGATGCCCAGATCGGTTTCTTCCGCTTCCGTCGTAGCAATCGGATACGTGATGACCTGTCCGTCAAATTCCGGTTGGAAAACGCTCCAACTCAGGGACAGACTGTCGAGACCTTTCACGGAATTTTCCCATTCCTCATAGGTCTGCATCGTTGTCATCACCTGAAAGACGGGAACGCAAAAGGTTTCAAAAATACTCGTTTCCCTCGCTTTAGAGCCGTCGCCGGGAGAAGCGATGATGCTGACACTGTGGCCGACTGTGTTGATGATGGCGTCTACCACCGGTTCCCCCTCATGCAGCATATAGCGTTCCATGGCTGCTTTGATCCCTTCTGAACCCAAATGCTCATTGGGAACCAGTTCGGAGAAAACGCAAAGGGGTAAAGCGCCCTTTTTCCGCAGAGCTCTGATTAGGGCGTCAATGTGTTCGCGGTTTTTCTTTTGCATCTGCATGACATTCATCAAGATACCGATAACGGGCTTTGGGGACGCTCTTAACTTTTTTAGATAGCTTTCCTCGTCTGCCGCTTCGACGTCGGGATCGTAAATACCGCTCCAAACCGGTAATACCGGTTCCTCCACCGGCAAATCCCCTTCACCGAACTGGTTACAAAGCCACTTCAGCAGATTACCGAAATTCTCTTTGCTCTCGGCTTTATAGTATTGGAAGATCGTGTTGAAGTCTGCCGGCATGATCCCACATTGAGGCAACACCTCGGCAACTTCCTCTTCAATCGTGGTGTTGATATAAAACTTCTTCTTCCCTCGATGGGTTTCATAATAGCGGTGAAAACTCTTGAAGAAAGATAAGGAACCGAATATGTTGATCAGGATGAAATCAGCCTGAGCGGAAGCTTCGTCACAGGAAGCATATGCTTCCTGTGACGTATCGAGTTCCGTTGTACTGAATAAATCGACCTGAAACATATCCGGGTATTGATCCTTCAATTCCTTTAAGGCATCCCTGAACGTCAAAAAGGGTTCTGTCGGCGTTAATATGATGACCAGTTTCAACATGAGGGCCTCCCTTATTCCACGGTCTGGGGCATCACCAGGAAATGGCTGAAATCGTCAACCGTGATCGTATTGAACTTATCGGCATAGAAGAATTCGGCCATTTCCATATATTTACCGTCGATGTTGTGATAAGAATTCCAGTAATTATCGGTAATCTGCAGGACCTTACCTTCCTGCATACAGCCAAGATTCGCCAATACGGGGAATTGTTCGACGATGGAATCAATGTCCGGGCCGTAGGACGGCATACCGCGATTGATGAAGATATCCGCATCGCTCAGGCGTTTGTAGAATTCTTCCGCGGTCAGCTCGGTGACACCGTCGACGCCGGCGCCGATATCGTCGAATACATATGCGCCGCCGCAGTCTCTCACCATCTGTGCACTGCTGGAACCGGCGTTTTCCACGTAAATTTTACCGCCGGTCACAATCCCCCAACCGACCTTCACTTTTTCATGATCGGGAATTTCCGAGGTAACGGCGATCACGTCGTCTATTTTGGCCATGGCGTCGTCAAAATAAGACTCCGCTGTCAATTCACGATTGTAGAAGGCGCCAAAGAATTTGACCCATTCCATCATCCCCCGGTAGTCGGTTTCCGCGCTGGAACCATCAAAAACGTAGGGAATACCGGCTTCGTCAAGCATGGACATCAAATCGGTCTGTTCCGTACCCATACCGGCATTGGTAAATACGACGCCGGGCAACAACGACCGCATAATTTCATAATCATAACTGGTGGACATCGAGGTGTTGCTGCCCACGTCCACGATCTGCCCGCTTTCCATGCGGGACTTCATGGCGTCAAAATCCCAAGTATCCGCAGTAGCCCGCACGCCGACAATACTGTCAAATAGGGAGTCGTCGTCAAAGGCGCGCAAGTATCCCACCTGGGTGGTACTGGTATAAACGACCTTGGTGATCGGGATGGTCAAAGAAGTCAAATCGGCATATTTTTCCGGCGCAGTCTGACCTTCCTGCAAAAGCAAGATCTGGTTCCCTTGACCGTCGGTAACAAGTTTCATCGCATCATCCAGATATTCGATACTGAAATTTTTGGCATAGGACAGCTCCATGGTGCTGCCTGCCGGATAGGCTTCGCTGATTGCGGCGATCAGCTCGGCGGAAGAAGCGGTGTCGGCGGCGGCATCTTCCTCGTTTGCGTCGGTATTGTTACACCCGGCAAAAAAGGTCAGCGCCAAAACGGCGCTAAAAAGCAACATAAAAATGCGGGATAGATATTTTTTCATTTCTTTTCCTCCAAAAAGTTATATTTTGATAACGCCAGAGCGCTGATCAAATCAATGAAACGACGGAGCATTTGATCTTTACCTTCATCGATGCTTTTCGCGGTCGATTTTTTCTTTTGCCATGGACAGCCGTATGCTGTGGCAAGCTGAAGCAGTAAGTCTTCTCCGGCCGCCGCCGCTTCCTTTACCGACAGCAACTGCCAATCCAGTTGATCGAGAAGATGAGCGTATAAAGAGGCAAACGTCACAATCTGATCACATTGATCCAGCATATGAACGGTATGCAGGAAATCCGCTCTGCATGGTTGCGCCGTTTCGCCTGTTTCCGGCGATACCGGGGAAAAACTGTTTTCCCCGATGCCGAATCGTTTCATCCGCGCCAGCATACTGTGCTGACGTTCCACCGTCAAATTCATATGTTGCCCAAGAGACTGTTTGACGGCGGCCATCACCGTAACGCCGATCAGCTCTCCCAATTTGCCGGATTTACCGGCATAGGTCAGCAGATGATCCGATTCGGCGTTGGCGATGATCATCATGTTGTCGGTACCGGTGCCGGTGGCCAGGCCGCTGCTGTTGAGACTGGCAGCCATCAATTCCTGCAAGGCGGCGGTTTTCGCTTCGGTGGCCGTTATCATGGCCCTGGCCAGGCAACCCGGCGTCAGGTCAGCGTTGACAAAGACCATCATATTGATGGTTCCCGGTTGCAGGCGAATACTTTTGCCGTGTTTTTCATGGCAGGTTGCCGGTTCTCCCACTCGGCCGCCGTTTACCTCCACACTGGCAGTGACGATGGCAGTCACCGTCAGCTCATCATAAGTCGCTTCCCGCACCACCGCATTGTCCATGGATACGATCGTCGCCATATAAGCCACCGTGTCGTAATCAAGACCGAGATTTTCACGGATGAATTTCTGATGTTCCTCTTCCCCTTGGGTGCAGTAGGAACAAGTAACACCGGGACCCGGATTGACGTCGTGATTGAAAACAGCCGTCAAATCTTCCCGGTAACCGCCGTTATGCATAGAGGTGCTCATGACTTTTCGTTTCCCCGCAAAGGGAACCACAAGACACCGCTGGTATCGATGAATTTTATCCTTCGTCGGCAATGTTCCAATAATCATCATTTTTGCCCCTTCCTTTTTCTTCTTTCATTCTTTGAATCAGCTGACAGACGCTGCCGCAGACCTCAATGCGGTTGGCCCATGGGCCGTAGCGGGCGAATAGATTCTCCTTTTTACAGAGGGAAAAGATGGTTTTGCCCTCTGCGATTCCATACTTCAATAATTCCAGATTGCGGTGATTTCCGTCTCTTAAGGGGAAACCGGTATCCACAAGACAGGAAATCCCATCAATCACTGCTTTTGCTTCCGCAAAAGAGCGGTCGCCAATGGTTTCGAAAGCGTTTTCCTCGATGATCCGGCAATTTAACGTCTTACCGATATAGGCATCGATGTCGTTGGTATGGAGAATGCCGCACACTATGCCGATCCCGGCTCTGGACAACGCACGATAGACACCGGCGCCGGTGCCGTCACCGCCGGTAACAAAGAATTCCGGCGTTTCTGTATTGTCAAACTCCAAACTTCCCATCAGTTCGTTGTAGTGGGCGCCTTCAATATCGTAAAGCCGCTGTATGGTTCCGTCCAAAATCACTTCTTCCGGCGTGCCTTCGGCCACGATCTCACCCTTACGCACCAGCAATACGGTTTGGCAGGCTTTGATCGCCAAATCAATATCGTGAAGGGAAAGGATGACGGTAATCCCCTTTTCCGCACAGAGTTTCTGTAAAATTTTGATGACCTCTACCTTGTGTTTGACATCGAGATGGCTGGTGGGCTCATCCAAAACGATCAATTTAGGTTGCTGCACCAAGGCGCGGGCGATCATGACCTTCTGTTTTTCACCGTCGCTGAGTTCGGAAAAACAGCGGTCTTTTAATCGGTAGGCATCCACGGCGGTAAGAGCGTCGCGGACGATTTTGATATCGTATTCCGAGAGCTTACCGAAATAATTCGTATGGGGATACCGCCCCATGGCGGCAATTTCAAAAACCGTCAGATAGCCGAGAGACAAAAGTTCCGTTAAAACAACGGCAAGTTCTTTGGCCAGAGCGTCTTTCCCGACGTGTTCCACATCGTTGCCGTTGATGGACACCGTTCCCTTCAAGGGAGCGAGAAGCCCTGTAAGCGTCCGCAGTATTGTGGTTTTACCGGCGCCGTTGGGCCCCAATAGACAGATCATCTGTCCTTTCATGGCATTGATATTGACATTTTCCACGACCTTTTTTCTTTCGTAGCCAACATCCAGATTTTCAGCGACAATCACCTGATTCATAATTCACTCCTTTTTGTCACCAACAGATATATGACAATGGGCGCCCCGATCAACGATGTAATGGCGCTTAACGGCAGTTCAATCGGGGAAAGCAGCATTCTGGCGCAGAAATCACATACCGCCGTCATCAGCGCGCCCAAAACGATAACCGCCGGGATCAGCACCCGGTTATCGGAAGAGTGAAACAAAATTCTGACGATATGCGGCACGGCAAGGCCGATAAAGGAAATCGGTCCGGCAAAGGCGGTGATCCCCGCCGTGAGGATACTGGCAATGACGATGATCGCCATGCGAAAACGCTTGATATTCAGACCCATCGAAAGCGCATAATTTTCCCCGAACAGCATCGCGTTCAGGGGTTTGCTGAGGAGGAAAACGGCAATGAGAATCGGTGCGTTCAAGAAAAATAAAAACTTTACCTGCATCCAGGAAAAACCCGAAAAGCTCCCCAAAGTCCAGGTAACATAATTGGCAATCTGCTCTTTATCGGCAAACGACGTCAGCATGCTCGTACCGGCGCTGCAAATAAAACCGGCCATGACGCCGATAATCAGCAACGTCGTGATATGATGTACTTTTTTTGCCGCGCAACAAACGGCAATCATCACCAGCATGGCCCCGGCAAAAGCGCCCAAAAACAGATACAGCGGACCGATGCCGCTTAGGCCAAAGCGATAGCCGCCCATAATCGCAACACCCACGAACAGGCTGGCCCCGGAGGAGATCCCCAAAACGTATGGTTCGACGATGGGATTTCTGAAAAAAATCTGCAACAGCAAACCGGAAACGGAAAGGGCCGCACCGCCGATCACAGCGGCAAGCAGCCGCGGAAACCTGATATCCAAAACGATAGAGGAATAAACGGGATTACCGACATCCATTCCCAGCATAATTTTGACTACATTCAACATGCCGATATTGACCGATCCCACGGATATGCTTAAAACGCCGACAAATAACGTCAATCCCATGAGCAGGGTGATCATCATTCTCTGTCTGCTCTTTTTGCCCATTCTTTCTTCCATATGTCTTCTTTTCTCTTTGATGGTTGCGTCACCGCAGTTTCTTTGCGTGTAAGGGGAAACCCTTATTTACGATATAAAAAAAAGGCTTTGACAAATATGTCACAGCCGAATTTCTGCACCAATAGGTCGAACAACCAAGATGACTCGTATCTTTCGGTTATTCTTATCTCAAGCAGGTCTTCTGACTTACGCTTCGCGAGAATTCTCTATGGTTGTCATTCAGCCTTCCCAGTTTCCCAGTGGCCGACTTTCGTCAATGAATGCAACCTCGGCGTTTACAGCGGCGGTTCCGTTCGGGATTCACACCCGATTTCCTATTCTCCCCAAAAAACCAAACGCTTTTTGGGACGCTTGAAACATTTTGTATTTTTTTATTAACATAACCCATAAAAATACCGCTGTCAACGGTTGCTCGAGAAAAGCTAAAAATCGTCCAACAACTACTATCATAAATCCAAGCTTTATGCTATTTTTTGGGCAATGACTGATAAAGTTGTGATCATGAACAAAAAATTATCCATCCCTTTCAAAGATAAAACAATTAAAAAATATCTTATTTATTAATTTTGATACGGTGAAGATTCGGCAAGAAAAATGCTCAAAACCATTGACAAAGTGTCAAAGAATTGTTACATTTGGGTCAAATAAAGCAAGGAATGATCATCATGGAAACAAAAAAATCTTCCGCTGAAACAAAATTTGAGCTGGAGCAAGTACGAAAAGAAAATGATATGCTGCATCAGATTCTCGACCGCATTCACGAGGGCATTTTTGCCACGGATGAAGAAGGCAGAATCCTGTTTTTCAACCCCGTCGTCGCCAGAAATGATGGTCTAACCTCCCATTGCGTGGGGAAAACCGAGCCTGAAGTCTACGGTGACTTTGCCGCCGAACCCCAAAATACAGCAACGGCCAAAGTAATCAGGAACAAAAAACCGGTTCTTAATGAACGCTTATTCTATATTTCCGCCCAAGGCAGCAAAATTCACTTGCTTTATTCCTGTTATCCCTTTTTTTATAAGGGAAAATTTGCGGGAACGTATCAGATCGGCCGTGATACACAGCAGATCAAAAAGTTTATTGATGAAACCATCGCTTTAGAAAAACAAGTGAACTTGCAGAATGCAAAGGAAAAAGGCGACGCTTATTATTTTCTGGATCATATCATCGGCTCCTCCCCGCAAATGAAAGTCTGCATCAACCTCGCGAAAAAAGCGGCGCAATACGATATGCCGGTGATGATTATCGGGGAAACCGGCACCGGCAAAGAATTGTTCGCCCAAGGGATCCATAACGCGGGCAGAACCGTAAGAGGTAAATTCATCTCGGTGAATTGCGCTGCCTTACCGGAAAATCTGCTGGAAAGCATTTTGTTCGGTACGGTCAAAGGCGCATTTACCGGAGCCATTGATACGGAGGGTCTTTTTGAGCAGGCCCAAGACGGCACCTTGTTTCTTGACGAAGTGAATTCTCTGCCCCTTGTTTTACAGGGGAAACTGCTGCGTGCCCTACAGGAAAAAAGAGTCCGCCGGGTCGGCGGGAAAAAAGAGAGCCCGGTAAATTGCCGTGTCATCAGCGCCAGCAATGTGAATCTGCTCGATATTCATCAGAATCACAACAGTGAGATGCGGATGGATCTCCTTTACCGCCTTACCGCCGTAACGATTCAGATTCCGGCGTTAAGGGAAAGGGCCGAAGACATTCCCGATCTCTGCCGCTATTTTATTCGTAAAAACATTCAGAATAAAAACATCTTTCTCAGAGAGGTTTCGGGGAAATTGCTGGAAGCTTTTATGCAGTACGATTGGCCGGGAAACGTTCGGGAACTGGAAAATATGATCTGGAACTCCCTTTTGTATACCAAACCCAACGACCGTTTTTTAATGGTGGAACACGTCCCGATGCATCTGCAACAAAAATTCAAACACCTTGCGGCGAAGGAATTGACATTGCCTGCAAAGGGTTTAAAAGAATCGGTGAACGAATACGAGCGTACCATCATTATCGAAACAGTCTTAAAGCACCACGAAAACATATCACAAGCCGCAAAATCGCTGAAAATAACGCGGCAAGACCTTTATTATAAAATGAAAAAACTGGGGATTGCCGAGTTGTTCAAAAGATAAGTGTATAAAGATTTTTACATTTTGCCATGTTTAAGATCATGTTATGTAAAAAAATCTGTCGCTAAGTCCCTTGGACTGTTGACTATGTAAAAAAACCTGACGCTCTTACTCTCTCAAGCTTTGCAGCGCCGAGCTTGATCTTTCCGCAAAATAGCTTTTAACAGGCATTTTGCGGTTTTTTATTTTTGGCACGGGGATTGCATTATATGATAATCAAAGAGTGAAAGGAGTCTCTCACATGAAAAGAAATCACATTGCCGGTTATCCGGCGGCAACCGCGTGCAACCTGCAAATGTTCACCGATGGTGATCTGGAAAGAATCCATTTGGCGACATTGGAAGTTTTGGAACATGTCGGCGTCTATTATGAAAGCGATGAAGCCATCAAGATTTTAAAAGCCGCCGGCGCCAGAGTCGAGGGCAAGGTTGTAAAATTCCCCTCTTACATGGTGGAACAAGCAATCCGCACCGCTCCTCACAGCCTTTTGTTGGCGGGCCGGGAAGCAAAAAACGATATGCTGATCGAAAAAGGACGCGTCTACTTTACCACCTTCGGTCAAGGCGTCAGTGTTGACGATCCTTATACCGGGGAGTGGCGGCCTTCCTTAAAAAAGGATCTTGAAAATGCGACAAAAGTTGTGGACGCCTTAGAAAACTATGATTTCTGTTTTGATATGATTGCGGCCCAGGATGTGCATGCCGCCACCGAATGCTATCATACTTTCGACGCGAAAATCAGAAATACTTCCAAGCATATCGTCGAACCGGCCCAAACCAGAGAACGCTGCGAGCTTTTGACCGAGATGGGCATCGCCATTTCCGGCAGCCTCAAAGGGCTCCAGGAGCGCCCCATCTTCCAATTTGGGGGTTGTCCCATCAGTCCCTTGAGCTATCCCAAAGATATGTGTGAATCTTTAATCTACTGCGCCGAAAATAGATTGCCGATTCATTGCCTATCCATGTCCATGGCCGGCGGTATGGCGCCGACGACGTTGGCCGGTTGCCTGGTCGTGCATAATGCGGACGTTTTGTCCGGCCTCGTGTTACACCAGGTTGTACAGCCCGGCGCTCCCTTTATCTATGCCAGTTCCACCTCGATTATGTGGCTGAAAAAGGCTTCCGCCGTCCTCGGCTGTCCTGAAATCGGCATGATCAATGCGGGCCTGGCCAAGATCACCCAGATGTACAACCTGCCCTCCTTTGTAGCCGGCACTTAGACTGACGCCAAAGTCGGCGACCAGCAGGCGGCCCATGAAAAAACATTATCCGCTCTGATGCCCGTATTGGCAGGCGCCAATATGATTTACGGACCGGGAATGTTAGACGCAGGCATGACCTTGAATTACGGCCAGTTGGTCATCGATAATGAGTTCATTAAGATGATCAAACACGCCGCCCAAGGCATTCCCGTCAATGACTACAACCTTGCCGTCGACGTCATCAAAAGCGTCGGCCCCAGGGGTCACTATCTTATGGAACAGCATACCATGGAAAACCTCCACGCCCAATCCGACACCACCCTTTTCGACCGCCAAACCAGAGAAGACTGGACGGCACAGGGCTGCAAAACCGTCAATGGCAAAGCAATCGAAGTCGCAAAGGGTATTCTTGAACATTACCAGCCCGCCCCTCTTCCCTCAGGCGCCCAGGAGAAAATCAACGATATCCTGGCAGAAGCCACAAAGAGATACGCGAAATAAGCACCATGGCAGGTATTGCCGGTTACATCCAACCGGCAATACAGCCTTTTGATCGGAGGGTAAAAACATGGATAAAAGAAAAGCGCAAGGTCTTCTTTTGGCGGGCATTTCCGCTATTTTATGGGGTACCTACGGTACCTTTGTCACCGGACTATGTAACGTGGGGTTTTCCGAAGCGGCCATCGCCGTTTTCGCACCGATTTCTTTGATTTTGTTTTTCGGCGTCAGCGCTTTGCTCAGAAATCCCAGAATGTTGCTTCCAACCAAAAAACAATTTGTGATCTACCTGCTCTGCGGGATTGTCGGTGTTCTCGGCACCAATCTTTTATACAGTACGGCAATGGCGGCGGGTTTATCCGTGGCCATCGCATCGGTGATCACCTTTTCCAATTACTTTTTGGTCATGATCGCCTCCAGATTCATTTGGAAAATTAAAATCACCGCGCCTAAAATCGGCGCCGGCATCACGGCCATTATAGGGATTTTTCTATTGCTCAAAGCTTGGACGGATTTATCCGCCACAGCATTGGGGTTATTGCTGATCGTAGCGGTAACGTTTACCTTTGCGTTCAGTTATATCATCACAAAATTCGCTTTTGATAATGCCGATTCCCATCCCGACGCTTTTTATTTCTGGATCAACTTCATCGGTTTTATCGCCACCAGTTTCATCAGCCCTCCCTGGGAAGTCTTTGGCGAAATCTCCAGCGTATACGCTATCCACGGTTTCAGCGCCATTTTATTGCTGCTCGGTTTTATCATTGTTCCTCAAATCGGCAGTTATTTTCCCTTGGGCAGAGCGTTCCAGCGGGTTGAAGCGCCTTTGGTGGTCATTATGTATAGCCTTGATCCCGTTACCTCCGCCATTCTCGGTTTTATCGTCCTCGGTCAGGTCCTTGATTTCATTCAGATTGCCGGTATGTTGATTATCATCGGCGGCTTAATCTGGCTGCAATATTCGGAATTAAAAGAATCCAGAAAAATAACCGAGCAAAAGACAGAGGCTCCACAGGAAACGAACTCATAATGCTTTTGAAAGGAAGGTATCATCGTGAATACTTTCACCAAAACAGACCTAAAGACCCTTCACCAAAGCACTTTGCGTATTTTGGCAAACACCGGCTTCCTTGCTGACAGTGACGAAGCGCTGGAACTTTTCCGAAACGCCGGCGCCGATGTAGATATCAAACAGCGTCTCGTAAAGCTGCCCGCATACATCGTAGAAGAAGCCATCCAAAGTGCACCGTCCACCATTTTTTTGGCGGGCCGCGGTGATAAAGGATTCTATCTCGGCGATGGGAAAACCCGTTTCTGCTCCTTTGGCGAAGCGCCTCATATCGTCGACCCGGAAACAAAGAGTATCCGCCCTGTTTCTATTAAGGATGAAGCGAACTATGCAAAGCTCATCGATGCCCTTGATCAACAAGATATGTGTTGGGATTCTTGGGTCGCCTCGGATGTCCCGGCCGCTTCCTATACGCTGCACTCATTCAGCGCTTATGTCAACAATACCGTAAAACCGATTTGCGTCGCCACCCCCGACGGAACTTTGGCGCAAGCCACCGTGAAAATCGCGCAGGCGGTATCCGGCGGCGAAGCGGAATCTCGCAAAAAACCCGTTTGCATTGCGGGTACTTGCCCCAAAAGCCCGCTGAATCTGGATAACGGAATCTGCGAATCCATCATTGTCTTAGCAAGGGCGGGGATTCCCAACATGAATATGTCCGCCCTCACCAGCGGAGGTACGGGTCCCGTCACGCTTGCCGGAACCATCGTGATCCATAATGCGGAAATGTTAGCCTGCATCGTTCTTGCCCAGTTGGCTGCAAAAGGAGCCCCCTGCATTTACGGCGCTTGCACTTCGGCATTGGATTTACGCCGCGCCACCGCGACTTATGGTTGCCCGGAAATCGGCATGTTCAGCGCCGCCATCAGCGAGTTAGCCAGGTATTATCAGATCCCCCACGTTGTGGCGGGATTCTGGACCGACAGCAAAATTTCCGACCTGCAATGCGGTCACGAGAAAACCTTGAACGGACTGCTTCCCGCATTGTCCGGGGCCGACATGATCTTCGGCACCGGTTGTCTGGCTTCCGGTATGATCGGTAGTTTGGGCCAGCTGGTCGCCGATAATGAAATGATTGCGATGGTTCGCCGTATTTTGAAAGGAATATCGGTAAACGAGGCTACATTGGCTCTTACTTTCATCGAGTCAGTGGGACCGAAAGGAAACTTCCTTGCGCAATCACACACCATCGAGCACATGAAGGATGCACAAATTTATCCTGAATTGATTGATCGTAATACCTACGAGAGCTGGACTGCAAAAGGCGGCAACAGCTTTGCCGACAACGCCGATGAAAAGGCCGTCGCCTTGCTCAAACAACACAATCCGAAACCGCTGGCGGAAGAGATACAAAAAGAGATAAAGGAAATCATTTCGGAAACGGAACGTGAATTAAAAATCATCTGACACAATTTTTTATTGTGCTTGCTACGCTGATAAGCGCTACCGGCATAAGACGGAATCTCCATACCATGGTATTGCTTCATCAGCACCTTAAAGTATCATTCATAATACAAGGATCGGAATATCCGGTATTAAAATGGTAGCGAGAAAAGAGTGTGGTATTCATGAAAGATGGAACGAATTCTCCTGCCGCAGGATTGAAAAGAGCCATCAACTGGAAAGACGGCTTCTGGATGTCCTGCGGGGTGCCCCTTGGTGTGTTTACCACCATCGGAGGTGTGGTAGCAATCGCCGGGAAGATGTCCTGGCTGGTATTTATTGTTTCCGTTTGCATCGGTTTTTTTCAGGCTCTGACTTATGCGGAAATTGCCGGTCTTTATCCCAACAAATCTGGCGGAGCCTCGGTCTATGGCGCAATGGCCTGGCTCCGCTACTCAAAAATCATCGCCCCGCTCTCCACCTGGTGCAACTGGTTTGCCTGGTCGCCAATACTATCCATTGTATCCGGTCTGGCCGCCACTTATATCGTACAGCTGTTTCGGGCAAGTTCCGTTGTACGCACCTGGCAGATCACCATTGTTGATCTCGGTTGGTTGATGGACGGCTTATCCTTACGCATCAGTTTTACCTGGCTGATCGCTGCCATGTGCCTGCTGCTGATCTTTATGATGCAGCATTACGGCATCGCCAAAGCAGCAAAAATTCAGACGGTTTTTTCCCGAATCGCAATTGTAATTATCTTTGGTATCGCTTTGGCGCCCATCGTCACCGGTAGAATTCCCTTGGAAAATGTTTGGCCCCTCTCCATCGGCAGCGGGGAAACCGGCCTTAAAGGCTGGGGTATCATCTTTGCGGCACTGTTTATTGCGGGTTACAGTACCTACGGCTTTGAAACGGCAGTCTGTTATGTCTCTGAGTTTAAAGATCCGCGCAAAGATACTTTCAAAGCAATTATGGCCGCCGGGATCCTCTGCCTGGTCGCTTTTTCCCTGGTTCCCTTTTCTTTTCAGGGGTTTCTGGGTAAGTCAGGCCTTTTAGCGGATAACATTATGGATGGCAGCGGTGTCGCCGCCGCCATGGCAAACATGGTCGGTAACGGGCATAGCATATATCTCATAACTTACTTTATGTTCCTTTTTGTCGTCATCACAAGTCTGATGACGGCCATGGCCGGATCTTCCAGAACGATCTATCAGGCTTCCGTCGACGGCTGGCTGCCAAAGTATTTATCAAAAGTAAACAAACATGGCGCGCCCGTGGCGGCGATGTGGACCGATTTTGCTTTCAACGTTGTTTTACTGACTTTTTCAAATTATTTTTTCATTCTGATCGCCGCCAACGTCTGTTACATGATCTTTGTCTTCTTGAATTTAAATTCCGGCTGGCTCCATCGCCTGGATAACAAGAATCAGGAACGGCCGTTTAAAGTGCCGAAAGTCATTCTTGTTTTCAATACCGCGGTCAGTTATTTGAACATTATTTTTATCGGCGCTTATGCCGGAAGCGTTGAAAGCGGCCCCGTTTTGTCGGGATTTCTATGGGCGTTGGTGATCATTCCCGTGTTCCTCTACCGCCATTACATTGCGGACAAAGGGAAATTTCCGGAACATATCTATGCTGACCTCCAATGTAACATTGGGGAAACACCACAAAGGAATGCCAGTGTTTTGCCGTACGTTACGATGATCGCCGGCATCGGCGTATTCATCCTATCGTTTCTCACCTTTAAATTAACCTGAACATACCACAAAAGAAAAGGAAAACACCCACGGCTAAAACGGTTGCCCTTTACCTCCATGTAATTTCATGGTAAGCGATAAAATAGCCCATAAGAAAAGTTTATCGTCGATGAAGACAATAAAATATAGGCCGGATACCCCCATTCCCTTCCGGCCGCGATATCCTTCTCCCACAGGGGTTGATCTCAAACTCCATCTTCCCCATAAGGACAAAAGTCGTGTTTGGATTCTCTTCCAAACGCGACTTTTGTTTACAAACTGAGACGCTCATCACCATGGACGTCTTCTGTGCGTTTCAACAATTCTTAAATGTGATTTCAGAGATTCTTTAGATTTATTTAATGAAGTCCTCTGCTTTTTTTGTTATAATGGTGAAAATGCGTATTTAGGGGGTTCCTCTTTTGAAAGATCTCAAACAGTATAAAAAACAGGGAATCGTCCTCTTGATTCTTTGCCTCAGCCTCGCTACCGCCATCATCGTTTACTACCAGAACCAACAGGCCGAAAAAACAGAAGCCAAGGTTCAATATGAGGATGTGGCCGTCACCACCACCACGATCCAGCAGACCCTGACCGCTGCCGGAGAGGTTCAAACCGCCAAAGAGGAGACGCTGCTCTTCAGCAAGAGTAAAACCTTTAAGGGCATGTGCACCGAAGTCAAGGAGCATGTCGCCGCCGGCGATCCCATCGCCCTTTACAGCGACGGCAGTGCTCTCAAAGCGGAACACAGCGGCGTGGTCTCGGCGATCAACCCGCCCCGCACCGGCTCAAAGGGGGACGGCTCCCAGAGCGTGACCTTTCTGCCCGACGATCAAATCGCCATCCACCTGACGGTGCCCGAGGATGAAATCAGCCGCATCGCCATGGGCAACACGGCAAAGGTTATCATCAACGCCGAACCCGATAAAGAGTTCAGCGGTGTCATCACCTATGTCAGCGGTTCTTCCGACGAAGCCATCAAAACGGAGGACAATAAAGGCCAGACGGATCAGAACAGCACGGAAAACAACGGCGAAAACAAAGAGGAAGACGGTACTAACACCGGGACGTTCGCCAAAGAAGACGGAGAAGGCGACAAAGCAGCCGCCGACAACGGCGCCTATTTCAAAGCCGTGGTCAATCTGGATAACGACGGCAGCCTGAAAATCGGCATGAGCGCCAGCTGCACCGTGTTGCTGGCAGAAAAACAGGACGTTCTGGCCGTGCCGGTGAACGCCGTCACCATCGTCGGCGACCAGCGCTATGTCAACGTCGTCAAAGGTGACGGCAGCGTCGCCAAAACCAAGGTGAAAACCGGTATCAGCGACGCCACCCATGTGGAAATCGTCAGCGGCCTCAAAGGCGACGAAACCATCCGGGTGGCGACCGTGCGAAAGGGGGAAACAAAATGATCCAGCTGATTGATTTGACCAAAAGCTTTCAGATGGGAGAGGAGACGATCACCGCGGTGAACCACGTCAACCTTCAGGTAAAGAAAGGAGAATTCATCTCCATTGTCGGCCCCAGCGGTTCCGGAAAATCCACCCTCATGAATATCTTAGGGCTTCTGGATACGGCGGACTCCGGCACCTATCTCCTGGATCAAGAGGATGTGACCACCCTCAGCGATGATCAACAGGCCGTGATCAGAAATGCCAAGATCGGCTTTGTATTCCAAAGCTTTCATCTGCTGCCCCGAATCAACGCTCTGGAAAACGTCATGGTACCCCTGCTTTACCACGGCTACAGCGAAAAACAGGCCAGAGAAAAGGCCCTCTTCTATTTGGACAAGGTCAATTTGCTGGGCCGGGAAAAACATTTGCCAAAACAGCTTTCCGGCGGCCAGCAGCAGCGAGTCGCCATTGCCCGGGCCCTCTCCTGTGATCCGGAAATCATCCTCGCCGACGAGCCCACCGGCGCTTTGGACTCCAAAACCGGCGCCGAGATCATGGAACTGATGGAGCGTCTCAATGAAGGCGGCCAAACCATCGTCGTCATCACCCACGACGCCAGCGTCGCCAAAAGAGCCCGCCGGGTCGTGGAAATGCATGACGGCAATCTCAAAGAAGGGGAGGACCCCCAATGAGCCTGTTACTGACCATCAAATTAGCCCTGTCCAACATCAGAACCAACAAGCTCCGCTCGGCCCTCACCATGCTGGGCCTGATCATCGGCATTGCCTCGGTGATCATCCTCGTGGGCATCGGCAAGGGCGCCACCGAAAGCGTCACCAACGAGATGTCTGGCCTCGGCGCGGATCTTCTAACCGTAAGTATCTATGATGGCAAGACCACCATCGCATATAACGACCTCGACGATTTTCTAAAGCTCCCCAACATTGAAGCCATCGCTCCCTATAAATCCCTCAGCGCCAACATCAACCGAGGCAACGTCAAGTTAGAAAATTTCAACCTGCTCGCCACCAATCAAAACTACCTCGGCGTCATGGGCTACGACCTTGGCGAGGGCAGGCCTCTTTCGGAGATCGACATCGAAAACAGCACCAAGGCCGTGATCATCGGCAACAGCATTGCCGAGAAGCTCTTCAACCTCACGGATCCCCTGGGTAAGACCATCAAGATCAATGGCGACGACTATACCGTCGTCGGCACCCTGGCCGCGGGCAGTTCCATGAGCGAGGTCGACAATATCTTGTTGGTACCCTTGACCACGGCGAAATACCTGGGCAGCAATACCGCAGTCAGTGAACTTTATCTCAAAGCCAACAACGCGGAAAATGTAGACGGCGCCGCCAAGGAGGTCAAGAGCTACGTGGAGACCAACTATAAGATTGATTCCGATAGCCTCAACGTCTACACCAATACCGGCATTCTCGAATCCATGAAGGAAGTATCCGCTCAGCTCTCCCTGCTCTTAGGGGGCATCGCCGGGATCTCCCTGATCGTCGGCGGTATCGGCATCATGAACGTGATGCTGGTCTCCGTCACCGAGCGCACCAAGGAAATCGGAATCAGGAAATCCCTGGGCGCCAAACGCCGGGATATTTCCAAGCAATTCCTCATCGAGTCCCTGGTTTTAAGTTTGCTGGGCGGGATCATCGGCATTCTCACCGGCATCGGCTGCGGCGCTTTGACCAATGCCCTTGTGGCCTACTTGGGCTACAGCAATATCTTTGCCTTAAGCCCCGGCGTGGTGGTGCTTTCCTTCTCGGTCAGCGCCGCCGTGGGTCTGATTTTCGGCAGCTTCCCTTCTTACCGCGCCGCCTGTCTACGGCCAATTGATGCTTTAAAGCAAGAATAATGAGGAGGATCCCATGAAAAAACGAACTCTGTTTTTAATTCTCGGCGCGGT
The DNA here is from genome assembly GCA_040776805.1 of Clostridiales bacterium. Classification (GTDB taxonomy): domain Bacteria; phylum Bacillota; class Dehalobacteriia; order UBA7702; family UBA7702; genus UBA7702. Next base: position 89,480 of record JAXGZS010000001.1, on the reverse strand, counting down.
TCTGCTCTGCTCCTTCCTCCCCTCTCTGGGGGCTTTGGCGGAGAACCATTTCACCAGCGCCGCCGCCACCGAGGTGACGGAAGGCGAGCCCTTTGGCTATCAGATCGACCTCACAGCACTGCCCGAGGAGATCAAGGCAGCCCCCTATACCGTGATCATCAGCGGTAGCCCTATGATCGCAGCCGTCGCCTTTGAAGGTGAGCTCCAGCCCACCTACGATCAGGAGAAGAACGTATACACGATCACTTCAGAGCAGCTAAATGGCGTCACGAACCTGAAAGTCAACGTCAGCTTCAGTGAAGGCGCCGTGGCGGGGCAACAGCTCACCATCACCACCGCGGTGAGAGGAGAGGACGGAGAACCCGTGTCCGAAGACCTTTCGGTGACCGTGAAAGCGGCGACGACACCGCCGGAGGAGGACACCGATAACGGCGGTGAGGAATTCAGCGGCGACGGCGGCGACTTTGGCGTCATCGGCGGCGGGGAGGGTGGCGACAGCAGCGGTAGCAGCGTCTATGCCGGTTCCGCGGATAACTATCTAAAATCCCTTGCCGTCACCGGTTTGGACCTCTCTTCAGCATTTCATAAAACCAACAATACTTATTTTCTCACCGTGGACACCGACACCAGAGCCATCAGTGTCAGCGCCAAAGCCAACGACGCCAAAGCTGCGGTAGTGGTAGCCGGCAACAGCGGCTTTCGCAGCGGTCTGAATAAAGTATTGATCAGCGTCACCGCGGAAAACGGCGAAGTGCGCTACTATCGAATCTACGTTACAAAGGAGGCCAATTAAATGCGGCGAAAAGAAAAGCGGGAACGAAAAAACAACGGCAAGGAAAACTTCTTCCGCCGTCATAAAAAATTAGTGATCTTCCTTGGCATTGTCCTCATTTTCGTTGCCGTCATTGGGTTCCTCCTCAACGGCGCCAAAAACAACGCCTCCACCGGGGCCACTAGCACGGTCACGGATCAGGCCACGGTGATGGACATCAAAAACAGCCTCTCCTCCGAAGGCAAAATCGCCCCGGCCTTAGAGGAAAACATCGCCCCCCATACTGGCTATACCTTAAAGGAAGTGCTGGTGGAAAAGGGTCAGTCCCTCAAGGAGGGCGACGCCATCTTAAAATATACCAACGGTAAGACCATGACGGCGCCTTACCCCTGTGTCATCCAAAAGCTGAATCTCCCCGAAGCCAAGCAGACCATCACCACAGATCACTACGTGAAGGTCGGTAGCACCGACACGCTGGCCATGGCCATGACGGTGAACGAAAGTGATTTTGATAAAATCCAAATCGGCCAAACCGCGGAAATCGCCGCCAACTCCACCGGCAATGTCTATGAGGGCAAGATCACCTTCATCAGCGACCTGGCAAACTATGCCGATACCGGTTCCAGCTTTGACGTCCTTGTCACCTTTCTAAATGACGGCAGTCTGCGGGTGGGCATGTCCGGCACCGCCACGGTGATCCTGGAAAAGGCCGATCAGGTCGTCGCCGTCCCCGCCGAAGCGATTCAGGAGGGTGAAAACGGCTCCTACGTCCTAGTGGTTAAAGATGACGGCAACACCAAAGAGACGCCGGTGGAAACCGGAATCTCCGACGGCACTTACATCGAAATCAAAAGCGGCCTCAAAGACGGCGAAACCGTCCAATACTACGTGGCCAAGGAAGAGAATATGTCCTACTACGGCTATTGATATGATTGATTGGATTAATCGCGATTGATATTAATAAAGTGATTCCCTTCTTTCTACATAACCACATACCCATGAGCCGGAGCGCTGCGGCGCTCCGGCTCAGTATGTCGATAAACCGTATATCGCGGTATTGCGGTAAAAAGGTTGCCCCTAAAATATTTAGGGGCAACCCTTTCTTTTATACCCAGGATCGCGGCGCAAAGCCAAAGACGGGGGACTTTCAGTCACCCTTGTACTTCCTGCGCGTAGCCTCGCCGCCTCTGATGTGGCGTTCGGCCTTATTCACTTCCAGGATCTCCCGAACCCTTAAAGCAATGGCCTCATTCAATTGGGGCAGACGCTCCGTGAGGTCTTTATGAACCGTGGATTTGCTGACACCGAAAACCGATGCCGTCTGCCGTACTGTCCCTTTGGATTCCAACATATAATTGGAGATTTCCAATACTCTTCTTTCAATATAGTCCTGCATGGCAAGACCCCCCAAAGACTCTCTTTGTACAAATATATGGGGGGACTTCCTGTTTATACCGACTGCGAAAAATATATTTTTTTGCCGTAACGCCCCGTTTTAACGGTTCGGCGTTCTACCGGAAAAAGGAAGCGATGCTCCGGCAGTTTATTCTACTGTATTGATCACCGTTAGCCCCTGCTGCTTTGCGTATCTCAGGGTTTGCACCGTTCTGCCAAAAAAGCACCACTACGCACAAACACAACTGGTGCTTTCGATGACTCGTGAAACAATAAGTAGTAGATTTTTGCATTTGTTTTCCCCCATATTAAGAGTTGTTATAACTCCGTAATAACTCTATTTCCGTATTACGGAATAAATTAAGTCTAAAATAAAGTCAATATAACTTCATTGGAGGCGGAAAGATGGGCAAAGAAAACGAAAAGCACTTTGGTTTAAGGGTGGACGGTGAAACCTTGGCAAAATTTCGCTATGTTTGCGGATACGTGGGGCGTTCCGCAAACAGTCCACTCATTCAACTGATGCTTAAATTCATTGCGGATTACGAAAAGAAATACGGCAAAATCGAACTACCGGAGAATACAAAATAATAAAGGCTTGCAGGCTTGCGTAACGTAAGCCCCAGGCTAAAAACAAAGTAACCATTTCCCAAAAAGAGAAATGGCTACTTTGTCGATAGCCTAAAGAAAAGAAAGCGGCAGCCGCCTCACAAGAGGCGATTGCCGCTCCTTTTCATACGATCAAACTCTGCTGTTTTGATAATAAATGGTGATCCGGCTGACCTGATCATTGCTGTCGAAGGTAACATCATAAAAGACCGTCGGCCCGATACCGATGAGTATTTCCTCCTCGTCCTCATGGGTCACAGTATAGGAAATCCGGTTGCCCTCCTCCTTGTCCGGCTCACCGAAGGCGGCGTTGACATCAGCCCGGGGAGAACCCACTTGAATATCGCCGCCGCAGCTCCAGCCACCCTCCTCGCAATCGATGGCGATCAAAGTAGCATCGACAAAGGTCAGGCTTAACTTCATATCCTCTATGGGGATCATCGCTTCGCCGTCCACGGCGGCCACCGCCTGATCATAACTTTCCTGGGTCATACCAAGATAGAGGTTCATTCCGCTATTGGTTTCCGTTAACGTCCCCTCCTGCTCCGCTTCGTTGCCGCAACCGCTGAGCAGCAATAAAATCAGGGATAAGCAGAGCCAATACAAACCGCGTTTTTTCATGAAATCATTCTCCCTTTATCTTCATATTCACGTTAATGACAGGATCATCGATATATGAATTGAATTCTGCGCATCACAAAACGTTTCCAGCGGCTACTGCTATCGTTGAGATAGGCGATGCTCTCTGCCATGAACTGCTCTACCGTTTTACGTTGTTCTGCGGTGAGCTCGTGGCGGCTGAAAACTGCTTCCCGCTGAATCAGGGCGGCTTCCACATAATGAAGGGCCGTTTCCACGTCGATTTTTGCTTTTATCGCATCGAAAAGATCAAGAAGTGAACCGTTGCTCCGGTTTAAGCCTGCTTTATCCAGGATTTTCATGGTATAAGCGAACATGCGCCGGATGGCTTCACCGTGATCCTCCACGGCAAAAGACGCCTTTAACATCAAAAGGGCTTTCCTTCGTTTCAGCAGCCGGTAAATCAGATAAGCGATGAACAGGAACAACAGCAGGGAGACGATGACCAACAGGATGATCAGCGTCGTATGGGAGCTGGTCGCGATAAAATTGTCGCCCTCGTCATTTTCTGTATTCGGAATATCCTCATCGTTTTCACTTTCATCTTCGCTGCTGTCACCGGTATACTGCAGGGCGTTGGATTTTTCCATCAGATTGATATAAGGCGGTGTGACCTCAAAGGGCACCCAGCCGATACCGTCTTGATAAATCTCGACCCAGGCGTGGGAGTGGCTGTCGTCAAGGCCGATGGTCTGATCGTCGGCGACGTTCTCGATATCCGCCGGCGTGATTAGATAGCCTTCCACATACCGGGCGGGAATGCCGTAATAGCGAAACATCAAGGTCGCCGCCGTGGCGTAATGAACAGAGTAGCCTTGCTGATACGTTTTCATAAAATCCTGGAAAAAGTCTTCTCCGTTTCGATAGGGCATCCCCTCTTCACTGTAGGTCATATGCACGGTAAGATAAGATAGAATTTTCTGTTTGATTTCTTCGTAAGGAGGGTGGCTGCCCTCCTCTATTTCGTAGGGCTCCAGGCAATCGGCCAAAACCTCCTTCGCCTGCTTCGGAATGGCGAGGTCATGCTCATAGACATAGGCGCTGTAACTGTTTTCTTTTTCGAGATAAGCAAGGACTTCTTTATTTCCTTCCGCTTCGGCATTGAGCAGCAGATATTGAAGTTCGTGATAACGCTTCACCTGATTCGTCAGGGACGTATACGAATAGATTCTTTGGCCAAAAAAGCCCTTGGCCAGGACGGCTTCGTCGCCGATTTTCGCGGCGTCGAAAAGTCCACGGTCTTCGTCGTTGATCACCAGTTCATAGGGCGCATAGATATAATGGCTGTTAGCGCCGATATTTTCAATGGAAATCTCAAGCTCTTCCACGCCGGGGTCGGCGAGAGACGCCACCAAAGACAGCTGGCTTTGGCCGTAAAAATCAGACTGATGAAGCCAATAAAAGAGTGAAGCACTGCTGTAGCGCTGTTTTGCCGTAAGGGACGTCCAACCGGACCCCGTATAAGTTTCCCCCACGTAACCACGGACATAGAGGGACTGGGGCTGGCTCATGGTCACTTCGAGAGCCGGTTCATGGCCGAAGCTAAGCCCTCCCAGATTACGAAAGTCTCCGTCGGGCATGGCGTTACCGTCGCCGTCATAGCGCCATTGATGAATTCCCCCAACAATCGCCGTCTTTACCGCCGTAGGGGCGGCGTAATCCTTGTCCACGGCAAGCCAGGCAGCGGTAAACGGCACTGCCGTCAAAATCAACAGCAAGAGCATCAGGGGAAGGATCACTCTGCCCCCGGCGGGAACGCTGTTTTTTACGGTGAGACGCCTACACCAAAGCAACACCACGGCAAAGACCAAAAGGAGCAGCCAAAGCATGGGCGGCACCAGATCGAAAATGAGGGTGAGTAAGAGGATAACTCCCAAAAGTACGGCGGCGAAGATTCCCTCGGCGCCATAAGCCAGCCATGTACAAAACAGTGCCAACAGCATGGTCAAAGGCGTTAGCAAAAGGAGCAGACCCACCGTGGCCCGGGTACCGGAAGCGACGTCGTACACGGGAAAGATCCGTCCGAAATGGTAACTGAGGGCGTCACAGATTTGATTGAGCACCAGATACCAGCCGTCTTTGACGATAAATTGCAGCGCCAAAAAGAAGAGGACGATAAAGATTAAAAAACCCACGGAAAAAAGTCCGCTCCGGCGCCCCTTTTCGCGGAGAAAACAAAGAGCGAAGCAGGTTCCGACGCCGATTAAGGCGAAAAGCGGCATAAAAATAGGCAGGGAGTAAAGCTGAAAGAAAGAAACGAACACACCGCCAAGGCCCAAAAACAGCAAAGTCGAAAGAACCGATAAACCGATAACATCCAAGCGTTTTCCCCGAGGAGCGTCCCCTTGGAGTAACGTTGTGGAAAAACCTGTGATTACACTGGGTTTCATAGTATCTCCTTTTACAGGTCAATGGAAAATATGGCTTCCCGATAGTCTTCGGGAGTGAATGCATACAAAGAAAGGTTTTCACTTTCCCCCGTCGCGATCTCTTCCTCGCTGCAAATAAGAGCGACGGTTTTACCGCTGCCGCTCAAATTCATGATTTCCGGCGGCAGATAGGAAGAAAGGTAAGCGACATGCTGAAATTCCTGATCGCCCATGATTTTCAAGTAACTGTCAATGCCGGATACAGCGCCCTTCTGATAGGACGCCGCAAGCATCCTGGAAATGTTTTCGTAAAGCGTGTTTTCATCTTCGATTTGATAGACGAAACATTGACCGGTCAGCGGATGATTCCAGGCGATATGATGGGGAATGTTGCTTTCCATCAGCGTCTGAGAAAGGGAAATCGCAACTTCCGCCAAGGTATCCAATACCTTTGGCGCTGTTTGCGCCGAAGGTACCGTCCGTTCCCAGAAAATCAACAGGGAGCGCACGAGGGGCAGGGAAGGATCGCGGACGATAAGCTGATCGTATTTCTGCGTCAGCTTCCAGTGAATCTGTTTGGGGCTGTCCCCTTCCACGTAGTCGCGGATCTGAAAGGTTTCCGTGACATCCCAGCCTTTTTGATAGGGAGAATAGGCGTCGCTGTCCTCCAACAAGGCGCTGGTGGCGGTGAGGTTGACTTCCGGCACAAAGGTTTCCGGTAAAATTAGGGTTTTCCCCTCTGCCACAGCGGTTTTGGGAAAAGGAAAGATCCCGAAAAGATCAAAGACGCCGACGCGCTCAACGCTGGAGACCACTTGGCCACAATAGCGGCTCGCCAAATGAAACGCGGCGGAAGCCTCCCTTTTCGGCATCACGCTGAGATTCACGGAAAGGATGTGGTCGTCATCGATCAATTGATTATGAAATTTCACGTTTATCAGGACGCGGCTTAAAGGAATGGGCGAGGGATTTTTCAAGTGAATCCGGCAGGTTGCCGGCAGTCCCTTTTGTATGTTGGGCGGCACTTCCAGAAAAACCTCAATTTTTCTGGCTGACAGAAAGCCCAGTAAAACACCGAGGGCCGGTACACTAACAGATAGGATCAACAGCACCAGGGTAGGCTTTGTTCCCACAAAAAAGTACAGCAGAAAAGCGCCGAAAAGCCAGAGCGCCCAAAAGATCAATGATTTTCGCATGTTATTCTTCCCGCATCACCGGCATCTGCACCGATGCGGCAATGCCTTTTAAGATCTCTTTTTCCGTGGTTTCCGTCAGACGGGCTTTGCTGTTTAAAACGAGACGGTGACCGCAAACGTCGTTTAGCACGGCGACAACGTCCTCCGGCACCACATAATCGCGGCCGTGGAGAAAGGCGTAAGCCTTGGCCATCCGGCAGAGGGCCAGCGCACCCCTGGTGCTGATGCCCAACTGCACCATTTCGTGGCGGCGGGTTTCCTCCACCAATTGGCTGACGTAAGTATAGACGAGGTCGTCCACGTGAATCTCCTTCACTTCGCCGATGAGACTAAGGAGCGCTTCCTTGGTGACAATGGTTTCAATTTGTTTCAGAGGATTTTCCACGCTGCGGTCCCTTAAAATGCTGATTTCACTTTCCGCGTCGGGATATCCCATGCTGGTACGAATCAAAAAACGGTCCAGCTGGGAATTGGGCAGCAGCTGCGTACCGGCGGAGCCCACGGGATTTTGGGTGGCCAAAACGATAAAAGGTTCCGGCAGAGGATGGGTTTGACCGTCAACGGTAACATGGAATTCTTCCATCGCCTCTAAGAGCGCGGACTGGGTTTTGCTGGAGGTTCTGTTGATTTCGTCGGCCAACAGCAAGTTGGTCATGATGGCGCCGGCCTTGTACTCAAAAGCGCCCCGCTCTTTGTTGTAGAGGGAAAAACCAATGATGTCCGAGGGAACGCTGTCAGAGGTAAACTGCACGCGCTTCGTCTCAAGACCCAATACTTTGGCAAAAGCCAACGTCAGCGTGGTTTTACCGACGCCGGGAACGTCCTCCAAGAGAACGTGGCCGCCGGCTAAAATGGACATCAAAACTTTGGCAATCACGTCATCTTTGCCGATGATGACTTTACCGATCTCCTCCTGAATCCGGTTAATCGTTTCTTGATTCATCTTATTTTCTCCTTTTATGGTGATCTTTGTCATTTTTTTCGCGGGTCTGTTCCGCGTTTCTTTTTGAGTCTTAAGGCCGTGACCACCGTGGCCGCTGTTAACAGCGGCAATGAGAAGGTCATGGCGGCGGCTTGGCTCGCCGTACCACCGGTACTGGGATCCGCTGGCGGATCCGGATCCGGAACGGGATCCGGGTCAGGATCCGGATCCGGGTTTGGATCGGGATCGGGATCCGGGTCAGGATTGGGATCAGGATCGGGATCAGGATCCACCGGATCTGGGTCCACAGGATCCGGCTCCACCGGATTAAAGGGATTTCGATCCTCGTATCCAGGGTAAGAATGGAAAGAACCGCCGTACCAGGCGCCGCCGTGACGATTGCCGCAAACCGCGTAAGAGGCGAGCCCAACGTCTCTGCCGGTATCCAGGGTAAAGCGCATCTGTACCGTATCACCGTCATTCAAATTACAATTATGCAAGCCGGAGCCGATGGATCTGCCGCCGACGATGAACATCCAGCCGGATTGCTGCGTAAAGTCGTGATCGCCCAGGTAGTTGTTGCTGTGCCCGGCAAAAGTAATATCGCCCAACTCCTCCAGCCGTTTATACAGTACATCAGGGATGGCGGCTGTTCTGGTATTAACATAAATGCCCTTGAGGTAATAGCTGGTCTTCATATCGCCTTCATATTTCGGATTGAAACCGTTGTCTTCCAGGGCTCTGGTAACGGCTTCCGCTGCCGTTTCCCCGTACTCAAAGGGCACGGGAATGGTGCCGCCGATGGAGCCCATACCGACGACGGTGGCGTCGATGGTGAGAGAGGCGGTACCGCCTTTTTCATCATAGGGACAGTAGATGTTATAGGTTTTATCGGCGTGGTGATACTCACTGTCCTTCACCGATACGCTGACAGTAAAATATTCGTTGTAGACATTATCGAAACGCAACGTAAATTCATAGCCGTTACCGGCACTGCCCGTATAATCCGTTTGCTCCACACTGTCCTGGTTGACTTTGATATAATTGATGGGAATGGGATTCCCTTTATAATCGGTAGCCTTTACCCAAAAATCATAGGGGTTTCTCACCTTTTTATAACCGTCAACCGTGGCAATATTATCAAGGTTCGTATAGATTTCCGGTTTCTTCCCAGGACCTTGTGGTATATACGTCACTGTGTATGAATAGTATTCTACGGTTTTGCCGTCTCTCTTCAAAAAAACGATAAAGCTATTATCACCAAGCTCCAGTTTTGTGGTATAGCGATCACCGGATACCGCGGTCAGCGGATTCCCGTCCTGGATAATGGAAAGAGTCAGACCGGAGCTGTCTTTCGTAATTCTTGCGTAAAAAGAATAATCTTCTTGATCAACGGTCTTTGTCGCCAAGTCCGTTTCAAGGTGACCGACAATCCAATCGCTAGGGTCACCGCCGGGATCACCGCCGGGATCATCGCCGGGACCATCACCGGGATCATCGCCGGGATCATCACCGGGATCATCACCGGGATCATCACCGGGATCATCACCGGGATTATCACCGGGATTATCACCGGGATCATCATGATCGCCGTCTTTGCTTTGTTCCTCGCTGTCTTTCGACTCCTCGCTGCTTTCCGTTTCCGCCGGTGTCAGGGACAGCTGCTGCTCCATCATGGTTTGATCTTCTACCACCGTTAAAAGGGTCGCCCGCTCCGGCGTGAAAATCGAATAATCATCGCCAATGGGATTATCCGGCTGAGAAACTGCTTTGGAACCCGTCCAAAAGGCGAAAATCGCCACTAAAATCACGATCAAGGCGATGCTGTACACCTCATGCATCCGATTCATTTTTAAATAGCTTAAAAATGATTTCAAATCTCTTCCCCCTAAACAAACGGCAGTCTTTTTCTCTTTGCCGCTTTTAATGCCTTTCACCGGTATTCTCGGTTACCTTAATTCGTTTAATAGATGCAGGATCTTAGCGGCCTGGGCCCGGGTGGCGTTGCCCTTGGGGATAAACTGATTGCCGCCCATGCCGTTGATGATCCCCGAAGCCTTCATGGCATAAACGGCTTCCTTGGCATAGGACGCAATATCAGCGTCGTCGGCGAAGCGTTCCGCGCTGCCGCCATCTGTGAGGGGCAATCCCTTTTTGGTGGCGTAACGCAGGATGATCGTCGCCATATCCTGGCGGGAAATCCGCGCTTCCGGCGAGAATTTGCCGTCTCCGGTGCCGTTGACAATGTTATTTTCCGACGCCCATTTTACATAGGGCGCGTAATAGCTGGTGGCCTTGACGTCGCTGAAAGCCGTCGCTCCGCTGCCGCCGTCACTTAAGCTCTTGACCCCCTCGATCCGGCCAATGGTCGTCACGAACTGGCCGCGGGTCATGTAATCCCCGGGGCCGAAGGTACTCCCCGTCATACCGGTAAAGATACCGTAGGATAAGACATAGCTGACGTCGTCATAAAACCAATCCGTTGATTTCACGTCCTGCATATCTCCCGCCCGGGGCGCGGCAGCCTTCAGTTCCGTCATTTTGGCTTCCGCCGCCGTCAGTTTACTTACGTTGGTCACCGCGGCTTTTTCTGTTTCGCTCAAAGCGTCATAGGCTGTTCTGGCCGCTTCCACCGCCTTGCGATTGGTCAGCGTCAACTCCGCCGCCCCGGGCAACGCATTGATTTGGCTGATGACCTCCTGGGCCGCAACGGAACCGCTGCCGCTGACGGTAATATCAATGAAAGTAAAGGGTTTTTCGTATTTCACGCCGCTTTCGCCGTTTTTATTTTGATACATGACGTAGTCAAAGGTCATGTAGATTTCCTGATCGTTTTTGGTCAGCGGGCGCGTGATATAGGAAACGTAGTCGGTGACGTCCCTCACGATGCCGTTGCTGTAGGTAACGGTGACCTTCATACCCTTGGGGTCAAAGATTTCTCCCGGGGTGTAACTGGTCTTTTGGGGCGCAGCGGCGACCTCTAGTTTTTCGATGGTGGGCCCCAAGGCCATCAAATAGGAGGAATCGTTTTTGAAGTAGATAAAGCCGTATTCATCGGCGATGGGACTGCAAATTGCGTATTGCCCCTGTTCATAGGCGGGGGTGAAAAGGTTATAGGCAGTGTTTGCCGTGGAATTGCCGTTATTGTAGGTTTCCGTGGTGGTCAACAACGGCGATACGACACCGGGCTTATCCTTGATCAGCCGTAGTTTCCCCGGGGTGAAATTGTCAAAGAAATAGACGTAGGCATAACCGTCCTCTTCCTCGTAAGCCGTAGTCAATAAACCGCTGGTCTGGGGATAGCCCTGAGTGGGTACGGCATATGCGATGCTCCAACTGGCCAAATCAATGACGGTAATGTTATGGCCGCTGTAGGGCCCAAACTGATCGTAGCCGCTAACGCCGATATAGGCGCGGCCATTGTACACCGCCGGCGTTGAAGTGCTCATCGGTGTACCGCCGCTGCTATTTTTCAGCCGAATGGTCTTCGTATTCTCCTTTGTGATGGTGCCGTCTTCCTGGACGGCGATGGAGTAGAAATACCCACCTTTGCTGGTAAAATAGAAACGGTCTGTTCCTTTATCATAAGCGACACTGCTGCGCATGTCGCCGACAATACCGTCAAGGTGGTCGATGACTTTGCCGCTCAAGGGATCCAGGGAAAGGATTTGCGCTGTATTGGAGCTGTACCCTTTATCACCATCATCCGTACCAACCAACAGGTAATCATCGGAAACGTAGGCGCCGGCCCAATAGAAGCCGCCCTTTTGCGTGTGAATCCAAGTGGGTACCTTCGCTTCTTTTTCCTTGTTGATATCTTCATCGGTGATGGAGATGCAGACATAGTTGGCATCGTAGGTTTCGCCGGTCCAGAAACCGGTATAGAGATACCCGTCATGATAGGTAATCGGGCTGTTGGGCTGACCACCCAAAGGATCTTTATAGATCCAAAGGGATTCCAGGGTATCGGCGTTAAAGGCCTGAATCGTCCCTTCCGATAAGCCCACAAAGATCATGCCCTGGGCGTAAACGGGAGGTGTGATGGCAAAATTGGAGCTATGATCCATCTGCCCTGTCTTCACCACTTTTCCTGAAATGGTATCGATTTTATAAATTTTCGATCCGGAATACGTATAGAGATAGCCGTCAACGATAATGGGGGAACCCACCGCGGCGGAGCCGTAGCCACTGCCCAACTGGGTGGCCCAAGAAAGAACGGTATCTTCCGCCACTATCGGCATCGGTGAATCGCTAACACAGTTATTATCACCGTTGCCGCGGAAGGAAGGCCACTCGGAAGGGATATCGGGATTGATGCTTTCATTGGGTTCCGCTTCTGTTAAAGTCACCGAGATGGTCTTCGCCGAAGTAACCGTAAAAGAGCTCTTTTTCGTAACGTAGCCGCTCTTCGACGCAGTATAGGTATAGTCATAACCGGACATCAATTGATAAGCGCCGCTGGCGTCGGGCCATTCGCGAACACCAGAGAAATTCTCCGTCACCATCAGAATCGTGCCTGCCGGCGCGCAGTTAAATTGAATGGCCACCGGCGGCTTTTTGTTCACCTGCAGGGTAAAGGTGCGATCCGGACTGCTTCCCTCATCATGATGGATCATAACGGTCACTGTTTCCGTCTGCTTTGCCGTATCAAGAGGAATTTCGAAGCTGCCGGATACTCCCGATGAGGTCGGTACCGATTCACCGTTGACGCTCATAGAGTAACCGTCACCCTCATTACCGAACAGTATCGTATTATAATTACAGATATAATTTAGGGAAAGCTTTTCCGCCGTTTCCGGTACGTCCACCGTGTAATCACTGACCAATTGGTCAAAACCGGTTTTACTGCTGTCCGCCTGACGCAGAAGGAGATTGCGGGAGCCGTTTACCAGAGAGAGGGAATCAAGGGAAAGCGTACGTTTGACCTGCAACACATAATCCTGATAACTGGTAATATTCCCTTGGGTTTGGGAAACGCGCACCGTCAGCTCATTGCCGTAGCCGCCGTAAGCCGCAAGATTCAACAACGTTTGACCGGTAGCGGCGCCGGAGGCGACTACCTCGGTCCTTGCCTTTCCGTTGAGTTCTCTTTTGGAACTTAGCTGCGTATAGGATGCCGTGATCGTCGCCGACTGGGCTTCCGCTGAAACAGAGGCCCATATATACACTTGGTTATCAAAATCGGGAACCGTCAAGGAATAGCTATGGGTTGCCTTGGCAAAAGACGGCGTCAACTCATGGGCGGTGCCGCCGGTTGCGCTATTACTGTTGCGGAAGGACAGCGCGGAGAGCCAGTGTTTGCTGCTGTCCACAGAAACGGAGAGATTCAGCCCCGGCGAGGCCACAAAGTCCGCGCTGGTATGGAAATAGACATCCTTTGTGGCAATATAACGGTACGTTTCCCCTTCCACCAATTGATAGCCGCCGCCCGCCTGGGGCGCAACGGTATTTCCGTCAGCGTTTTGCACCTCAACGGTGACCCCAGTACCAGGGTTAAAGGTCACCTCCGAAGCGGTTGTATTGCGGTCAACGGTCAAATGATAGGTATGGCTTTCGCCGCCGGCCAGGGAGACATTCACTTCAATCCCGGTGGTATCGCCGGTGAGGGCCACGTCTTTGCTCCCCGCCGCCGACAGCGTTTCGCCGTCCACGGTCACAGAATATCCTTCCGCCGCGGAACCGAAGGCCTTTGCGGAAACAGTCACTTTGTTTACGGTGGGTAAAACCTTATAGGTATAAGCATCGGTCAACGGATCAAAACTCTGATCCGCCGCAATAAGGTTGGTGCCGTCGGAAACGGAAAGAGAGGTTAAGGTCGGTACCCGTTTGAAGTTCGCCGTATAGTATTGGGAATAGACATAACCCGTGGCGTTATCGGTATAGCGAATGGCGCAGGGCAATGACCGCGATTCGCCGCCAAGAGCCAAAAAGTCCACCACGCTTTTTACCGTATTGGTCCAATTAAAGAAACTACCTGCTTTCGCGACACCGTTGGCATCGATATAATCCAAATACCACGATTTGGGATTTTCAATGCTGATAAAGGGAACCCCTGCCGCGTCATTCCTCTCCATATAGATATAAAGCTTCGACATGGTGTCCGGTACGAAGAAATCGTAAGTATAACCATCAACTTTGGTGCTTTCGTAATACTCGCCCTTGCTTTCCTTGGCGAATTTCATCTCCTTCAGCCAATTCAAAGAGGTGAAATCCATGTTCAAGGTGATATTATTATTGCTCACCGTAAAGGCGCCGCTGATTTCGTTTTGCTGGTAGGTCACGGAAAAATCATACTCTCCCGCCACCAGCGAAAGGGTACCGCTGTCCGTGGCATACTCGGTGCCGAAGCGGTTGGTGGCGACAATGGGTACCCCGCTAAGGGGCGTTTGGTTTTGGGTCAGGTGAAACGTGACGGTATACTTGGTACCCACATCCTGATTTTCATAATCGTCGATGGCCTGATTCAGGTTGGCCGCCAAAGCGGCCGCCTCCCCATCGCCGACGTTGAGATAGGCGCTTAGGGCTTCGTCATAGGCGTTTTTTGCTCCGTCATAGTTTTTCAAATTTTCAGGAGAATCGTTATAACGTCCCATGGCGTTGATCAGCGCCGCCCGCGACGATGACATGGCGCTTCCACTTTCACTGATCCGCAGTGTTTTCACGGTGGAGGCCAAGGCGCCCAGATCATATTTGCCATTCTGGTCGGAAATGGTATAAAGACCGTAAACATCGTCAATCAAACTGAGTCCGAGGGTGGTATCGAGCTCGACAAAGGTATGCTCCGTCTTTAATAGGGCTTCTTTGATCGTATCCGTTGTCGTATAATAAACTTTTTCCGGCGGCACCACCAAAGCTTCCTTGGTTTCCGCCGCAAAATAGAAGTAACCGCTGGAAGAAGAACTTGCCACACTTGCCGAGGCAATGGACTTCCCTTCCGTTTTTGCCGATTTTGCCGATTTTTCCACGGTAATCACGGCGATGGGCGGCGCCACACAAGGTTTTCCGTCATCCCCCAAGGGGATCAGGGCGCTGTTTTCATCACGGCAGGGGAAATTCAGATAAGCATTGTCCGAAGAGACGTAGTAGGTTCCCGGCTCGCCAAAACAGAGACTGACCGCTCCCTCCTCATCGGTTTGATTGGCCGCGGTCTGCCAGGTTCTACCGTTATCCGCGCTGATTAAAACGTCCTCCCCGGCCAGGGGATAAGCGGAAAAGAGGCTCGCGGCAGTTTCTGACGCGTCACTTTGGCCGGTGGAGGCCGCCAGCATTTTTAGGGTGATCGCTTCCCCCGCCGCGACGGCGGCGGTTCTTTGATCAAAATAAGCAAGGGCCCCCCTGGTACGAAAACCCGCGGCGGAGAACATGGCGATATCAATCTCCATGCCGTCTTTTAGCAGAATATTGCCGGCGTCAGCGGTTTTTCCGCCGCTTTGCAACGCCTCGCGGTGATCAACATAACACATCAGGTTTTCAGCGTGATCCCAAAAGGAAGTGATTTGTATACGGTCGGCGCTGCCTGTAACCGTCAACCCGTCACTGTCCGCCGTGAAGGCCTCGCCGCTTATATCGTGATCTTCCAATAGTTTAATCAACAGGTGAAGCAACGTCGGACCTTCAGTGGCGTTCTCTCCGTCCTTGGTCTCACCAACCGCCGCGTAACGGCCACATTCCGCTAAACCGTAGTCGGCCAGATCGAAGCAGTCGACGGTGACGGGGACATGGGCGATGACGGTGGCGTCAGCACCATTGCTCTGGACAAAACTGCCGTTGTTGCTTAAAGTAACGTATACGGTAACCGTGCCGCTCGCTTCGTTTTCCGCGGCCAGCAACGGCGTTGCGCAAAACAACGTCATGCTTGTCATTAAAAAAACTGCCCACAAAAGAATCTTTTTCATGTTTACCCCTCCCAGTTAAAAGATTGTTCCTACCTTATACTTTTATTGTTAAGCCTCAATGGCATCATAACCCAAGGAATCGTTGCAGCCCGCCTATGACCATGAGCATACAAAGGCGGGGAATCCCCCCTGTGGCTGAAGGATTTAGGGAATTGCAGAAGCCCCCGCCCCGTACGCTTTTGGCCAAAAAAATGGCCAAAGGGAAACCATAACCCCACTTTCGTTGGATTATTGTTTCACTTCAGCCACTTCGTGAAATTGAGACGCTGTTAGAACAGCATAAACAAAACGGCTTCATTGAGAGAGACCCTCAATCAACCGTTTGTTTTAAAAAAAACCGCTGAAACCTATGTTCCAGCGGATTC
Organism: Clostridiales bacterium; assembly: GCA_040776805.1. Taxonomy (GTDB): domain Bacteria; phylum Bacillota; class Dehalobacteriia; order UBA7702; family UBA7702; genus UBA7702. Next base: position 73,318 of record JAXGZS010000001.1, on the reverse strand, counting down.
TACTCAAAACTTGGTTCCTTAAGTGGAGGAATACGCTACCATAAAAACACAACCTGACTCTGATCCCACAGGATCATCACAGTGGCCCTACCGTTCGGGAGTCGCACCCGATTTTATGTTCCATGGTGTTATATGATTTTGCTACGCGGTGATAAAGTCCGATTAAGGGTATTTAAGAAAAACCCTTCTGCAAGTCTTTCTCAAAACTCTTAAAATCTTTTTGGATCATTTTCATTCTAACCAAATCCACGGTTCCCGTCAAGTCTTTTTTATCATTTTATCATAAAATCACCGGGAAACCGTGCCCCTTGCGGGAGTAAAAAGGAAAGTCCTTTTTGACCTTGCCAAAAAAACGGAAGGCTTTCTGTTTCTCTTTTACCGGTAAAAGGATTTTCGGAGAAAATGTAGAAATGATCAATATAGCCTGATCCCCAGGATAAAAGCTTCAACATTTAAGTTCACGCTGCTTTGATGCGCCTGAATAAGAAGATTTCTCCGACGCCGTGGTTTTTCCCGGATAAAAAAGGAGTTTTTTATGAATATCAGCAAATTGAACTACTCCTCCTGTACCTGGTTGAGCAACAGCCCTCTTTTAACAAAAGAGGCCTTTTTAGAAGCCTTTACAGAATTTTACGTTTTCGGCGACACCATAGAAACACCGTTTCTCGTGGTAAGCCGCAGTGATATCGCGGACATTTTTTTGAAAAGCGACACGGCGGCCATCGATCCCATGAGAGACCTGAAAAGCCGCGATTATCTGCCCTTTCATATTCACGACGAATTGTCTTCCCTGCCCTTTGTGGGAAACGAAAATAAGATCGGTCTCGTCCTCGACGAAAACTCCCATCCCTTGGGCGTCATCATCGATCTCTGGAATCTCTATTATCTCTCGTATGCCTGGAAAATGGACGCCTATCACAAAAACTTGCAGATTGAGTTCTATAAGCGCATCATCGACAATATTGAAGAAGAAGTTTTCATCACCGATGAATATGGCTTCATTCAGTTTCTGAATCCCTATGCCGAAAAAATCTGCGGTCTTACCTTATCAGAGATCATCGGCTGGCATGTGGAAGATCTGGAAAAACACGGCTTTATCTCCTCCAGCATCACGAAAGAGGTCTTTCACTGCCACACCACCTGCAATAAGATTATGGAGCTGCACACCGGCGAAACGGTGTTGGCCACAGGGATTCCTCTTTACGACAAAAACGGTAATCTCATCAATGTCCTGGCCACTTCCAAAAATATCGCGGAACTGAGGGACATTCTCTCCCACCTCCAGGATATCACCAGCGAACTGGGTATCAAAGAAAAACAGATCAAGGAATTGAAAAATAAGGTCATCAGCCAGGAAAACTATGTCATGGAAAGCGAGGCCATGCGGGAAGTAAAGAGGAGCATCTTAAAGATCGCCCCCACCGACGCCACCGTCTTGGTGGAAGGTGAAAGCGGCTCCGGCAAAGAAGTCGTGGCGGAACTGCTCTTTAATTTGGGCAACCGCGCCGATAAACCCTTCATCAAAATCAACTGCGCCATGATTCCGGAACACCTGTTGGAATCGGAATTTTTCGGCTATGAACCGGGAGCCTTCACCGGCGCCAGCAAGTCGGGAAAACGGGGCAAAATTGAAATGGCTGACGGCGGCACCTTATTCCTTGATGAAATCGGTGAAATGCCCCTGAGCTTGCAAGCGAAAATCCTCGAATTTTTACAGGATCGAGAAATCGTCCGCGTCGGCGGCATGAAGCGCATCCCCGTAGACGTCCGGGTCATCGCCGCCACCAACCGCAATCTCCAAGCCATGGTCAAAGAGGGCACCTTTCGGGGAGACCTCTATTACCGGCTCAATGTCATGTCGATCCATGTGAGTCCCCTCCAGCGGCGCACCGAGGATATTATGCCTCTGACCTCGATGTTTCTGCAAAAGTACAATGCCCGCTACGGCAAAAGCAAGGTCTTCGCCCCTTCGGTGCTGACCTATTTTCTAAAATACTCCTGGCCCGGCAATGTCAGAGAGTTGATGCACACCGTGGAACGGCTGGTGATCATCAGCGACAATGATGTGATCACCATGAACGACGTCAACAAGGTATTCAGCGATAACACGGAAAAATATCTCAATACGGAATTATCCTCATTGAAACAGGCAAAACATCAACTGGAGATTTCCATGGTCAAACAGGCCTACGAAACCTATCGCTCCTCTTATAAAGTCGGTGACGTGCTGGGTATCTCCCAGCCGGCGGTAATGAAAATTCTGAAAAAGAACGGTTTTCGTCTGCAAAACGGCGCGCTTACCAAAATCAAATAACACCATAAAGCAAATCAACAAACAGCGGCCGTGAAGATACAGGCCGCTGTTTGCGTCATTCCGACCTTCTTTTAACAGGAATAATAACAAAAGTATTCCTTTAATCACTTTTGTTATTGTAATTATCCTGCCATTATCAAAATATTTGCACTAACCAATCACAAAAGTTATCCTGGGGATGAAATATTTCATCATTTGATCGAGATTTCATCCCCTTTTTCTTTTTGATTCCCTTTTTTCGCGAGCTATAAAAGGCGCCCTTCCCTCCACCAACTCCTCTTTTATCGATATAAAGCAATTATTTCCTCTCAATTCGACAAAACAGCGATTTTTGGCAAGCTTATTGCATTATTATAGGCCAGAAGGCCAAACGCGCGCATGGTCTATATTCGGCAAAAAAGGTGATACAAAACACCGCTTTTCCTTTTGCGGTAGTCGTGAGCCCCACACACCGAAATCTGGCTATTCCACTGTCGACAGGTAAATAACAGGAAGAGGAGTATATCACATGACTGCATTAATCGGTTATCAAATTGCAACCGTCCTTATGATGGTCGCCGTTTGTAGTTATCTTGGCTATGATCTCTACAAACACAAGAACGAATTACGCGGCAAGGACAAATATATCGGACTGACCATTGTCTCCGTAATCACTGAATTTTTTGATCTTCTCGGTGTCGGCTCTTACGGTCCCCAAACTGCAGCCTTCAAAAAATTCAAACTCGTCGATGACCTTATGATTCCGGGAACTCTCAACACCTGTGCCCTCACCGTCACCGGCGTCGGCACACTGCTCTTTATCAATACCATTGAGATGGACATCATGACCCTCATCGCCATGGTGATCGCCTCCAGTATCGGCTCCTTCTTAGGCGCTAAATTCGTCTGCAAACTCAACCTCACCGGCATCCGTTACGGCATGGGCATTGCCCTCATCATCGTCGCCATCGTCATCACCTCGGGTCAGCTCGGTCTCTTACCCAATGAAGGCGGTACCGCCATCGGCCTTTATGGCTGGAAATTAGTGATCGCCTGCGTCATCTGCGCCATTCTGGGCGCTCTGATGTGCCTGGGCATTGGCTGCTACGCGCCGATGCTGGCCATGATCTGCCTGATGGGCGTGAATCCCGTCATCGCTTACCCCGTCATGTACGGCACCTGTATGTTCTTAATCCCTGTCGCCGCTTTCAGATTCATCAAAGAAGGCCGCTACAGCAAAAAGCAGGCTTTGGTCTGCAATACCCTTGGTCTTATCGGTACCTTCAGCGCATATTTCCTCGTCGTTTCCATCCCAATTTACTGGCTCAAATGGCTCGTCGTCGTCGTACTCATTTATACTTCTTACACCATGCTGCGAGACGCCACCAAAAACAAAGGAGTGATACCAGGTGAAGCGAAATGCGCCTGCGGGGTAGATACAGGGACGCAGACTTCCCCTTAATTCATTCCTCAAAAATCCAACAGATCAACAAAGGCTACTTATCACCAATCAATAGTCTCATTCCTTTCCGCGCCGCTGCTTTAAGTAGACCCCTAAAGGGTTTCTTAAAGCAGCGGCGGAAAATAAAAACAAAACGTGGACGATCAAATTTAATTTCAATGGTGTGCCCCTATCAAACACCATTCAATTAAGCGGCATCCGGGCGCAGCACAAAGAGAAAAGAGAGGGCAGAAAGTGCGCCGATGCCTATACGGAAGATTAGGCGAAACCATAACGGTATTCTCCAATGATAATAAGTCTTCCACGAACAGGGGATTTACACATGAAAACTCAAAAGATTGATTACGTAACAATTATCGTCAGCGTTGCCTTATTGGCATTATTGGTTATTTCAACCATTGCCTCGCCGAAACTTGTGGTCACCAGTCTGGTTTCGGCAAAAGACTTCGTGATTTATTATCTTGGCTCTTTTTTCATTGTTTTTGTGGCCGCCATGCTTTTTTATAATGTATGGCTGGCATTCTCAAAATACGGCAGCATTCGCTTAGGCAAAGTAAAGCCACAATATTCCACCTTCGGCTGGATTGCCATGATCTTCTGCGCCGCCATGGGTACCAGTATTCTTTTCTGGTCCGCCATCGAGTGGGCATATTACGTTACCTGGCTCCGCCCCTTCGGTTTTGACATGCAGGAAACAGCCGATATTGCCGTCGCTTACAGCTTCTTTCACTGGGGCATCCCCGCCTGGAGCGTTTACGCTACCGGTGTCGTGCCCATCGCATATCGCTACTTTGTTCGTAAAAAAGAAGGACTTACCATCCAAGGCGCCTGTGAGGGCGTCCTGGGAAACAGAGTTTACGGACATTTGGGCACCGGCATCAACATCGTTTTCATTTTCGGTATTTTAGGCGGTCTCACGATTTCTTTCGGCACCGGCATTCCGATGTTGGGAAATATTACGCACAATCTGATCGACACGCCGGAGAACTTTCTGACTTTCTTCGTTCTGACGCTTCTGATTACCGCGATGTTCACTTGGAGCGCCTGCTCCGGGATTGGCAAAGGAATATTGGTGCTTTCGAAGCTTTGCATTTACATTTCCTTTGTCCTCGTCGGCTATTTCCTAATTTTCGGCCATCCCATTTTTGAGATTGAAAACACCGTACAGTCCTTCGGTTTAAGCCTGAAAAATTTTTTGCAGATGCTCTTTTATCTCGATCCCACCAGGGCGTCGGGGGGCTTCCCTCAGGAATGGACGATCTTCTATTGGGCCTGGTGGCTGGGATTGGCCCCGGTTATGTGGGTCTTCATCGCAAAGTGCTCTGCGGGACGTTCCATCCGCTCGGTGATCCTCACCGTGATCTTAGCCGGAACCGCCGGTTCCGTTCTCTTCTTCGGCACCATTTCCAATTATGGTCTCGGAGAAATCCTGCTCAAAGGATTTGATTTCAACACCATCGGTAGCAACGGCACATTCCTGGACACGTTTTATAACACCGGCAATCAATACGGACTCGTATCCGATATCATAACCTCACTACCCTTAGGAAAATTGGTCATGGTGGGTTGGTTCACCGCCGGCTTCATTTTGCTGGTAACAACGATGGACTCCGCATCTTATAGTATGGCAGCAGCCTGTACCAAGGGGCTACGCACCTGGGATGACCCGCCCAAAAAGCTCAGTGTCCTTTGGGCCACGATGCTTTCGATCTGTCCCCTCTGCTTGTTGTGGGCTCAGGCCGATTTAAGCGGATTTAAGGCGGTATTGATCCTGACGGCAATTCCCGTCTCCCTGTTGATTGTGCTCTGCATGATCACTTGTGCCAAATGGCTCAAAGAGGATTTCGGCCATATGTCGAAACAGGAAATCGTAGAATACTTTATGCTCGACGATGAAAAGCAGCTTTACCAGGAAAAAAGAAGAAAAAGCCAGGAAAATCCAGACACCACAATCACGATAAACGAAGATAACGCAACGCCATCGCAAGCGGAAACTTCAACCGCGAAATAAAAATTGTCACGCAATCAAATACCCGTACCATTTTCATGAGATACGGACGCTATAACAAATCAAACAACCGCTTCCTTTCCCCTTTGGGGAATGGAATATGAATGCAATAACCAATTTAATTATACTAAATTTAATTATATTAACGGAGGTCAAAAAATGAGAAACACAACGAGATTACATTATTGCTCCGAAGAAGATGTCAAAAAAATGCACGAAGCAACATTGGATCTGTTGGAAACAACAGGGATTAAGAGTTTTTCGGAACCCTTCGTCAGCTTCTGCAAAGAAGCGGGCTTAGAAGTTTCCGATGATATCAGCGGCAAAGGCAGCCGCATCCGTTTCCCCAGAGAAATTGTAGAAAATGCACTGAAGAACGCTCCCAGAAGTTTTACGATCTACGGCCTTGACGACAAAAATCAGATCAAATGGGGGCAAAAGAACGCTTACAGTCATACCTGCGTCGGTACGCCCTTCGTCATTGATCCCGAAACCGGTAAAAGAAGAAACACCTCCCTGTCCGACCTGGAAGATTACATCCGCTTGGCCGACGCCCTGCCCAACACCGATATCATTTCCTGCCTCACCGCCCAGGGCATTCCGGAACACGCCGCCAATGCCGTTCAAGTGGGCGCGATGGTCAAAAATACCACAAAACCTCTGCGCATCTGTATCCATGACGCCAAAGAAACCGAAGACGTCGTCAATGTTTTGGCCGCCGCCGTGGGCAGCAAAGAAGAACTCATCAAGAAGCCCATCGCTTATTTGGAAGTATCGCCCATCAGCCCCATGGAATATGCCGACGATCCCGCCGACGCCATTCTCAGCATCGTTGACTCCGGCATGCCCTTCGGCAACATCCCCTGCCCCATGATCGGCGCCACCGGTCCCATGACGGTGGTGGGTACCGTTGTCATGCACAACGCGGAGGTTCTTGCCGGGATCATCATCGCCCAGTTAAGAAAACCCGGCCATCCCTGCATCATGAGCCCCCGGGTCACCTTCATGGAAATGTCCACCGCCATGGGCCTTTGGGCCGCCCCCGAAATGGGTTTGGCCGCCGCTTTATCCGCAGAATTGATGCGTTATTACAACATGCCCTGCACCGTAACGGGCTTCAGCTGCGCGGCAAAGATCAGTGACGCCCAAGCCGCTTTCGAATCCATGTATAACACCTTAATTCCCGCCCTCGTTGGCGTAGACGTCTGCGGCGCCGCCGGTTCCCTGGACAACGTCCTCGTGGCCTCTTATGAAAAACTCGTCATCGACAATGAAGTTTCCTCCCTCGTCAAACACGCCGTCAAAGGCTATGAAGTGAACAACGATACCTGTGCCGTCAACGTCGTCAATGACGTTGTGGATATGCCGGAATACGGCGGCAACTTCTTGGGACATCCCCATACAATGCAACATCTCCGCAGTGAACTGTGGAAACCCTACGTTTCCGACCGGGCAATCTATGAAACCTGGGCTGAAACACGCTCCACCTTCACGGAAAGAGCGCACATACTGGTCAACGACATTCTCGCCAACCATCATCCGCAACCGATTTCCGACGAAAAAATCAAAGCCGTTGACGCAATCATCGAAGCTTGCATTCACCGCAAATAAGGGCGGCAAGAACCATTGCCTCGCCGATCAATCTTCTTTACCAAAGAAACATCACTGCCACGCACCAATGTAGAATTGCAATTTACTTTAAATAAAGGAGGACAAAAAAAATGAGTAAAAACTTCCATGCCGGGATCAATAAACTTTCCGGTTTCGGCATACACATGTTTACAGACGATGAGCTGTATACAATGCACCTTGCCACCCTCGAAGTTTTAAGAGACGTGGGAATCGGCGTCAAAGCCGCCGACGCCCAGGAAGCCTTTGCTTCCGTCGGCTGCATCGTTGACAAAAAGAATAGCGTTGTGCGTTTCCCCAACTATGTGGTGGAAGAAGCGATCCGTTTGGCTCCCAAAACCATCACCTTCGCCGCCAGAAACCCCAAAAAGAGTTATGTTTTGGAAGACAATCGCACCGGTTTCACCAACTTTGGCGAAGGCATCATGATCAATGACCTCTATACCGGCGAATACAGGAGAAGCACTAAGAAAGACTGCGGCCAAGCGGCGCTGATGGCAGACGCCCTCTCCGCGGTGGACATTCATGAAAGAGCCGTTTCCGCCCAGGATGTGCCCGCCCTCATCGCCCCTCTCCATGAAGTGCAGACCAACATCACCAATACCTCCAAACACCTGGTGCAGGGATGCGGCAACACGAGAAACCTGCGCAGAATCTATAAGGTGATGTGCCATATTGCCGGCGGGGAAGAGGAATATCGCAGAAACCCCATTTACAGCACCATCACCTGCCCCATCAGCCCCTTGCAATTGGTTCCGGAAAGCACCGAAATGATCATGGAATGCGCCCGCCTGGGTATTCCGATCACCATCATCTCCATGGCTTTAGCCGGCGGCACCACACCGGTAACCTTAGCCGGTACCTTGATCACCCATAACGCCGAAGCCTTGGCTTCCGTCGTGCTCTCCCAGGCTACGGTTAAAGGAGCCCCGGTTGTTTATGGTTCTTCCACATCGATTATGGATTTGAAATATACTTGCTCCCCGGTGGGTTGCCCCGAACTGGGCATGATCAATGCCGCCGTCGCCAAACTGGCGCAATTCTACGGCATTCCCTGCTGGGTCGCGGGTGGGTAGGCAGACAGCAAGTTGGCCGACGGCCAAGCTGCCCATGAAAAGACCATCACCGCGATGCTGCCGGCATTGGCAGGCGCCAATGTCATCTACGGCCTCGGGATGTTGGAATTAGGAATCACCTTTGACTTTGCTCAGTTCGTCATCGACAATGAAATTGCCGAAATGATCAAGCAAGTCGTAAGAGGGATCGACGTAAGCGATTACAACATGGCCACCGACGTCATCAAGGATGTTGGTATCGGCGGCGAATTTGTAACCCATATGCACACCTATGAAAACTTCAAGAAAGTCCAGTCGGATCCGAAGGTATTTGACCGCAGAATGCGGGAAAATTGGGAAGCCATGGGCGGCAAAAGTGTTCTCGAAAGAGCCACGGAACAAGCCAAATACATTTTGGAAAACCATAAGCCCGATCCGCTTCCCGCCGGCACTGAAAAACTGATGGACGACATGGTCGCCCAAGCAGAAGAGGAAGAAGGTCTGAAAGCTTAATTTTCATCCAAACAAAAGACTGTCGCAAAAGAAATGGAAGTACCCCCCATGTACTTTCAAGATATCCCAAATGACAAGGCTGCGGGTGTTCTCACTCGCAGCCTACATCCCAAAAGGATCATTAAAAAAACAGTTTCTGCTGTTTTTTATCCAATCCCTTCTCTTTTAAAGCCCCAGGTAATCCTGGGGCTTTAATGTTAAAAGAAGGAGATGTTCTTTGGCATCCCTCTTCCCTCTTTCCCCGAAAATCAGCGTCATCATACTTAACAAAAGCGTCGCAAAGGGCATAAGATACGGAGGAGCGCATCTAAGCGCTGCCCTTAGAAAATATAAACCCGCCGCCCTTCCCCTGCCCGCGAAGATCCCTCCTGATTCACGCAAGTATCTACATATAAAGTATAAAAAAGTTATCATTTTCTATTGCAATTCTCTTATATATTTGCTACAATGAGGCTGGTTATGGATTTTTTGCAATAGAAATGCAAGCATAATTGTTTACAAAAAATTTTTGCAAAAAACCAAATATTTATTACAGAAGTGAAGGTATGAAGGGGGTTCTCTACGCATGAAAACTTTTGTCAAGGATTACGAAATGAACACTTCCATCATGGAGGAGTATCGTAAACTCGGCGCGAACAAGGCTTTGAACATGTTCTACGATTTAGCGGACATGGAAGCCAGGATCTGCGACATGAAACTGGCCGCGGAAAAAAGCTATCTCTATTTCCAGATCAAAGAGGTGATCGAAGAATTTTATGACATCGGTACCGTTAAGGAAATCTATGAAATTTTCGGCGGCTATGTGAACAGAAGTTTCGGCGTATATACCGAAAAGGACGGGCAGAGACAAACCTGGTTCTTTAGAAAATATATGCGCAACAAAGACCTGAACGAGTTGATCCTGGAACATAAACTTCTCACTTACGCCAGAGCACAGGGTTTTGAACGCGGCGCTCTGCCGATCCCCGGCAAAGACGGCAGCTCCTACTATCACCGCGACCAAAAGATGGAAAACGGTGAATATGAAAAATATTACTTTGCGGTTTACGAATTCATCGAAGGTGATCCCGCTTACGATTGGATCAACAACAAGATGGCGCCCGCTTCCTACAACAGCATTGCCGAACTTTTGGCCGAACTCCATAACTCGGTACGCGACTTTGATCCCGAAAAATATGAAAGAGCCGAATCCCGCATCGACGGTTTGATGAGAGAATGGCCCACCACCTTCCAGAATTGGAGCGACGCCTACGCCAAAGCCGGTGTCGACAACGAATACACGCAGTATTTCGCAGCTGAACTTCCCTACATCAAATCCGTATGCAAGGATGTTTTTATTCCGGAAGAAGACCTCAAAAAAATGCCTGTTTGCCCCTTGCAGTGCGACTTCCATCCCGGCAACGTCAAGTATGACAAAGACTTAATCGTCACCGGCATCTTTGACTTCGACTGGGCTAAAATGGACATCCGTCTCTTTGAATTCGGCCTCGGCATGGTTTATTTCTTCAGCTCCTGGGATGCGATGGGCAACGGCGCCATGGATATGGAAGGCATTGTTGAATTCATCAATACCTATAATGAAGAATTGAGAAAACTCGGCGGTCTTGCCCCCATCGGCGAACTTGAAAAGAAATACTTGTATGAACTGCTGATCATGGGTAATATGTATCTTGTAAAATGGTGCTCCGAAGCGTTCTACCTCGATATGACGCTGCCCTCTTACGAATACCGTTACTACATGCAGCATCAGGTCAGCGGCTTGAAATGGTTGCAGAATAACGAAGAAGCCGTTCGCGCCCTGATTGCGAAAATCAAATAAACTTCCTTTAAAGTTGAAAGACGCGTCCTTTTAGGGCGCGTCTTTTTATTCTTTTTATGACTTATTCCGTGATTGCTCCATCAAAGCAAGAAGATACTCATTGTTTTGATTCGCGTTCTTTTCCAACAGACAGGTATGCTCATTGAGAATCTCAATATACTGTTCCCTGCATTGAACCAGTTCGGTAAAGAGCGCCACCGAAGCGTTCTTATCGAAAGCGTTGATTTCTCCGGCAGAGAGCATCCCCAATTGGTCAAGGTAATGGGAGATCTTCGGGTCGTAGACATAGCCGATCATCGGAATACGCTGCTTGGCGGCGAAAATCAAAGTATGCAGACGCATACTGAGAATATAGTCCATTTCTCCGGTAATTCCTAAAATTTCCCCCGGTGTATAATCACCAATCAGCAAATAGGATTTCCTTTTCATCAACCGCTGCACCTTAACGCTGACTTCAAAATCGTGGGAGCGCTGCATGATGATAAAGACGACGTCCATGCCGAACTTTGTACAGATTTCATCAAGATAAGCGGCAAAGGCGGGAATGGTCGCTTCCATGCCCCGCCAATCCCGGAGGGAAACGCCGATTCGCGGCCTTTGGGAAAGAACGCCTTCTTTGCGTAAATAGCCCCGGATCAACTCTTTGGGCGGCGGTTCCATGGTAAAGACGGGGTCTGCCGTAATATAGATCGGCGGCTTCGTGACGCCAAGGCGGGCCAACTCCACCTTTGATTTTTCTTCCCGCAAGGTGATCAGGTCAATCTGGTCGATTTGTTTTTTCACCCGTCGGCGGTTGCCTTTTTTGCTCACAGGTCCGATGCCGTTGGCATATAACATCACCTTTTTGCCGAGGTTTTTCGCCAGGTACATCAGAGAAAGGTAATACATCAGTGAACGGGTACTGGTTCTGTCCTGGAGCAGGGAGCCGCCGCCACTGACCAATACGTCGCATTCTTTCAGACAACGGTAAATCCCCAGGTAATGAAAGCGATAAACAGATTCCACATCGAAAAGCCGCCGCGTTTCCTGGGGCCGGTTGGAGAGTACCGTCAGCCGCACATCATCACGGTGGTCGGGCAGCGACGAGATAATCGAAGAAAGGATCGCGTCGTCGCCGGCATTGCGAAAACCGTAATAACCGGATAAAACAATACGGTGAACATTGCCGGAAGCCAGATTCCAAACCGCATCATAGGCCTTTTCGCAATCTTCTTTCATACGCGTTAAGGAATATTCGGCTTTGATCACTTCACGGCCGTAAAGACCCAAGGCTGTTCTCTCCTTTGCGTCATATTGGCCAAAGGCGTCACGTATCGCGGCGAAAAGATTCTCCTGGGTGGGCAGGGCAAAACCGCGGCCGCAAAAATTATTGTCCACGGCATCCAGACGTTTCGTTTCGTCAAACAAACCCATAAAACCTTGGGAACCGGAAAGGATCACCGGTTTTCCCGCCGACATTCCTTCCAAGGCCGCGCGGCTCACACCGACGACAAGGTCGCCGACGGCGACGATTTGGGGAATATCCGTGCGCCGCCCCGCCAGGCGGACGCAGGGACGCCCCAGTTGCCGATTCACCGTTTCACTCAATTGCTCCATTTCCGGCAGGGATTTGCCGCTGCCGGCAATCAACAGGGTGAAGCCGGGGAGCAGCGCATCGATATCGGCGGCCAGAGAAATCAACAGCTTTGCCGTAAGCTCCGTTTCTGGATCGAGACGGCTGACGTGAACGATCACCGGTTCGGAACCGAGACCGAATTCTTTTTTGACCGCCTCTCCCTTTTCTTCGGGAGAAAACGCGTCGGTATCGATGCCGTTGATGGTCAGGATGATATCCCTTTTCAGGATCTTATAATGATGCAGCAGGTACTCCTCGATGTCTTTGCTGACGGCAATGGTTTTCTGACCCCATTCGCTGAGATATTTAAAGCCAAGGCCCGTATAGAACAAACCGTGGGCGCTGGTAATAAAAGGAAACTTCATTTGCCGGTGGAGCAATCCGCAGACGCTGGAGGGAATACGGGCGTGGGAATGGACAATATCGATCTTTTCTTCCTTCATGATGCGCTTGATCGTCCGGTAGGAAGCAATCAGCGCGGAAGGCGATTTTTTCGTCAGCGGCGCGTGATAGGACTTTATCCCTAAGGCCTTTAAAGTATCCTCGTAAACGCCGCCATTGGAGACGACAACCACGGTATGACCGTCGGCTACGAGCATCTTTGACAGTTCGATGACATGGGTTTCCGCGCCACCGATATCCAGCCCCATCAAAGCCATGAGAATTCTATATTTCATTTTCTTCTCCGTTATCCAAACTTATTTTCCCAATTTTTTCCGGAAATAGCCAAAGACCACCGCGGTTTCTTCCAGCCTCACAGCGGCGGCCACGGCCAGATAGACAATGACGCCAACCAGGGTTTTTCCTAAGAAGACGCCGCCTTTCAACAGCGTACTCGCCCCAGCGTCAAGGACGACGAGATCATGGAGGAGCAGCAGGACACCGCCCATGATCGCGGCGGCAAAAATCATCTTCAAATAGGACAAACAGAGGGCCTTATGCCAAAGGGCCTTGTATTTTCGCTGCAAAGGCACCCAGAGAAAGGCGGCGTTGACCACCGCCGCCAAGGAAGAAGCAAGGGCCAAACCGCTTAGGCCCAGCCACCTGACGAAAACAAAACAGCAGCAAAGATTGACAAAAATTGCCGCAACCCCCGCCAAAAGCGGCGCTTTCCCCTTCTGGGCCGCAAAATACGCCCTTGTCAGCACGGTTTGCGCGCCGAAACCCAGCATACCGAGGCTGAGCCAGAAGAGGGCGTTTTTCGTAATGGTAAGGGAAAATGCGTTAAACTCGCCGCCGCCGTAAATTAAATTGACGGCGTCGGCGCTTAGGACCATGGTGCCGACGGTCAAGGGGATCAGCAGGAAGTTTACGGAGCGCATAGAAACCGAAAGCACCCGGGCAAAACCCCCTTCATCCCTGCCGGCGCTGAGCTTTGCCATTTTGGGAAAAATCACATTGGTGATGGAAAGGACGATCACGCCAATGAGCACCGTATAGAGATTATTGGCATATTGCAGAGCCGAAGCGCCGCTGCCCTCGTAAAGAAAGAGGCGAAGCGGGTAGCCACGGCGATATTGACAGGCTGCACCCAGGTGGACACCATCACCGGCGCCATCAGCAGCAGCACCTTTTCAATGCCTTCCTCTCGCAAAAAAGAACGGGGACGGTAAACATAATTGCGTTTTTTCAGCGACGGCAGCTGGATCAGAGCCTGTCCCAGCCAACCCAGGAGGAACGCCGCGGCCAAACCGTAAACGCCGAAATCAGCGCCGAAAAAAATGAAATAAAGAATGATGACGCCATTGGAAACAATGCTGATGGCCGCCGGCACGTTGAATTCACCAAGAGACTGCAAAATGCCGACAAAAGCAAAGGCCACCCCGGTAAAGATCACCGTGGGGAACATATAGATCAGCAATTTTTGGCAAAGAGTGGCGGTGGCCCCGTCGAAGCCCTCCCCGAAGAGATCCACCAAAACGCCGGAGAACACCATGCCCAAAACGGTAAGCACCGCGGTGGCGCAGATCATCAGCGTAATAAAGGAATGGGCGAAGAGAAACCCGCGTTTCTCTCCGTCCCTGGTCAAATATTCATTAAAAATCGGAATAAAACAAGAGGTGATCGCCGAAGCAAAGATCACGTCGAAAAAGACGCGGGGAATCAGGCTGGCCGTCAAAAAGGCGTTGGCATCCATGCCGGTGCCGAAGCTGATCGCGATGAGCCTGTCCCGATAAAGCCCCATCAATTTGCCGATCAGGGTGATCACAATGATATAGTTGATGGTTTTTAGCGCGTTCTTTTCTTTTACCATAGGATCTCTTTTCTGTGCGGTTCTGTCTTTTTAACGCCCTTTACGCCTGGGCTTGCGGTGGGGCGGCGCTCTCCTCTGCCGCTGCTGTCGCCGTTGCCGTTACCTCAAGGGGCGGCGTTGCGTCAACAGACTCCGTTGCCCCGGCAGTGGTGGACGCGGCGGCTTTCGCTTTTTTCCGCGCCGCGATCTGTTGCCGGGCGGTGGGCTTTTTCTGTTTTTTCTCTGCGCCGGTTTGGCCGTCTTTCCCGCCGCGGCGACGCAGCAGGAGACCGACACCGGCGGCGAGTAAGATCACGGCGACGGCTATATAAGTAAGGGCCAAGGGACTGATCTTCCAGGTGAAGCCGGTATCCAACAGGGAATCGGCAATGGCGCGCTGGGCGATAAAGTAATCGGAGCAATGATCAATGGTAAACCGCGCGGTACCGTCGCTGATGCTGACCTTTTCCTCATAATTTGCCTGCATGGCGGTTTCATCATAGTAGAAAAGAATGTACGCGTCGGCTTCGTCCAACTCGGTGGCGATTTCCACCAGGGCCGTACCGGGGATGTCGCCGTCTTGCTCAAAATGGAGGATCCAGGCGTTATCGGCCAATTGGGCAATGGCGTCACTGTGCTCGGAACTCTCCGTTATCTGCATATTGAAATCCATGGGGTTGACGACATCGAGACCGTTAAAGACAATGGCGTAAGCCGTACCACGGTCGGTGGCGCCTTTCAAACGAAGATTGACGTCCTTCCCTTTGATCCCCTCAAACACCGACTGGGGAACGACGCCGTTGACCGTATCGTCAAGGTCCATGACGATACCGCCGGTATCAAGCTCTTCGGTGGTGAGGAAGTAGTCGCCGCCTTTGTTCGCTGCAAAGCTGACCATACTATTGCTGACCGTGACCGCGCCGACCAGCTCAAAACCGCCGGTATCGGCGTTATAATAATAACATTGGTAAGCGCCGTCGGGGACGGAGACCGTCACCGTAACCGTGGCGTTCCCGGGGAAACTTCCCTGATGCAAAAAGGTAATGCATTCCGGGGAGGCCACTGCCGCGTCGATTACCAGCTGGTTTTCCGTAACAGAAGTAATTTCCGCATTAAAATCCATGGGGGTGAGAATATTCTTTCCGTAAAAGGAGATGGTATAGGCTTCGCCTTCATTCCAGGTTCCCTCGTAAATATACGTCTCATCCTGGCCCTTAAGGTTTTCAAAAACCGATTTTTCAATGGTGGTTCCCGTTGCCGCCGTCACCGCCGTCGGAGCCTGCGCCGTATCGGAAGCCCTTGCGGAAGCCGTGTCGGAAGAGGAAGAAGATGATGATGACGATGATGAGGAGGATGACTTAGAAGAAGAAGACGAGGATGAAGAGGAAGAGGAAGAGGAAGAAGAAGACGCGGCGATGGTTTTCGCCGTATGAGCGGGAAGCCCGGCAAAGTCAAAAAACCTACCGCCTTCCTGATAGCACCAGTAGGCGACGAGGGCAAGGCGGCCGTAATGGGTGGCCGACGCCGTAGAGGAACCGGCAGCGGAAAGACCGAAACCGCCGTCGCTGTTATAAAAGGTCAGCAGGCCGTCGTATACGCTGTGCTGAAAGACGCCGCCGGTGGCAGCGGGATCAAGGCCTAAGGCGCAGATACCGGTGAGCAGCTGACCGGTGGCGGCGACGCTGTCCTTGAAGGAGCCATCGGCGGCTTGGAGGCCGCTGAGCTTATGGAGAAGATCGTCCACGGCGGCCACCACCGCAGCGTCCTGACTGCGGTAATAAGGCCCTAAGGCCTGGAGCACAAGGCCGCAGAGGGAAATATCCGGCACCGAAACCGAGGTGTAGGACTTGACGGCGGCGATGAGGTTGTCTTTCAACTGAGCTCTCGTGACTTTGGAACCGGAAGCGCGCAGCGTCGCGTCGGAAACATGGAGGGCGTCCAAAACCAGCAAGGCGTCGGCCACCGTGGCCGTTCCCTCATTGCTCAATGTGGCAATACTCCGGGAATAGATCCCCTTATACAACAAATTGATCCGGTTGCCGCCGCTGTCGGTACCGGCGGCGGTGACATCCCCGCCGGCGGCGCCCACAGCCAAGGCAATGCCGAGATAATCGTCGGCCGAGGGCAAAACACCTTTTTTATCCGTCAGGTTGCGGTTGACATAACCGAGATAATTGGCAAATTCATCGGCGGTTAGCGTTGGCTGGCCCGTATACCGGCCCAGTACCAGCATGAGTTGATCGGTACTGTCCGAGGCGGCGTTCTTCACCACCGCGTCATAAAATACCAAACTGTTTTTTCCTTTGGCATAGGCCACGGTGTTATCGATATATGTCGTGACTTTGGTGTCGGCGGCGTCTGCCGTTGCTTCACCGAGGACGGTAAAAGCGCTAAGACAAAGGGCGATTCCCAAAAGGAGCGTTACGATGACGCGGTTTTTCTTCCCTAAATATGTTTTCTTCATTTTTTTCATATCCGGCCATTCTTTCTTACACATCCGCAAATCAGCGAGAATCTTGTTTTTTATGCTTCACCCACAGCCGCGGTGGCCACCATATCCACACCGCTGCCGCAGATATCGGAGACGATCACCGCGCCAAGGGGAACCGGGGCTTTCACCGTGACATTTCTTAAAACCGCCATACAGGCGAAGAGTTTATCCTTGGGCAGCGCCGCGGCGGATTTCACCGGCAGGGGATCGCCGTAAAGAACCTTGACCGTTGTGGTCAGGGTGCGCACCGGGTTGACCACTTCGGTTTTGGCGTATTTCTCACCCCGGGAACACTGATTGCCTTCTACCTGCGTGACAACGCCCTTTTCTACCGCAGCGCTGAGCTGACATCCCATGGGACAGACGATACAGGTGAGATGTTTTGTTTCGGTCATGATTGCAGCTCCACTTCTACGGTAATTTCTCCGCCCAGGGAGGACAGATTTTCCTTCTTTAAGGTCACTGTTTCCATTTCACCGGGGGTCACGATGCGTTTGTTCTTTTTGATCAGCTCTTTGCCGTTGCTCTTCACGCGGATTACCGCGCCGGGGAATACGGCGTCGGAACGAAAATAGAGGCGAAGATCACCGTCGTTACCGGTAACGCACTGGGGTATGATATAGCCCACGCCTTTCCCCGCCACGGTGGGCAGGGCGGCTCTGACGTTTAAACGTCCCCGCAAATACCGCGCCGCGGCGCGACCGGCGATTTCCGCCTCATCGGAAACGTAATCCACGAGATCGTGAACGTGGAGCACGTTGCCGCAGGAAAAAATCCCCGAAACGGAGGTTTCCCTGTTTTCATCGACTTTGGCGCCGCCGGTCAGGGGATCCAATTCCACCTGGGCCGCCTTGGCCAGTTCGTTTTCGGGAATGAGGCCCACGGAAAGCAGCAGTGTATCGCATTCGATCTCCCGTTTCGTACCCTCAATGGGTACGAAGTGGGAATCGACTTCGGCGATAGTCACGGCAGTGAGCCGGTCTTCGCCGTGGATCTCCGTCACCGTGTGGCTTAACAGCAAGGGGATTTTAAAATCATCGAGACATTGAACGATATTGCGTTTCAGGCCTCCGGAAAAAGGTCTTAGTTCCAATACCGCTTTGACTTCCGCGCCTTCCAAGGTCAGGCGGCGGGCCATGATCAGACCAATGTCGCCGCTGCCCAAAATAACCGCTTTTTTGCCGGGCAGATAACCCATTTTGTTGACAAAACGCTGGGCCGTACCGGCGGTGTAAACCCCGGCGGGACGCGTCCCCGGAATGGCCAGTGCGCCTCGGTTCCGCTCTCTGCAGCCCATGGCCAAAATGATGGCCCCGGCCTCAATTTCCTGCAGACCGCCCTCATGGCTGACGCAGGTAAGATGATGATCTACCGTGATATCGGTGACCATCGTGTCGCAACAATAAGCAATGCCCATTTCCTTAAGGCGTTCTATATAGCGGGCGGCGTATTCCGGCCCGGTCAATTCTTCGCCGAATTGATGCAGGCCGAAGCCGCTGTGAATGCATTGCTGTAAAATACCGCCGAGGCGGTGATCGCGCTCAATCACTAAAATATCGTCGACGCCCTGTTCCTTGGCGCTGACCGCCGCGGCCAAGCCTGCGGGGCCGCCGCCGATGATCGCCAAATCCACATGGCTCTTTGTTTCCGCGATGTTCATCCCCTGTCCCCCTATTTCGTCTGCCCGGCTAACATTTCTGAACCGGGGCCTTTTTTGGTGATTTGCTCCATGGGGATGCCCCCCTCGCGGCTTAAGATCTCCGCCACCGTGGGCATACAGAAGCCGCCCTGACAGCGCCCCATGCCGCTCCTGGTGCGCCGTTTGACGCCGTCGAGATCGGTGGCTTTGGGATTCTGATGAATCGCGTCTAAAATTTCGCCTTCACTAATTTCCTCGCAGCGGCAGACAATCCTGCCATAGGCGGGGTTATGAGCAATCAGCCCAAGCCGCTCTTTTTTTCCCATTTCTCGCAAGGCGGGAATGGGGCGGCGATAAGGATAAAATACGCTGCGCTTCTGGGTTAAAACGCCGATTTGGCGCAGCATCTCTTCAACATAGACGGCAATGCCGGGGGAGGCGGCAAGTCCCGGTGAGTCAATGGCCGCCACGTGAAGTAAACGGGGATGCGCGGGAGATTGGGCGATGATGAAATCGCCGGTGTTGCCGGAAGCGCGCAGCCCGGTAAACTCGGTGATCACACCGCTTTTGGGCAAGTCCGGCACGGTTTTTATGGCATCGCGCCAGACTTTGTCCAACCCGGCTTGGCTGGTTTTTTTATCCTTTTTGTTTTCAATATCTTCGGCGCTGGGGCCGATCAGCAGATTGCCGTGGGCCGTGGGCGTCACAAGAACGCCCTTGCCCTGGGCCGTGGGTGTTTGAAATATTGTTTGTTTGGCCAGCGCCGCCATTTCCCGATCGAAAAGATAGTATTCCCCACGACGAGGATGAATCGAAAAGAAATCATCGCCAACCATGGCGGCAATTTCATCGGCAAAAAGGCCGGCCACATTGATGACCATGGCGGCTTCGACGACTTCAGCGTCGGAGGCGATCTCAAAGTGGCTACTCTTATCGGTAAGCGCGGTGACGGGAAAATTGCATTTTAAAGCGACGCCGTTATCCATGGCATTGCCCAAAGCGGCGACGGTTAAGCCATAGGGACAGACAATCCCGGCTTTGGGAGCGTATAAGGCGCCGACGGCGGCGGGATTGAGGTGGGGCTCCATACGCCGGAGCTCGTTTTGCTCCACGAAGGCAAGATCTCCCACGCCGTTGAGCATCCCCTGGGTATAAAGGGCTTTTACGGTTTCCATTTCCTCGCGGCTGAACGCCACCACCAGGGAGCCGTTTTGTTGATATGGTACACCCAGCTCTTCAGCGACACGGGGCATCATCTCGCAGCCTTTGACATTGAGCAAGGCCTTCAGCGTGCCTGTTTTGGCATCATAACCGGCGTGCACAATGCCGCTGTTTCCTTTGGAGCTGCCCATGGCAACATCGTTTTCCTTTTCCAAAACAATCAGGGATAGATTATATTTTGCCAGCTCCCTGGCGATCAGTGAGCCGACGACACCAGCGCCGATGATGGCGATATCGTACATAAAAGTCTCCTTTCGGATTCTGCATATAATACTACAAATTAAATTATACTGTTTCCCGCGCCGATGTCAAGATTTTGGCTTCCTTACCATAATCAGGGCGGTAAAGAAACCGTGCTGACAGGGAGTTTTATGATCAGCGGAAAAAATACCGCAAACCTTTGCGCTAATACGCGAACAAAGGCTTGCGGCGGTTTTTTTATTCTTAATTCCCCTGTACCATCTCGGTATAGTCTTGGCTGACATAGCCTTTGATGCCGTCTTCCGTTTCGATATGGTAGAATCCGTCCTCTTCCCCGAGATAAGCGGCGGTTTCGTCTCGTTTTAAGGTGCCTAGCTTATCGGAATCAGCAGTGGCTTCCGCCCGGATATTCACGTAACTATTGGTAACCCGCACGACGACGGCGTCAGGGTCGTATTCCGTGGCCATGATCTCAGAAGTCAGCACGTAACCTGTTTTCCCTTCTAAAGTGGCTACTTTAGACCAGGTATCGCCTTTTTCCACCAGTTCTAAAATGGCGCCGTAGGACACGGTGGCGACAATATCATAATCCGAGGATTTCCCGGCGTAGAGGTCAAGCACATTCACGCTGGGCGTCATATACGTCGTTTCCGGTTCTGTTTCGATTTCCTTACCCGTTTCTGTATCGTCGGCAGGGGTGTAGTCTGTGGCCAGAGAAAACAGGGCCGCGTGGGCATAGCCGTAAACGCCTTCGGTGATTTCCAATTTCAGCCACTCTTCGGTCTGCTCAAGACAGGTAGCGGTCTCTCCATTGCTCATGGAATAGATCACCGCCGAAGCGGCGCTGGCCTTCTCGTAAACATTGGCGGTGTTTTCACCGACGGTGACGACTTTGCCGACAAAATTCGCGGTTTCCTCCTTCTCATCGCTTTGCAGAAAAGAAAAGATGCCGTCAAAACCGCCGTTTTGGACGACGAGGCCGATGCCAAAGCCGATGGCCAAACTAAGCATCGCTGTCAAAAGCAGGATTAGAATCTTTTTACCCACAGTTTTTTCTCCTTATTCCTCTGTTTTTTTTCGTTCACCGAAAATCCCCAGTTTCAACGAACCGGCGAAAATCAGGATTAAGGCCAGCACAGACACGATAACGCTGTAAAAAGACGGCAGCAGGGTAATCAGTACCGCCACGGTGCCGAATAAAAGGGTCATAGCGTAGATGAAAAGCACCGTATCTTTATGACTCAAGCCCAAGTCCAGCAGTTGATGATGAAAATGTCCTTTATCCGCCTGGAAAACCGGCTTATGCTGCCGACGGCGGCGGATGATGGCGAACAATGTGTCGAGCACGGGAATCCCCAAGATGATGATGGGTACAAACAGAGCGATCAACGTCGCTCCTTCCGACAGTCCCAGCAGGGAGAATACTGCCAGCACAAAGCCGAGCAGAAGGGAACCGCAGTCTCCCATAAAGAGTTTTGCCGGATGAAAGTTCCATTTTAAAAAGCCTAAAAGGCTGCCGACGAGGACGATGCAGAGGGCAGCGACCATGGACAGACTGCTGACATAGGCCACGATACCCATGGATAAAGCCGCAATGGCCGAAACGCCGGAAGCGAGGCCGTCAAGACCGTCGATGAGGTTGACGGCATTGCAAATCCCCACCACCCAGAGGATGGAAAGAGGATAACCAAGGATGCCGATATCGATGATGCTCTCGGTAAAGGGAATCGTCAGGTATTCCAAATGAACGCCGAAGACCATTAAGATCACAGCGGCGACGATTTGGCCCAATAATTTGAGCTTCGGCGAAATGTCCCTGATATCATCGTAAAAACCAACGGCGGTGACAAAGCTGGCGCCAACCAAAAGACCCAGCATCGGTCGGGAAAAATCGCCGTATACGAGGAATCCGGCCAAAAATCCGGCATAGATCCCAAGGCCTCCCAAGCGTGTCATCATCCCTTTATGTACTTTTCTTGCGTCGGGTTCGTCATAAACCCCTAATTTTATCGCCAGTTTCTTCGTCTGCGGCGTCACCAGCAATGCGACGACCAAGGCGATGAGAAAGGCTACCAAAACTCTTAACATCGTTTCTCACTTTATGATATGTTTTTTTCACCGCGTTTTTTGAGCAATCTTTCCTTGATCCAAACGCCTTCGGGCAGACGCAGCAAAAAGATGAAAATCAGATAGACCGTCACACCAACGCCAACGCCGCTCAATACACAGAGCAGATCGGAAGCGTTATCAAAAAGCAGCGACACCCCATAGACCGCAACCCCCATCAAAAGCGAGGCGGCGCTGATTTTCAATATCGAAAGCAGCAGCGGACCAAAGGTCATCGACGGCAAGTGCTTCTTTAAAAGCACAAAGAATACCAGCATATTAACGATGCTTCCCAAGGAGGTGGCAAGGGCGAAGCCATTATGGCCCATGGTTTTCAAGGTCAGAAAACTGACGGCCACATTGGCCGCAATCCCCAAAAGACCAGCCAAAACCGGGGTTTTCACGTCACGGAAAGCAAAGAATACACGCAAAAGCACGAGAATCAGCGAATACGCCACGATGCCGCCGGTATAAAAGAGCAGCGCCGAAGCGGTATGCAACGTATCGGCGGTGGTGAAAGCGCCGCCTTCAAAGAGCAGCCTCACGATGGGGACGCGCAGGACGGCGAGACCCACGGCGGCGGGAGCCGCCAAAAGCAGCACCGCGCCGAGACCTTTTTCCAAAGTGCTGCGGAATCTTTGCAGATCTCCCTTTTCGGCATATTCCGTCAAAGAGGGATAAACCGCCACGGCGATGGCCAAAACAAAAACCCCGGCAGGAAACTGAGCCAGCTTCGCGGCGTAGTTCAGCGAAGAAATGCTCCCTTCGGCGAGGCCGGAGGCAAATACGCGATTCAAAATATAATAAACCTGATTCACCGACATCCCTAAAATGATGGGTACAAGAGACGCCAAAGCCGCCTTTACTTCCGGGGTACGACGGGGCAGTTGAAAAACGTAGCGATACCCCGTGGCCAAAGCAGAGGGCAGCTGAACCAAAAGAAAACCGATAAAGGAAAGGAGGGTGCCTACGGCCAGTCCGTATATGCCCCAGCGGCTGCCGGCAAAGATCACCGCGGCAATGATGATGATACTGCTGAAAGCCGGGGCGAAAGCGCCCACGGCAAAGCGGCGATGGGCATTTAAAATACCGGTAAGCACCATACCGATACAGACAAAAAACACCGAGGGGAACATGATCCGCGTCATCTTAATTGCCAATAACGCCGTTTCCTGCTCCAGGGACGGCGCGGTCACTTTCACCAGCAACGGCGCGAAAATAATGCCGAGGAGGGAAACGATGAGCATGAGCAGTGCCGTACTGTTTAAAAAGCTGTTGGCGGCAAGGCTCGCTTCCCTGTTTTTGCCGTCAACGATATATTTTGTCAGCAGCGGCACGGTCACGGAAACAATGGCCCAACCGATGATCTGCTGCGCGGAATAGGGCAAGGTATAAGCCACCAGGTAGGCGTCGGTATACATCGTCGCGCCAAAAACCCGGGCGACGACCATTTCTCTGACAAAACCCAATACCTTACTGAGGAGATTCATCAGCAAAACTACTGCCGTGGCGGCGGTCACGCTGTTTCTGAAAGCGGACTCGTTTTTAGGGCGGCGCAAAGCAGAGAGCATTATACTTCTTTTTCCGTTCCGTCTGAGGTTTTCTCCGCCGTCTCTTCGCGGTCTTCCGCCGGCAATGCCGCCGTGTCCTCAAGGATGAGGTCGGCCTCGCCGTCTTGGGGTAGGGATTCCTCTCCGTTGACCCCCACAATGCTTCTGGCCTGGGTAGCGCGGCGTTCCGTCTGGCGGTCTTGGGCGCGGCCCGCATTTCCCCGCTCCGCTCTGCGTTTTTTCCGTTGAATCTGCTCAAAGAGGATCTGCAAAAGGCCCATGCCATATTCCGCTTTTTCCTGCAAATCGGGGAGATTGGTTTCGATGGCCGAGACGATCACTTCCGGATTGGCCACGGCGGCTTTGAAATTGCGAATAAAGGCTTCCCCGTCGTAAGCCAAAAGATTACCGGTGGGCGTAAGCCCCAGCCCCGTGACGAAATCAAGGGCGCGGCTGCTATGACAAAGGGAGGCAAATGGTTTTTTGCAAACAGCGGCCAGCATCATCGGATAAATTTCCGAAGAGAAGACGAAATCAACTTCGCCGATGGCCGTCAGCAGCGATTGCGGCGACATTTTGGCGTCTACCTCATAAGCGGGATTTTTCATCATCGCCAGGATCTCCTTGGCCAAAAGGACGTCGTCGGGGTAATTCACCGGCAGGAAGACCACCTCATATCCTTGATCGGCCATGTAATCGGCCATGGCGGTAATCTGCGTAACCGGGAGATCTGTTCTGGCGGAGACGGTAAAGGCGACAAACTTTTCGCCGGGTTTTTTCCAAAAGGACGGCATCACAAGGCCGAGGTTATGGGGACGGTTCCCCGCTTTTTTCCCGGGTTTTACCGGATTTTTGGCCGCTTCCGCAATTTCTTCCACGGTTGCTTCCGCAGCTTCTTCCGCGGTTGCTTCCGCAGCTTCTTCCGCGGTTGCTTCCGTCATTTCTTCTATGCTTTCCGCCGCGGCCACCGTCGCGGTTTCTTTCTTGATTTCCTCCGCGGGGGCCGCCGCCAAGGCTTTTGCCGCCGCCGCGGCCGCTGTTTCCGCGGCAATCTCCGGCGTCACCTCCACCACGTTTTCACCCCTTGCTTCGGCTGCCGCCGCCAAAGCCGAATCTTCGCCGTCTTTGGCTTGGGCAGAAACGATTTCAATGGTATCGCCGGTCACTTCCGTGTCCTGCTCCGCCCCTGATTCCGGCTCCACAATGCGGATTTCAATTTCCACTTCCATACCGTCGTAATTGATGGCCGCGCTTTCCGTCTGCTTCTTGTCAAAAGGACGCGCCACCGGTTTTTCCTCGGGCTGAACGATATGGGTCAAGTTCCATTCCGTTTCAAAATCCGTCATGGCGAGAACGGGATCTTCTACCATGTGAATTCTGCCCCGGCGGATCCCCATGGAATGCAGGAGATCGGCGCTGTCTTGATCGGCAACGGTGATCTTCTGAACTTTCTGCATCACCTTGGCCACCATGTTTTTGGCCCGGGAAGAGGTCAGGGGACCGATCACTTGATTGAAAACAAAAACCGGTTTTTTATGCCGCATCGCCGTTTTGATGACTTTGAGGTAATATTTCAGAAGATCCATATTGGCGTCTTCCCGGAGCAAGTGACCGCCGCCGCTGATCAAAAGATCAGCGGTTTTCAGTTCACTTTTCACCATATTCCAATCATCGCGATCCACCGCGATCACATCAAACTCCTCTTCTGTTTTTGCGGGATTGCCGGAAAATACCACGATCTCCATATTTTCCGACTGGCGGCGCAAGGCGTTTACCATGCTCATCAGAACCAGTTCATTCCCGATGTTGTCGTAGCCGTAATATCCGGAAATACAAACCTTAGCCATGTTTCACTATCCTTCTTCCCTGTTTATTTTAAGACCGAATTCCTTCGTGATCTAATCATACTTATACTTATTCTACTCTATATTGTACCGAAAAATCATCTGTTCATCAAGTTTTTTCTGATATAAAAATGAAAAAAGAGGCATTTTTTTAAAAAAATGCCTCGCAGACTGTAGACAAAATGCGCGTCAGCGGATTTTGGGCTACAGGATGACAGGCTGCCGAGAAAGGCTTATACACGGTGAACGCTTTGGCCTGCGGCTGCGCCGTGTACATAGAGGTACTCAAGCTGTCGTGGGCCAAAGGGTTCGCCGCGTATCAGACTTTGTCGACGGCCTGAGAGGCATTTTTTTAAAAAAATGCCCCGGAATGTAGATAAAATACGCTCTTCTTGATCATTCCCTATTTCTATCTTTTTTCACCAAGCGCATAAATTTTGGCAACGCCATCGTTCTTCTAAATCGACTGGGCTGCTTCAGCAGCCGGTAAAGCCATTCCAGACGGAATTCCTGAAAGAAGTTGGGCGCCCGCTTGGCCACGCCGGCGAGGATGTCCAGGCTGCCGCCGACGCCGATACCGACCTTCACCTTGCAAGCTTCGCCGTATGTCGCGATCCAGCGATCCTGGAAAGGCGCGCCCATGGCCGCGACGAGGATATCAGCGCCGCTTTTGGCGATGATCGCGGCCATTTCTTCGCTGTTTTCCTCGCCGAAATAGCCGTGGTGATAACCGCAAAATTGTAAATGGGGATAGGTTTCCCGTATTTTTGCCGCCGCCAAAGACGCGACTTCCGGCTTGGCGCCGAGAAAATAGAAGCCGCAGCTGCCGTCGTTATATTTTTGTAAAAGTTCCGTCAGTAAATCGATGCCGCAGACACGTTCTTTGAGGGTTTCGCCGTACTGGGAAGCAGCCCAAAGGATCCCGGAACCGTCGGCGGTTACCAAATCGGCGTTGTTGATGAGCGCGGTCAGTTCCTCATCGCCGTAGGCGCCGTAAGCGATTTCCGCGTTCAGCGTGATCACCCGGGTGAGACCGTCTTTCTTCAATGCTTCGTCGATAAAGGCCAGGGTTTCCCTCATGGTCACCGTATTCACTTTCAGTCCCAAGATCCGCATTTCCGCTGGCTTCACAAAGTTACTCCCCTTCTGTTGTATTCTTCGTCGTCGCTGAAGTTTTGTCCCCATTGAGATCAACTTTGTCGGTGGTCGCTTCAATATCGGCGGGAATCTCACCAAAGGACGACAGGGCGTCGATCAGTTTCTGGCCGGTATCGTTGATAAAGACGTAACTGATATCGTTTTTATATTCTGCGGTGCCGTCAGGTTGATAGGTTTCAAGATCGAAGCCGTTTTTCAAATCAAGCAATACTTGCAGCATCTGTGTACCGGTGAAATCAGTGTCCATATTTTTCATCACCGCCGAAGAGATATCGGGAATTTTCAATAACGTACCGGCGCTGAACAATTCCTCTTTTAACACCACCAAAAAAGCTTGTTGGCGATCAATGCGGCCAAGATCTCCCTGTCCGTCGCTGCGGAAGCGCACAAACTGCAGCGCCTCGTCGCCGTCGAGTTTTTGGACGCCGGCTTTTAGATCAATGCCTTCAGCGCTGTAATGCATATCCATGGGTACATCGATGGTAACGCCGCCGAGGACGTCAATGACATCGGCAAAACCCTGAAAATCGACGTCAAGATAGTAATCGATATCAATGCCGAAATTCGACGCTAAGGTTTGTTTGGCCAAATCGACGCCGCCGTAAGCATAGGCCGCGTTGATTTTCGTCTCTTCGCCGCTGGTGGGAATCGTGACATAAGTATCCCTGGGGATACTCAACACGCGCACTTCGTCTTGATCAAGATCGACAAAGGCCACCATCAGCGTATCGGAACGGCTGGTGCTCCAGTTTTCCCGGCGGTCGGAACCCATCATCAAGACCGTGATCTGACCGCTTTCAAAGGCGGCCTTCTGTTCTTCCGTGATGGGGGCTTTGTCTTCCTCCCCGTAGCTGCCGAAAAGCATTGGATAGATATAGGCGCTGACATAGCCGATCCAGCCTAAAACCACTATGAAACAGACGAGCAAGACAATAAAAACGCCGGTAAAAAGCTTTTTCCTCTTTTTTGATTTTTTGGATTTCTTTTTCTTGGCGTTTTTCGTGCTTTTTGCTTTTTTCGCCGTCCCGTCCGGCGCGGTATCTTCAGGGGTCAGCGGGTATTCTTCAAGCATTTCTTCATTTCTTTTCATGCGCTTTATCTCTTTTCGATGACTCATAATCTAACTAAATATTTTAGCGTATTTTTACAATAAAAGCAACCTTTTTCACTCCGAATCAACAGGGGGCAACATCAAAGAGCCTTCCATACCGCGTCAAAATCCCTTTCAAGAGTAAACATTACTTTTTCCGTGTCGATGGTGGGAAAATCACCGTGATCGTAGACGACTTTGCCGTCGACGACGGTCATCACCACATCGCTGTTATCGGCACTGTAGATCAGGTGATTGATCAGCTGCCGCCGGGGATAAAAATGGAGGGAGGCGGTATGAATCAGCGTAAGGTCCGCGCGGCAGCCTTCCTTGATCAGACCGCAATCATTTCTGCCCTGAGAACGCGCGCCGTTCACCGTGGCAAAAGACAGCACTTCCTCGGGGGCGAGGGCGGCGGGGTCGCCGGATCCGACCCGCTGTACCAGGGCGAGGGTTTTCATGTCGTCGAACATACCGAGGCTGTTGTTGCTGGAAGCGCCGTCGGTACCCAAAGCGATCGTTAGCTTTTTCTTCATCATGGCGGGAAGATTGGCAATGCCGCTGGCTAACTTCATATTGCTCACAGGGCAGGTAGCGACGGTGACGTCCTTTTCCGCCAAAAGCACCATATCCTCCTCGCTAAGCCAAACGCAATGGGCCGCGGTGGCAGGGACGTCAAAAAGACCGAGATCATAAAAGTAGCGGGCCGGCGTTTTGCCGTGGCGGCCGATGCATTCCTCATGCTCCTTTTTGGTTTCGGAAAGATGCAGCTGCATACGACAGTTTCGCTCCTGAGCGTAGGACGCGACTTCCGACACGACTTTGGAGGAAGAAGTATACTCTCCGTGGATGCTCATATCCACCAATAAACGACCGTCGGCGGCGCCGTGCCATTGCCGGAAAAGATACTCGTTTTCCTGATAATCCGGTAATTCATAAAAACCGCGTTGGTCAAAACAGACTGTGCCCAAGGAAAGATTGAGCTTGGCGCCGCTTTCGGCAAAAGCTTCCATGATGGCCTCGCCAAAAAAATACATATCGGTGGCGGCAACGACGCCGCTGCGAAACATTTCCGCAATGCCCAAAAGAGCGCTGTTACCAACGATTTCCGGGGTCAGCTTTGCTTCAAAAGGAAAGATCTTTTTCGTGAGCCAGTCAGATAAGGCCATATTTTCGCCGTAACCCCGTAAGATCGTCATCGGCGTATGGGCGTGGGCGTTATAAAAAGCCGGCAGCAACAGCTTGTCTTTGCCGTCGATCAAAGCGCCGAAATCCTTTTTCGGCGGCGTATCTCCCACATAGCGGATGTAGGCGCCTTCTACGCCGACAAATTGATTTTGAGCCACGGTATAGTTTTCCCGGCATATCGCAATGTTATGAAAAAGCATGGCTTGGTACCTCTTCCTATCATGAGATGATGAAACGTTTCGCTTCCCTTCCGTCATAGGAAAGGAAAAGCCCAGGTTTGACCTGGGTTTTGCTGATATTATACTTCTTCCTCCACTTCCTCCGCTTCGTCGGGCTGGTGATAGATGGCGTCGATCATCAGCGCATTGCGGTCGGAAACGGAGATATCATCAAGAATATCGTTTAAGGTTTCCACCAAAATCTCGCGTCCTTTGGCCACGCCCATGGCGGTGGTGGCGTATTCCTCGTCGGTTTCAAATCCCGCGCCGTCGTTAAAGGTCACCATGGCAAAATCGCTGTGGGCCATGGTGGCGGACATCCCTTCGGCAAGGCTGGTCACGTAACCGTCGATGACGTTATGGGCCAAGGCTACCCGCATATCCATATGGTAGGTCAAGGAATCCATGATGTCGACGCCCTTCATCTGGGGCAGCAGGGAATCATAGATATAGGAGCCTGTTTCCGCGGTGAGGCGGGCGTTTTCAAAATCGTCGATGGCGGTGGCGTTGGCATAAGCGCCGTCCTTCATCACCACAACCACGTATTCGCTGTCATAATAACTTTCTGTAAAATCAATTTTATCCGCTCTCGATTCCAAAGGATTGACGCCGGCAATCATTACATCGATATCACCGTCTTCCAAAGCATCGATGAGGTCGCCCCGTTCGATCTTGACGATTTCCACGTCAATATCCAGGGCTTTCCCGATCAATAGGGCCATTTGGACATCGTAACCGTTGGCAAAGCCGCTTCCGTTGCTGATGGCCACAGCGCCGTTGCTGTCGTCTTCCTGGGTCCAATTATAGGGCGGATAGTCGCAATCCATGCCGACTCTCAGCGTATCACCGAGATTGAGGCTTTCCTCTTCCTCCTGAACCACGCCGGAACCGCCGTGGCAAGCGGTAAGGAAAAACAGCGCCATAAACACCAACCCTGCCAAGAACAGCAAAGATATCTTTCTCATGTTGATTCTTCCTTTCATAATACAAGGCAATTCTGCCTCAAAACAAAGAAAAAGTCAAGAGGAGACCTTTTCCCCGATGCTATTTTCTAAAAGATACGCGGTGGCCGCCGCCGTTTCCCGATCACCGAAGGATAACAACGCCTTCATATAAAAAGCTTCCGGCGCTACATCGGTCACAAAATAGAGGTTTTCCCGCTCCTTCAACGTTGCGGCGTAGCGTTCTTCGCCGCTTCTACCGCCGATGATAAAAACAGGAGTATGAAGCGGCAAAGACGTTAGCAGGTAATTCAAACTTTCCGCATCTCCCGCCGTGCAGAACGTCGCGGAATGGTAGGTGTCCAGCAAAACAGCATCAACGCCCAAGAGATTGAACGCGCTGTACCGCAAACCGGGATAGGGAAAAATTCGCAAAATGCCCCGGCGCAGGGAGACACCGTCATAAGGCGGGGCCGCTTTTTGAAAACGCAGATTCAGCCGATGCTCGTGATAAAAGAAACGCCCGTCCCGCATCTCTCCAAAGAAGACGCCGCGATGACTCTGAAAAGAAGCGTCGATATCGTCCATTTGCCGCAAACGGCCGCCACGGTGGACGAGGATACGGCCGTCTTCATTGCGGTAAAGGGCAAAAACCCCGGTTTCCCCGGCCTCCATAAAATCGAGGGCCGCGAAGAAATTCACCGTACCGTTGGATTTTTCCTGGAGCAAGGGCCGGTCGGCGGCAATAAAAACGAGGGGAACATTGATTTTGCCCAAGGCAAAAGCAGTAAGGTTCACGGTATAAGCCAAGGTATCGGTACCGTGGGCAATCACGACGCCGTCATAAAGGGCAAAGTCGATGGTTTTTAAAAACAGCAGCCACTCTTCCAAACGCTTGAGGGTCATGTTTTCACTTAAGACGCGAAAGGGCCGTTTGACCGAAATAGTTAGCCCCGCGCCGTTGATCCTGTCTCGGACAACGGCAAAATCAAGGACTGAGTGATCGCCAAGGTCTCTAACACCCGCAGCCTTGGTCTCACAGGCAAAGGTGCCGCCGGTTTCGATAAAAAGAAGGTGTTTTGCCATAAACGAACTCCTTTCCCGCGGATTCATTGTTATTCTACCACATGATTGACAAAATGAGGAGTCTGATTTAAAAAAAATCCCCGAATCAACACAAGGGAAGCAATTTTTTTTCAGCGCCAAAGACACCGGAAAAAAACAGACGGGGACAAACAGCTTTTTTTTTATCTAAAAACGGCAAATACCGCAGATCAACAGCGGTAAACAGTTGACAAACCCCACCTTACATTATAAAATAAAGTTTAACGTTCAAATAATAGTAAAGTAAATTTATTGATCCTTAAAGGAGATTTCACGATGGACTATGGCAAAACGCTGAACTTACCGGAAACGGACTTTCCCATGAGAGGCAACCTACCCCAAAAAGAGCCGGGCATCCTGGCGCAATGGGAAAAGGAAGATATCTACCGTCAATCACTGGCACTGCGGGAAGGACAGCCGACGTTCATTCTCCACGACGGCCCGCCTTATGCCAACGGCGACATTCATCTGGGACATGCCCTAAACAAAGTTCTAAAGGATATCATCATAAAATACCACACCATGGCGGGGTATCAGTGTCCCTATATTCCCGGCTGGGACACCCACGGTCTCCCCATTGAACAGCGGGCCATCAAAGCGTTGGGACTCAACAGAAAACAGACCCACGTCACCGAATTCCGCGATAAATGCAAAGAATTCGCCCTCCAGTTCGTGGACATCCAGCGGGAGGAATTCAAACGTCTCGGCGTGCGCGGCGACTGGGATCATCCTTATATTACGTTAAAACCGGAGTATGAAGCGGTACAGATCGGCATTTTCGGCGAAATGGCCCAAAAGGGTTACATCTACAAAGGATTGAAACCCGTTTACTGGTGCCCTGATTGCGAAACGGCGTTGGCCGAAGCGGAAGTGGAATACGCCGATCATAAAAGTCCCTCCATCTATGTGAAATTCCCCGTCAAAGACAGCAAAGGCAAAGTGCCCCAAGACGCCTGCTTCGTGATTTGGACCACCACGCCCTGGACGATTCCGGCCAATGTGGCCATCTGCTTAAACGCCAACTTTACCTATTGTCTCCTTAAAGTCAACGGAGAATCCTGGATTGTCGGCAAACCGCTGCTGCAACTCTTCTTAAAGGATACCGGCATCACCGATTACGAGATCATGGAAGAATACAGCGGCGCTGATCTGGAGAAAATTACCTGCTATCATCCGCTTTGGTCAGACAGGGAAAGCCTCATCATCTTAGGCGAACACGTTACCGACGAAGCCGGCACCGGCGCGGTACATACCGCTCCCGGCCACGGCGCCGATGACTTTAACGTGGGCAAAAAATACGGCCTGCCCGTGATCTCTCCCCTGGATAACAGCGGCCGTTTCACCGCCGAAGCCCGGGAATTTCAAGGTCTTTCCACCGATGAAGGCAATAAAGCCGTGGTGAAGACGTTGGAGGGCAGCGGCAAACTGATCAAACTGATCTTCATCAAGCATCAGTATCCCCATTGCTGGCGCTGCAAAGAACCGATTCTCTTCCGCGCCACGGAACAGTGGTTCGCTTCCATCGACGGCTTCCGCCAAAAGGCTCTGGAAGAAATCGATCAAGTACGTTGGATCCCCTCCTGGGGCAGAGAGCGTATTTACAATATGATCCGCGACCGCGGCGACTGGTGCATCTCCCGACAGCGCACCTGGGGCGTGCCGATTCCGATTTTTTACTGCAAAGACTGCGGGAAAGCGATCATCAACAAAGCCACCATCAGCCACCTGCAAAAATTGTTCCGGGAGGAAGGCGGTTCCCAGGTCTGGTTCGCCCGGGAAGCCAAAGATCTGCTCCCCGCCGGTTTTACCTGCGACTGCGGCGGCAATACCTTCGATAAAGAAAAAGACATCATGGACGTCTGGTTCGACAGCGGCTCCTCCTTTGCCGCGGTGATAGAAAACAACCCCGACATCAAAGGCGACATCGACCTCTACCTGGAAGGTAGCGACCAGCATCGCGGCTGGTTCAATTCTTCCCTTTCGATTTCCGTGGCCACCCGGGGCAAAGCGCCTTACAAAAGCGTTTTAACCCACGGTTTTCTCGTCGATGAAAAGGGACATAAACAATCAAAATCCCTGGGCAATACCGTCGATCCCCTGAAAGTCATTGAAAAGATGGGCGCCGACGTTCTGCGCCTTTGGGTCAGTTCCGCCGATTACCGGAATGATCTCGCCTGCTCTGATGGGATTTTAAAACAAGTCAGCGAAGCCTATCGCAAGCTCCGCAATACGGTGCGCTTCCTCATGGGGAACCTCTACGATTTCGACGCCAAAACGGAAAAAGTCCCTTACACCGCCATGAAAGAAATCGACCGTTACGCCCTGCATCTTTTAGAGGAACTCAATCGAAAAATCAGCGAAGCCTATGAGAACTATGAATTCCATAGTGTATTTCATCTGCTGCACCATTTCTGCGTTGTCGATATGAGCGCCTTCTATCTCGATATCATCAAAGACCGGCTCTACGTTTCCGCCAAGGACGACCAAGACAGAAAAGCGGCCCAAACCGTGCTTTACGAAACCCTCCAAGCCCTCGTCCGCCTGATGATGCCGATTCTCTCCTTCACCACCGAAGAAGTTTGGTCCTATATCAGAACAGAGGAGGAACCCCTTAGCGTGCAACTCCTCGATCTGCCGCAAATCAGCGCCGCCTACCGTGACGAATCCCTGGCCGCCAAATGGGAACGGCTGATCGCCATCAGGGAAGACGTCACCAAGGCAGCCGAAGCCGCCCGCCGCGATAAAGTCATCGGCCATTCCCTCGACGCCGCCGTCACCGTCACCGCAGGGGAAGAGGACTTCGCCTTGTTGCAGTCGGTAGCGGAAGAACTTGCCGATATTTGCATTGTTTCCGAAGCCATCCTCAAAGAAGGCGACGACGGCATCAAAGTCGAAGTGACCGCCGCCAAAGGCGAAAAATGCAGCCGCTGCTGGAAATACAGAGAGGATTTAGACGCCAACGGACTCTGCGTCAGATGCGCCGACGTGATCAAGGATATGGATCTCAGCGAGATCGCCGGGGAATAAGGAGATTGTTATGAAGAGAATCATCATCACCGTGGTCGGCCACGATAAAGTGGGCATCACCGCCAAAATCACCGCTGTTTTGGCGGCCGCCAACGTCAATATTTTGGATATCAACCAAACGTTGCTGCAGGATATTTTCACCATGGTCATGCTCTGCGACATCACTGCGGCCAACGTGGCCTTCGACGTTCTGCAAGAGAAACTTGACGCCGTCGGGGAAGAACTCGGCATGAAGATTCTGGCGCAGAAAGAAGAAATCTTTACCTATATGCACAGGATTTGAGGTACGCCATGAAAAGCAATTTTGATTACCGGGAAATCATGGAAACCATCCAGATGGTTGCCGATGAGAATCTCGACGTTCGCACCATCACCATGGGCATCAGCCTTTTGGACTGCGCCAGCGAAAGCGCGGAAAAAGCGGCGGCCAAAATCTACGATAAAATATGCCGCAAAGCGGAAAACTTAGTGAAAACCGGAGAAGATATCAGCCGTGACTTCGGTATCCCCATTGTCAATCAGAGGATTTCCGTAACCCCCATCGCTTTGGTGGCGGCAGCCTCCGACGCTGACGATTACGTCGTCTTTGCCAAAGCCTTAGACCGCGCCGCCAAAGAGGTGGGCGTTCATTTCTTGGGCGGCTTCTCCGCCTTGGTGCATAAGGGAATGACGGCAAGCGATGAAAAACTGATCAAAAGCATTCCCCGAGCTTTGGCGGAAACGGAACGGGTTTGTTCCTCTGTCAATATCGGCACCACCAAAGCCGGCATCAATATGGACGCCGTTTACGCCATGGGCAAAATCGTCAAGGAAACAGCGGAGCTGACCAAAGAAAGCGGCAGCCTCGGCTGCGCGAAACTGGTGGTCTTCTGCAATGTTCCCGAAGACAATCCCTTCATGGCCGGAGCTTTCCACGGCGTCGGTGAACCCGAGGTCGTGATCAATACCGGTGTCAGCGGCCCCGGCGTCGTTTTAAGCGCCATTAAGGACCATCCCGAACTCAATATCAGCGAAATTGCCGATATCATCAAGAAGACGGCCTTTAAAATCACCCGCGCCGGGGAACTGGTGGCCCGGGAAGCCTCGAAACGGCTGAACGCCGCCTTCGGTATCGTGGATCTCTCCTTGGCCCCCACTCCGGCGGTGGGGGACAGCGTCGCCAACATCCTGGAAGCCGTGGGCTTGGAACGCTGCGGCGGCCCCGGTACCACGGCGGTTCTGGCCCTGCTCAACGACGCGGTAAAAAAAGGCGGCTCTATGGCCTCCTCCCACGTGGGCGGCTTAAGCGGCGCTTTTATCCCGGTCAGCGAAGATGCCGGCATGATCCGGGCTGTACGAGATCATGCCCTCTGCCTGGAAAAACTGGAGGCGATGACCGCCGTCTGTTCCGTGGGCCTCGATATGATCACCGTCCCCGGCGACACCAGCGCCGAGACGATCGCCGCCATCATTGCCGACGAAGCGGCCATCGGCATGATCAACAACAAAACCACCGCCGTCCGGATCATCCCCGCGGTGGGCAAAAAAGAAGGCGACACCGTGGAATTCGGCGGCCTTTTGGGCGCCGGCCCCGTGATGCCGGTGAACAAAAAGAAAGCGGATCAATTCGTCAAACGCGGCGGCCGTATTCCCGCACCCATCAAAAGTTTGAATAACTGACCGGCGTATACCCCATAAAATGCAAACAGGCACTTGGTAAGGCGCTCCCCATGAACATCATGGGGAGCGCTTTTTCACGTATGTTTCTCTTATATATAGGTATATAGTTCTTTTTCTCCACCATGAAAAGTGAATATTCTTGTTATTTCATAATATTTTGCGAATTTTGTAAAAAACACTTGCATTCCCGTTTATTTTGAGTTAGAATATGATAAATTTATATAATATAATTATATATTATATAAATTTATGCCATGAAAGTATATTATGAAAGTATTATGGATGATGAAAGTATCACAAAAATGGAGAGTATGTGTGCATGAAAATTCAATCCACCAACGAACAAATCTGCAACTATTTAAAGGAGCAGATTTCCCAAGGCATTTTGAAGCAGGGACAGCAGTTGAACCTGAATCAAATTGCGGACGCCTTTGGCGTGAGCATTACCCCTGTTCGCGATGCTGTTAACCTGATGATACATTCCGGTTTTATCGACAAGGTCGGCAACAAAATGTTCGTCCACAAAATTCCGGAAGAAGAACGCAGTATGCTGGAAAAGGCGCTTGTGACTCAAATCTGCGCCGGCTATGATCTCTGTTTAGAGATGGGTTTGAGAGAGAAACTCATCAAAGAATTGGAAAGTATTCTTGCGCTACAGGAAAGCCGCGGTGACAACGTCTCCCAACCTTTGCGGGAGAAATTGCCTTTTGATACCGCTTTTGTTCGTTGCACCGGTAATATCTTTTTAACCCGCAACGCCGAACGCGATTACGAATATTACGATGATATGATGTACCTTGGTTTCCATATCCAATATAAAAAGCAAAAAATCAAAAGCAGGAATGAACATCGGGAGATCCTCGATATCGTAAAAGAGGGACGCGACGATGAACTTTACGCGATGATGACAAAACATTATCAGGATGTCATCATTGATAAATAGAGCGACAAACTCTTACCTTCGTTATAAAGAGACTCTCTCTCTCTTTATATATCGGTCAGTTTCATCCAACCTGACCAAATAAATACTCTCCATAATCGTCAACGAACAGTTTTTGTCCGCTGACATCCAAATGGCGTAATGCCATTGATCCCTAATACTTTCATACGCGGGGCGCCCGCCCCGCCGCGAATTAGTTCATTTGCTTGAACTTTTTTATAACCTTAAACTCTCCATAAGAAAAGAGACGCCTTGTACGCAAGACGTCTCTTTTCGTGTACTGTCAAAAAAGTCCGCAAAAGCGGACTTTTTTGAATA
Source organism: Clostridiales bacterium (assembly GCA_040776805.1). GTDB lineage: Bacteria > Bacillota > Dehalobacteriia > UBA7702 > UBA7702 > UBA7702. The sequence goes on along the minus strand of JAXGZS010000001.1, from coordinate 35,996 downwards.
GAATGGCAGTGCATGAAGAAACCGTACCCCTCAAGGCGCAGCCCGTACTATGCTTTGCCAAAATGAAAGGCCTGGGGTAGCAACTGAGCCAAGGTAAACGCTTTATAATCCGACTCTGTTTTCACGGCGTAGATCAGGAAATCTTCGCCGCAGAATTCCGCCATCACCTGGCGGCAGACGCCGCAGGGATAGCAGTAATCATCCTCTTCGGCGGCGATGGCAATGGCCGTAAACTCCCGCTCCCCGGCGGCAATGGCAACGTAAAAGGCGGTGCGCTCGGCACAAACCGAGGCGCTGAAAACACCGTTTTCCACATTGCAGCCATTGTAGATTTTACCGTCTTTGGTCAAAAGCGCCGCGCCGACGCGAAACCCGGAATAGCGGGAATAGGCGTTTTTCCGGGCCGCCAAAGCTGCCTTAACCAGTTCTTTTTCCTTCATTTCAGCACCTCCACGCCGCAGCTTGCGCCGATGCGCTCAACGCCGGCATCGTAAAACGCTTCCAGTTCCGCAGCGGTACGGAGTCCGCCTGCGGCTTTGATCTTCACATCTTCGCCAATATAGTTCCGAAACAGCGCCACATCCTCTAAAGTGGCACCGCCCCGGCCAAAGCCGGTGGAAGTTTTGATATAATCGGCCTTTGCCGCGGTGACACATTGACAAAGGCGAATCTTTTCCTTTGTTGTCAGGTCGCAGGTCTCTACGATGACTTTGAGAATCTTATCGCCGCAAATCTCCTTGATCGCGGTGATCTCCGCCGTCACGGCGGCAAAGTCGCCGTTTTTCACATCCATGCGGTTGACGACCAGATCGATTTCTGCGGCGCCGTTTTGCAGGGCGTCCGCTGTTTCAAAGCGTTTCACCGCCGTGGTTTGATAACCCAAAGGGAAACCCACCACCGTGCAAATGGCCAGCTGAGGAAATTCTTTTTTCACGTAAGCCACTGCCGCCGGCATGATACAGACCGTCGCCGTCTCATAAAGCAGCGCTTCCGCGCAGACCTTATTTATCTGTGCGGTGACCGCGTTGGGATTCAATAAGGTATGGTCTATACGGCGCAGGATCGCCTTTTTCTTCTTTTCATCCAGCATTGGCTCCACCTCGTTTTATATTCCCCATTATAGCACAAAAAAAAGAAAAGTCACCGGCTAAGATTGCTTTCCTCAATAAAAACAGGGCCTGTTCTATCAAAAGGTAAAAGAAAATCACAGAACGTATCTGTGATTTTCTCCGCGCAACACCGTAGCTTTATAGCTCATCTTTCACGATTTTTCCCAGAGTATCCACGACTTTACCGAGGTCGGCGGCACGGTCGATGGCCTTTTCCAGCTGATGTTTATGAGCTGCGGTCAGCGCGTTAAACTTTTCCGCGGCAGAGACGGCAAAATAGTACGCCTCGGTGACGTCACGGAGCATATGCGCGGCTTCTTCCTCGGTATAAGGGCAGTTGTTGTCAAAATCCTGCATCTTTTTTCCTCCTTTATTTCTTTATTTATGTAAAAATGGAACATTTATGACTAAGGACTTATGACATACTGCCGCCACACCACGCATAAAAAATACCGTGAGGTGCTCTGACATGGAAGAGTTCGTAACGGCAATATCCTTGCTATATTCTATTCACATCAACGGCATTGTGTCACTGAAACCGCAAAAAGTCTGGCGGATCATTGCTGACGAGGGGATTTTTATTTTAAAATTGCTGCCCTACCCTAAGGAAGAAACGGGTTTTATCACCGACGCCATGACCTATCTCGGCCAAAAGGGTTTTCACCGCTATAACGAAATTGTTCCCACCAAAGAAAACGCGCCCTGCGGCGCTTACGGCAGGGACTTCACCCTGCTGACCAAAGAACTTTACGGTCGCACTCCTTCCTTTCAAACAGAGGACGACGTGACCGCCGTCGCCGCCTGCCTCAGCGACCTGCACCGAGCCGCGGCGGGATTTTTCCCCAAGCATCACTTCGCGGAGCGGCTCAAATGGGGAAAAATGATCGCCACCCTCCGCAGCGGAAAGGAAGATTTAGAAGGCTTTGCCACCACAGTGGCCAAAAAAGCGGAGAAGGATGATTTCGACAAGGCCTTTCTCTCCTATTGCGAGTTTTATATTCGCCAAGCGGAAGAGGCCGTCGTGGAATTGACCCCTTTTTATCCCGCCCTATCCGAAAAAAAGGAAAAAAGCGGCGGTTTCTGTCATCACGACCCGGCCCATCATAATTTTTTCATTAATGAGCTACATAAGCAAAAGGACGTCTTTGTCTTCGATTTCGACTACGCCATCGCCGACCTCAGGGCCCATGACGTCGCCGCCCTGTTGCTAAAGATCCTAAAAACAAATCACTGGGACACCCATCTCGCCCAAAAGGCCTTCGCTGTTTATCATGGCGCTTTTCCGTTGGAGCGGGAGGAGATCCGTTTCATTAAACTGCTGATCAAATACCCTTACGATTTTCGACATGCGGCCTTTGCCCGCTATAGGGAAAAAGACGACTCGACAAGAATCGCGAAAAAACTGCCGCGCCTCACCGGAGAGGCAGAGCGGCGGGAAAAAGCTTTGCTTGCCTTAAATCAATACTTTGCGGAGGAATCATGAAGATACTCATCGACGCGTCGGCGTCTTTTTTCTATCACAGCACCGGTATCGGAGCCTATGCCACGGAACTTGTGCGGGGGCTGACAGAAATCAAAAACAACCACGAGCTGTTTTTATTTACGGGAAAACACGTTTTTTCTGCCGCTAAGATCGACCAATCGACACAGAAAACGGTTTGTTCCTTCTGGCAGCGGGCCGCGAAAAATAAGGTGGAAATCAGCGGTGATTTCGACTTATACCATCACCTCCACAACGGCATTGGCATGAAAGAAGCGGGAAATAAAAAAATCGTCACAATCCACGACATGATCCCCTGCATCCTGCCGGAATACTGCGGCTCCCCTTATAAGGAGCTGTTTTTGGCAAATACCCGGCAAAGCGCCGAAGCGGCCGATGCGGTGATCACTGTTTCGGAAAACAGTAAAAACGATATCCTCCGTTTTACCGATGTGAAGGAAGAGAACATTCACGTCATCGCCGAAGCGCCAAAGAGCAATTGCCAACCGCTGCCGCCAAAACTCACCGCGGATTATCTTTCATCCCGTTATCACCTGCGCGCCCCCTTCTTTCTCTACGTCGGCGGCTTCAACGAGCGCAAGAACGTCGCCGGCCTGATCAAGGCCTATGCTTCCATCTGCCGGGATTTCCCCTATGTTTGCCCTTTGGTGATTATCGGCAAGGAGGGCAGCCGCCGTAAAAAACTGGAGGAGCTTGCCGAAACATTGTCGATTACGGCGTTTCTCCGTTTCCCCGATTACGTTCCCGATCACGACCTGCCTTTCTTTTATAACCAATGTCGAGCACTGATCTATCCCTCCTTTTACGAAGGCTTCGGCTTACCCCCCTTGGAAGCCGCCGCCTGCCAAACGGCAGTGATCGCCTCCAACCGAGCTTCCTTAAAAGAAGTGATGGCCGACGGCGCCCTCTACGCCGATCCCGGCAATACCGCCGGGTTGGCCCTGCATTTATACAGCCTCACCGCCGACGATCATCTCCGGGAAACCATGGCACGCCGGGCTTACGAACGCAGCCGCGCCTTTTCCTATACGAAAACGGCACAGCAAACCTTAGCCCTCTATGAGAACATTTGTCGGTAACGTTCTGTTCTTTTCCTCTCTGGCATATATATAAAACAACGGGCCTATCCGCTCAAAGGAGGAACATCATGGATTATCGCTCAACACTCATACGCAATGTCGAGATCCCCTCGACGCTGCCGTCGATGGAGACATTGACAAAATTGACAGGCAGCATCATCATTAAAGACGTGGAACAGGCAGAAACCGGTGTCCGCATCGAAGGGGATCTCCTTTGGCGCGGTTTTTTCGAAGAAGAAGGCGCCGACGGCGGCGAATGCCTCTGGGAGGGCGCGGAATATTTTGCCGAAACCATTGACGGCGACACCCTGCGCACCGCCTCGCCGCCCCTGATCGAACCCCAGGTGGTATCCATCAAAGGGGAAGCCCTCTCCGACAGCACCTTCCGCTTGGCCTTTGATATCCGCTGGTACGGCCAGCCGGAAAGCGAAGAGGAGTATCTAAAAGCCACGGCGAAAGAAAGCGCGGCCTGCCCCTGTCAACAGAAGGCCAAACAAAGCGGCAAAAATACCGCCGTGGCGGCGGAAACCGCCGATACAGCCCCTAAAAAGCAGCGGCTCCAGGCAGAGGAAACGGAACTTGAGGAAAAATTAAAAGATATCGACCATACCTGGCGGGAAAAAATAAAAACCTTCCAGCAGGAAGCGGCAGCCACCGAACATGCAAATACAGCGGAAAAAGACGAAGCGCCGCCAAAACGCGAAGAAGCCAAAAGCGCGGAACCGGCAAAGCAGGAGGAAGCTCAGGAAGAGCCGGTCAAATGCTGCCCCTATTCCGCTTATTGTCTCCGTTACTACCGCATTCAAGACGGCGACCAACTGGAAAAGATCGCTGAAAAATTCTCCGCCACCGTGGCGAGACTCAAAGAATATAACGCCTTGGAAGACAGCCATGTAAAATCGGGGCGCTTAATCCGCATCCCTTGAGCCCCCGCAACCGCACCGTTTCCACAACAGCCTAAGGCCCGCGTATTTTTACGCGGGCCTTAGGCTGTCAACAACGTATATCAAAGCTTGACTTCTTTGCTTTACCGGTGAAAAGAATCTCTAAAAGATTAAACTTGAAAAATACACAAGATTTTGTTATCATATCAATATAAAATATCATAAATTTTGGGAATGAGGTTTTCCCAAGGCTGCGGCCGAAACGCTTTTCGCTGATGACTTCTACGTAACAGTAGAGGTATCGGCTTTTTTTATTTTTGTAAGGAGCAAAATGATGATTTATTCAACAAAAGTAGAGCATATGTGCCCGGTGGCAAAGGGTGCAAACCACGGTCCGGCTCCCATTCCGGAAGAGGGAACATGGGTGCAGGTAAAAGAGATCAAGGATATTTCCGGGTTGACCCACGGCATCGGCTGGTGCGCGCCGCAGCAAGGCGCCTGCAAACTAACGCTCAATATCAAAGATGGCATCATTGAAGAAGCGTTAATCGAGACTTTGGGCTGTTCAGGGATGACGCATTCCGCCGCCATGGCCGCCGAGATTTTGCCGGGGAAAACGGTTTTGGAGGCCCTCAATACCGATCTTGTCTGCGACGCCATCAATGTTGCGATGCGCGAACTGTTTTTACAAATCGCTTACGGACGCAGCCAAACAGCTTTTTCCGAGGGAGGGTTGCCCGTCGGCGCCAGCCTTGAGGATCTGGGAAAGGGAATGCGCAGCCAAATCGGGACAACCTATGGCACCAAGGCGAAGGGCGCTCGCTATCTTGAGCTGACCGAAGGCTATATCAACCGCATCGCCTTGAATGAAAAGGGTGAGATCATCGGTTATGAATTTATCAGCCTTGGCAAAATGATGGATTTCGTCAAAAAAGGCGAAGATCCAAAGGGTGCCTTGGAAAAAGCAAAAGGCACTTACGGACAATTCTCACAAGCGGCAAAATACATCGATCCGCGACAGGATTAAGGAGGTAGCACAATGGCAATTTTTGAAAGTTATGAACGCCGTATGGCTAAAATCGACGAGGTACTGGCCAGTTACGGCATTTCCTCCTTAACAGAAGCAAAAGCGCTTTGCGCTGAACACAATATCGATCCTTTTCAAATTGTAAAATCCATTCAGCCCATCGCTTTTGATGACGCGGGCTGGGCCTATACGGTGGGAGCGGCGATTGCCTTGAAAAAGGAAGTTTCCTCCGCGGCGGACGCCGCGGAAGCCATCGGTGTGGGGCTTCAAAGCTTCTGCATTCCCGGCAGTGTCGCCGACGACCGTAACGTCGGCTTAGGCCACGGTAACCTGGGGGCAATGCTGCTACGGGAAGAAACGAAGTGCTTTGCCTTTCTTGCCGGCCATGAAAGCTTTGCCGCTGCCGAAGGGGCCATCGGCATTGTGAACAATGCCAACAAGGCACGAAAGGAGCCCCTGCGTGTGATCCTCAACGGCCTGGGCAAGGACGCCGCCCAGATCATTTCCCGGATCAACGGTTTTACCTATGTACAGACCCGGTTTGATTATAGGACCGGTTTGATCAAAGTGGTACGGGAAACCCCTTATGCCACAGGAGAACGCGCCCAAGTACGCTGTTACGGTGCCGACGATGTCCGGGAAGGCGTCGCCATCATGGATCTGGAGAAAGTCGACGTCTCCATTACCGGCAATTCCACCAACCCCACAAGGTTTCAACATCCCGTCGCCGGAACCTATAAAAAAGAATGTATCGAACAGGGAAAAACCTATTTTTCCGTGGCCTCCGGGGGAGGTACCGGCAGGACGCTGCATCCGGATAATATGGCGGCGGGCCCGGCCTCCTACGGCATGACGGATACCATGGGCAGAATGCACTCAAACGCCCAGTTTGCCGGTTCCAGCTCCGTACCGGCTCATGTGGAGATGATGGGTTTCCTCGGTATGGGCAACAACCCCATGGTTGGGGCCACCGTCGCCGTTGCCGTCGCCGTTGCGGGAAGATCAAAGCGGCAAAGCGGTACGGAATAAGTCCTACCCCCATCGTAAGACGGGAAAATACAGCTTTACGGGTTATGGCGTTTTTACCGACGTATTTCATCAAAAAAGATTTTCTCCCTCTGCTTGATCCGGGGAGAAAATCTTTATGTAGAGCAAATGAATGACTTTTATAAAAGAGCCCGCGCAACAAGGATGACGCCAAGCAACCATTCTCATACTTGATCGTTTCACTGATCCGCGAGAATACCGTCTAAGATACCCCAATCGCTGACGTACAGTTGCGGTATGTGCAGAAGCTCAAAGAGGATCTCTAAAATTTCCAGACCGTAGAGGATGATATCGGCCCTCGCCTCCGGCATCCCCGTAACCTGCTTCCGTTCTTCTAAGGTCATGGCGGAAAGATAGCCTTTTAGCTCCTGCAGCGTCTGATAGTCGATGATACGGCCGTGAACGGCTTCTCTGGTGTAGGCAGCGACACGGCCCAAAACCGCCGCCGCGGTGGTGACGGTGCCGCCGACGCCGATAAAATGATCAATTCGGTCAAAATGGCGGAGGGTGATTTGCGTGGCCATGGCGCGCTTCACATCAAAGCGGCGATTGGCCATTACTTTCCAGCGCACAGCCCCGAAGGGCATACTGATTGCGGTGAGCTTGCCGTTTTCAAAACCGGCCAGTTCGGTACTGCCTCCGCCGATGTCGATCAAAAGGCAGTTCTCTTTGGCAAAGGCAAAACCGCCCACAGCGCCGGTAAAGGAGTACCAGGCTTCCTCTTCACCGCTGAGGATCCGCAAATCCTCGTCGGTGCGGTTTTTGATCAGGCGGACAAACTCCTCCTGATTGGCGGCGTCTCTCACCGCACTGGTGGCAAAAATCATCGGGTGTTTTAGACCGATGGCAAGCAATTCCTGTTTCCACCGGGCCAACACGTCCAAAGTTCTGGCGATGGAAGCGGAGGTCAACTCCCCTTCCCGGAAACCTTCACCAAGCCGGGTTTCCCTTACTTCCTGGCGGAGAACGTTCACTTTTCCGGCGACTTCCTCCGTTATGAGCAGGCGCAAGCTGTTACTGCCGATGTCGATGGCCGCTTTCATTGTGAATCCCTCCCGCTTTCTATTTACAGTTCTTATTATACAGAACCGGAAAAACACTGTCAATCATTCCGCGATAATCCCTTTTGTTTCCACAGAAGATAATATCTTTTCGTTTTCCGTGGCGAAAAGCCATATCTGCTCTTCGGGATAAATGAAAAACAGCTTTTCTCTGGCGAGAATCGCAATGTAATCGGCGTCATAGAGCAATTCCTTTTGGGCGTTGAGGGTATCCCGCTCCGTCATGGCCATATCAAGGCTCCCTGTCCACTGCTGAATGTCCCGATCCATGGCGTAAAGGGCATATCCCTGGCGAAAAAAAGCAAAAACCACCAAAACACCGAGGAGCGCCAAAAGCCAAATCACTCTTTTGCGGTGTCGCTTTCTGCAACGTCTTCCGGTTCTGCTGTATCTTGCGGGATCGGTTCTTCCCGGGCCGCCGCTTTTTCCGCTTTTTCTAATTTCCGTTTCTCCCATTGTTTTTCCGCCGTTTCCATGATTTTTTCACCCTTGTCCACAATTTTACCGAAAGGAAATACGGCGACGTCGCCGGCTTTGCCGCCAACCGCGGAAACACCTTCTCCCAAGGAGGCCCCGGTGCCGAAAACCGCGTTGACAATCCGTTCTCCCCGCCGCCAAAACTTTTGGTGATAAAGGAAGAAACCGCCGACCATGGCGAGGAAACCGTAAATTCCCCACTGACCGCGGTCGACAACGTAGAGAAACAGCGCGGTCAGCAAAAAGCAAAGGACGCCGCATACGGCATACAGCAAAATGGAAGCAACGATACCATAGGTTTTACCCTCCGTCCAGCGGAGAAAACACTGATAGCCGAAACAGAGCGCCATACCCCAAAACAACATGGCCAATAAAGACAATAACGCGATCAAAACCATCACCTCATTTAAACAGCTTGCCAATATTGCGGTTGACCCGGCCTTTGTTTTTTGTTTGCGCGGTATCGGCGTAAAGCAGAGAATCGACTTTGCCGCCGATGGCGGCTTCTCCCTTGGCCAAATCGAGATGAAGGATATGCAGGTCCTTGCCTTCGACGAGCATATCTCCCAGCACTGTTTTAAGCACGATTTTTCTATTTTCGCTGCTGTCCACCGCGGTCACCCCGGTGAGCAGCAGATCTCTGCGGTCCTGCAGCGTCAGTCTATGCGCTGTCTCTTCCATGAGACCACCTCCCCTATAGTATATGAATAAGACCCTGTCGAAAGAACCGCAGGGAAAGGAAGATGCGCGGAAACCGTAAACCGCGGCCCAGGGAAAAAGAAGACGGACTGACCTTCTCCCAAAAACACCGCAACAAGCGATTTTCTAATTGATGAACAAACTGAAAAGGGCGGATGTCTGCACATCCGCCCTTTTCTGAGGAAGGGAAAACAATGAAAAATTTTTCTCGTTACCTCCGGACTGGTTGGCGTCATCCGTATTGGTAACTGTACCTAATATAACCGAGCGCTATGTTTTCTATTCATCAAGGCAAAGAAAAATGAGAGAAAATTTAATGGGGATTCTGTGAACCGGAAAAAAGAAAACGCAGATGATCAAAGACCATCTGCGTTAAGTGCAAACAAATAGACAAAAGAAGGGAAAACAATGAAAAAACATTACATCACAAACGAATGTGTTGGCGTCATTCGTTTTAGTAACTATCTATAGTTATAACCCTTTTCTATGTTTTTTATCCCTGAATTGAACGTATGATATGGGTAAATTTTATGTGTATTCAGTGAATACGGTTCTTGATTGGAAAATTCGGCAATCACCAAGCTTTTACAGGGCCAAAGGATCAATGATGACGGTCTCCAACCCTTGGGTAACTTGTCTCCCCCTCTTTTTACGTTTTCATTCTATTGACGGTCGCCGTCAAAGCGCTGCAATGCTTTCATGAAGATCTTAATCCGCTCCAGCATACGCTCACGGCCGAGGATGATGGAGAGTTTATCGAGGTCGGGGCCTTGTTCCTCCCCTGTCTGGGCCACCCGGAGGGAATGATAGAGGTTTCTGCCCTTGATCCCGGTTTCCTTGGTGATCTCCTTAAGCATCTTCTTATAGCTGTCCACGGTGACGGTGTGGGTCTTTTCCAGCTTTTCCTTCATGGCCTTTAAAACCGTAAGGGCGTCTTCTTTGGCCGCAGCAAGGCTCGCCATGGCGTCGGCGCTATAGTGAATCTCGGCCCGATATTTTTCAATGATTTCCGGCAGTTCCGCAAAACAGCTGATATGGTTTTTCAGGGCGTCGATGATCCCCATGGCCCAAATCATTTCCTCGGCGGTTGGTTCCTCGCCGACAAGACCGGCTTTTTTCAAAAAAGGTAAGCCGTAGCCGAGGAGACGTTCCCCGGAGGCGTTTCTGATATACATACCGTTGATCCATTTGAGTTTTTCCAAATCAAACACGGCAGGGCTTTTGGAAACGCGATCCAAAGAGAATTCTTGTTTCAGCTCATCCAAGGTAAAGAGTTCCTGTTCACCGCCGGGAGCCCAGCCCAAAAGAGCCAGGAAGTTGACGATGGCTTCCGGCAGGAAACCTTGTTCCTTGTAGGCCACCACGGAGGTGGAACCGTGACGTTTGCTCATTTTGGTGAGTTTCCCGGCGTCGTCCCTGCCGAGAATCAGGGAAATATGGGCGAATCGGGGCTTATCATAGCCCAGGGCGTCATAAATCACGATCTGCCGAGGCGTGTTGGAAAGATGTTCCTCCCCGCGAATCACGTGGCTGATCCCCATGGTATGGTCGTCGATGACCACGGCGAAATTATAGACGGGGATACCGTCGGATTTCACGATGATGAAATCACCGATGCCGTCGGTTTCAAAACTGACCTCTCCCCGGACTTCATCGTCGATGATTACAGTCTCTCCCGCCGGTACCCTCAAACGAACCACGGGCTTCACGCCTTTGTCCAGTAAGACCTGTTGCTGCTCTTTGGTCAGATTACGGCATTTGCCGCCGTATTGCGGCGTTTCACCCTGGGCAAGCTGCGCTTCTTTTTCCCCGGCCAATTCCTCTTCAGAGCAGAAACAGTAGTAGGCTTTGCCCTCGTCGAGGAGTTTTTGCACCGCGTCTTGATAGAGCTGAAGGCGCTCCGTCTGGCGGTAGGGGCCGTAATCGCCGCCGACGTCGATCCCCTCGTCCCAATCCATACCGAGCCAGCGTAAGCTGTCTTTGATGTTTTCTTCCGACTCCTTGCTGCTGCGCTCAAGATCGGTGTCCTCCATGCGCACAAGGAAGGTGCCGCCGTTTTTCTTTGCCAGCAGATAATTGAACAAAGCCGAACGGGCGCCGCCGATGTGCAACGGACCGGTGGGGCTGGGTGCGAATCTAAGCCGATAATCATTTGCCATGATACTGTTATTCTCCTTTGAGCTTATTCCTTGTTTTGATTTTCCTGATTTTCTTGACTTTCTTGACCTTCATCGTAAAGGAGCGCTTCTCCTTCTCCGGCGACTTCAACATGTTTCAGTTTTTTTGTGATGATTTCGGTGCGATGGCTGGCGTCGGCAATGGTCTGATCGGCTTCGTAGATCTTTTTCTGGGCCTTTGCCAAAGCCGTGCCGAACTTGGCCATATCGACCTTGACCATGGCCAGGAGTTTTCTGATTTCACCGCTTTTTTCCTCAATGGCCAAGGTTTTAAAGCCCAATTTAATGCTGTTGAGGAGGGCGGCAAGATTGGTGGGGCCGGCGACCATGACGTGGCATTTGTTCCCCGCATATTCCATAAAATCCGGCAGGCGCAGCGCCTCACTGTACAACCCTTCCGTCGGTAAAAACATGACGGCATATTCCAGGGTTTTCGGGGGCGCGATGTACTTATCACAGATCGTCTTCGCTCCCATCTTTAGAGTCTTTTCCAAAGATTTGCGGCAAACGGCGATGGCCTCGGGCTCTCCCTGATCCACGGCGTCCAGGAGCCGCTGATAATCCTCGACGGGAAATTTCGAGTCGATGGGCAGATAGACGGTGCTGTCGTGATCGTCCCGACCGGGGAGGCAGACCGCAAATTCCACCTGTTCCTGACTTTTGGCCTTGGGCGAAAATCTCTCCACATATTGGTCGGGGGTCAAAATCTCTTCGAGAATCTGGGCAAGCTGCACTTCTCCCCAAACGCCCCGGCTCTTGACATTGTTGAAAATCTTTTTGATATCCGTCAGGTTGGTGGAAAGCCCCTGCATTTCGCCGAGGCTCTTATGAACCATTTCCAAGCGTTCGGTGACTAGGCCGAAGGATTCTCCGAGGCGCTTATTCAGTGTATTTTCCAGTTTTTCATCGACGGTACGGCGCATTTCATCAAGTTTTCCCTCGTTGGCCGTATACATTTCTCTGAGCTTGCCGTCGACGGTGAGACGGAGCCGCTCCGCGGCTTCCTCGTTGTTTTTGGTCAGCGTGGTGATCTGTTGCAGCTGATTGGCGTTCATCTCACTGATCTGCCGGTGAATGCTGCCGTTGACTTCGCTGATATGCTTTGCCATTTCTTCCCGGTTTGCCCGGGCTTCCCTGGTGTGTTCTACTTTCAGTTCCTTCACTTCCCCGTGGAGCCGGGCGACCTCATGGTCGGCAGCGCCGCTTTTTTTGGTCAGCGTCACCACAATCAGGACGATGAGCGCCGCGAGGACGAGAAGCAACAGAACGATCCCGATGGTATCCATACACGCTCCTTACTTGGTGGGGAAATACAGCGCCATGACATATTCGTCCTGGAAATCCAAACGGCTGGAAAGCTCGATATATTCCGCCTTTCTGGCCAGCTCGCCGCAGAGTTCCCGCTCTTCGCTGGAAACCAGGGCCAAGCGGCCGCCTTCCGACGCCGCATTGCCGATGGAGATGATTTTACCCTTGGGCAAAACGGGGAAAAGGCCGATGGAAAGGGCGCTGTCCGGTTTGATATAGTTGCCGAAAGCACCGGCGACCAGGAGTTCCTGGACATCGTCGATGGTGATTTTCATTTCATTCATCAGCACCCGCATACCGGCAAAAATAGCGCCTTTGGCCATTTGCAGTTCGCGAACATCTTTCTGACAGAGGGTCACCGGGATATGTTTGGCCGATTCCTCCGCCGTGGTGAGGATAAATTCGTAGCCGCTATCCGTTGAAATCAACCGTTCTTTTAGCGCGGGATGGATCTGATCATAGGCTTCCCCCGAAGTGTTGAAAGCGCCTTTAAAATTCAAAATGCCTTCATCGTAAAGCTGGGCCACGGCGTCAAGAAGGCCGCTGCCGCAGATACCCCGAGGTTTTTTATCACCGATGACTTTTACGTGACAGGTGCCGGATTCGTTGTCAATATAAACTTCCTCGATGGCGCCTTCGGCGGCCCGCATCCCAAATTTGATCTGCGCGCCCTCAAAGGCGGGGCCCGCCGCGGTGGAACAGGCGAGAATACGCCCATTGCCGGCCAGCACGATTTCGCCGTTGGTGCCGACGTCGATGGCCATACAGTAGGGGGGGCGTTCATGGATGTGGGTGCCTAATATAACGCCCATGGTATCGGCGCCGACGTAACCCGCAATATTGGGCAGCAGATGAACGATGGCTTCGGGATTGAGTTCAAAGCCCAGTTCCCTGCCGCTCATTTCAATGCCGTGAACATAGGCGGGAATAAAGGGAGCCGGCGCCAGATAAGTGGGGTCAACACCGGTAAACAGTTCGCTCATGGTGGTATTGCCGACAACGGTGGCCTCGTAAATCATGGTATGATCCACTTTGGCTTCGGCGGCGGCCCGCAGCGCCAAATCATTCATACAGGTTACCACCTTGTCATGAAGATGCGCCAAGCCTTCTTCGCCGTTGGTCATGGCGTAATTGATTCTGGAAATGACGTCGGCGCCGAAAACGTTCTGAGGATTCGTTTCCGCCGCTGCGCCTTTGATCTTGCCATCGTTCAAATCGATGAGCAGCGCCACCACGGTGGTGGTGCCAATATCGAAGACAACGCCGTATCGTTTTGACGTTGTGTCTCCCTCTTCGACCCACATCAAATCATTGCCGTGGAGCACGGCGGTGACTTTGAACTGCGCGTCGCGAATGGTTTTGGGAATGATTTTGATCAAGCCTCTGCTGGGCTTCTGACTGGCGACATCAAGGTTTAGGGCTCTTAAAATTCGCTCATAATCAGGGCATTGGTCTTTGATGGTGGGTTTTTCCAGCTCCACATAGACCTTTTTGATGGGAGAATTGATGTTGATCTGATCGAGCAGGGAATTCATTTGCAATTTGCGGTCGCCGGCATCGAACTGAACGGGAACCTCCACGGTAAGATCCTGGTGAATCTCATACTTACAACCCAAAACCCAACCATTGGCCGTTTCTTCCTCTGAAAAAAAGCGTTTTCCCGCGGCAGGTTCCTGGGGCGTGTAACCTTCGGCCACCCGCACCTTGCATTTGCCGCATTTTCCCGTGCCGCCGCAATTGCTTTCCAGGGGAATGCCTGCCACCGCCGCGGCGTTGAGTAACGTTTTTCCTTCTTCCATGGACACTGTTTTGCCGTGGGAACTGAAATTGACGTTGTAGTTCATTTTTTGCCTCCTTTTGTCTCTTCCAGTAATACCGAAGCGAAGGCGGCGATACCTTCCGCGTTGCCGATAAAACCGAGACGTTCTGTCGTTGTTGCTTTCACGCTGATGCAATTGATTTCTGTTTTCAGCGCCGCAGCGATCCTCTGCCGCATGGACAGAATATGCGGCGCCATTTTCGGCCTTTCCGCAATAATGGTCAGATCGGCGTTGCCGATGCTGTAGCCTGCGCTTTCCATCATTTTAACGACCTCCGCCAACAGCGCCATGCTGTCGGCATTGAGATATCGCCCGTCCTCGGGAGGAAAATGCTCTCCGATATCGCCCAAGGCGAGGGCGCCCAAAATCGCGTCCATCAAGGCGTGGATCAAGACGTCGGCATCAGAATGTCCGAGCAGTCCTTTTTCATGCTCCACACGCACACCGCCGATGATCAGGGGACGGTCTGTTGCCAGTTGGTGCACGTCGAAACCGGAGCCGATCCGCATAAGCATTTCCTCCTTTTACTTTTTCCCTTACTTTTACTCTTATACTTTCGGTTTGGCAAAAATCATTTTGCCGTTTGCTGTTTGCAATGCGCTGGTCACTTCCACCTGGAGGGTAAGGCCGACATACTTTTTGCCGTCCTCCACCACGATCATGGTACCGTCGTCAAGATAGGCCACTCCCTGATTGGTTTCTTTCCCTTCCCGGATAATGTGGGCCGTCAGCTCTTCTCCCGGCAGCACTACACTTTTTAAAGCATTGGCCAAATCATTGATGTTGAGCACCGTGACATTCTGCACTTTTGCCATACGGTTTAAATTGTAGTCGTTGGTAAAGATGCGTGTTTTCATATCAACGGCGAGACGAATAATCTTCGTATCGACCTCTTTGATATCCTCATAATCCTTGTTTACCATGATATAGGCGTTTTTGTTTTCTTCTTTGAGCTCGTTTAAAATATTGAGGCCTCTGCGGCCCCGCTCTTTTTTCATTGGATCAGAGGCGTCCGCCACCCGTTTCAACTCGTCAAGGACGAAGTTGGGCAAAATAAAGCTGCCTTCCAGGAAGCCGGTGCGATAAACGTCGGCAAAGCGGCCGTCAATGATGGCGCTGGTGTCAAGGATCCCGAGATATGTCTTTTTTGCCACCTTTACCTGTTTTTTATCGACAGGGGAAGACATCCGCAGGATTTTACCGACGTCCTCGTTTTTACGCATCCCGATTTGCATCCCGGCATAGCCGAAGAAAATAATTAAAAAGACGGATATGAAACCGCCCAAGGGCAGCGATTTTAGAGGAATGCTGATCAAAACGGCGATCACCAGGCCGGCAATTAAGCCCATGGTGCCGCTGATCAATTCCTTTGTGGATTTGGTGCTGACGCTAAGGGTGAATTCATTGATGACCCAAAGAAACCAGGCAACGATATACGGCGCCAACAGCGACATAGTTACGCCGACCAGGATAATCACGACGACCATCGCCGTAAACCAAGTCAAAGAAAATAGCGCGATATCCATGGAATCAAGAATAAATGCGGTAATAAAATAGGAGAACAGCATAAAGCCAGCGACAAGCAAAACGTAGAAAAATGCGCGAAAATACTTCATATTCTCACCTCCTTTCCTGAAAAAAATAAAGGCTCAAGTCGCCTCACTGCGCCTTAAAAGCGCGGTTCACTCCGGCGATCAATCACTGTGCCGGCCAGGTTTTTTTGCCGCGCAAAACTGCGAAAGATCATATTGGAGCGCACGCGGCCAACGCCCTCCACTTCATCGAGGGATTCCACGGTGGCTCCGCGCAGACTGCGAAAATCACTGTGAAAGTGCTCAACGATATTGGCGACAATGGGTTGGGGCAGACGCGGCACCTTGCCTAACATCCGGTACCCCCTGGGCATCACCGCCATATCGAGAACCTCGTTGCCGGAACCGAAGCCCAAGGTACGGGCCAAGGTGATGTTATCAAACAAATCGCTGTCTTCCAGTTCCGCAATTTTCTTTTCCAAGCCGGTAACGGAACGTTTATCATCCTTCGGGGCGTAATCCGCCAGCAAATCATGGTATTCCGCCATGGCGTTGGCGGTCATTTCCTCTTTTTGAATTTCCACCAGGGCGCCCTCGTCCCCCATTTGCAGCAAATAGAAATCGAGTTCTTCGGCGATGCGCTTTACCATCTCTGAGCGCTGAACGACTTTCACCACATCGTTAACGAGGGCAGTATCTTCAAATTCGAGGTCGCTCAAGTTGGTAAAATCCTCCTGCTGTTCGGCGCAATACCGTTCCAGGGTCCGAAGCGCCTGATTGGCTTTGGCCATCAAACCGGCAGGATCGGCGATGACGAACCGTTCCTTTCCTTTGTACAAGGTCAGCATCGATCTGCGCTGGGAGATCGCAATGACAATGGCGTCGGTTTGAATCGCCGTTCTGGCGGCGATGCGGTGACGAATCCCCGTTTCCTGTACCGGCGTATTGACGATGGGATGCAATTGAACGTTGGCTTTCCAAATATTTTTACCTTTTTCGTCCAGGATGATGGCGCCGTCCATTTTGGCCAGCTCGTAGAGGCGGGCGGGGTTCATTTCCTCATTGATGGTAAATCCGCCTTCAGCAATTTTCCTCACTTCAGGATCATCGCATAACACGATCAAGCCGCCGGTTTTCGCCCGCAACACATTTTCGATGCCCTCCCTCAGCAGCGTCCCCGGGGCCACCATTTTCAGCGTAGACCACATTTCTTTTCTCCAGCGCGTGATACCTAACATGTACACACCTTCCTAACCTTAAAAAATATGTTGCAGAGCTTCCCGGAGCGATGATACGCGGATGATTTCCGCCTTATCCTCAGCGACAGCGAAGTCTCTCTTTTCATGTAGAAACGACGGCATAATAAACCGTTTGAAACCAAATTTCAGCCCTTCCCGCAACCGTTTCTCCGCCTCTCCGACACTGCGCAGTTCACCGCTGAGGCCGACTTCTCCCAGTAACACCGTATTCCCCTTTAATGGGATATTGCGAAAACTGGAAACCACGGCGGCGGCCACCGCCAAATCCGAGGCGGGGTCGTCGATCTTTAAGCCGCCGGCCACGTTGACGTATACGTCCTGATAGCCCAAGGCCAAGCCGAGTACTTTTTCCAAAACAGCGATGATCAGCAAAAGACGGTTATATTCGATGCCCGTGGCCAGCCTACGGGGATTGCCAAAGCTGGTTTTGGTCACAAGGGCCTGAAATTCCACAAGAAACGGCCGGGTTCCCTCCATGACGGCGCCGACGGTGCTGCCCGGGGCGGCGGCGGCCCGTTCCGCCAGAAACAGGGCCGAAGGATTGTGAAAGGGCAGCAGGCCTTTTTCCGTCATCTCCAAAAGCGCCACTTCATTGGTGGAGCCAAAGCGGTTTTTCACTCCCCGCAAAATACGGTAATCCTGATAGCGGCGGCCCTCGAAGTACATGACGACATCCACCATATGCTCAAGGAGACGGGGGCCGGCAATAACGCCTTCTTTTGTCACATGACCGGCGATCATCACCGTGAGCTGCTCCCTTTTGGCCAGTTGCAGCAGTTGCGCGGTACATTCCCTAATTTGGCCGACGCTGCCGGAAATGGAATCCAGCGCCTCATCATAAAGGGTTTGAATGGAGTCGATGATCAGCAGTTTCGGCGCGATCTTGCCAACGTTTTCAAAAACCACGGAGAGGTTATTTTCGGCGAGCAAATAGAATTCGTCTCTTTCGGCGTCTAAGCGCATGGCCCGCAACCGCACCTGTTTTACGGATTCTTCCCCGGTGGCGTAAAGCACTCTGCCGTAATGGGTGGCGAAAATAGAGGCTATCTGGGTTAAAAGCGTACTTTTGCCGATGCCCGGCTCCCCTCCTAAAAGAATCACCGATCCCGCCACAATACCACCGCCAAAGATCAAATCGAGCTCATCATCTTTCAGGCTCACGCGCTCTCCCTCATAAAGGGCGATCTCTTTGACGCTGCAGGCTTCGCTTTGGGCAGGTGACTCCTTCATCACGCCTTTTACCGTCGGAGCGATTTTCTGCTCTGCAAAAGTGTTCCATTCATTACAGACAGGGCAGCAGCCCAACCATTTCACCGATTCATAGCCACAGTGATCACAAACATAGACGATCTTTGCTTTTTTTGCCATTTTTTACTCCGGAATAGACTTTTTCATGATCATTATACAATATATAATGTGAAAATAAAAGGATTTTGCCGCGTATATTTGTAAAATAACGAAATAATCCTCCCTGCATATCATCGGATTACAATGTACTATAAGATTTGGTTGATTTTTGTTCACCTTAGGAATATAATTTATCCACGAGCAATCATTTTAACACCAAAAAAGGGAGAATACCATGGAAAACGAACAAACGGAACCGCTCAAAATACCTTTTTTGAGAACGTCCGAAGCGGAACTACCTTTCATGTGGCTGGCACTTACCAGCCCAAAAACGCGGACTTTTTTATCCAAGCTTGCACCGACGACGTCGGCACCGTTTATCTTTCTTTGGAAAACGCCAAACTTGCGGATCGATATCGTGACACCCGTTTTGCATACGTTCTCTATTGCATCGCCGGACTCATCTTCATCCTTTTTACAGGGTTTGTAATCCTCATACGCAACCTGCATAAATATCCCGAACCCATCATTAACTTTATTTTAAAATTTGTTGCGCCTTCATCGAATTTTTTTACAAAATTATACCCAGTGGACACAGAAAACGAAGAGAAAAGCATAAAACAAGAACCGCGATGAAGCAAAAGGCCAAAAAGAAGAAACGATGGTAATGAGGTGATGCTATTGAAAGCGGTGCATCAGACAAAATACAGAAAATTGGGATTGAAAATCAGTTATTACAGAAAGCTAAAAGGGATGACACAAGAACAACTAGCGGAAAGACTTGATAAGAATCTTGCTTTTATTGGGGCGGTAGAAGCACCCAATATTGACAGGACGGTATCTCTGGATACCTTATTTGATCTTACCGATATTTTAGAGGTACCTGCCTATAAGTTTTTAGATTGTGATAAGGATTAACGATTCAGGAACACATAAGACGGGGTATCGCAACCGATGATCGGTTGCGATACCCCTCAGCTTGTAGACAAAAGCCGCGTTTGGAGGAGAATCCAAACGCGGTTTTTAAGAAATAAGGAAAATTTATCTTTGAGTAAAGGAAACAGAAGGAAACGGGAGGAGAGGAAGGCTTCTTCGCCAACCACCTCGCCAGCTTTTTCAGATTCATGCATGTGTAAATGAGGCCGACCTCCATTTTCACTTTGGCCCGCCCCCGATATTGGGTATACCTCATTCCATGTTTTCCTTTGCATCGGCAAAGACTCGCTCAATGGTCTCTTTGCGACGACCATATAGCTCTTTCATCCCGATGCTGTAACGGATATCTGTTGCCATCTCTAAAAATCGATTCCATACATGCTGCGTCACGATTTTCGTATGGTTTTTGCTCTCAGTGCATTGTTCCAGTGCCGGGCATTTCTCACAATGATAGTTCAAGCTCTTGTATTCTCTGTAGCCCTCCCTGTTCGTTGTAGCATAGACCAGCGTCTTGTTGGCCGGGCAGATATATTGATCATAGTATTCATCGTACACATATTCGTACTTCTTGAAAAATCCAGCCTTCGTTTTCGAACGGACATAGGGCGTCAGTGGTTTGATATTATCCAGAATCAGGCGTCTAAATATATATGGCGCGCAGTAACCGGCATCCATTACCATGGTCTTGATCTTTTCTTTATCCAGTACCTTGTAAAACTTCTCAAAGCTCGCGCTGTCATGCAGATTCCGGGAATACCTCATATCCTAAAACAATTCCATGATCATCACAGGCTGTCTGCACATTGTAGGCAAACTGCCTTTCATGCTCCCCCTTAACGAACATCCCGCTTTCCGGGTCCGTTGTACTCTCCGTAACCTGTTTTTCTTTGGGAGGGGATCATCGTCATCGTCAAACGGTTCTTTCCCGTGAGTTTCCCGATCTCGGTTGATTTCTTCTTTCAGCTCCCTGGTATATTCGTAAGCTTCTTTCTTTACCGTTCTTTTCTTTGACTTGTGCTTATTGGCATTTGCCTTTATATGGGTAGCATCAATATACACTGCTTCTTCTTTAACGAAACCTGCCCGTTTACAAGCGAAGAGGACTTCCATAAAAATACGTTCAAACAAATCTGTTCCGGCGAAACGTCTCATATAGTTCTTCCCAAAAGTAGAAAAATGCGGTACTTCATCATAAAAACCAAAGCCGAGGAACCAGCGATAGGCCAGGTTAACTTCAATTTCACTAACGGTCTGACGCATGCTGGGAATCCCGAACATGTACTGGATTAATACCATTTTGATGAGCACTACCGGTCTATACTGGGACGTCCTTTGTCGGGGAATACAAATCCGCCACCAAATCGTAGATAAAATTGAAGTTGACGGCAACGTCTATTTTGCGCAGTAAATGATCTTTGGGTACAAAGTCGTCAATACAGAGGAACATCGTTGTTTCATTACGGTTTTCATTGCTTTTCTTCGTGAGCATATTCGCATCTCCCGCTTTTTTGATCTGCTTACATTATATCACATTCCTCCTGCTATTGCACGCTTTCCGCGCCCTTTTCAACACCTTTTCCCATACAAAAGTGCCTGCTGTCTCATCTGACAACAGGCACTTTGTCTACAGGCTGAGGGTATCGCAACCGATGATCGGTTGCGATACCCCTTTTTATCGCTTATGTCTATGTTTATGTTTATGTTTTGATTGAACCGGCTATTTTGCTTATTCTTTGGCAAAGGCGATTTTTTCGTCTTTGAGGCTGACGTTTACCTTGTCTCCTTCGCCAAAAGTCCCTCTGAGGATTTCGTCGGCCAGGGGGTCTTCCACTTCCGTTAAGATGGTACGGCGTAAAGGACGGGCCCCATAAATTTTATCGAACCCTTTGGCCGCCAGGAATTTTTTGGCTTCTTCCGTGACGTCAAGGCTGATCTTCTGCTCGGCAAGGCGGCTGTTGAGCTCTTTGAGCATCAGGTCGGCAATGGCGACGATATCTTCCTGGGCAAGACCGTGGAAGACGATGATATCATCGACACGGTTGATGAATTCCGGACGGAAAGTGCCCTTGAGGTCGGACAGATATTTTTCCTTCACGGCTTCGTAACTGTCGTCGGCGTTTTCCTCGTCGCTGAGGAAACACATGCTCTTATTGTTGCGGTAGACGTTTTCCGCCCCCACGTTGGAGGTCATGATGATGATCGTATTGCGGAAATCCACGGTGCGTCCCAGGGAATCGGTAAGCCGCCCGTCATCTAAAACCTGCAGCAGAATATTGAAGACTTCGGGATGGGCCTTTTCCACTTCATCCAAAAGCACAACGCAATAGGGGTTGCGGCGCACCGCTTCCGTGAGCTGACCGCCCTCTTCGTAACCGACGTAGCCGGGAGGCGCGCCCACCAAACGGGATACGGTATGGCGTTCCATGTATTCGGACATGTCGATTCTGACCATGGCTTCCTCATTGCCGAAAACCGCTTCGGCCAAGGCTTTGGCCAGCTCGGTTTTGCCGACGCCGGTGGGGCCTAAGAAGATGAAGGAACCGATGGGACGTTTGGGGCTCTTTAAACCGGCGCCGGCCCGGCGAATGGCGTTGGCCACGGCGGACACCGCCTCCTTCTGCCCGATCAAGCGCTGATGGAGGGTATCTTCCAGGTGGAGCAACCGTTCCTTTTCTTCTGTCTGCAAGCGGCTGACCGGAATTTTCGTCCAAATCGACACGACATCGGCGATATCGTCTCCGGTGACCGTCAGCGCCGTGCCGCTCTGTTCTTTCTGCCAATTGTTCTTTTTATCTTCCAGGTCTTTTTTCATTTCGCTGTATTTATCCCGGAGCTTTGCCGCGGCCTCGTATTCCTGATGGTTCACGGCGTCTTCTTTGTCCTTCTTCACCTCTTCCAGTTCCGCTTCAAGATCCTTCAGATCCGGCGGCGCCATAAAAGATTTGATTCGCACTTTAGAGGAAGCCTCGTCGATCAGGTCGATGGCCTTGTCCGGCAGAAAGCGGTCAGTGATATAGCGTACCGAAAGTTTCACCGCCGCCTCAATGGCCTCATCGGTGATGGTTACCTTATGATGCGCTTCGTAGCTGTCCTTTAAGCCGTTCAGGATGGCGACAGTATCCTCGGCGGAAGGTTCATCGACGATCACCGGCTGGAACCGGCGCTCTAAGGCCGCGTCTTTTTCAATGTGTTTTCTGTATTCGTCCAAAGTTGTGGCGCCAACACACTGGAGTTCGCCCCGGGAAAGGGCGGGTTTTAAGATATTGGCGGCGTCCATGGAGCCTTCGGTGGCCCCGGCACCGATCAAGGTATGAAGCTCGTCGATGAAAATGATCACGTCTTTGGCTTCTCTGATTTCGTTGATGACCTTTTGCAGCCGTTCTTCGAATTCGCCCCGGTATTTGGTTCCCGCCACCAGGGAAGAAAGATCCAGGGATACCACGCGCTTATCGGCAATGGTCTGGGGCACGCTGCCTTCGATGATGCGCTGGGCCAAGCCCTCGGCGATGGCGGTTTTCCCGACGCCGGGCTCGCCGATGAGCACCGGATTATTTTTGGTGCGGCGGCTTAAGATCTGTACCACACGCTCAATTTCTTTTTCTCTGCCGATGACGGGATCAAGCTCGCCGCTTTTGGCCATGGCGGTCAAATCGCGGCCGCTCTTATCCAGCTCCGGCGTGTTGCTTTTCGTCTTGGGCGCGGAGGAAGCACCGTAGGCTTCGCCGCCACCAACAGACCGGGAATCATCGCCGCTGAGCAGCGCCATGATCCGTTCTTCGGTGATGCCGGAATCCCGCAACATTTCCGCGCCGGCGCCTTCTCCTTCCCGTAAAATCCCGATCAGGAGATGTTCCGTGGCAATATAGCTGACCTGAAATTCCGCGGCCACTTCTTTGGCCAAAGTAAGAACATGTTTGCTTTTGGGGGAATAGTCAAGGTTTTGGGTATAGTTTTCCCCCGCGGCGGCGGCTTCCTCTTCCAGCTGAGACAGAAAACCGCGAACGTCAAAGTTGAGGGCGTTGAGAATTTTGGCGCCAACACCTTGCTCTTCCAGGATGATCCCGGCCAAAAGGTGTTCCGTACCAACGGCGGGGCTGTTTAATTTTCTTGCCACATTGATGGCGTTTTGCAATACTCTTTGGGATCTTTGGGTAAACTGATTCATCATAAAGGATCACCTCCAGTCAATTTGTTGCGGATCAGGTCCGCACGACATTTCATCATTTCATTCCTTGTCAGTTTTTTTCGATTCATTTTTTCCAAGATAACCGGTTGCATCAATAAGATCAGTTGATTGAATTCCTTGGCGCTATACCCTTGTACAAGTTTCAGGTCGCTGCCCAAACGCAGCGCGGAAAGGAGGGTAAACCCTTCGTTGCTATCGAGGAGACGGGCGTTTTTCAGCACCGCTTCGGCACGGAAAACCCGGTCTTCCAAAAAGGTGCGATCCTTTTCCAAAAGCCTTTTGCGCATTTCCCGCTCTTTGGCGACGATTTCACCGACAATCCCGTTTAAGCCTTCGATGATCTCCTGCTCCGAAAGACCCATGGTGATCTGATTGGAGATCTGAAAAAGGTTGCCTTTGCCGTCGGTGCCTTCTCCGTAGAGGCCGCGGCAGGTAAAACCATATTTGCCAAGGCTGTCCAAGGTATTTTTGGCCTGTTTCGTATAGACCAAAGCCGGCAAATGCAGCATCACCGAGGCCCGCATACCGGTGCCGGTGTTCGTGGGACAGCTGGTCAGATAGCCCCATTTCGGCGAAAAGGCCGGCGGTATATAGCGAGAGATCATTTCGTCGGCAGCAGTGGCCTTTTCCCAGCATTGGTCCACGGAAAGACCGGGATAGATGCTTTGGATGCGAATATGGTCTTCCTCGTTGATCATCACGGAAAGGGTTTCCGCCGCGTTGATCAAAAGCCCTGTCGCCCCCTGGGAAAGAGCAAGCTGCGGGCTGATCTGATGTTTTTCCACCAAAACCATTTTTTCTTCTTTGGGAATCAGAGAAAGATCAATGAATTCCAGATCTTCCAAGTGGTTCCCGGCTTTCGTTTTGGGAATCGCCTGCACCCGGTTGAGAAAATCCCGTTCCTGCTGCAGGGTCATATAATCGGGGAAGGGGTATTCCGGGGAGTTGCGGGCCAGCCGCACCCGGCTGCTGATCACGATATCGGAGTCGCCGCCCTTCCCTTCCATCCAGTAACTGCTTATGTTGTTAAAGGCGCGATACTCACTCATTGCCGCGATCCCCCCTCTTCTGCTCAAGTTCCCTTTTGAGGTTGGCCGCGGTTTCATAATCTTCAATGGCGACGGCTTCCTTCAGTTCCCGTTCCAATTTGGCCACCGGGTCTTCCTCCTTGCGCATTTTAAGGTGGGTATCTTCCGGCGTTTTTCCCTTGTATTCGCTGCTGAAGTGGAGCTTTTTAAAAATCGGTTCCAGCTGTCCGCCGAAGGTTTCGTAACAGTGGGCACAACCAAAGCGGCCCCGATCCATAAAACGGCGGAGGGTCATGCCGCAAACAGGGCATTGCGTCTCCGCGCGCTTTTCCACAGGAAAAGCGTTGAAGAAGCCGGAAAGCAGGGAAAAGGGGTTCATTGCATCAAAGGAAAGATACGTACCCATCATTTCCTCGGCACAGTCCTCACAGATATACTGCGCTTTTTTTTCGTTATTTACAATCAAGTCAATTTTCATCACAGCAGGTTTCATACCGCATTTTTCACATAGCATCCATATCCCTCCTTACTTAGTAATCAGCCCGTAACAGCGTAATTAAGACGTTTTTCATCATGGCCGCCCGCACCCGGTCTTCTGTTTCCGCGGCGGACGACAGCGACTCGCGATTGATCATGGACATGATCAGCATATATTCATTTTTATTGATCACAGCCTCTTCCAAGAGACGCCCAAGAAAGCCCTCGGCCTGTTTGAAATTCATTTCCGTTTCGGAAACAGTGGCGATCAGATTCTTCATCTCCTCGTTGTTGGCGACCTCCAGACGAATGATCTGGAAATAGCCGCCGGCGCCGCGGCGGGAAACGACATGATAACCTTGTTCATCCCGAAACCGCGTTTCTAAAACGTAGTTGATCTGCGACGGCACACAGGAAAAGACTTCCGCCAGATCTTTTCTTTTCAGCTCCAGACAGTTTTTTCCCGCGGTTTCCATCATTTCCTTGATGTATCGCTCAATTTTATTTGCCAGGGTACTCATGGAATTGCTCCTTGTCTGACCATATTTGACCTTTTATATATATCATTGTACTACGCTCTTTCAGAAAAATCAACCCCTTTCTTTGACTTTTTTTGACCTTTTTATTTCGCAATGCGGAACAGGGGTTTTATTGACGATTTCGCTTCTTTGGTTCAGCCTGCCCCGTTTTAAAAATCAATATCGCCGCATTTGACAACAAAGGTAAAACCCCTTAGAATAGGCATCATGAAACAATACCTCATCACCAAAAAGGAAGATGGCATATCACTCAGGGAGTACCTTTTGCAACAGGGGTATTCTAAAACGATGCTGATCAAAATCAAGCAGGCGGGAGGACTCACCGTCAACGGCGCCTTCCACCGCAACATCGACCCTGTTTGGGAAAATGACCTGATCGAAATCGACTTTCCCGATAAGACCCCCGTCCTATCCGGCAACGGCAATCTGCGTATCCCCATCGTCTACGAGGACGAGGACGCGGTGATCTTTGATAAGCCCGACGATATTCTCGTCCATCCGGCCACCCGGGAATTCGACGACGCCTTGGGTAACTTTTTCGCCTATCGTTACCCCAATACGCCTTTTCGCCCCTTGGGGCGTCTGGACCGTCATACGACGGGTCTTTGCTTGATCGCCAAAAACAAGCTCACCGCCGTACAGCTGGCCCACGGTGTAGAGAAGGAATATCTCGCCGTTGCGGAAGGGGTTTTTCCTGAAAATACCGGTGTCATAGAGGCGCCGCTGTTAAGGGTGGCGGGTTCCACCATCATGCGCAAGGTGGATCCTGCCGGACAGCCTTCCATCACCCATTACCGCGTTGTGGAACAATATCAAGACCACGCGCTCCTCCGCTTAAAGCTGGAAACGGGGCGTACCCATCAGATTCGGGTGCATCTGGCCCACTTGGGCCATTCCCTGGCCGGAGACAACCTTTACGGCGGCAGAACCGATCGCATTTCCCGCCAGGCCCTCCACTGCGCGAGGCTGTGGTATACGTTAAACGGCAGGGCGGTGGAGGTCTCCTCTGCCCTCCCCGGCGACATGCAAAACCTCCTCGATGCCTTAAAAAAATAGCAGCCGCGAAATATTTCGCGGCTGCCTTTTTTATAAAAATCCGTTATTTTACGAACCGGCTTATCTGCTTAATGAAAGAGAGCGGTCCGTTTTTCGTAATAAATATAAACTAAAACTGCGATTCCCATCATCAATATCAGGGACATGATGTAATTGAGCGTAAAATCTGTGAACAAGGTGATCAGGTAACTGAGAATGGACAGAGCATACCCCACATAAAGCAGGAGGACGCCGATTCTGCGCATTTGCAGCAGCAGGATTTCAGCCGCCAAGGAAAGGGCAAAGGAACCGGCCAGTATGACAAGCATCGAAATCATCAACACCGGCGCGTAGAAAACAGTTCCGATCAGCGCAATAAAGGTGACAAGGGTAATCAGGAGGGATAGTGGAATCAGTACGTAAACCAATGCTTTGTGAAACTTCATCGGCACGTTTTCCCCAACAGCGTATTTTTCCATAAAATAAGTCCTTTCATGTGTATATTTATTTTTCATTGTTATTATAACAGTTTTTTCACGAAACACAACACTTTTGCTACACTTTATTCGCATTTTCTACATACCGTCCGCGCCTTCGTTTTAAGGGAGTCGCGCAACGTTTAAAATCAGCGTGTATCATGCCATTAAGACCAATAAAGGGTGCTTCCTAAATGGGAAGCACCCTCATGTATTGCTAATTGACGATGGCCTCTAAAACCGTGTTTGCCACGGAACCGGCCACCTTCGCGCCGCTGCCGCCGTGTTCCACCAAGACGACAAAGGCGTAAGGAGCCTCCTCACTGTCGAGAAACCCCACGAACCAGGCGTGGGAGGTTCCGTCCCCCACTTCCGCAGTACCGGATTTGGCGCAAAGATTGTAGCCGGACAAAGCGCCTTCCCCGTAATTATTGACCACGTTATTGCGCATCATGGCCTTTAACGTGGCGGCCGTATCGCTGCTGATCAGTTTTGTCCGCGGCTTCGGAATGTAAAGACTCAGGGGAAAATTCCCGGCGGTCTTCACCGCGGAGACGATCTGGGGCACGACGACGCGGCCATGGTTGGCGATGGCGCCCATATAGATCATCATGGAACAGGGGTTGACCAGATCTTCCGACTGACCGATGCCGGCCCAGGCCAAATCGGCCTCGTGATCCTCGGAGAAAGAAAAGGAGCCGGCCTTCGTGGTAATACCGTTGATGGCATAGGACTTCGTCAAACCCAGCTGATCCACGTAATCCCTCATCGTATCAGCCCCTAACGAGAGGGTCAGGTTGGCAAAAGCGCAGTTGCAGGAAACGCAGAGGGCGTCTTCAAAATCGACGGTACCGTGTGCGGAAGGGCAGGTGATGGTGTCGTTGCCCAGGGTGTACGAGCCGGTACAGGTATAGCTCCAGCCTTCGTAACCGTCCATTTGGTCAATCACCGCCGCCGCGGTCACGGTTTTAAAGGTGGAACCGGGGACGAAGGCAGCGGAAAAGAAACGGTTGATGTAATAGCCCTCCTCCGCGGCGGAGGCGCTGTCGATCCCCTGATTGGGGTCATATGACGGAGAACTGACCAAGCAGACGATCTTCCCTGTTTTATAATTGTAAACCCCCACCGTACCGCTGCGGCCGTTCAATGCCGCGTAAGCCGTTTTACAGACATTGGCGTCAATGGTCAGATAGAGATTACGGCCGTCACTATTTTTGGCATAAGCGCCGTTGATAAAATTATAGCCCGTCAGCTTCCCGGCAAACTTCGTTTCCGCGCCGGTGGAAATATTGCCGGATACATCTCCCACCACATGCAAAGTAGCTTTGCGGATGCTCTGATCGTCATGATAGATCGCCCCGCTCTCGGTGTTTTTTAGCAGCAAGTTGCCGTTGACATCATAGATGGAACCGCGATCCAAGGCGCCGTCGGCAAAGAGATGCCGGTTGGCGGGGAAAGAAGCCCATTCGCTGCCATGGACCACAAAACGAAAACAGAAAAAAATCAGACCCAAAAAGAGAAAGGCCGCAAGAAGCAGAGAGATGATGGCCCGGCGTTCAAGTTTCTTCATAATGCATCCCTCCTTTGCCTTTTTTCCCTTTTCTACTGAGAAAATCCCTTTTCTCCGGCAAACGCACGGCGAAGCTGGCATTTTGCCGCGTATCAGCGGCTTTCAAAAAGGCCAGGATGCCCCAGGAGACCATCATGCTGGTACCGCCGCAGGAAACGAAGGGAAAGGTCACACCGGTGAGAGGCAAAAGATCCACGGAACCGAAAACGTTGAGAATCGTCTGCATGACCAGGAGCGTCGTTCCGGCGCAGGCGGCAATCGTATAAAAGGCGCTTCTCCCCGAGGAGATAGACTTCACGGCAAAGACCGCCAAAGTCAGGATGCAAAGCACGGCAAGGACGGCGATGAGCAGCCCCCACTCCTCGGCAAGAACACCGAAAATCAGGTCGGTTTCACTGGCGGCCACCGTATGCAGCCAGCCGTTGCCACCGCCGACACCCACCAAACCGCCGCTGGCCGCCGCCGACATGGTTCTCGTCTGTTGATACCCGGTGGTGCTGGCGTATTCCCAAACGTGTCCCCAGGCCGCGAAACGGCTGGCGATATAGGGCTTAAAACGTAAAATCATCATGCCGCCAAAAGCGGCGCCGCCCAAAATCAGGATCAGTTTGGAAAAGTCGCCGGAACGCAGGAAAGAGATCACGACGAAAGTCACAAAGAAAATCAAGGCCGTACCGAAGTCGCCCATGATGCCCAGGGCAGCGAAACAGATGGCGGAAAAGACCACGTATAGGGTGAGATTACCCTTTTGGAACAGCTCGTCCAAGGTCGCCGCGCCGGCAAAGACGAAGGCCAGTTTGACCAATTCCGAAGGCTGTACCGAAAGACCGCCGATGGAAACCCAGTTTTGCGCGCCGTAAGTGATCTTGCCGAAAAGCAGATTGAAGCCAAGAGCGGCCACGGCGAGGACAACCAAGGGCAGCCGCACCTTTTTGCAGCGATCCAGATCCTGCAAAAACCAACTGATCAGCAGAAACAGGCCGAGGCCCAGTAAAATGGCGACGAATTGTTTGAAAATATCGCCTTGGGCCGCGGTAGAGCAGACACAAAGACCCAGCGTTGAGAGGAAAAAGGCGATGGTTTCCATCTCAAAAGCCACGCGGTGAACAGCGCGCATGGCGAAATAATAAACCCACATCACCACCGTGAGACCAAGGAGGCAGAAGGGAGCCATGAGCGGGCAATCGGCGCCGTAGGCGGCGATGAATTGAAAGGCCGCCAAAAACTGGAACACCGTCAACAGTAGAAGAGCGCTCCAGGGCGATTCGGGACGGGAAAAGAAAAGCCGCTTTTTGACGTTTTTCCGCCGCTCCTTAGCGGAAACCGGCATCAGTTTAAAATCGCCGCCGCCGATGGTCAGCGTATCCACGAAAGAGATCGGCGTTTTTTCCGTCACCGGCGTACCGTTGATCAGCGAACCGCTCTTGGAGTTTAAATCATTATAGTACCAAACTCCGTTTTCGTCCCGAACCAAGGTACCATGGTTCCGGGATACCGTGGGAAAAGCCACGATGACGTCGGCGGACTTTGCCCGGCCGATGACGTTTTCCCAGTGGGTCAGGGGCACTTCGTTGCCGTTGGGGAAGCGCAAATTCGCCCAAACTTCGGCAGGGTTTTCCGCCTGCAGCAGGGAGCGCACGACCTTCACCAGCAAGATAACGGCGAGCAGCGGAAAAACCCAACGGGCAAACGTCGTATACCAGCCGCCGGCGTCGGGATGGGTCGTAAAAAATTCAAATAAGGGTTGCAAAAACGTTTCTCCGAAAGACAAAACGGCTTCTCCTTACATCGTAAAAATCACTTATATTTGCAGCATTTCTCGAAGACTTGTAAATTCCCTGTCGGTGAGATGACCGGCGAGACAGAGCAGAATCTCTCGGGAAGCGCCTTTGCTGATCCGGGAGAGCTCCTCTTTGAGCAAACCTCTATATTTTTCACCGACTTTTGTCAGCAGAAAATAGCAGGACAGCGCGTCAATCAGCACCATCCGGGGAGAATCTTCCCCCAGCAACCCGCGGTTGTGATGAAAGATATAAAACAAAGCGGACAGCGCCTTTTCGTCCTGGTAAAACCAGATCAGATAAAGGAGATCCCCGCTGACAGTGCCCCTGACCTTCTGTTCAATGACAAGATCGGGGGTGACTTTATGATTTTTCAGATCAAAATAGAAACTGCGGTTGCTCTTGCGCAGCCGTTCACCGGGAAAGGAGGTGAAACTGATTTTAAAATTGCCCAAGGCATACTGATCATCAACGCAGGTATGGAACGTCAAATATTCCCGCAGTTCCCAGGGGATCATGGCAAAAATGCTCTTTAGAACCGAAACAGCGGTTTTATGATACGTCTCGGCGTTTAAATCCGGCAAGGCGATGATGAGGGAAAAATCCTCGGTCACCGCCATCAATGAGGCATAGAGCAATTGTTTCACAAACCGCGGCGTCTCTTTGCATTGCCAAAAAACATCGGCGGGGCGCAGAAAATCACAGCAATCGCCGGTGACCGTCAACTTGTTTTTAGCCGACAACACCTCTTCCCGGTCGAAACCGGCGGCCGTACAATCAAAATCGCCGATGTCGAAAAAACGGTAGAGCTTCGCGCCGAAAACATGGCCTGCAAAGAGCTCCAAAGGGAAAAGAAAGCCGTGCCGCACGGTAATCTCCTCTTTTCCCCGGCCGTCAAAATAGCGCTCTTCCCTGCCGACGAAGTAAAAGGCGGGGCTGCGGTCGTATAACAAAGCGGGAGGCGCCGTTTCCCCCTGGGGGAAAACCCCCGGTTTACAAAAGATTCTGTCATAGGATTCAAATCCGGGCGTGATTTTGACGCGGCCGCCGGCGCCCTTGATATCTTTGTAATAGTATTGTCCGATGGCTCCCATAAACGCCCTTCCTCGGCTTTAAGGCCGCGATTTAGTCCTCTTCGCCTTTACTGAACAGAGGATCTTTCGTATCGTCGATTTCACCCTGACCTTCCACCGCCGGGTCAAAGGCCATCAAATCCTCTTCGGAAACCATTCGCGCCGGCGGGGGCGGCGTAGCCGCTTCCGCTTTGGCTTTTTCTGCCGCCGCCATGGTGCGGAAGGAGGGCGCCAAACGGTCCAATGGATCCCCCTCTGCTTCTCCGACAGGCGGTACGACGGCCGCTTCCCGGGGTTCCTCTTCAAAAGCGAAACTGCGCTGTTGGGTTTTCCCGTCCTGGGCCTCGAGAGTTTCGCCGGCGGCGATCTCCGCCGCGTCTTTGTTGCCGGAATCGACGGTGACGTACTCCTTGGAATTACGGTTTCTGCTCCGCTTTCCCTGCTTCCCTTTTTTTACGCCTTTTTTGCCGAAAAAGCGATGAAACAAGCCGCCGATCTTTTTGCGGAATAAGAAGCTCAACAGGGCCAATACGATGAGCAGGATCAAGACCACAATCCACTTCAACGCCCCTTTGACGCCGGTTTGCAGTTTAAAGGCGCCCGTATCGGTGGCGGCGCCGTCATCTCCCAAATTGGTGCTGGCCATATCCTCATCACTGACTTCCAATTCAGCGTAAGCCGCTTCCATGGCCGATAGAGGTTTCTGTATTTCGTCGTTAAAGGTTTTTTCGGCAGCCTCCCCGGCATCTACCTCGTCGAGGATTTTTATAAGGGTCG
The DNA here is from genome assembly GCA_040776805.1 of Clostridiales bacterium. Classification (GTDB taxonomy): domain Bacteria; phylum Bacillota; class Dehalobacteriia; order UBA7702; family UBA7702; genus UBA7702. The sequence continues at coordinate 3,791 of JAXGZS010000001.1, read as the reverse complement.
CCGCTTCGGCTTTCACCGCCGTGAGTTCGCTGCCGAACCACTGAAAATCGCTGTTGCTCATCTTACCGTCGCCGGCCTTGTCCATCACGGTTTCCATCAAATCAACCCTGGCGCCGACAGCCTCTAAGCAGAGATTGACGGTTTCATCAACAAAACCGGCGGAAACGATACCGTCGGCGGTATATGCTTTGAGATCATTTTTGAGATCACTGATTTCCTTCTGGGTCACGGAAAAAAGGGCGAAGCCCGCCGCCAGAAACACCACGCAACAAACGGCCACGGCAATGACGGTTTGCCGGATCACCGGTATGCCGGAAAAGGGAGAAACGCGGTGCGCCCCTTGACCGCTCCCATCTTCCCTCCGACGATCCGCCGGCTTTTCCCGGTGATTTTTGCCTTGGCCCTTGCTTTGCGTTTTTTTCTTTGCCAAAGAACCTATGCTTTTTCTGACGTCAAAATCATCTTTGTTCACGTTATATGGCCTCCGTATGAAGGAGAAACTCCCTTTATTATTAGGTATATTATATATGACCCCCTGTAAAAAAACAAGAACCGAATTGTACACCGAATAATCTTGCCCGGGAAGCAGAAACAACCGTTCCTTTCAAAAACCGGTTATTTTAAGGCAGGCGGCGACCGGCACATTAAAAAAGCGCCGGGTATAATAACCCAACGCTTTTCACAGCTAATTTACACTTATGGTATGTTCGATATAAAAATACGGAGCTTATTTCAGTCTTTCGAGCAGAGCGGCTTCCTGACGGGAACCGAGTCCTTTGATTTTGCGGTTTTCATCGATGCCGATCTGTTCCATGATTTCTTTGGCGCGGACTTTACCGATGCCAGGCATAGATTCGAGAACGTATTTCACTCTCATGCCACCGACGACATCGTCATCTTTTTTCGCGATGACGTCTTTCATCGCCATTTTACCGGCCTTCATGTTTTCACGCATCGCGGCACGTTCTTTTCTTACTTTCTGAGCTTTCTCCAATGCTTTTGCCCTGTCTTCTGCACTGATTTTAGGTACTGCCATTTGTATACTCCTCCGTTCTATAAGTCCTTTCCTAAAGGGTTCGTTACTTATTATACACATTTTTCCGCTTTTGAAAAGCCCTTTTTTGAAAAATTTCCGAAAAAATGCCTGCTTAGAATGGTTGCGCCTCTTTTAGCAGGGGTTTTGTTGCCAAAAATTTTTTCTTAAAATACTGGGAAAACCCCGTCTTTTCATAAATTTCCCTGCTTCGCTTCGTGTATCCGCAAAACGAAGCCGTGGATTTGACGCGTATGATATAATAAACGTATTGAATTTACGCATGGGGGGAAACGTATGATGGGATCCTTTGACAGTATGATTTTCGATCTTGACGGCACGCTGTGGAACGCGGTCAAAAGCGTTACCGACACCTGGAATCGAGCCGTCGCCAAAGAGCCCGACGTCAAAGAAGTTTTCAGCGAAAATGATATCAAAAATATCATGGGTCTGAACACAAAAGAAATCGGCGCAAGACTTTTTCCCGGTCTGCCCGACCACCGCCGCGCGGCGCTGATGGCCCTCTGCGGGGAAGCGGAGAGAAAAGAACTGCCAAGCATTGGCGGGATCCTTTACCCCGGTGTCGAAGAAACCCTAAGGCGCTTAAAAGAACGCTTGCCCCTATTCATTGTCAGCAACTGCAGCAGCGGCTACATCGAAGCTTTCCTGCACCATCACCACTTAGAGGACTGCTTTCGCGCCACCCTCTGTTACGGTGATCGCGGCAAAGAAAAGGCGGAAAATATCCGCTCTCTGGTAACTTCTTTTGCCTTAAAAAACCCGGTTTATATCGGCGATACGGAAAAAGACCGGCTCGCCGCCGAGAAAGCCGGCGTATCCTTCCTCCATGCCGCTTACGGTTTCGGCCGCGTGGAAAAGGAAACGCCCTCCATCCATAGTATTTCCGATCTGTTGCACCTGCTTTAAAATGAAGGAGCCTGCTTTATGAGTTTCATCGAATTGTTTCTGATCGCCATCAGTCTCTCCATGGACGCTTTTGCCGTGGCGGTGGGCAAAGGTCTTGGCATGCAAAGAATCAAAATCAAAGACGCTGTGATCATCGGCGCCTGGTTTGGCGGCTTTCAGGGACTGATGCCGGTCATCGGTTATCTGCTGGGAGTTCAATTCCAGGAGAAAATCACCGCCGTCGATCACTGGATCGCCTTTGTCCTGCTATTACTCATCGGCGTCAACATGATTCGAGAGGCCCTCGGCAAGGAAGAGGATAAAGGCGACGCTTCCGTCGCTTTCAAATCCATGTTCATTCTTGCCGTCGCCACCAGCATCGACGCTTTGGCCATCGGCATAACTTTCGCCTTTTTGCAGGTACACATCGTTCCCGCCGTCCTGACCATCGGCATTACCACCTTCATCCTCTCCTTAATCGGGGTCAAGGTCGGCAATCTCTTCGGTATTCGCTATAAAGCGAAAGCAGAATTTGCCGGCGGCGCCATTCTGATTTTGCTGGGTACAAAAATCTTACTGGAGCACCTGGGCATCATCGCCTTTTGAGCAAAGGAATGCAGCGCAAACCACGAAGAGTATGTCTTTGCTTAGGGTATTCCCAAAATCACGTTAGGATTTTGGGAATACCCTGTTTTGTTTTACGAACACCACATATGTTAAATCACAGATAGGAGGACAGAAGCCATTATCATTATTATCTATAAAAGTTTTATTAAGATAACGATTGACGTTACAGATATAAAAGTTTATAATGACAATGAAAAGACATATACTATACAACAGAACCACACAATTAAGGATGCACAGGATGCTCCACAGAACCAAAACAAAACATTTTAGGTAGACAGAGGTAATTATAAAAAAGGAAGGGTTTTAAATGAGAAAAAATTTACAATTTCCTAATGGCAATTTAGTTACAAACAAATTTCTGGCTTTAGTTTTATGCATTATATGTATATGGATGTTTTTCCCGAAAGATGTATCTGCAACAGATGCACTACATACATTTGAGTCCAGCGACGTTAAGTATACAACATCAATTTTTGAAAATGTTTCTTTTCTGATGTTTCATACACCGCATGGTATCGATATTATGTTATAGATGTTGCAAAGCGTGGAGTAGTAAATGGATATTCTGACGGAACTTTTAGACCAAATAATACTATTACTCGAGCCGAAGCAGTCACCATCTTGGCTCGTTCTTACGCAGGGAGTTTAGGTAATACGTCAGGCATACCATTTAACGACATTAGCAATCATTGGGCTAAAGACTATATAGTTTGGGCCTATAATAAAGGTATTGTAAACGGAACAGGTAATGGAAATTTCTCACCGAATGACTATCTGACACGTCAAGATTTTGCAGTGATGGTAGTTCGATATTGTGTGAATGCAGAAACTTTAACATTACCTATTCTAAGTTATAAAATTACATTTAAAGACGATTCATCCATTGCCTCTTATGCAAAAGACTCAGTCTATAAATTACAGAAAGCTGACATCGTTCGTGGCGATAATAACTATCGGTTTTATCCGTATAGTTATATCTCTCGTGCAGAAACCGCAAAAATATCATGTAACATAATTAGTGCATTAATAAATGATGGTATATGCTTAAATCAGTCAGAGATAACAAAACTTCGTAATCAAGTTAATTTACCCTCAATTTACGATTGTCGTTCATCTTTTAGCCAAGACTATAGAATATCGGGAAATAACATTACCTTTTATAATGCTTATTGTTATATTGGAATTGTTGATGAATCAAGTTCTATATCTTTAGATATTCGCC